>NZ_JBNJRY010000001.1:0-765695 GCF_050435325.1 Paenarthrobacter sp. TE4293
CACTCCGCGGTCTCTTCCGGATCACGATCAGGCAGCTGGGCAGTCAACCCGCTGAGGATGTGTGAGGTCTCTTCTCCTGCAGCCACGTCCAACCTTCCTTTAGGCGCATGCATCGGCGCCTCAGGTCCGGCAGGGTAACTGCCCGTCGTGAACGCGTCGTGTGCGACATCTCGGTTTCAACAGCCCGGTCGGATGCGCCGGGCAGGTCTTGTGAGCGCTTGGCTGCCCAGTAGGATTCTGCGGGGCGATCGCCCTGCAGCCATAGCGCTCATGGCCACTCTAGCTTTCACGGCGCTGCGATGCGTAGCCGCGGGCCCTCAGGGGCGTTGTATGTCACACTTGGCCGGCGTGCGTGACGGAAAGCACGTGGTTGTCACAGCCTCGAAACACCCCCGGGTAGTGCGGAATGTGGCCCATGGCAGGGACAATAGCTTGAAGCACACGCCCAAAGGGTGTTGGCTGTTGGTAATGGAAGTCACTTCAAAAGGAGGAAACGTGAGCGAGGCCGACGCCGCCACATCGGTAAATGTGGCGGAACGAATGGGTTTCAAAGATGGGGATCTGATTCAGGAGCGCGGCTACGACGACGATGTCGACTTCGACTTGCGTGACGACATTGAAGATGTCACGGGCTCTGAATTGCTGGATGAAGATGACCATGACGTTGTCGATGCCGTCGTCTTTTGGTGGCGGGATGGCGACGGTGATCTTGTTGATGCCCTCATGGATTCGCTCACCACGCTGAAGGAAGGCGGAGTCGTCTGGGTCCTGACGCCAAAGTCCGGCCGCGACAACTATGTTTCCCCGGCTGATATCCAGGACGCGGCCCCCACGTCCGGACTTCACCTGACCACCTCTGCCGGGGTGTCGAAAGACTGGAGCGCCACACGACTGGTGCCGAAGAAGAACAAGTGACCGATGTCCGACTGGCGCCGGCTGCTGCGGTAGTTCCGCAGCCGGGTCAACCCGCACCGGACTTTGAACTGGTGAACCAGTTTGGCGAGCCCGTCCGCCTGTCGGACTTCCGGGGCCGCAATGTAGTGGTCGTCTTTTATCCCTTCGCCTTCTCCGGTATTTGCACCGGGGAGCTATGTGAGATTCGCGACAACATTGCGGAGTTCGAAGATTCAAATGCCGTGGTGCTGGCAGTCTCCGTTGACAGCAAGTTCGCCCTGCGCGCCTACTCGAAACAGGAAGGCTATGGCTTTGACCTGCTGGCCGACTTCTGGCCCCATGGTGCTGCAGCCCAGGCGTACGGTGTTTTTGATGACGTCAGCGGGATGGCTTTGCGTGGAACGTTCATCATCGATGCTTCAGGGATCATCCGGTACGTCGTGGTGAATCCACGTGGCCAAGCGAGGGACTTTGCTGAGTACCGCCGCGCGCTTACGGCGATGGAACAGCAGCAGGCATGAGCAACGGAAGGCCTGGAGTGGGCATGACTGGGTTTGCCAGCATGGCTCCGGCTTCGGTGCCCCCGCTTGAACCGGATGAGCTTCGTGCCGTCCGGCGGGCGGTTGATGTCATGGCCGGCAAGCGCCTGGCTGTGCTCACGGGGGCTGGCCTCAGCACCGATTCAGGTATTCCTGATTACCGGGGTCCGGGTTCCGCGCCCCGGAATCCCATGACCTTCCAGGAGTTCATTGGCAGCGAGGCCAACCGCAGGCGGTATTGGGCCAGGAATCACCTTGGCTGGTCCCACTTGAGGCACGCCGACCCCAATGCCGGGCATGCCGCCGTCGCGCTGATGGAGCGCCGGGGGCTTCTGTCCGGCCTCATCACCCAGAATGTCGACCGGCTCCACGAGGACGCCGGCAGCGTCAACGTGGTGGATCTGCATGGGCGCTTTGACCAAGTGGTTTGCCTGGAGAACGGCCATACCTTCAGCCGGCGGTTGATTGCGGCAATCCTTGAGGAAATCAACCCGGGATTCCTTGAAGCTGCCTTGGAGTCCGGAGTTGTGGAAATGGCTCCGGATGCCGATGCAACTGTTGAGGATCCAGAGCTCATCACCTCCTTCGTTGTGGCTGTATGCCCCATCTGTGGAGGGATACTCAAGCCCGACTTTGTCTATTTCGGCGAGAATGTGCCTAAAAGCCGGGTGGAGCGGGCCTACGCCATGGTCGATGACGCGGAGGCACTCCTGGTGGCGGGATCGTCCCTCACGGTCCAGAGCGGTTTGAGGTTTGTGCGCCACGCCGCCAAGGCTGATAAGCCGGTGGTGATCATCAACAGGGGAGCGACCCGGGGTGACGGCTTTGCCGACGTGAAACTTGAGCTCGGAGTCAGCGGCGCCCTGGATTATTTGGCCAGGAATCTGCCTGATCTGCCGGACGTGAATCCGCCGATTGGTGTTTCAAGCGAATGATCATGTAGAGTCATTGTTCGTTGGTTGAAGCGCTGAAGCACTGAAACCGCACCTTGGGTCTTTAGCTCAGCTGGTAGAGCGCCACGTTTACACCGTGGATGTCATCGGTTCGATCCCGGTAGGACCCACCAAGAGAAACCCCGTTATTCCGTGTTTTTGCTCGGAGTGACGGGGTTTTTTGATGTCTAGCTTCCTTCCCATTTTCCGGGACCGAAAAATGTCAGGGCCTGCTTTTAGGGTCTGCTTCCATGGAGCACGTAGATATTCGTAGCGGCGCGCATGGCGCGCCGGCTGCTGTGGTGAGGGGCAACCGGGAATGGCAGATTGTTGTGGAGCCTGTGCGCTGGTTTGAGCGTGTTTCCTGGTGGGAGCAATCCCGGCGCATGCCCCGGGGGCAGGGCCGCGTGGATATCGAGGTCTGGCAGGTCCAGGTTCGTCTGGGAAACAACGTCCGTTCCAGTATCGCTACATGGGAGTTGGTGCGGGACGGCGCCGGCGGAGGCTGGTGCCTCAGGGGCGAAGAAGTTGCCGCCGCTTAGCTCTTGGCCGGAAATGGATGAGCTCTCCACCACGACTATTGGGGGATGCCGCGGTGGAGAGCTCGAAAATGAATATACAGCGAACATTTGGGTTTGAAAAGTGGAGCCCTTCAAGCGGCAGGTTCATGTCGCAAAGCCTTCTCCACCCTGCCCGCAAGTGGCCTAAATCTGCCACTATGATGGGAAGTGTTCAGCTGAATGAACGCGCCGATTGCACTGACGAAGGAGAATCATGGCCGATTCCCGCACCACCCGTTCCGAAGGGCTGGGTGCTTCGTCGCCTGCACCAGCCGTGACCCGCGCAGCTGCGGTTCTCGAGGCTCTTGCAGGATCTCCGTCAGGGCGCCTGACGCTGAGTGATCTTTCCCGTGAGCTTGGCATTCCCAAATCGTCCACCTCCAACCTCTTGCTGGCTCTTGAGGAGGCGCGCCTCATCACGCGGCAGGGCGCTGACTTTGCGTTGGGGCGGAAGCTTGTGGAACTTGGAGCCGCGTACCTGAGCCGGCTCGATGAAGTGCAGGAGTTTTACAAGTACTGCGAGCAGGCGCCCACCCTTTCCGGTGAGACGGTGCGGATTGCCATGCTCGACGGCGACCATGTCATCTACCTGGCCCGATATGAAGGGCATCCTGCGGTCAGGCTGACATCCAACATCGGTGACAAGATGCCCGTCTCACTGTGCAGCGTGGGGAAGGCCCTGTTGGCGCAACTGCATGACCACGATATTGAGGCCATGTTCCCCGATGGCATGGAACTTCCTGTCATGACTGCAAACTCCCTCCGGACTGCTGAAGAACTCAAGGCGCAGGTGGCCACCATCCGTCAGCAGGGGTTCGCCTTCGAGGATGAGGAGTCGACGGTGGGTGTGGTTTGTCTCGCCGTGCCGGTACCCACTCATGGTGCCCACGGCCCAAGCCTGGGCCTCTCGGTGACCGCGCTGAAGGCGACATACTCGGAGGAACAGGGCGCCCTCATGGTCAAGGAGCTGAAGGAACTGGCGCGATCCCTCGGAAATCCCATGGGATAGCTGGGATCGGACGGCAACTTTAAATAAATCAGATTTCAATCTTGGCAGCTTGTTCAACAAGCTGTACGCTGTTCATCATAGTGATCTTGGCGGTGATGCCATCGCTATCTCGCCGGGCCAACGGGGGCCTGGGGTGATTTTGAGGGAGTGCTTGTGATAACTCGTACTAATGCACAGCTTGCAACCGAGGCTGATGATGCTGTCGTTGAGCCGGAACAGCTGCGCCGGGCCACTTTGGCCAGCTCTGTTGGCTCAGCCTTGGAGTACTACGACTTTTACATTTATGGGTTGGCCTCCGCGCTGATCTTTGGCCCATTGTTCTTTTCCCCCCTCGGTCCGGACGGTGCCCTGATCGCGTCCTTCGCCACCTATGGTGTCGGCTTCGCAGCCCGCCCCTTCGGTGGGTTGATCTTTGGCTACATTGGCGACAGGTTCGGCCGCAAGATGGTCCTGATCATGACCATTGCCTTGATGGGAACAGCAAGCTTTGCCATCGGTTTGCTTCCGACGTTCGAACAAGCCGGCATGCTCGGCGCAGTCCTGCTGGTCACCTTGCGGATCATCCAGGGCCTGGGCGCCGGGGCCGAACAGGCCGGTGCAACCACGCTCATCTCCGAGGTGGCGCCGCGCCGCCGTCGTGGTTTCTTCGCATCTTTGCCTTTCGTGGGCATTCAGCTGGGTACGCTCCTGGGCGCGGGCACCTTTGCCTTGATTGCCATGGCTGACAAGTCCGTCCTGCAGGGGTGGCTGTGGCGCGTACCGTTCCTGGCCAGCTTCATCCTTATCGCGGTGGCGATCTTCATCCGCCTCAAGCTCAAGGAAACCCCTGCATTCCAGGAGTTGGAGAAGCACAAGAATGTGGTCAAGAACCCCATTGGTGCACTGTGGAAGCATTCCAAGAAGAACGTGCTCCTGGGCATCGGCCTTCGGATGGGCGAGAATGGCAACTCTTCGATCTATTCGGCTCTGCTTGTATCCTTCATGAGCATGCCTGCCGGTGTGTTTGCCGGAAACAACTCGATCGGTCCCGTGGGCCTGCTGATTGCCGCCGGCTTCGCGGCCGTCCTGGTGGTTACCTTTGGTGCCCTGTCCGATAAGTTTGGCCGCGTCCCGGTCTACCGCTACGGCGCGCTGTTCCAGGCCGTCATCGCTGTCCCCGCTTTCTACCTGGTCACGCTGGGCAACGTCACGCTGGTGTGGGTGGTGATGGCGGTAGGTATCGCCATCGGCGTCCAGTCCATGCTTGGGCCCCAGTGCCCGCTGTTGCCGGAGCTTTTCGGCTCGCAGTACCGCTTCACGGGTGTAGCCATGAGCCGTGAGATCTCCGCCGTCCTGGCAGGTGGTCTGGCGCCCCTGCTCGGGGCCCTCATGCTCGCCGCAACCAACCACTCGTGGCTTGTGCTGGCCATCTACTCGCTGGTCCTGGCACTCATCTCCTTTGTGACCACCTTCTTCACTCCGGAGACGGCCGGTCGGGATCTCGTCAGCACGGAAGACGCAAAGTAGCTTTCAGGGTCATTCATCAACACAAGCGCGGCACCCTCCCGGTGGAGGGTGCCGCGCTTGTGTTCCCAGTCCCTCATCTCCCGCACCAAGGACGGTGTCAGCCCGGCGACGTCATAGCCGACGGGTCCGTGGAGCCACACCACTGTGTCCGCGTAATACGGAAAGATGCCCACAATCGCAGGCGTGTCTGTCGGGGGACCGTACTGCGCAGCAGGTCTTAAACGACAGCACGCCCGGCAGCCGGGATCCGGCTGCCGGGCGTGCCAAGGCGGGGATTCCCGCCGGTTTAGTAGAAGTGAACCGGGTCCACGAGGTGGGGCAGCTCGCCGCCGGCCAGGAAGGTGCGCAGGTTGCTGCAGAAACGCTCGGCAATAAGCCGGTTCTCTGCCGAGCTCAGCGCGGAGGTGTGCGGAGACACAAGTACCCTCGGGTGGCTCCACAGGGGGCTGTCCTGGGGGAGTGGTTCCACGGCGAAGACATCCAGGCAGGCGTAGGAGACCTGTCCATTGTCCAAGGCTTCGAGGAGTGCTTCCTCGTCCACCACCGTTCCGCGTCCCACATTGACGAATACGGTGCCCCGCTGCATGGCAGAGAAGATGTCCCTGTTGAACAGTTTCTCCGTGTACGGCGTTCCGGGGAGCGTGTTGACCACGGCATCGGCATCGGCGAGCAATCCAGGGAGGCCGTCGTTCCCGGTGACGTTTTCCAGGCCGTCGATTTCCTCGACGTTGCGTTTGGTTCCGCTGACCCTCATTCCCAGGGCGCGGGCGATCCTTGCGGTTTCCATGCCGATTTCGCCCAAGCCAGTAATGACCAGCTTGGAGCCGTTGACGAGCTTGGTGGGCGTCCGCAGTTCCGGCCAGAATTTGGCAGCTTGGTCCTGCGCCATCTCAGCGCTGCGCTTGAATCCGTTGAGAATGCCGAATGTGGAGAACTCCGCCAAGGGCAGGGCGTGAACGCCGGCCGAGGTTGTGACACGGAACTTCTGAAGGGTCTCAGTGTCCAGGCCGGATGCCTTGACAGCTCCGCCCGCTCCGGCTGCCATGGCGTGGATCCACTGCAGGTGTGGGTTGCTGCCGGCGATCCGCGCCAGGCCGGCCGGGCTTTCGTTGGGGAAACCGTAGAGAACCTGTGCGCGGTTAAGCATGGCCCAGTAGCGTTCCTCCTGCTCCGGCGTGCGCTCGAAGTCCGGGTCGCCGGCATGATCGGCGGGGAACCGTTCGGGCGGAAGCAGATCAGGATCGTAGAGAACCGTGATGGCAGGATCAACGGCGCGGATCAGCCCCACAAACTCAGCTTCGAGTGGCACAGCGATCGCGATGGTAAGTTCATCAGTCGTCATAGTGTTCATCATACTGAATAGCGGCTAGGATATTGAACAGATTTCGAGGAATGACGTCTCCATCTGTGAACACAAAGAAGTGAGGATTCCACCATGACCATCAAACGAGTCGGCTTTGTCGGCTTGGGACTCATGGGAGCGCCCATGGCTGCCAACATCGCCGCGGCGGGATGGTCCGTGACCGCCTGGAACCGCTCCGAAGCCGCCTATGACGGGCTGCCCGGTATCGCACGTGCCGGGTCCGTCCTGGAGCTGCGCAACGAACCGATCTTGATCTTCATGCTCCCCGACCTGCCATTCATCGAGGAAGCGGCCGCAGACCTGCTCGAATCCTGGCGGGCCGATCCGCCGCAGCCGGGTACCGCCGTCGTCATCATGAGCAGCGTTTCCCCGACGGCGGTCCAGGACTTCGGCGAAACGGTTCGCCACGCCAGCGGCGGCAACGCCGTAGTGGTGGATGCCCCGGTCAGTGGCGGCACTGCCGGAGCGCACAACGGGACCTTGGCCATCATGGTGGGTGCAAAGGAAACCGACTTCGAAGCGCTCAAACCGCTTTTCCAGACCATGGGGACCACAGTCCGGCGCATGGGGTTGCTGGGCTCGGGGTCACTCGCCAAAGCGTGCAACCAACTGATCGTCGGAACTACGACGGCGGCACTCGCCGAAGCTGCTGAACTCGCCGAACTCTCGGGGATGGACGTCACAGCACTCTACGACGTGCTGGCAGGCGGCCTGGCCGGAAGCAGGGTGCTGGAGGTAGTGGGTCCCCGGCTGGCCGCCAAGGACTACGCTCCCACGGGTCCTGCGAAGTTTATGCACAAGGACCTGGCTTTTGTGGTCCACAGTGCGGAGGTGGCCGGCGCTGCCGTGCCCATGGCCACGGCAGCCATCGAACTCTATGCCGAACTGAAACGTCAGGGCCTCGGCGACCAGGACCTCGCCGTCGTCCGCCAAACCATCGCCACCATGAGCCCGTCAGCAGCGGGCTCCCGCGGCACTAACTGAGAAAGAAAGAACACAGAATATGAGTGGACTCTTCGACCTGACCGGACGCATAGCGTTGGTCACCGGTTCAAGCCGGGGAATCGGCAATGCCCTGGCCCGTGGCCTCGCAGACGCCGGTGCCACGGTGGTGCTGAACGGCATCAATCCGGAACGGCTCTCGTCGGCACACCAGGCCATGGTCGCTGACTATCCGGAGGGCAGGGTTCACAGCCGCGCCTTCGACGTCACTGATGCGACGGCCGCCGCTGATGGTGTGGCGTGGATCGAGCAGAACGTCGGGCCGCTGGACATCCTGGTGAACAACGCCGGGATCCAGCACCGGGTGCCCATGCTGGACCTCGACGTCAAGGATTGGGATCGGGTAATCACTACCGACCTCACCAGCGCTTTCCTGGTGGGCAGGGAAGCCGCCCGGCACATGATCCCCCGGGGGCAGGGCAAGATCATCAACATCTGTTCGGTCCAGACCGACCTCGCCCGCCCCACCATCGCTCCGTACGTCGCTGCCAAGGGCGGACTCCGCAACCTCACGCGCGCCATGACAGCAGAGTGGGCCGCGTCCGGCCTGCAGATCAACGGGATCGCCCCGGGCTACATCCACACAGAGATGACACAGAACCTGGTGGATGACCAAGACTTCAACTCCTGGATCCTGGGCCGCACTCCGGCCAACCGATGGGGCACTGTTGCCGATCTTGCCGGACCAACAGTGTGGCTCGCATCCCAGGCGTCCAACTTCGTCAACGGCCAGACGATCTTCGTCGACGGCGGAATGACGGTGGTGGTCTGATGATCATGCAGCTTCCCACGTCCGGTCCCGCTGTTGTTGCCCATGGCAAAGGCGACCTTCGCATTGAAGACATCCCGCTGACCACGCCTGCCGTGGATGAGTCGATCGTGGAAATCGCCTACGGCGGCATTTGCGGTTCAGACCTCCACTACTGGTTGCACGGCGCAGCGGGGGAGTCCATCCTCAAGGAACCCATGGTCCTGGGGCACGAAATCGTTGGAGTGGTGATCCAGCAAGCAGCCGACGGTACCGGCCCGGCGGCAGGAACGCCCGTGGCCGTCCACCCGGCAACGCCTGCTCCCGGCGAAGTCAGGTACCCAGAGGACCGGCCCAACCTTTCCCCGGGCTGCACCTACTTGGGCAGCGCTGCCCGGTACCCGCACACGGACGGTGCCTTCAGCCGCTACGCAAACCTGCCCTCCAGAATGCTCCGCCCCTTGCCCGAAGACCTGGACCTTCGGACGGCCGCACTCGTTGAACCTGCCAGCGTTGCCTGGCACGCCGTGGCCCGGGCAGGCGACGTGCGGGGGAAGACGGCCCTGGTGATCGGCAGCGGCCCGATCGGTGCGCTCGCCGTCGCGGTACTGAAGCGCGCCGGAGCGGCCAGGATCGTCGCCGTCGACATGCATGACAAGCCGCTGGAAATTGCCCGCGCCGTAGGCGCCGGCGAAGTCCTCAAGGGAGATCAAGCCGAGGCCATAGCGTCAGTGGACGCGGACGTCGTTATCGAATCCTCTGGAAGTCACTACGGCCTGGCTTCGGCGATCAAGGGCGCCACCCGTGGTGGCAAGGTGGTCATGGTTGGGCTGCTGCCGTCAGGACCGCAGCCGGTCTTCATTTCCCTTGCCATCACCCGCGAACTGGAACTGCTCGGTTCATTCCGCTTCAACAACGAAATTGACGAAGTCATCGCAGCACTGGCGGACGGGTCGCTGTTCGTTGATCCTGTTGTCACGCATGAATTCGACCTCGAGCATGGCCTTGAGGCTTTTGAGGTGGCGAAGAACTCGGCCGAGTCCGGAAAGGTCTTGTTGAACTTCCGGTAGATGCCGCCTAGTTCCTGGTGACAGGGACGAAGACGCGGGGCTGGTCGTCCCAGCCGGGGGCCAGCTCCGCGATGGTCTGCCGCATGATCTTGGCTGCTGCGTCCCGCGCCAGGGAACCATCGCCGGCGTCGATCGCGTGGGCGACGTCCATGTGCCACTGCAGGGCCTGCTTCTGGGGGTGCTCCGGCATGAGTCCGTGGACCGTACGGCCGGTGAGGGTTTCGGTCACCTGGCCAATGAGGTTGGCGAACATCTCGTTGCCCGAGCCGGACAGAACCAAGGCGTGGAAACGGATATCGAGCTCCAGGAACCTGGCCATGTCACCGGCATCGCCGGCTTCCTTCATGGCCAGCGAAATGCCCACCAGCTCCTGTCGGAGGCTTTCGGGCGCATTGCCCGCGGCCAGTTCGGCGGCAACAGGCTCGACGGCGGATCGCAGCTCTGCGAGCGACCTCAGTTGGGCTCCGCGTCCCTCGCCGGCCAGCCGCCAACGGATCACCAAGGGGTCGAAGGGATTCCAGCGATGGGCAGGAAGGACCCTGATGCCCACCCGCTTGATGGTCTCAACGAGTCCCAGCGACTGCAGAACGCGCACGGCTTCCCGGACGACGGAGCGCGACACGTTGAGTTCGTCTTCCAGATGCTCTGCCAACATGACATGTCCGGCGGGCAGGGCGCCACCGACAATCCGGGTACCCAAGTGCTCAACGGCGCGGTGGTGGAGGCTGGTTGACATAGAGGTAAGCATAGTGGCGCGGGGGTTGCCCGCGTGCAGCAGCAATGTCATATGCTCCGCCGCACGCCGGCGGAGCCGGGCGCCCATCATAGACTGTTTATGACGCGGGCCCCTTCCACAACGTGGGCACCGCTTTCCCGCCCAAGGTTTTAATACGTATGGTTTATTACAGCCCCTGGTTTTGAAATCGCTTCCTGCGTACCCCCAAGGGGGGTGGGTGGGACGTTTTGTACACGAACGAATTGGAGTTTTGATGTCAGCACACATCGGTGTCACCGGCCTTGCGGTGATGGGCGCCAACCTGGCCCGCAACCTCGCCCGCAACGGCTTCACCGTGGCTCTCCACAACCGCTCCGTGGAAAAGACTGACGCCCTGCTGGAAAAGCACGGCTCGGAGGGCGACTTCATCCGCACGGAAACGCTGCAGGAACTTGTCGACTCCCTCGAAAAGCCCCGCCGTGTCCTCATCATGGTCAAGGCCGGCGCGCCCGTTGACAACGTCATCGAGCAGCTCGAACCACTGCTCGAAGCCGGTGACATCATCATCGACGCCGGCAACTCGCACTACGAGGACACCCGCCGCCGGGAAGCTGCGCTGGCAAAGAAGGACCTGCACTTCGTAGGCGTTGGTGTCTCCGGCGGCGAAGAGGGCGCGCTGAACGGCCCGTCGATCATGCCCGGCGGTTCCAAGGAGTCCTACGACGCCCTCGGCCCGCTGCTGGAAAAGATTTCCGCCAAGGTCGATGGCGAGCCTTGCTGCGCCTGGATCGGTACCGATGGTGCAGGCCACTTCGTCAAGATGGTCCACAACGGCATCGAGTACGCCGATATGCAGGTCATCGGTGAAGCATTCGATCTCCTCCGCTCCGGCGCAGGTATTGAGCCCGCAGAGCAGTCCAGGATCTTCGCTGAATGGAACAAGGGCGACCTGTCCTCTTTCCTGATCGAAATCTCCGCCGAGGTCCTGGGCCACGTTGACGCCAAGACCGGCAAGCCGTTCGTGGATGTCGTCGTGGACGCAGCAGGCCAGAAGGGCACGGGTCGCTGGACGGTCATCTCCGCCCTCGAACTTGGCTCGCCGGTCTCCGGCATTGCCGAGTCCGTTTTCGCCCGTGCATTGTCTTCCCAGACCGAGCAGCGCAAGCTCGGCCAGGAGCTCTTGGCCGGCGAAGAAGCGTCCGTGGAGATCCCCGAGACGTTCGTCGAGGACGTCCGCCAGGCGCTGTATGCCTCCAAGCTGGTGTCCTACGCGCAGGGTCTGGACATGCTGACCTCCGCCGCCAAAGAATACGGCTGGGACCTCAAGCTGGACGAGATCGCTTCGCTGTGGCGCGCAGGCTGCATCATCCGTGCGGAGCTGCTTAAGGACATCACCAAGGCCTATGCTGCCGAAGAGAAGCCCGCCAACTTGCTGTTCGCTCCGGCCTTCACCAAGGCCATTGCAGAAGCCCTTCCGGCATGGCGCCGGGTCGTGGCAACCGCGGTCCAGCTGGGTATCCCGGTACCTGTCTTCTCCTCGTCGCTGGCATACTACGACGGCCTGCGCCGCAAGCGTGTTGCCGCTGCCCTGATCCAGGGCCAGCGTGACCTCTTCGGGGCACACACCTACGGTCGCGTGGACACAGAGGGTACGTTCCACACGCTGTGGGGCGAGGACAAGTCCGAGATCTCGGCAGTCGACACCCACTAGCACCAGCTGTCAGCCAAGGCCGGTCCTTTCCCAGTTACGCTGGGGAGGGCCGGCCTTTGCCGTGCCGGACTGAAGGAGAACTGCCATGGCATCCCGTATCGCACTGGTCACCGGAGCCTCCACGGGCATCGGATTCGAGGCGGCCATCGCGCTCAGGGCAGCTGGCCTCACTGTCTACGCCGGAGCACGCCGGGTGGAGAAGATGGAACCCCTGAAGCGCCTCGGCATCACGGTCATGGCTTTGGATGTCACCTCGGAGGAATCCATGGCTTCTGCGGTGGCACTGGTGGAAGCTGCCCACGGGCGCGTCGACGTGCTGGTCAACAATGCGGGCTACGGTTCCTACGGTTCCCTCGAAGAGGTGCCGTTGGACGAGGGCAGGCGCCAGTTCGAGGTTAATGTCATGGGCCTGGCAAGGATGATGCAACTCGTCATTCCCGGGATGCGCACAGCGCATTCGGGCAGGATCATCAATATCACCTCCATTGGCGGCAAGATCCATGAGCCCTTGGGTGCCTGGTACCACGGCACCAAATTCGCCGTCGAGGGAATGAGTGATTCCCTGCGCCTGGAACTGCAGCCGCACGGCATCGACGTCGTCGTTATCGAGCCGTCAGGAACGAATACCGAATGGGGCACCATAGCGGGCGAAGGTTTGCTTGCTGCCTCCGGCGACGGACCGTACCAGCAGCAGGCACATATTGTGGCTGCCGCGCTGGCGTCAACCTCTGGAGAAGGCCACGTGCTGTCCACCCCGGCCCGGGTTGTCGCACGGGCGATTGTCCGCGCTGCAACGGCAAAACGCCCCAGGACCCGTTACCCGGTGGGTAGGGGAGCCTGGAGCGTCCTGGCAATGCGGCGGATACTTCCGGACCGCGCGTTCGATGCTGTCTTCTGGAATTTCTACCGAAGGCTTGCTGGCTAGATCCGATACTCGATGTAATACTCGGCAGGGTCCACGGCGGGCTTGGTCTCGGACCTCGCATCGCGGTGCCGCCACGTGGCGGGAATACCTGTGATGATGGATTCCGCCGGTGCGTCCTTGACCACCACGGCATTGGCTCCGATTGCACTGCCGGCACCGATGGTGATGGGACCCAGGACTTTGGCTCCTGCGCCAATGGTGACGCGGTCGCCGATGGTTGGGTGCCGCTTGACCTTGGCCAACGAACGGCCGCCGAGGGTTACACCGTGATAGATCATCACGTCCTCACCAATCTCGGCGGTTTCTCCGATCACCACACCCATTCCGTGGTCGATGAAGAACCTTCGGCCGATCGTGGCGCCGGGATGAATCTCGATGCCCGTCAGGAACCTGGCCAACTGGGAGATCAGGCGCGCCGGGAACCGGAGCGCCGGGTTCTGCCAGAGCCGGTGCGTCACGCGGTGCGCCCAAATGGCGTGCAGGCCGGAGTAGGCGAAGAAGTTCTCAAAAGAGCCTCGAGCCGCCGGGTCGTGCGACCGGGCGGCGTCGAGGTCTTCCTTAAGCCTTGCGAAGAAGCTCACAAAGACCTTTCTACAGGAAATGAAGGCGTGCAGACTAAGTGTCAGCCGCGGATGTCGTCGAACAGCACAGTGGAGATGTAACGCTCTCCAAAGTCGCAGACGACGGCAACAATCAGCTTGCCGGCGTTCTCGGGACGCTTGGCCAACTCAAGTGCACCCCACACGATGGCACCGGACGAGATGCCACCAAGGATGCCTTCGCGGGCACCAAGGTCACGGGCTACTCGGACAGAATCTTCCAGCGTGGCGTCCAGGACTTCGTCGTACACGTTCGTGTCCAGGATCTCCGGAACGAAGTTGGCGCCGATTCCCTGGATCTTGTGCGGGCCTGGGGCTCCGCCGTTGAGGATTGCCGAATCCTTGGGCTCCACAGCCACGATCTGGACGCCCGGCTTGCGTTCCTTAAGGACCTGGCCAACGCCGGTGATGGTACCGCCGGTGCCGACGCCCGCAACAAAAATGTCGACTTCGCCGTCGGTGTCTTCCCAGACTTCCTCCGCAGTGGTGGCGCGGTGGATGGCCGGGTTGGCTTCATTGGCGAACTGCTGCGCCCAAATGGAGTTCTCCGTGTTGGCGACGATTTCCTGGGCCTTCTCGACGGCGCCGCGCATGCCTTCGGAACCGGGCGTCAGGACGATCTCGGCGCCGTACGCGCGCAACATCACCCGGCGTTCGGTGGACATGGTCTCCGGCATGGTCAGGATGACCTTGTAGCCGCGTGCTGCACCGACCAGTGCCAGGGCGATGCCCGTGTTGCCGGAAGTTCCTTCGACGATGGTTCCGCCGGGCTTCAAGGCACCGGACTTTTCGGCAGCGTCAATGATGGCCACACCAATGCGGTCCTTGACGCTGTTGGCCGGGTTGTAGAACTCGAGCTTGACCGCGACCGTGGCATCGAGGCCTTCGGTAAGCCGGTTCAAACGGACCAGCGGAGTGCGGCCGACCAGCTGCGTGACGTCGTCGTAGATCCTTGCCATGAAAATTACGCCTATCTCTGAAGAGGGAATGCTGAGGTCAGCCTAGCCAGCCGGATCGAAACCCTGCTAAGCAGTAAGCCATGCAGAGTAATATTTCCGGGCCTTGGCCAGCTTCGGGTTAATAATCACCTGGCAGTACCCCTGGTAAGGGAATTTGGCGTAGTAGTTCTGGTGGACTTCCTCCGCCTCATGGAACTCCGGCAGCCGGCTTACCTCGGTAACAATCGGATCGGACCAGAGGGCCTGGGCGCGTTCGATGGCTTCCTCGAAGAGGACCTTCTCTTCAGTCGTCGTGTAAAACATCGACGACCTGTACTGGGTCCCGACGTCGTAGCCTTGCCGGTTCAACGTGGTGGGGTCGTGCAAGGCAAAGAACATGTCAAGGATGACCTCTTCCGGGACCACCGATTCGTCGAAGGTCACTGCAACGACCTCTGCATGTCCCGTGGTTCCGGAGCAGACCTGGTAGTAATCGGGATTGCGGACGTGGCCGCCGGTGTAACCCGAGACCACCGAGCTGACGCCGCGGGTTTTCTGGTAAACGGCGTCCAGGCACCAGAAGCAGCCACCGCCAAGTACGAAAGTTTTCATGTTCTCTTCAATGGATCGGAGGGCGTGATGATTCCCGGTTCACCTTACGGGAGAATTACGGCGCCTGGCAGGTACTGCGGGTGGCAAGACTGCCTCATCCGGCCCAGTAGGGAAGAATAAGAGCATGGAAGCAGTAAACACCGGCATTTCTGATACGGAATCCGTCGAAGATGACGAAACGGTTGAAGCCAGCGGCGATCCAACGCTTGGCCAGGTGTTGTTGGCCGTCGAGGAACTCTGGCCGGAGTCCCTGGCCGAGGACTGGGACAAAGTTGGCCTTGTTGTCGGCCGCCCCAACGTCCCTGTCACTAAAGTTCTCTTTGCCGTCGATCCAACGTTGGCCGTCATCGATGAAGCCATCGAATGGGGTGCGGAGCTGCTGATTACCCACCACCCTTTGCTCCTTAAAGGCGTCAACTCCGTGGCAGCAACCTCGGCGAAAGGTCTCGCCGTCCACCGGCTGATTGAGGCCGGCACAGGACTACTGACCGTCCATACCAATGGCGACTCGGCTGTGGGGGGCGTGTCGGACGTGCTGGCTGACGCCTTCGGGCTGGACAACGTGGAGCCGTTGACTGCTGCGGCCAACGGCTTGCCTGAAGAGGGAATTGGCCGCGTCGGCGATCTTCCGGAGTTGGTCACGCTGGGAGACTTCGCTGCGCGGGTCTTCGAAATGCTGCCGGCGGTGGCCGGCGGGGTCCGTGTGGCCGGAGACAAAGACGGACTGGTACGGCGCGTTGCCGTCTGCGGTGGTGCCGGTGACAGCCTGTTCGACGCTGTGCGGGCCAGTCAGGCGGACGTCTATGTGACGGCTGACATGCGCCACCACCCGGCCTCGGAAGCGCGGGAGGGCGCAAGCAATGGCCGGCCGTACCTGATCGACGTTTCGCACTTTGCCAGCGAATGGCTGTGGTTGCCCGCCGCCGCAGAAGCGCTGGGCAACGTCCTCGCGGACCAGGGTTACGACGTCGAAATCCGCGTCAGCAGCACCAACAGCGATCCCTGGGACTTCATACTCACTCCCGGCGGGGACTAGAGTCTACAAAGATACGGACTGCTTCAACAGAAAGAGGCCGTCCGGCCGGAACTGATCCCCAGGACCGGCAGCGACAAGCGGAGGTAAGCGTGGCGAAAGCAGCACCGGCAGAACAATTGAAATTGCTTGAACTGCAGGGGCTGGACGCCAAGCTGAAGTCGCTGGCCGGACGTCGGAAGGTCCTGGAAACGGATCCCCGGATCACAGACCTGACCGATGCCCTGACCGTGGCCAACGGTGAACTGGGCGCGGCCAAGGTGGCAGTGCACGACGCCGAGGCCGAATTGCGCCGGGCCGAGGCGGACGTGGAGCAGGTGGCCAGCCGCATTGAGCGGGACGAGGCCAGGCTCAACAGCGGGACGGGGCTGTCCAAGGACCTGGTGGCGCTTCAAAGCGACATCGCCTCCCTGAACAAGCGCCGCTCGGACCTCGAGGATGTTGAACTCGAAATCCTGGAGCGACTGGATACTTTGCGTGAGCGCCAAGCGGCTCAACAGGCGATCGTGGACGACATCCAGGGCTCGTTCGGAGGCATCCGTGCTGAGCTTGATGAAGCCATTGCCGAAATCGCCGCCGAAGAAACGGTCGTTCGAGGACAGCGTGCTGCCTTCGCCGGGTCCTTGGACGCCGGGTTGCTTGGCGTCTATGAGAAGACCATCGCCAAGCGGGGCGTCGGTGCTGCCCGGCTGTTCCACGGCAAGTCCGAAGGCTCGGGCATGATGCTCAGTCCCGGCGACCTCGCCGAAGTGAAGGCGGCCGCGGAAGATGACATCGTTTTCTGCCCGGACTCAGGGGTCATCCTGGTCCGTTCGGCCGAGTGGAACTGACGGGACCTCAGCTCAGCTGGACAGGACCATTCAGTCGGTTCAGTCGGTCAGGATGATGTTGAGCGCGTGCGGCTTGCGGGCTGTTCCCTCAACAAGTTCCGCCGTCCACACTTCGCCGGCGGCCTTCAGCAGCTGGCCCGGCGTTGCTGGGGCTTTGCCGCGCCTGGTCAGCAGGTGCCGCGCCAACTCGCCGCGGGTGTGCTTGGCGAAGTGGCTGACCACCGTGCGCTTCCCGTTGGCCTCATTGAAGACGTTGACGTTCACGGTCTGCGCCGCCGGGGGAGCCCAGGCCGCGGCGTAGGTGCTGGAGCGGCAATCCACCAGGAGCTCGCCTTCGCTGCGCGTGGCGAGTGTGGCGTTCAGTTGCGGCTTCCAGTACGAGGCGAGGCGTCCGACGTCGGGCAGTGCGGTTCCCATGGACAGCCGGTAGGCGGGTACGTGGTCGCCGAAGCCGATGGCGCCCCAGAGCGCTGACACCACCAGGATGGACTCGGTCGCTTTCCGGCGCTGCGTAGCGGTCATGGTGTTATAGCCCAAGGCGTCGTAGAGGACACCTGAATAGACCTGGTGGGCCGGTGCTGCCGGTTCATCATGGAGCCGGGTGTTACGTTCGACGTCGTCCCGCAGGGAGGGGCCGACGCCCAGTAAGGCGAGTGCGTCCTCGTGCGCGCTCACCGTGCCGAGGGCCTCCAGCACTTTGGCGCGGTAGGGGTTCAACTCAGGAAAGCTGAGCGACTCCCATTCGATCGCGGAACCTTTGGCAGCGGGGGTCTTGCCTTCGGAAGGCGGCAGCAGAATCAGCACCCGTCGATATTACCGGGGACTTTGGCCGGTCCCAACGCCGGTAGACTGGACGGCGGATGGGTCGACCAGGCGGTCGCGCGCCACGAGAGTGGCTCGAGGAACGTCCGGGCTCCGCAGAGCAGGGTGGTGGGTAACGCCCACTCGGGGTAACCCGCAGGCCAGTGCCACAGAGAACAGACCGCCTGCGCTGTGCGATGTTTCATCGCAGGGCAGCAGGTAAGGGTGAAACGGTGGTGTAAGAGACCACCAGCTCCCTGGGTGACCGGGGAGGCTAGGTAAACCCCACCCGGAGCAAGGCCAGACAGGACACGTTTGAGGGCTGCTCGCCCGAGTGTCCGGGTAGGCTGCTGGAGGGCGTCGGCAACGGCGTTCGTAGATGGATGGCCGCCACTCCTTTTCCGGTAACGGAAGGGGATGACAGAACCCGGCGTATCGGTCGACCCATCCATTTATGACTGCCGCAAAACAGCTGTGTGAGTGATTTCACGCCGCCGGGCTGCCTATGCCCCCGCCTTCCGCCCTAGAATGGTTACTGAACGTAGATGTTCTGCCGCCGGGACTGCGTTCGCAGCCGGCGGATTTTCTTTGCTCTCGTTCAAGGCGCTGTGGGTGGACCGAAGCCCGCCGGCGCATGTGCCGCAGGACTACTCCGGGCGGCCGCTGCCATCTGCATACGAGGACGTATGTGGTTGACCCAAGGAAGGTAGTTCTGTGAGCCAGACGTCAGATTCTTGTCTTGATAAGTGGATGGGCCGGGAGGCTCTCGCCGAGGCCATGATTCCGGTGATCGGCCGGCTGTACCGTGAAAACAACGTGGTCACCAGCATCCATGGCCGCAGCCTGATCAACAAGTCCACCATGAACATCCTCAAGGCGCACCGCTTTGCCCGCCGGATGAGCAACCATGAGCTGTTGCTCGAAGAGACCGCGCCCTTGCTGAACGCCCTGTCGGAGCTCGAACTCGGTGCAGCAGCCATTGACATCGCTCGCCTGACCGAAAAGTTCCGGGCTGAAGGCAACGGCGCCTCCCTGGATGAGTACCTGCGTGCCGAACTCGCTGAGATCGTAGGAAAGCGCGGCGCTGACGACCGCACCAGCACCGACGTCGTGCTTTATGGTTTTGGCCGCATCGGCCGTCTCCTGGCCCGCATCCTCATTGAAAAGGCCGGCGGAGGCCACGGTCTGCGACTCCGTGCGATCGTCGTGCGCAAGGGCGCAGAGAACGATCTCGTGAAGCGCGCCAGCTTGCTGCGCCGCGATTCCGTGCATGGTTCCTTCGAAGGCACCATCCGCGTGGACGAGGAAGCCAACACGATCACCGCCAACGGCGTGCAGGTCCAGGTCATCTACTCGGACAACCCCGCTACGGTGGACTACACGGCTTACGGCATCAAGGACGCCTTGGTAGTGGACAACACGGGCCGCTGGCGTGACGCCGACGGTCTCTCCCAGCACTTGCAGAGCAAGGGCGTCGCCCGCGTACTGCTGACAGCGCCGGGCAAGGGTGAACTCAAGAACATCGTCCACGGCATCAACCACCGGGATATTTCGGATGACGACAAGATCGTCACCGCCGCGTCCTGCACCACCAACGCCATCACGCCTGTGCTGAAGGCGATCAACGACAAGTTCGGCATCATCCACGGCCACGTGGAGACGGTGCACTCGTTCACGAACGATCAGAACCTGATCGACAACTTCCACAAGGGCGACCGCCGCGGCCGTTCCGCAGCGTTGAACATGGTCATCACGGAAACCGGCGCCGCCAAGGCAGTAGCCAAGGCATTGCCGGAACTCCAGGGCAAGCTGACGGGCAACGCGATCCGCGTTCCCACGCCGGATGTTTCCATGGCCATCCTGAACCTCAACCTGGAAAAGGGCACTACGCGGGATGAAGTTAACGACTTCCTCCGCGAAATGTCACTGCACTCGGATCTGCGCAAACAGATCGACTACATCGATTCTCCCGATGTTGTATCCACCGACTTCGTTGGATCCCGCCGCGCCGGCATCGTCGATGGCCTGGCAACCATCTCCAACGACAAAAACCTCGTGCTGTACGTCTGGTACGACAACGAGTTCGGATACTCCTGCCAGGTAGTCCGCGTCATGGAGGAAATGGCCGGCGTCAACCCGCCGTCGTTCCCTGCACGCGACGTCGTGGCTCCCATCGCGGTGCTTGAAACGGCCGGCGCCTAAGAGCCCGGAAGTATTCAGGGGTTTCCCGGCTGTGACACTGGTATCAGCCGGGAAACCTGACCAAAATGGGTTCATGGAAAATGAATCGACGTTGGAACACGAGACCGCGCTGGAACACGCGTTGGACGTTGCCCGTGCCAACCATAAGCAAGCCCAGAAACTCCTGGATCAAGCTCTCGCGGCGCATGCCACCGGCGATGTCACCGATCAGCGGGTGGAGCAGCTGCGGGGACTGCTCGCGGTGGCAACCGAGGACCTGCAACGCGTGATGCGCGAGCAGTAAACGCGGAGATCACCCTCACAGTGTGACTTCTCCTACACACTGTGGATACCGGCTCTTTCTGTCGGGGCCTTGTCCTACGCTCGTAGGACATGCCTGCCCCACTGGATGGAGTCCCTTGAGTATCACCTGGTCTGCCTACCAACGCGCCCGCCGCAGATCCCGGCAAGCCTGGACGATTCTGGCCTTGGTCGCCGCTGGCATCGTGGCCGGGCTGTCCTGGTTCTTCACCGCAGGCCAATTCACTGCGGCAGATCCGTGGGTAGCGGGCCCCAGCGAAGCCCCGGTGTACAACCCTGCCTGGATGAAACCCATCCGTGACGCCGCCCCCGTTGTTGCCGAAAAGGCGGCTGACGCCTTGGAACGGCTGCCGGTTAAAGGAAGGGCCGCGAAAACCGGCTATGACCGGGCTGCTTTCGGGCAGGCGTGGGCGGATGCCGACCGAAATGGCTGTGACACCAGGAATGACATCCTGCGGCGTGACCTCTCGGCGGTCGAATTCACCGAAGGCTCGTCCTGCAAGGTCGCCGGCGGCACTTTTCACGAGCCCTACACAGGGGCGCACGTCACCTTCAAGCGCGGGCAGGACACCAGTTCAGCAGTCCAAATCGACCACGTGGTTGCCTTGGCTGACGCGTGGCAAAAGGGTGCGCAACAGCTAACGGTCCAGCAGCGCCAAACTCTCGCGAACGATCCCCTGAACCTGATCGCTGCCGACGGTCCGGCCAACGTCAAGAAGGGGGCAGGCGACGCCGCAACCTGGCTGCCCGCCAATAAGAACTTCCGCTGCCACTACGTTGCCCGGCAGATCTCGGTCAAGGCTGCCTACAAGCTATGGGTGACGCAGGCAGAAAAGGACGCCATGAAGGGCGTCCTGTCCTCCTGCCCGGGGCAGCAGACCATCTACAGTTCGAGGTGACCGTGCCCCAGCTGCCAGGTGCCGCCGTCGTCGATTCTTTCCAAGACGACCCGTTGCAATGACGTGTCCCGGGGGAGCTTGTCGAGGTCGTGCAGTCCACGCTGCCGGAACGTGAAGTACACGGCATCGGTTGGAGCATCAGTGCAGCGGTCAACCGTGAAGCGCCGGGCAAAGGAAGCGATGTTGCTGCCCGGGAGGCGCTCCGCAAGGTAGGGGTCCAGCATCCACGAATCGCACGTCGCTATGCGTGCCGGCTTGTCCGGGAAGTACCTCGGGAAGAAAGCCCGGGCCTCGGACAGGCTGGCATCCACCAGGGCGGGGGAGAGCCCGCCGTCTTCGGGAATGTGAACGCCGAGCACCCATTCGGTGCCACCGTTGGGGGCATCGGCTTGGGCGGTTTCATCCGCACCCCGGACCAGATGGAACTGAAGCCGGCCCAGCCTGAATAGATTCCCTGCCATGTGCAACGTCAACCAGCCCCAGGTATCGAGGCCGAACCGGCCGTGGACCCGCCGGTTGATGCGGAGTTGCAGCCCCATGTCAGCCAAGGACGCCGCAGACACCTCCGGACTGATGCCGAGCTTCACGTGATAGGCGTGGACCGAAGGGGCGAACCGGAGCAGTGCTTCAATCCAGGCTGTTTCGCTGGCGCTGTCCTCCTGGATGCTGTCCAGCGGAAAGGTACCCAGCCGTTCTTCCATGGCGGCCACGGCCCGCAATACTGCGTCGTCGGGCGGACCGGCCAGGAGGCCGGCGCATTCTTCGGCGTCCTCCCCAGTGATGTCCAGGAGTGTGAAAAGTTCGATGTGGGAGCTGGAAGCCATGGCTCAGTGCCCGAACGGATCAGGATCGACGCCGGGCATCCACGTCAGGCCAGGCACGCCCCACCCGTGTTTTTTGGCTTGTTTGAGCGCCTTCTTTGAGTACCTGTCGACCAGTCGGTTGACGTAGAGCTTGCCGTCCAGGTGGTCGAACTCGTGCTGCAGGATCCTGGCGAACCAGCCGGTCGCTTCAAAGTCCACGGGCTTGCCATTGCCGTCGAAGCCTTGGACCCGTGTCCATTCAGCACGCTGCAAAGGGTAGTACTCGCCCGGGAAAGACAAACAACCTTCCACATGCTCGTCGGGATCCGGCAGGGCTCCTGAAACTTTGGAAAGGGTCAGTACCGGGTTGACCACCACGCCCTGTTCCGGAACGCCGTCATCATTGGCGTACTTGTACACGAAAATGCGCTTGCCCACGCCGATCTGGGGGGCCGCGAGGCCCACCCCGTTCGCGGCGTCGTTGGTTTCAAACATATCCGCGATCAAGCCGCGGAGTTCGTCGTCGAATACCTCGACTTCGCTTGCCCGACGGTGCAAAACAGGTTCGCCCCAAATGGTGACTGGTAGGACGGTCATGTCAGTTCTTCCTTCGTCGATCGCTGAAGCCCGGAGCGGCGCTGGTCCGCGCTTGGGTTAAAAGCAAAGGCCGCACCGGATAACCGGTGCGGCCTTTGTGGAAACCGGCTCTGGAGCCAATCTCGGTGGGGTGAGCTACGGGGGTTGAACCCGCGACCTCCTGGACCACAACCAGGCGCTCTGCCAACTGAGCTAAGCCCACCATGTGCCTTTTGGGGCTGAACCGTTTGACCGGCTTTCCTTCAAGGCAACGACAAATAGCTTACCTGCTGTTTTGGGGTGCAAAGTCCACTTTTGCCGGTTTTGGCGAAAAAACCTCGAAAAATGGCGCAGATCACACCGTTTCGCTGGATCCCAACGTCTCCGCAGTGGCGATGATGTCCTTGGAGATCCGCTGGGCTGTCGCGGTGTCCGGTCCGGGAGCGGGCACGAAGACGGCTTGGCGGTAGTAGCGGAGTTCGTCGATGGAGTCCTTGATGTCGCCGAGGGCGCGATGACCGCCGTGCTTGGCAGGGGACTGGAAGTAAGCGCGCGGGAACCATCGACGCGAAAGTTCCTTGATGGTGCTGACATCGATCACGCGGTAGTGGAGGTGCTCCACAATGTTTGGCATGTCCCTGGCCAGGAACATCCGGTCGGTTCCCACCGAGTTGCCACCCAACGGAGCCTTGCGGGGATCCGGAACCCACTTCTCGATGTACTCAAGGACCTGGGCTTCGGCCTCGGCCATGGTCTTGCCGAAGGGGAGTTCGTCCAGCAGCTTGGAGCGGGTATGCATGTCCCGCACAAAGTCGTTCATTTGTTCCAGGGCGGCATCGTCCGGCTTAATGACGACGTCGACGCCGTCACCCAGGATGTTGAGCTCGGAGTCCGTCACCAGCGCCGCGACCTCGATCAGGGCGTCGTTCTTAAGGTCCAGGCCGGTCATTTCGCAATCGATCCAGACGATGCGTTCATTAGTAATAGGCACGCGCCCAGCCTATCCTTCAGGCGGTTCGAAGTGCTCTGATGGTACGATTTTTGAGCGCGGCAGTGTCGTTTCTTCCTGTCGTGGAAAGCCCCAAAGACGCTGAATTTCTCCCGAACACCCCGGGCGAACGATTGGATGACGACCACATGACGGTGCCAGTACCCGCCGCCCAGAAGGCAGGGACAGCAGCGCCGACGCCGGATGCTGCAACCAGCGAGGTTGATAACGCCCGTTCGCCACTGATCGCAGGTTTCGTCGGCTCAATGTTCATGGTGTTTGGGTCGTTGGGTGTGGGCTGGCTCGCCCCGGTCTCCGAACTCCGTCGGCTCCCGCTTTTCATCTGGATGCGCACCGAGGGTATCGGCGTCGGCCTGTCGATCGTTTTGCTGGCTGTCGGTGGGATGCTGCTCGTCAGGGCCTGGCTCCGGTTGGGCCAACGGGTCCGGGTGTGGGGGCTGGAAGCACGCAAGGCAACACTTCAAGCCGTGGCGGCCTGGGGTTTGCCCATGATGTTCACGGTTCCCCTCTTCAGCAGGGATGTGTACGCGTACATCGGTCAAGGCCGTTTGATGGTCGAAGGCATCAATCCCTATGAGAACGGGATCTCTGCACTGCCCAATTACTTCCAACTGGGCGCAGACAAGATGTGGACCGAGGCGCCCGTTCCGTATGGACAGTTGTTCCTGTGGATTGAGCAGTTCGTCGTGTGGGCGACCAACGTCCAGCCCGAAGCAAGCATCATGTTGTTCCGGCTGGTTGCCCTCGTTGGCATTGTTCTCTGCATCATCTACGTACCAAAGCTGGCAGAACTCCATGGAGTGAATCCGCACAGGGCGCTGTGGTTGACAGCTGCCAACCCGCTGTTCCTGACCAACTTTATTGCCAGCGTCCACAATGACGCACTCATGATCGGACTGGCCCTCGCAGGCCTGTACTACTGCGCAACCCGCCGCGTGGTCCTGGGAATCGTCCTGGTCACGCTCTCCATCTCCGTCAAGCCCATCACCGTGGTGTTCCTTCCTTTCATCGGACTTTTGTGGGCAGGCAAGGGAGCGTCCTGGCCCCGGAAGTTCGTCTTCTGGTTCCTCACTGCCGGGCTGACGTTTGGGCTGCTGTATGCCATGAGCATGGTCAATGGATTCGGGTTCGGTTGGATCAATGGTTTGTCCGCTCCGGGAAGCGTATGGATCTGGTACGCGCCGATCGGCCTGATCGGTCTGGTGGTCGCCTCCATTTTCAATGTCTTCGGACTGGACGGCTGGGGCATGGCCAAGTGGGTATACGACGCCGGGAAAGTTCTCATGGTCGGTGCCATCGCCTGGCAGGTCTTCCGTGGGGACTACGACCGCCTGATGCGCCGTCTCACGCTGGCTTTCGCGGCCATCGTCCTGCTCGCTCCGATGATCCAGTCGTGGTACGTGGTGTGGCTGATTCCGCTTTTTGCGGTCACAGGAATCCGCAACGACTGGCAGGTCAAGGCTGTTTACTTCGTGGTCTCGTTCTTCATGGTCTATGCGATCTCGGACCAGCTGGACGTGTTCCCGTACCTTCAGAGCGAAGACCTGGGCCTCGCCCTGACCTTGGCCAGGAATGCGGCGGCCATCATCGCCCTGCTCTTCGCCGTCTACCTGATTTTCGTCGATCCGAAAACGAAGAGCCTGTTCCGCAAACGCGACGAACCCGGCCTGCGCCCGATCATCTAGGCGGAATCCGGAGACGACAACAGGCGCGTCCCTTCCCGCATGGACAATGCACTCAGTGAGGACGCGTTCTCTGCCGCGAAAGCACGGACCCATTCAGGATCCGTTTTGCTGTATTCCCGCAGAGCCCATCCGATGGCTTTGCGGATGAAGAATTCCTTGTCGGGCAGATTGGGCCTGATGACTGCGGCCAACAAGCTGCGGTCGGTCATGGACTTTGCGCCGAGCTGGGAAGTGATGGCAGCCCTGCGGATCCACAGGTCGTCGTCCTCGGCCCAGCCAAGCATTAACGGCGTCATGGTGGGCCGATGCTCGAGCAGCAGTGCGCAGAGTCGGTGCGCGACACCATCCACGAGGTCCCACCAGGCCCCGGTGCGGATGATTTCCTCATACACCGGCAGCATGTCCAGATCTCCCTTGACCATCCGCAAGCCCGTCAGGTCAATGGCGGCGTAGCGCTCCTCGCGTGCCTGGGCTTCACGCCATAGCTGAAGGACCGCACACCGCAGTTCGTCCGGCGATGAGACCGGGAATTGCCTGACGGCGGCTTTTGCGATGCTCCGCACCTCGGGAACCCGTACACCGAGTGAAGGCATATCGGACTTCATGTAGGCCTGGGCTCCCTGCGCCCGTTCCGCGTTACCGGCTGAGCGGAGTGAGGACCGGATTGACTGCACCAACTCTTTGGTCATCCTCCAACTGTAGGGGTGCTGTCTGGCCACAATGCTGGACGCTGTGTCTGGCCACAATGCATGGACTCTGCTGCAGCCCTCGACGCAATGCCCTCCCAAGTCCACAGTGGGAGTCGTAGAGTGGGCAGGGGGCAGCAAGTGTTCCAGGCAACCCATTCCGCTACCGAATGCCTGTTCCGCCACTGAATGTATGCCGGCAACGGAGGGCTCCTGATGTCTATGCTGAAATCACCCGGGCAAATTGCCTTGATGCGCGAGGCTGGCCGGGTTGTGGCCCATGCCCTCAAGGCTGTACGGGAACACGCCGATGTGGGTATTTCGCTGAAAGAGCTGGACGACGTTGCCGCGGCGGTAATACGGGACGCCGGCGCCAAGCCGGCCTTCCTTGACTATCACCCCCGCTGGGCGTCGGTGCCCTTTCCGGGCGTGATCTGCGCCAGCGTCAATGATGCTGTGGTGCACGGGATCCCGAACGGTTATGTCCTTGAAGACGGCGATCTCCTCAGTATTGACTGCGGTGCCTTCCTGGAGGGATGGTGCGGTGACGCTGCCATCAGCTTCACCGTGGGGGAGGGCGATCCAGTGGACCAACAACTCATTGATGCGACAGAGGCCGCATTGGCCCGGGGGATCGAAGCAGCCCAGGTGGGCAACAAAATGGGGGACGTTGCCTACGCCATAGGTGGGAAGGCCAAACGCGCTGGATATGGCCTGTTGGCCGACCACGGAGGGCACGGTATAGGCCGGACGATGCATGCCGAGCCTCCTGTTCCGAACATCGGACGGCCAGGGCGCGGGATGAAGCTTGAAGAAGGCCTGGTCATCGCCATTGAACCCATGTTGATTTTGGGCGGCAAGGACGACTATTACCACGACGAGGACGAATGGACCCTCCGTTCGGCCAACGGACGCAGGGCTGCCCATAGCGAGCACACCGTGGCCATCACGGCTGAGGGTCCTCTGATTCTGACGATGCCCTAAGGCCGTCCGGGTTTCCGGAGTTGCACCACGGGCCGGCCCGGTACCGACTCGGACACAGGGGTGAAGCCAGCGGCAATGAACAGCGGAAGTGTGCCGTGATAGAGGTCCGCGGCCGTCGCCTTGGTCCTTAGGGCTGTATCAACGGGGTAGGCCTCAATAACGTCCGCCCCATGACCGAACGCGTGATTTACCGCGGCGGCCAGCAGCCCGGAAGACACTCCAGTACGTCGATGGCTTGGAGCGACCACGAAGCAACTCACCGCCCACAAATTGACGTCATCTTGAAGCTTCGGATTCTCCGCCTTTAGCACCTGGGATCTCCGGAGCCGGGGGTAATTCGCCCTGGGTTCCACGGCGCACCAACCAACAGGGTGACCGTCCCGGAAGGCGAGAACCCCTGGCGCTGGTCCGGTTTCAAAGGCGGACCTCAACAGCTCTTTGCGGTCATCCGGAGAGGTCGTGTTCCAGTCCTTGCCGGATAGGGCGAACCATCGGCACCAGCACCTGGATGGTTCGCCCTTGGTCCCGAACAACTCCTCAACAGCTGCCCAGGAAGCAGGAGCAGTCTCGAGCCTGGACGCTTTGTCGTGCTGTGCCATGGACCCAGAATAGGCTCACCGGCAAGGCTGGTCCCGCAGGTGCCGGCGGCCCGGTTTGGAATTCAAGCGCCGACACCCACCAATTCCCCCGTGCTGGTGTTAACCATCAGTGAACCAGTGCCGTCGGGATCGTCCACACCGGATGGCAGGGACTCGTCCTCCGGGGGCACCCGTTCGGCGTCTTCGGCGTCCCAGTCGCTGCTGCCTGGGCTTTCCGGTGTGGCGGACAGGACAACGTTGGATAGTGCCTCATCGGTCGGGGCGTCGTTCGCCGCAGCTGCTGAGGTGCCATTCATGCGGGTGAAATTGGCGGAGCCCCACATGAGGTCGTGTCCCACGGATTCAGCATCGATTTCCGCTACGTGGTAGACACGGCCTTCATGCTCCCATTGCCTCAGCCTGAGCTTTCCCACAACCAGCACGCGCTGTCCCTTTTTCACGCTGCACCCCACGTGCCCGGCCAGGTAGCGGAACGATTGGACTGTGTACCAATTGGTATTGCCATCCACCCAGGTGTTGTTGGCACGGTCGTAGCGGCGTTCTGTGGTTCCCAGGCGGAACGAAGCGGTGGACGTGCCCCGGGCGGTGGTGGAGCTCTTGACCTCCGAGGCCACGAAGCCCCGGACGGTGATGATGTCGTTCATTGGTGGTCCTTGTCGATGTAGGAAAATGCCTGTCCGGCTCTTTCAGCTTCATCGAGCAAAGACCGGGAAGGGAGTGCCTCGGACGCCTATGTGCATAACCGGCGCGAATGGGCCCTTGTGGAGGAATGGAGGCCGCCGGTGTGGAGATGGCGGGCTGAACGCCGACGGCACTGTAAACTCTTTGTGGCGCCCGTCGCCTGCATTAAATGGCGGTGCCCGTGCGCCCCAGTAGCTCAGGGGATAGAGCAGCGGCCTTCTAATCCGCCGGTCGGGGGTTCGATTCCCTCCTGGGGCACCAGAACATCCCCCTTGGATCACGTTCCAAGGGGGATGTTCTTTTAACGCTTCGCCTCAAGGAATTCCTTGAGGTTCCGCAGCACCAGTCCCCACATTTCGGTGGAGTGGGCAGCGTCTTCCTCACCTGAATTGTTGCCCTGCGTGATGGTTACTGTCGTGCCGTCACCGGCCGCAGCCAAGGCGTACGCCACTGTGTGGTAGCTGTCGGGAGTGTCGGGTCGTCCCGAGGCGGGGCTGTAGTGCGTGGTCTTGAGCAGCTTCCGCGGCTCGAAGGCAAGGATGGTGCCCTTGTCCTCATACGCTTTGCCGTTGTACTCGCCTGAGTAAGTAATCGGATCTCCGACCCGCCAGGATGTTGAGACGGTGGTGCCGAGGAAGTAGTGCTTGATGAGGGATGGATCAGTCAAGGCCTCCCACACTTCGTTGGGCGGCGCGGAAACGGTGATCGATGCTTCGGCATCACGGGGTTGTCCACTCATGGCGGTGCTCCATTCCTCGGTCCAGACCTTGACATCACGTCATCGGAAACGCTACGCCGCTCAACGCGCCGCGTGAATGGCACAATGTCTAAGTGATGAGCAGGGGAACGACGCCGGCAAACGGCACGTCAGCAAGGTCAGCGACACTTCGCGCTGCAGCATTGTCGCTGGTAGTAGCCGCGACGGTGACGATGACAGGCTGCACGGCAACTCCGGCCTCCTCCACCCAACCGGGAACAACTCCGGCACCCTCCATGGGCGCCCAGGCCGGCGCCACCGTGGACCCTGCCGTGGCAGCGACCATGACAACCATGGAGACCACACTGAAAAACCTTGTTACCGGTAACGCCAAACCTGACCAGGAAGCGCTCCGTGCTGCCTTGGTCTCTGCTGGGATCCCGAAGGCCAATGTAGAGGTCTCGGTCAGCCATACGCCCACGGGCCTCGACGTCGATGCCATGGAGGCTGCGGCCTTGACGGGGGAGAGCTGTGTCATGGGGCAGATCCGTGACGGCGGAGTCGTGGTGACGGTGCTGCCCGTCCTGGCTGCTGGTAAATGCTTCGTGGGAGACGCCCGCTAGCTACGCCCGGTAGCGACGCAGTGAGGGCCGAATGTGAGTTAAGCAGGCCTAGCCATTAGATTTAAGGGCATGGCGGAATTCATTTACACGATGACCAAGGCTCGCAAAGCCGTTGGCGACAAACTTATTCTGGACGATGTCAGCATGTCGTTCTACCCTGGCGCGAAGATCGGCGTCGTGGGACCGAACGGTGCTGGTAAGTCCACCATCCTGAAGATCATGGCCGGACTGGACACCCCTTCAAACGGCGAGGCCCGCCTGAGCCCCGGTTACACCGTGGGCATCCTCCTGCAGGAACCGCCGCTGAACGAGGAAAAGACTGTCCTGGGCAACGTCCAGGAGGGTGTAGGCGAGATCTACGGCAAGATCCAGCGTTTCAACGAGATCTCCGAAGAAATGGCCAACCCGGACGCGGACTACGACACGCTCCTCGATGAGATGGGCAAGCTGCAGGAAGCCATTGACGCTGCCGATGCCTGGGATATCGATTCCCAGCTCGAACAGGCAATGGATGCGTTGCGCTGCCCGCCCGCCGATGCCGACGTCACCGTCCTGTCCGGTGGTGAGCGCCGCCGCGTAGCCCTGTGCAAGTTGCTCCTCCAGAAGCCGGACCTCCTGCTCCTCGATGAGCCCACCAACCACTTGGATGCCGAGAGCGTCCTGTGGCTTGAGCAGCACCTCTCCCAGTACCCCGGTGCCGTCCTTGCCGTGACCCACGACCGCTACTTCCTGGACCACGTGGCTGAGTGGATCGCTGAAGTCGACCGCGGCCACCTGTACCCGTACGAAGGCAACTACTCCACGTACTTGGAGAAGAAGAAGGCCCGCCTCGAGGTCCAGGGCAAGAAGGATGCGAAGCTTTCCAAGCGCCTGACCGAGGAACTTGAGTGGGTGCGCTCCAACGCCAAGGGCCGCCAGACCAAGTCCAAGGCCCGTCTGGCCCGCTACGAGGAAATGGCCGCAGAAGCCGAGCGGACCCGCAAGCTGGACTTCGAAGAGATCCAGATTCCGCCGGGACCGCGTCTTGGTTCCTTGGTGATCGAGGCCAAGAACCTGAAGAAGGGCTTCGACGATCGCGTCTTGATCGAAGACTTGTCCTTCTCGCTGCCCCGCAACGGCATTGTCGGCGTTATCGGCCCGAACGGTGTGGGTAAGTCCACACTGTTCAAGACGATCGTCGGCATGGAGCCGTTGGACGACGGCGAGCTCAAGATCGGCGAGTCCGTGAAGATCTCTTACGTGGATCAGTCCCGTGGGGGCATCGATCCCAACAAGTCGCTCTGGGAGGTTGTCTCGGAGGGCCACGACTTCATCCAGGTCGGCCAGGTCGAAATGCCTTCCCGTGCCTACGTTTCAGCTTTCGGATTCAAGGGTCCGGACCAGCAGAAGAAAGCCGGAGTCCTCTCCGGTGGTGAGCGCAACCGCCTCAACCTGGCCCTGACGCTCAAGCAGGGTGGCAACCTTTTGCTCCTTGACGAACCTACCAACGACCTCGACGTCGAAACCCTGAGCAGCCTCGAAAACGCCCTCCTGGAATTCCCGGGTTGCGCAGTGGTTGTCTCGCACGACCGTTGGTTCCTCGACCGTGTGGCCACTCACATCCTGGCGTACGAAGGCGATGACGAGAACCCCTCCAAGTGGTACTGGTTCGAAGGCAACTTCGACTCCTACGAGGAAAACAAGGTGGAGCGCCTCGGCCCCGATGCCGCCAAGCCCCACCGCGTGACGCACCGCCGCCTGACCCGCGACTAATACTGAAGCAAGACAAAGAGGCCGGTCCCGACAAGGACCGGCCTCTTTGTCTTAACGCAGCACCAGGCTAGGGAATCCGGACCATGCCCTCCTGGGCCACGGTGGCAACATGCTGCCCGTCCCGGTTGAAGATCCGGCCGGTGGCCAGTCCTCGGGCGCCCTGGGCGCTGGGGGACTCCTGGACATAGAGCATCCATTCGTCCACCCGGACCGGGCGATGCCACCACATGGCGTGGTCAAGGCTGGCAACACTCATTCCCGGCGTCATCCAGGCAAGTCCATGCTTGCGGAGGATGGGCTCCAGCAGCGTGTAGTCGCTGGCATAGGCCAGTGCGGCCCGGTGGAGGTTGGGGTCATCGGGGAGCGGACCCATCGTCTTCATCCAGACCGCATTCGTGGCAACGTGCTCGGCGGGCGGCGATACATACAATGCGGGATCAATGTGGCGGACGTCGAAAGGGCGTTCCGAGGACATGTGGCGTGCCATCGGGTGGTCGAAGTGGGACAAAAGTTCCGCAGTGCTGGGCAAGGATTCGGGGTCCGGGATGCCCTCAGGCATGGTCGCCTGGTGATCCAGTCCGCTGTCTTCCACCTGGAACGAAGCGATCATCGAAAGAATCGGTACGCCGTCCTGGTAGGCGTGGACGCGTCGGGCTGAGAAGGACCGTCCATCGCGCAGGCGTTCGACGCCAAAAGTGATGGGCTTGTTGGCATCGCCCGGGCGCAGGAAATAGCCGTGCATGGAGTGCGCCACCCGGTCCGCTTCGACGGTCCGCATGCCGGCCATCATGGACTGCGCCAGCACTTGTCCACCAAAGACACGATGCCTGGGCTGCTTCTGGGACGGGCCAAGGAAGATGTCTTCGTTGGTCCGCGCTCCGTCGAAATCACCGAGGTCCAGCAGGCCAATCAGCACTTCCATGGGGTCTTCTACGGGTGCATCCACCTCGAGGCCAGCGTTCGTCTCAGTCATGGTTCGACTTTAGACGCCGCCCCGACCCCTCTCAACCGGAGACATGCCGGTAGAGTCGATGATGTGACAGACGTCTTGACCCAGTCCCTCCGCTTCGCCGACCCCCGTGACCTCGCCGACTTGCGGACCTTCGTCACCCGGGCAAAGAGCATCGACGACGGCGCCATCCGCCTCCAGGCCGCAGGCGCTGTCCTGGCTGCCTACGTATGTGTCCTGAGGCCCCGCATCCTGGGTGAGTCCACACCGACCATCCTTGGCCTCCGGACCATGGCCCTCGCAGAGCCCGCGCAGGTGGATGTCACGGTCACCTTGGCGTCCGTCATGGACCGTTTGGCCCGTTCAGGTACCGACGACGTGGAACTGCCCATCCCGCCGTCGACCGTTTCGGAGTCCTGGGCGGGCGTCGGCGCACCCCGCTCTGGTTGGGAAGCGCAAGGAACAATGCTCGACGCCGACCTCAAGTCGGCGGCCGAGGCCGGGATCGCCGAGGTGGCCGGCGTGATTCCCACGCTGGCGGGTGCCGCGGTAGTCAACAGTGCGCGGGCCGCTGTGTGGGGTCGTGGGCTTCCCGGTGCGGGCGATCTGCCCGCCGGCGCGGCGTTCGCCGCTTTTGCCCTGGGTTTCCTGGGGGATGCTGAGCAGCAGGTCTTCCGCAATGGCCGCTGGTTCCGCTTGAGCGGTCCCCGCGGCCACGTGCTCGTACGTACCGGCGCAGGCCTGGGGCTGGGCTTCTAGGGTCAGGCGCCGGATGAGGGGCTGTTGACCATGGTGAGCGCGGCACGTTCCATGTAGTCCCAGAGGGTGCCTTCATGCAACGGCGGGAGCTCCAGGGAGTCCACGGCGGTGCGCATGTGGAACAGCCACCGGTCCTTCGCTTCAGGGGTTACCCGGAACGGCATGTGCCGCATCCGCAAGCGCGGGTGGCCTCTTTCCTCCCCGTAAGTGGTGGGTCCGCCCCAATACTGCTCCAGGAACATGAGGAAGCGTCGTTTGGCCGGACCGAGGTCCTCTTCCGGATACATGGGACGCAGCAAAGGGTCCGTGGCCACGCCGTCATAGAAGACGTCGATGAGCTTGACGAACGTTTCGTGGCCGCCCACCGCAGCGTAGAAACTGTCCGTGTAGGCCGGCTGGCTGAAGGGGTCGTTCTGCATCAGCTGGCGTCGGGGACCCGCCTGCGGTGCCGGGGATTGCCCGCTTGGAGTGTTACTCATTGGACTTCTCCTCGGCTTTGGTGACGCGTGGTGCGCCGGCTGTCACGGGGGCGGCTGAAGCGCCGGGTTCGCCGTTGGTTTCAGGTGTCTCCAGCGGCACGTAGTCACCCTGCGAACGGTTGCCCACGCGAAGGATTTCACCGTTGCGCAGGTACCAGATGGCTCCGTCCTCAGCGCGGACACGCGTAATACGCAGGCCCACTGATTCAACGGTACCAACCACTTCGCTGGTGACGATCACATCGCCGATGCCGTACTGGTCTTCGATGGTGATGAAGATTCCCGCGAGGAAGTCGCGGATCAGCTGCTGGGCGCCGAAACCGATGGCGACACCCAAAATGCCCACGCTGGTCAGGAGCGGGGCTACGTCGACGTTCATGTACTTGAGGACGTAAATAATCACGATGACCACGACGACGACGCTCACGAGGCTTGTGAGCAATGTTCCGATGGTTTCGGCCCGTTGGGAGCGGCGTTCGTGGTCCAGTGCACGGATGGCCGGTTGCACCCACTTGAAGTGCGCCTTCTTGAAGAACGAGCTGCCTGCGGACACTCGACGAGTGATGCGCAGGATGATGAACCGTGCCACGATCCACACGAGCAGGCCAACGCCCACCGTGATGAGGATGGACATGAAGTCGATTTTTTCGGGTTCGATGCTGATGGTTTCCGCCAGGGGGATGGAGGTCAAGGTGGAATAGCTCCTTGTCGTCGGCCCGTGTTCGCCGGGCGCGGAACACTCTGTCCACTGACAACCCTAGCGCCGTAGCGTGACGTTATGCGCATCCTGGTCCTCGGTGGTACCGCCTTCCTGTCCGCAGAAATCGCCCGGCAGGCCGTCGCAGCCGGGCATGACTTCACCTGCTTTGCCCGCGGCACGTCGACTGACCCGCCCGACGGCGCCACCTGGGTCAGGGGGGACCGCGCCTTGGGTGCCGCGGCCTATGCGAAGCTCGACGGCGGATGGGACACCGTCGTGGAGGTATCGCGGGATCCCGTGCAGGCCCGTGATGCCTTGGACGGGTTGGGGCGGGCCGCAAGCCATTGGACGTTCGTGTCCAGTTGCTCCGTTTATGCGGATCATTCGGTCCCTGGCGCTGATGAGGACGCCGAGCTGCTGGAGCCGTTGCCGGCCGGAGAAGCCGGTTCTCCGGAGACCTATGGAGAATCCAAATCGGCAATAGAGCAGATGACGGTGGCTTTGGTGGGAGAGAAGGCGCACATCGTCCGCGCAGGACTCATCGGCGGACCGGGGGACGGCACTGACCGGAACGGTTATTGGCCGGCACGATTCGCTGCGGATACTGACACGGTGCTGGTCCCGGACATTCCCGATGCCCCGACGCAGATCATTGACGTCCGGGATCTCGCCGCGTGGATTTTGCGTTCCGCCGAACGGGGGCTGACCGGAACGTACAACGCCTTGGGAGATGCGGTGAGGTTTGCCGACTACATCGCCGCATCCCAACGGGTAGCCGGAACCGTGGAAGAGGACGTGGTCCGCCCTACCGAAGACTGGCTCGTGGAGCACGGCGTCGACTACTGGGCAGGACCGGATTCGCTTCCCCTGTGGCTGCCCCCGGGACACGATGGCTTCCAGGCCCGCTCCAACCGGGCTGCCAGGGAAGCCGGCATGAGCTTGCGGCCATGGCAGGAAACGCTCGCGGCCACGCTCGAGGACGAGAAGCAGCGGGGACTGGACAGGGAACGCAAAGCGGGCCTCAGCCGTGCCACCGAACAAAAGCTCGTGGCACTCTGGCGGGAAGGGCAGCGCTAGGCCGCTGCCGCCGTCGTTGTTGGTTCGTGGAGGACCGGGAAGTTGACGCTCCGGGCGATAAAGCAGACCTGGTTGGCTTCGTGGTGCAGTTGGGCCATCAACCGGTCGTGGCCGGGATCGGCAATGGTGACGTGCGGTTTGAGCGTCACGTTCTCGAATTGGCCGCTGCCGTCCCTGTTGAGCTTCATGAGACCCTCGGCGTGGTCCTCATAGGCTGTGACCACTACCCCGTGCTTCACCGCTACATGGAGGAAGGACAGCATGTGGCACTGGGAGAGGGCAGCGAGCAGCAGTTGCTCCGGATTGTAGCGTGACCGGTCTCCGTGGAAGGTGGGATCAGCGGACCCCTGCAGGGTGGGCAGGCCGGGAATTTCCACGTCGTGGTCCCGCGAATATCGCCGGTAACCGGCCGTGCCCTCACCCAGGTTTCCGGTCCAGCGGACTGTCAGCGCGTAGTGGTGTTCGTTGAGGCCCATGCGGACAGTCTAGCGACGCTGCGCCGACCGTCCGCACGGGCTCGCGACGGGCTTGGCTTAGACGTCTGCGGCCCGGGCACGCAGGGCGCGTGCCACGCCGTCGCGGTTTTCCAGCATCATGCGGCGCAGCGCCGCGCTCTCTTCCGGAAAAGCGGCCAGGAATTCATCCGTGCGGTCCACCGTGGCCTGGGTAGTGAGCTGTGCGGGGTAGAGCCCCACCACAATCTGCTGCGCCAGGGCGTGGGTGCGATCCTTGACGATTCCGGGCACGGCGTCGAAGTACTTCTCCGCGTAGGGCTCCAGCAAAGAGGTGTCCGGGACGCGCATGAAGCCGGCCACAGCCGAGGATTGCAACGCGTTGGAGAGTTCTCCGGTAACCACGATGGAGTCCCAGGCCGCTGCCTTGGCTTCGGCGGTGGGGATGGCTGCTTTCGCCTGGGCGGCCGCATTCTGGCCATTGGAGGTGTTGTCGCGGGCCAGTTCGGCGTCGATGCGTTCCTGGCCTTGGCGTCCGCCGGCCACGAGGGCTGTCAGCAGCTCCCAGCGCATGTCCTGATCCACCGTGAGGCCTTCCAGGGTGTCCACCCCATCCAAGAGGGCCTGGATGCGGTCCAGCTGGGCCTCGCTGCGAGCGAGCTGCGCGTAGGACTTGGCGAACTGCAGCTGTGCATCCGAGCCTGCTTCGACGGTGGAGGCAAGCTCCCAGAGTTTGTCCGCAGCCGCGATGGTGGTGGCGGCTTTGTGGTCGGCGGCAACGTAGTAGGTCAGGGTTGTGGCGAGCTGTCGGAGTTGGACCAGGATGACCGACGAATCCGTCTCGTGGGCGATGTTGGCCAGGATCAGGTCCACGTAGCCGCGGGCGGGGGTTTCGCCGTCGCGTGCGGCATCCCAGGCCGAGCCCCAGACCAGCGTGCGCGGCAGGCTGGCTGCGAAGTCCTTGAGGTGCGCCTTCGCGGTTTCGAGGGAGTGCGAATCGAGGCGGACCTTGGCGTAGGCGAGGTCGTCATCGTTGAGCAGGATCAGGTCCGGGCGGGCGAGCCCTGCCAGGGCAGGTACCTCGGTGCGCGGTCCGTCGACGTCGAGTTCTTCGCGGTGGGTACGTTCCAGTTTTCCGTCGCCGGAGAGCGTGTAGAAGCCGACGGCGAGGCGGTGCGGACGGAGGGTGGGCTGTTCGTCAATGGCGGTCTGCAGGATGGCGAAGCTGGTGATAGTGCCGTTGGGGTCAACCGCGAGTTCCGGGGCGAGGGTGTTCACGCCGGCAGTTTCCAGCCAGAGTTTGCCCCATACGTCCAGGTCGCGGCCGGAAGCGGCTTCAAGCTCCACCATAAGGTCAGCAAGTTCGGTGTTCTTCCAGGCATGCTTTGCGAAGTACGTCCGGACGCCGGCCATGAACTGTTCCGGACCTACCCACGCCACCAATTGGCGGAGCACGGAAGCGCCCTTGGCGTAGGTGATGCCGTCGAAGTTCACCTCGACGTCTTCGAGGTTGTTGATCTCGGCGAAGATCGGGTGCGTGGTGGGCAGCTGGTCCTGCTTGTAGGCCCAGGACTTCTCCACGGAGGCGAACGTGGTCCAGGCCCGATCGAATTCGGTGTTCTCCACTGCGGCCAGGTGCGACATGTATTCGGCGAACGACTCGTTGAGCCAGAGGTCGTTCCACCAGCGCATGGTCACCAGGTCCCCGAACCACATGTGCGCGAGTTCGTGCAGGACGGTGATGGCACGCCGTTCAATCTGGGCGCCGGTGACCTTGCCACGGAACACATAGCCTTCCAGGATGGTCACCGCGCCGGCGTTCTCCATGGCGCCGGCATTGAATTCCGGGACGAACAACTGATCGTACTTTTCGAACGGGTACGGGCAACCGAACTGGGCTTCGAAGAACTCAAAGCCCTGGCGGGTGAGGGTGAAGATGTTGTCCGCGTCGAGGTACTGCATGAGCGATTTGCGGGCAAAGACACCCAACGGGATGACGCGGCCGTCCGAGCTGGTGACCTCGGAACGGACGGACTGGTACGGTCCGGCGATCAAGGCGGTGACGTAGGAGGACAGGCGCGGGGTGGGGGAGAACTTCCACACGGAACGGGCGTTTCCGTCTTCCGCCGCCGGAGCTTCAACGGGTGCCGGTGTGGGGGAGTTGGAGATGACGTCCCAGTGCGATGGCGCGGTAACGGTGAACGTGAAGCTTGCCTTGAGGTCGGGCTGCTCAAAGACAGCGAACATACGCCGGGAGTCTGGAACCTCGAACTGCGTGTACAGGTACACCTCGCCGTCCACAGGGTCGACGAAGCGGTGGAGCCCCTCTCCGGTGTTCATGTAGGGAGCATCGGCGACGACGACGAGCTCGTTGTCGGCGGCCAGGTTGGGAAGGTGGATGCGGACACCGTCCGAGACCTCCGCGGGATCCAGCTCGGTCCCGTTCAACGTCACGCTGTGGACCGTACGGGTGATGGCATCGATAAAAGTGGACGATCCCGGTGCCGCAGAGAAGGTCACCACCGTGGTGGAGCCGAAGACCTCCGAACCCCTTGTCAGGTCCAAAGTGACGTTGTACGACTCGACGTTGAGCAGTTGGGCGCGGATCGCGGCTTCGTCGCGCGTGAGGTTCAGGCCTGGCAAGTGGTGCCTCCGGAAGATTTTAGGATGCCCGGCCATGCGCGGCCGGACGACGGTGTGAAGACATTCTTTCACTCCGTGGCGGGATGGCAAGGAGGGAACCCCACAGTGTCGTCCCACGGAGTAGCGTTGGATTATGGGATCGTTCCGGGACACTCTCGATTTCCGCGCTCTACGGTTTGCGGTTGCTTTTCCGTTGCTCCTCGCCGTCGGATTCGTGGTGTGCGCCCAAATGCTGCGCAACGATCTGCCGAACCCGGTTGCCGTGATGTGGAACGCCGACGGCGGCAGTTCCTTCGCGCCGTTCGGCGCCTACGTGACAGGCGGGGCTGCGCTCGTCATCTTCTGCGGTTGGGCGGTGTTCCTCCAGGCGGTGTCAATTACACGGCCCGTGGTCATGCGGCGCGTCATGATGGGTGTGGGCCTCATGGTCAGCCTCTTCATCACCACGGTGCTGGCGGCCGGACTGGTCGGTCAATCCGGGCTCGCCGATGCGCGCCAGTCCCACGTCGACCCGATTGTTCTGGCCATGGGCAGTGGCGCCGCCCTGGCCCTTGGCATTGTCATGATGTTCGCCTTCAAGCCGGACCCGCGGTGGACCCGTGAGGACGATGTCGCACTCCAGGAGGAATTGATCCTCCTCGAAGACCCGGACCTGGCCCGCGACACGCTCCGGCTGTGGGTGCATGCCCGCAGTTCGGTGTTCATCATGATCATCGTCTCCGCCCTGTTCCCGGCAGCGTTGATAGCGGTAGCAGTCCCATGGCTGGGCGCCTTGGTGGCGGCCGCTGCCTTGGTTGGCGCTGGATTCCTGTTCGCCCGGGTCCGCGCAGACAGGGGAGGGCTGCAGGTGTTCGCCGGTGGCATTGTGCGCGTCCTGACCGTACCCGCCGTCGAGATCGCCGCGGCAGCCCCGGCCGATGTTAAAGCGGCAGACTACGGCGGGTGGGGCTGGCGTCACCACGACGACGCCACGGCCATGCTGGTCAGCAGCGGTCCCGCCGTCGTCGTAAGGAAACTTAACGGGGGCAGGGTAGCGCTCAGCGCCGGTTCCCAGGCCTCCGCCGACAAGCTGGCGGGGGTCCTGAACAGGGCTGCCCACCGCGCCCAGGGCGAGGGGCAGTCCCGACAACCCCGCTAGCGGTACCCTAGGTAGCGCATCCCTCAACGCCGCGCCCCGGCCATATGCCGCCCTGCGCACCAGAAAGAACGGACTTCCTGTGACTACACCCCGCGTCCACATCGCTACTGACCACGCCGGCATGGAACTGAGTGCCCACCTGGTCAGCCACCTCACGGCCAAGGGCTATGAAGTGGTGGACCACGGGCCCAAGGAGTATGACGCCCTGGACGATTACCCCTCCTTCTGCATTAATGCCGGTGTTGCCGTCGTGGCGGATCAGGCAGCCGGCGTGCACGCTCTCGGCATCGTCCTGGGCGGCTCCGGCAACGGCGAGCAAATCGCCGCCAACAAGGTCAAGGGCGTCCGCGCTGCGCTTGCCTGGAACCTGTCCACCGCGAAGCTTGCCCGCGAACACAACGATGCCAACGTCATCGCCGTTGGAGGCCGCCAGCACTCCGTTGAAGAAGCCACGGAGCTTATTGAGGCATTCCTCCAGGAACCGTTCAGCAACGACGAACGCCATGTTCGCCGGATCGGAAAGATCGCGGTATACGAAACCACCGGCGAAATCGTCCAGTAGTGCCGGAAGGGCATTCGGTCCACAGGCTGGCCCGCCAATTCCAGGACGTTTTTGGCGGCCGGCGCTTGGACGTTTCCAGCCCGCAGGGCCGGTTTGCCGCCGGCGCGGAATTGCTGACCGGGCACAGCCTGGTTGAGGCAACGGCGCATGGGAAGCAATTGTTTCTCAGGTTCGACCATGAGCTCTTCCTCCACGTCCACCTGGGGCTCTACGGTGCGTGGAACTTTGGCGGCGACGATTCCTTTACGGGAGCCTCCAGCATTGGTGCTCCGCGCCGCATCGGTGAACGTGAGGCGGGGCCGGTAGCGGCTGAGACGGAGTACACCGGACCACCGGCTCCGGTAGGTGCCGTCCGGGTCCGCCTGGTGTCGGACCACGGCTGGGCCGACCTCCGCGGTGCCACCACCTGCGCAGCCATTACGCCGGCGGAAGCCGCAGCCGTCATGGGACGTCTGGGCCCGGACCCGTTGCACAACCGACCTGGTGACCGCGAGGAATTCATCCGCCGGCTTCGCCGCCGGAAAACTGCCGTGGCCCTGCTGCTGATGGACCAGTCAGTCCTGGCCGGAGTGGGCAACATTTATCGCGCCGAGGTGCTGTTCCGGCAAGCCGTGGATCCTTGGACACCGGGCAGCAATATTGACGAGGAAACGGCCGGACGGCTGTGGGACGACACGGTGGCCACCATGTCCGACGGCGTTCGCGACGGACGGATTGTTACGACGCCTCCCGCGCTGTGGAGTGACGGCGGCGCCGTAGCGCCCGACGCCGATGCCCACTTCGTCTACAAACGTGACGGTCTGCCCTGCCGGGCCTGCGGGACGGTTGTGGGAATGACCGAAATCGGTGCCCGCAAACTGTATTGGTGTCCGGGCTGCCAAATGTAGCTGGTTTCCTGCACCAGTGAGGTACGCAAAAGGGCCCCGATCCGTGGATCGGGGCCCTTTTTGTGGAGGGGACGACGGGAATCGAACCCGCGTAATCAGTTTGGAAGACTGAGGCTTTACCATTAAGCTACGTCCCCGGGAGGGATATCCTGATTCAGGACAACTTCCCGGCGGCTGTTCAAGCCGGGTACAACTAAACCTAATTCCGGCGGCGGTGTCAAATGTGCATTCTTGGCTCGCTTGCCCGTAGACTGTCCTGTGCATTCGGGGTGTAGCTCAGCTTGGCTAGAGCGCCTGCTTTGGGAGCAGGAAGTCGCAGGTTCAAATCCTGTCACCCCGACTCTGTGTTTGCGTCCGCTTCCGGGATGCGACAGAACCCCATACCCACAAAATCAGGAGTACTTAGACTGTGAAGAGCGCTGTCGAGAACCTCACCGCAACGCGGGTCAAGCTCAACGTTGAGGTTCCCTTTGAGGAACTGAAGCCGAGCATCGATGCCGCGTACAAGACCGTTGCTTCGCAGATCCAGGTTCCCGGATTCCGCAAGGGCAAAGTTCCCTCCAAGCTGATCGACCAGCGCGTTGGCCGCGGCTACGTCCTGGAGACCGCCATCAACGATGGCCTCAACGGTTGGTACCAGGCTGCAGTTCAGGAAACCGGTGTCCGCCCCCTGAGCCGTCCCGAAGTTGAAATCACCGAGGTTCCGGACCCGTCCGCAACCGATGGCGAGCTCAAGTTCCAGGTGGAGATCGATGTCCGCCCCGAGATCGAACTGCCGGACTACGCCGGCATCAAGGTTGAGGTCGCGGCTGCCGAGTCCTCCGATGCTGACGTCGACAAGGCACTGGACGAACTGCGCGGCCGCTTCGGCACGCTGAAGTCCGTTGAGCGCCCTGCCAAGAACGACGACTTCCTGACCATCGATATCACCGCCACCATTGACGGCGAAGAGATCGATTCCGCGTCCGGCCTGTCCTACCAGGTTGGCGCCGGCACCATGCTTGAAGGCCTGGACGAAGCCGTGACCGGCCTCTCTGCCGATGAAGAAGCAATTTTCGACACCACGCTGGTCGGCGGCGACCACGCCGGCGAAGCTGCCCAGGTGAAGGTTGTCGTCAAGGCCGTCAAGGAGCGCGAACTCCCCGAGGCCAACGACGACTTTGCCCAGCTCGCCTCCGAGTTCGACACCCTTGCCGAGCTCCGCGAGGACCTCGCCAAGCAGGCTGCCGACTCCAAGGTTGTTGAGCAGGGCGTTGAAGCCCGCGACAAGGTCCTGGACAAGCTCGTTGAGCTCGTAGAGGTTCCCGTCCCGGATTCCGTGGTCGAAGAGCAGCTCGAATCCCACTTCAACCCGGAAAACGCCCACGGCGAAGGCGATCACGACACCGAGGAGCACCGCGCCGAGGTCAAAGCCAACACGGAACGTGCGTTCCAGAACGAGATCATCCTTGACGCCATCGCGGACAAGGAAGAAGTGGACGTCAGCCAGAACGAGCTGATCGACTACATCGTCACCACCGCAAGCCAGTACGGCATGGACCCCAACCAGTTCGCTCAGATCATCGACCAGAGCGGTCAGGTTCCCATGATGGTTTCCGAGGTCCGCCGCCGCAAGGCGCTGGCCGTTGTGCTGGGCCAGGCCGAGGTTGTCGACTCCGAGGGCAACAAGGTTGACCTCACCGACTTCGTACGCCCTGCCGGCGAAGCAGCAGCCGAAGAGGCTGCAGCTGTTGAGGCACCAGAGGAAGCGGACGCTGCAGCAAGCGACGACCCCGCAGCAGTGAAGTTCTAGTCAACGACTTCAACCGGCCCCGGATCTCCTGATCCGGGGCCGGTTTGCTTTAAGGCTGCACATTGGTGCTGAACGCAGACGTGCGCCGTCAGCGAACAGCGCGATTCCGGCGAACAAATCACCCCGGAAAACGGTTAGTGTCCAAGTAGTGAAGTTCAGTGAGGTCACTGGCACCAGCGAGAGGTAAGTACTTATGTCACAGCAATCAGAGGCTCCCCGGATGGCAACTGTCGATCCCGCAGCCCAGGACAACTACATCTACAACCGCCTGCTGAAAGAGCGCATTATCTGGCTCGGCTCTGAAGTCCGTGACGAGAATGCCAACGCCATCTGCTCGCAGCTCCTCCTCCTCTCGGCCGAAGACCCTGAGAAGGACATCTACCTGTACATCAACTCCCCGGGTGGATCCGTAACGGCCGGCATGGCCATCTACGACACCATGCAGTTCATCCCGAACGACGTCGTCACTGTCGCGACGGGCCTGGCTGCCTCCATGGGTCAGTTCCTGCTGTCATCCGGCACGAAGGGCAAGCGTTACGCCACGCCCAACGCCCGTATCCTGATGCACCAGCCCTCCGGCGGTATCGGCGGCACGGCCTCGGACATCAAGATCCAGGCGGAACTGATCCTGCACATGAAGAAAGTCATGGCGGAACTCACGGCTGAGCAGACCGGCCAGTCCGTGGAGACCATTCTCAAGGACAACGATCGCGATAAGTGGTTCACGGCCACTGAGGCGCTGGAGTACGGCTTCTTCGACAAGATCTCGGCACACGCCGGTTCTGTCGCCGGCGGCGGCGGAACGGCCAACCAGTCGGGCACAGAGTCGAACTCCGAAAACTAACCGGCACAAAGAACCACTGAAAACCCCAGGAGTAAAGAACATGAACTACAACTTCGGATGGTCTGCCGGTAACCTCCCGTCCAGCCGTTACGTCCTGCCCCAGTTTGAAGAGCGCACGCCCTATGGCTTCAAGCGCCAGGACCCCTACACCAAGCTCTTCGAGGACCGCATCATCTTCCTCGGTGTCCAGGTTGACGACGCATCCGCTGACGACATCATGGCCCAGTTGCTGGTCCTTGAGTCCACGGATCCGGACCGCGACATCACCTTGTACATCAACTCGCCGGGTGGTTCGTTCACCGCCATGACGGCCATCTACGACACCATGCAATACATCCGCCCGGAGATCCAGACGGTGTGCTTGGGACAGGCTGCCAGTGCGGCAGCTGTCCTGCTCGCCGCCGGTACACCCGGCAAGCGTCTGGCACTTCCGAACGCACGTGTCCTGATCCACCAGCCGGCTCTCTCCGGTGGCCAGGGTGGACAGGCCTCGGACCTCGAGATCCAGGCCGCGGAAGTCATGCGCATGCGCACCTGGCTCGAGGATACGTTGGCGCACCACTCGGGCCGTACGTCCGAGCAGGTCAACAATGACATCGAGCGTGACAAGATCCTCACGGCTGCAGATGCCTTGAGCTACGGTCTCATTGACCAGGTCCTGGACTCCCGGAAGATCAAGCCGCAGGCAATCACCCGGTAGCACACGGAATTCGACGCCGGTGCGGTTCGCGAAATATGGACCGCACCGGCGTTCTGTTTCCACCCAAGCAGCCCATTGTGACCTAGAGTGGATGTTGTCACGGTGGTGCCAACCGCGGCCTGGCCGCACACTTGAGTACGGCGCGGAGCCACATCACCCGCATGCAACGAAGGGATTCCCACATGGCTCGGATTGGCGAGAGCACGGACCTGCTGAAGTGTTCTTTCTGCGGAAAGAGCCAAAAGCAGGTACGGAAGCTGATTGCCGGGCCCGGTGTCTACATCTGCGATGAGTGCATCGAGCTTTGCAACGAGATCATCGAAGAGGAACTCGCTGAAGTTTCCGATCTCGGCAGTTTCGAACTGCCGAAGCCCCGTGAGATCTTTGACTTCCTGCAGGAATACGTCATCGGCCAGGAACCCGCGAAACGGTCGCTGGCCGTAGCCGTCTACAACCATTACAAGCGCATCCAGGCCGGCCATGCTCCCAAGACCGGCAGTCTCGGCGAGGGATCGCACCACGAGGACGTGGAGATCGCCAAGTCCAACATTCTCCTGATCGGCCCCACCGGTTGCGGTAAGACCTACCTCGCCCAGACGTTGGCCCGTCGGCTCAACGTGCCGTTCGCCGTCGCAGATGCGACGGCCCTGACGGAGGCCGGCTACGTTGGCGAGGACGTCGAAAACATCCTGCTCAAGCTCATCCAGGCCGCTGACTATGACGTCAAGAAGGCCGAGCAAGGCATTATCTATATTGACGAGATCGACAAGATCTCCCGGAAGAGCGAGAACCCTTCGATCACGCGGGATGTCTCCGGCGAGGGTGTGCAGCAGGCACTCTTGAAAATTCTCGAGGGAACTGTGGCCTCCGTGCCCCCTCAGGGTGGGCGTAAGCACCCCCATCAGGAATTCATCCAGATTGACACCACCAACGTGCTGTTCATTGTGGCCGGCGCCTTTGCGGGCCTTGAGGACATCATTGGCTCGCGGTCCGGCCGCAAGGGTATTGGCTTCGGTGCCCCGCTCAACGAGGCCCGGGACAATGTGGACACCTACGGTGAGGTAATGCCCGAGGATCTGCTGAAATTCGGCCTGATCCCGGAATTCATTGGCCGCCTTCCGGTGATCACCACCGTGTCCAGTTTGGACCGGCCCGCCCTGATCCAGATTCTGTCCACCCCGAAGAACGCGCTGGTGAAGCAATACCAGAAAATGTTCCAGCTGGACGGCGTGGACCTGCAGTTCGACGACGACGCCCTGGATTCCATTGCGGATCAGGCCCTCGAACGCGGTACTGGTGCCCGTGGGCTCCGGGCCATCATGGAAGAAGTGTTGCTTCCGGTCATGTTCGATCTTCCGAGCAGGGACGACATCGCCACGGTTGTTATCACTGCTGATGTGGTGCTGCATAAAGCCCAGCCGACCATGATCGCCCATGATGTGGTGGCCAAGCGGCGGAATAAGTCGGCCTGATAGCCTGTTGGCCCTAATACCGTGAGGACCGCGGGCCAAGCCATGATTTCCACCTTTCCGAGGAGTTCCCTGTGCCTGAACAGACTGTGCCTGAAACGATCGTGACCGACGAGACCGTCAACAAAGCCGATTTCTGGTTTGACCCGGTCTGCCCGTTCGCGTGGATCACGTCGCGGTGGATTGGCGAGGTGGAAGCAGTGCGTGGCATCCGGACAGAGTGGCACGTCATGAGTCTTTCCGTCCTCAACGAGGGCCGTGACCTTCCTGCTGATTACAGGGCCATGATGGACGACAGCTGGGGGCCGGTTCGCGTGATCATCGCAGCCCAGGAACTCCACGGCAGCAGCTACGTCAAGCCCCTGTACGACGCCATGGGAGAGCAAATCCACCATGAGGGCAATAAGGACCGCTCTTCGGTGATTCAGAAGGCCTTGGCAGAAGTCGGCCTCCCCGCTGAACTGGCACGCTTCGCCCACTCCGACGAGTATGACGCTGCCTTGCGCTCAAGCCACGAAGCAGGTATTTCGCTGGTGGGCCAGGATGTCGGTACACCGGTGGTGGCCGTCAACGGAACGGCCTTCTTCGGTCCCGTGCTGACACGTATTCCCCGTGGTGAAGAAGCCGGGAAGATGTGGGACGCGACGGTGACCCTGGCTGGCTACCCGCACTTCTTTGAGTTGAAGCGGAGCCGCAGCGAATCCCCCGAATTCGGCTGATTCTGAAACAAAGGCCCCGGCCGTCAACGCTACTTCAGGAAACGTGAGGTCCGTCGGTCGGCGAGGATCTTGCCGTTGGTCTGGCAGGTGGCGCAGTATTGCAGGGAGGTGTCCGCGAAGGACACCTCCCTTACTGTGTCCCCACATACCGGGCATGGAAGTCCAGTCCGCGCGTGTACCCGGAAGTTGCTGCGTTTGGTGTCCTTGAGCTCACTGGACGGCTTGCCCGCTGCAGCGTTAACGGCTCCCACCAGGATCTCCTGCATGGCTTCGTAGAGCCTCGAGACCGTCGCGTGGTCCAGGGTCTTCGCGCTGGTGAAGGGGGAGATTTTCGCTGCGTGGAGGATTTCGTCACTGTAGGCGTTGCCGATGCCGGCGATGACGCTTTGGCTCCGCAGCAGTCCTTTGATCTGCTGGGAACTGGACCCCAGCATCGCCGCGAGGGCGTCGAGGTCGAAGTCGGGACTGAGTGGCTCCGGGCCGAGCGTCGCAATGCCAGGTACGTCCTGAGGTTCTTTGACCACGTAGATGGCAAGGCTCTTCTTGGTTCCCGCTTCCGTGAGGTCAACACCAATGTGGGTATCGTCGGCAGGGCGGTGGAGCAGCAGGCGTGCAGAGATGTTGCTTTTGCCCATGCGCAGCCCGGCGGAGGAAGGGTGCTCGGTGTACCGGACCCACCCGGCCTTGGCCAGATGGAAGATGAAAAACAAGCCGTCCATGTCCATGCACACGAACTTGCCGATGCGTTGGACGCCCTGCACTGTACGGCTTTCGAGGGCGCTGTACGGCGGGTCGGCGGTCTTCAATGCGGAGAAGGAGTTGATGCGGACTTCGTTGAGCACGGCACCGCGCAGTTGGGTGTCCAGATACATGCACAGGCCGTGCACTTCGGGGAGTTCCGGCATGGTCAATACTTTGCCACAGGAAGCCCCCGCTGCGTAGGAAAACTACAGGATTGTAGTTCTTCCGGAGCTCTTGTGCATTGCTTTTAGCGGGACAACAATGGTTCTTACCCACTTCGAAAGAAGAGGGACACGGAAACCAAAGATTCAGTGATTTGCAACCAACGCAGCCTTTGGCAAAGTTGGAAGCAGGCTACCAGTGATGAGGTAGGAAGACCTGAAATTCCCAGGATTCCGCCAGACTGTCAAGACATCACCAGACAGCCGAAAAGTCGAAGCCCCACCAACGGCAAAACGCTGATGGGGCTTCCCCTTTGCCCACAATCAACCGGGCTCGTTATCTTCCGGGACTATGGCTGGGACGCGGTTGCTTCCTCCGCCGGAGCCAGGACAACGTCGCTGACTGTCAATTCACCTTCGCCGGACTGCAGGGTGATTTCCTGCGCGTTGGCGGCTGCCTTCAGATCGCCCAGGCCTGCCTTCAACTGGGCAACCAGGACCTCCGAGGCTGTGATGGATGCCGACAGCACCTCGGTGCGCTGCTTGACCTTCGCCTCGGACTTGGCCTTGCGGATGCCGCTGAGCGCTATGCCCACCGTGCCCAGCATGGTGGTGTCGCCGTCGGTGATGTCCAAGGCGGCAGGCCACTGCGCGCGGTGAACCGATCCTGTGCGCCACCAGCCCCAGACCTCTTCGGTGGCGAAGGGCAGGAACGGCGCGAACAGGCGCAGGAGGGAGTCCAGCGTTGTCGCCAGGGCGGCCAGGACAGAAGCCTGCTCGGTCTCGCCTGCCGCCCCATAGGCGCGGTCCTTGATGAGCTCCACGTAGTCATCCGTGAACTGCCAGAAGAAGGACTCGGTGATCTGGAGCGCACGGGCGTAGTCGTAGTTCTCGAACGCCTTGGTGGACTGGGCAACAACGTCGGACAGTTGTGCCAGCAGCGCACGGTCCAAGGGGTTGGTCAGTACCGAGAGGTCGGAGGTCACCACCGAGTTCTCCGTGGCGCCCAGGTTCAACACAAACTTGGAAGCGTTCAAGAGTTTGATGGCCAGACGGCGGCCGATCTTCATCTGGGCGATTTCATAGGCAGTGTCTGCACCCAGCTTTGCCGAGGCCGCCCAGTAACGGACGGCGTCGGAACCGAACTCGTTAAGCACATCGGTGGGCACCACCACGTTGCCCTTGGACTTGGACATTTTCTTGCGGTCCGGGTCCAGGATCCAGCCGGAGATGGCGGCATGCTTCCACGGTGCATTTTTCTGCAAGGCATCGGCACGGACGGCCGAGGAGAACAGCCAGGTGCGGATGATGTCATGGCCCTGGGGACGGAGATCGAAGGGGTAGACCTTGGAGAACAGGTCCTCGTCACGGCTCCAGCCACCCACAATCTGGGGAGTCAGTGAAGACGTTGCCCACGTATCCAGGACGTCGGCGTCACCTGTGAAGCCGTTGGCCTGGTCACGCTGTGCTTCCTCGAACCCGGGGGCGGCGTCCGCAGCAGGGTCAACGGGCAGCATTTCGTCCGAAGGCAGGATGGGGTTGTTGTAATCCGGGTTGCCCTGGGCGTCCAACGGGTACCAAACAGGGATGGGTACGCCGAAGAAGCGCTGGCGGGAGACCAGCCAGTCGCCGTTCAGGCCAGCGATCCAGTTCTCGTAGCGGGACCGCATGAAGGCCGGGTGGAAGGTAATTTCCTGGCCCCGGCCGATCAAGCGCTCGCGACGATCCTCATCGCGGCCACCGTTGCGGATATACCACTGACGGGACGTGACAACTTCGAGGGGCTTGTCGCCCTTTTCGAAGAAGTTCACCGGGTGGGTGATCTTCTTCGGTTCGCCGTCCAGCAGGTCCGCTGCCTTGAGAAGTTCCACCACGGCTTCCTTGGCGGAGAAGGCAGTCTTACCGGCAATCGCGGCATAGGCTTCCTTGCCGGCCTCGGTGGTGATCCACTCGGGGGTTTCGGCGATGATGCGGCCGTCCCGACCCATGATGGCGCGGGTGGGCAACTGGAGTTCACGCCACCATGTGACGTCGGTCAGGTCACCGAACGTACACACCATGGCGATGCCGGAGCCCTTGTCGGCCTTGGCAAGGGGGTGGGCTTTCACTTCAAGCTCGACGTCGAAGAGCGGGGACTTCACGGTCTTGCCGAACAGCGGCTGGTACCGTTCGTCGTCGGGGTTCGCCACCAACGCGGCGCACGCAGCGAGCAGTTCCGGGCGTGTGGTCTCGATGAAGACCTTCCCGCCATCTTCAGTGAAGAAGGGGTAGCGGTAATAGGCGCCGGCAACGTCGCGGTCCTCGAGCTCGGCCTGGGCCACGGCGGTGCGGAAAGTGACGTCCCACAGGGTGGGTGCCTCAGCCATGTAGGCGTCGCCGGCGGACAGGTTGGCCAGGAAGGCGCGCTGCGATACGGCACGGGAGGTGTCGTCAATCGTGCGGTAGGTCAGGTCCCAGTCCACGGACAGTCCAAGGGTCTGGAACAGATTCTCGAAGACCTTCTCGTCCTCAACTGCGAGTTGCTCGCACAATTCGATGAAGTTGCGGCGCGAGACGACGTCGAAGTCGCGCTGGTTCTTGGCCGGCTGTGCCGGGGGCGTGTAGTCGGCCTTGTAAGGGATGGCGGGATCGCAACGCACACCGTAGTAGTTCTGGACGCGGCGCTCGGTGGGCAGGCCATTGTCGTCCCAACCCATGGGGTAGAAGACGTTCTTGCCGGTCATGCGCATGTAGCGGGCCTGGACGTCGGTCTGGGTGAAGGAGAACATGTGGCCCACGTGGAGCGAGCCCGAGGCCGTGGGTGGGGGAGTGTCGATCGAGTAGACCTGCTCCCGGGTGGTGTCCGGGTTGAACTTGTAGGTTCCTTCTGAAAGCCAGCGCTGCGTCAAGGCAGCCTCGAGGCCTTCAAGGGCCGGCTTGTCGGGAACGTTGATGGGGGCGGTGGCGGGCGTGTCTGTACCCTGCGTTGATTCAGCCATGGACCAATTGTTTCATGGCCCGGCGTGACAACCCGCCGCTGGGCGGCAGCGAACCCCCGATATGGTGGTGCCATGACTTTGGCAGAGCACAGCAGAACTTCAGGACAGAATCCAGCACAGAACAAGACAGCCGTGGTTACCGGTGCAAGCACCGGCATCGGTGAGGCGACCGTCAGGGCCCTGGTTTCCACTGGCTGGCAGGTTTTCGCCGTTGCGCGCAGGGCCGAAAGGCTCGGAGCCCTGGGTGCGGAGACCGGTGCCGTGCCGTTCCCGGCGGATATCACCAACGACCACGACGTTGCGGCCTTGCTCGCGGCCGTCACCAAAGCCGGAGGTGCTGACACGCTCATCAACATCGCCGGCGGAGCCCGGGGCGCGGACACCATCGCCAATGCTGATACGGAGGATTGGGAATGGATGTACCAGGTCAACGTCCTGGGCACCATGAAGATCACCCGCGCATTCCTGCCCATGCTGCGGGAACACGGGGAAGGTACCGTCCTGAACCTGACCTCAACTGCCGGGTTGTCCGCCTACGAGGGCGGTGCCGGCTACAACGCCGCCAAGTTCGCCCAGCATGCCATGACCAATGCGCTGCGCCTGGAAGAAGTCGGCAACAACATCCGTGTCATCGAGGTGGCTCCGGGACTGGTGCAGACGGAGGAGTTCGCCCTCAACCGGCTGGGCGACAAGGACGCGGCCGCGAAGGTGTATGCCGGCGTCGAGAAGCCCCTGACGGCCGCGGACGTGGCGGACGTCGTGAAGTACGCCGTCTCCTTGCCGCATCACATCAACCTGGACGAGATCGTCGTCCGTCCTGTGGCGCAGGCAGCCAACCACAAGTTGATCCGCAAAGAAGGCTGAAGCCCGAACGATGCCCGCTGGTGCTAGCCGGCCGGAATGGTCAGTGTTGCCATGATGGCTGCATGGTCGCTGCCCGGAACCTTGTGGACCTGGTACCCGCTGCTGCTGATCCGCGGGGTCGTCACCATATGGTCCAGCACGATCCCCGGCAGTGCGGCCCCCTCCATCGGCCAGGTAGGGGAGAAGCGGCCACCGGAGGCCGTGCCGACGTCGACGAGCTTCCTGCCGCCCTGTCCACTGCCCCGGACGCCGCCCTGGACATTGCCCAGGGCAGTGTCCAGCAGGGTGCGGAATTCGCTGTGGTCGTAGGTGGAGTTGTAGTCACCCACCAACAGTTGGTTTCCTGGCCGGGAAGCCTGGCGGGCCACCTTGTCCAGGTCACTGCGCCATTGCCCGATCCGCTCATCAACGGGTGGAAGGGTATGGACGTTGGTGAGGTTCAGCGTCGCCGTGGCAGCGGCACCCGGATCTGTCACCAGCACCCGTGTGACATCCATCCGGAACGGGGTGTCAGGCAAAAGCCCCACAGCCTCGAGCGGAAACACCGAATACACGGCGCCGCCGGACGCATCGTCGTTGGGTTCGCTCAGGACATTCGGCAGCACCTCGTTCAGGCCGGCCGCGCTGAGCGCATCCTCCAGGCGCTGGGTGTGCTCTTGGAGCGTCAGCAGTTGAACGCCGTTCCCGCGGACCAACTGCACGATGGTACCGGCGTCCGCCTCGCCATATTCCGAATTGAGGCTCATCACCTTCAGCGATGCAGTGGCGGTGCCGGCAGGCAGCGCTTCCGGTTTTCCGTTGTCCAGCGGAAACAGCCAGAACAGCTGGAGAGCCAGCAGGGCCGCCGTCGGGATCATCACCCACAGGCGGCGCCCCAGCGCCGCGAGGATCGTTGCCAACGCCGCGGGCAGCACCATCCAGGGTGTGAAGGAAAGCAGTTGGACCACCAGGAGCGGCCATTCGGCGGGGATCGCCCGGAACATCGATACCCCTGCCACCGGCAGGATCAGAACAAGGGCCAGTACGGACCAGGCGATGGATGCGCGCCTCCGCAGCGGGCGGGTCCCGGAGAAAGCCGGAGCGGGGTGGGTCATGGGTTGAGTCTATTCATCGCCGGGGATGCCGGACTCCATCCCGGGGATGAGCTCCCGGGTAGAACGATGCGCCACGCTGCCGCTAGACTTGGGGGACCAGCTTTGACCCGGCCATCACCGGTGAGCTTCCGGAAGAACAGTGCAGAAAGCCCCCAGGCTGGGAGCACCCAGTAGAACCGGACGGGTAAGCCCGTCACAGCAGTAATGAGAGGCCGGAATATCCGTTCCGGTAAGTGAGGTGGTACCGCGGTACCTGCGCAGCCGACAGGCAGCACAGAAGCCGTCCTCGCATCCTGACAGTCAACCAGCTATCACAGGATATGAGATGACCCACTACCCCAAGGCCTCAGCGTCTTCGTCCGGCACGCAGGGCGTGTCCGCTTCCGTGAAGTTCCCGGAAATCGAAGAGCGCATCCTCAAATACTGGGATGAAGACGGCACCTTCCAGGCAAGCATCGACCAGCGCGATGCCGGCAAGGACGGCAGCAACGAATTCGTCTTCTACGATGGTCCCCCGTTCGCCAATGGCCTGCCGCACTACGGCCACCTGCTGACCGGCTACGCCAAGGACCTCGTAGGCCGTTACCAGACACAGCGCGGCAAGCGTGTGGAGCGCCGCTTCGGCTGGGACACCCACGGCCTTCCTGCCGAACTCGAAGCCATGAAGCAACTGGGCATGACGGACAAGACCCAGATCGAAGCGATGGGCATCGACAAGTTCAACGACGCCTGCCGCGCTTCCGTCATGAAGTACGCCAACGAGTGGAAGGCCTACGTCACACGCCAGGCCCGCTGGGTGGACTTCGAGAACGACTACAAGACCCTCAACGTCGAGTACATGGAGTCCGTCCTCTGGGCTTTCAAGCAGCTGCACGAGAAGGGCCTGACCTACAACGGCTACCGCGTCCTGCCGTACTGCTGGAAGGACGAAACACCGCTGTCCAACCACGAACTTCGCATGGACGACGACGTCTACAAGAACCGGCAGGACCAGACGGTCACGGTGACGTTCCCCATCAAGGCCGGGGAGTCCGGGCTCTCCAAAGTCCTGGAAGGTGTCCAAGCGCTCGCATGGACCACCACGCCCTGGACGCTGCCCACCAACCTGGCGCTCGCCGTCGGGCCTGACATCTCCTACGCAGTCCTGCCCGCAGGACCGAACGGTGTGAAGGCGGCTTCCGCTGAAGCCCCGGTCACTGGCAGCTTCCTGCTCGCCGCTGACCTTGTGGGCTCCTACGCCAAGGACCTGGGGTACGACGACGGTGCTGCCGCGGCTGCCGCTGTTGTCTCCACTTATAAGGGCATCGAGTTGGCAGGCGTGGAGTACGAACCGCTCTGGAACGACTTTGCCGACACCGAGAAGTACGGCACGCAGAACGCCTGGCGTTTCCTGGTAGCGGACTACGTCACCACCACTGACGGTACTGGCATCGTCCACCAGGCTCCGGCCTACGGCGAGGACGACCAGAAGGTCTGTGAAGACGCCGGCATCCCGGTGGTTCTCTCCGTGGATGAGGGCGCCAGGTTCCTGCCGCTGTTTGCCCATGGCGAGCTGGCATCGATCGTTGGGCTGCAGGTATTCGACGCCAACAAGCCCATCACCCAGGTGCTCCGTGCCGACGGCCGCCTGGTCCGGCAGGCCAGCTACGAGCACAGCTACCCGCACTGCTGGCGGTGCCGGAACCCCCTGATCTACCGCGCCGTATCTTCCTGGTACGTGGAGGTCACCAAGTTCAAGGACCGCATGTCCGAGTTGAACCAGGAGATCAACTGGATCCCTGGCAACGTCAAGGACGGACAGTTCGGCAAGTGGCTGGACAACGCCCGCGACTGGTCCATCAGCCGTAACCGCTATTGGGGCTCGCCCATCCCGGTGTGGCAGTCGGACGACCCCGAATACCCGCGCACCGACGTCTACGGTTCACTGGCAGACCTTGAGGCCGATTTCGGCCGCCTCCCGGTGAACAACGAGGGACAGGTGGACCTGCACCGTCCGTTCATCGATGAACTGACCCGTTCCAACCCCGATGACCCCACGGGGAAATCCACCATGCGCCGCGTCGAGGATGTCCTGGACGTCTGGTTCGACTCCGGCTCCATGCCCTACGGCCAGGTCCACTATCCGTTCCAGAACGAGGAATGGTTCGATACCCACAATCCCGCGGACTTCATCGTGGAGTACATCGGCCAGACCCGTGGCTGGTTCTACATGCTCCACATCCTGTCCACGGCGCTGTTCGACCGGCCCGCGTTCCGCAATGTCATCAGCCACGGCATCGTCCTGGGCTCGGACGGCCAGAAGATGTCCAAGAGCCTGCGGAACTACCCGGACGTGTCCGAGGTCCTGGACCGTGACGGTTCAGACGCCATGCGGTGGTTCCTGATGTCCAGCCCCATCCTCCGAGGCGGCAACCTGATCGTGACTGAGCAGGGCATCCGTGACGGCGTCCGCCAGGTCATCCTGCCGTTGTGGAACGTCTACAGCTTCTTCACGCTGTACACCAATGCCGCCAATGGCGGTGCGGGCTACGAAGCGAAGCTGCGCTACGACGGCTATGCCGACACACTCGACCAGTACCTCCTGGCCAACACCGGGGACCTGGTCCGGAACGTCACTGCCAGCCTGGACAGCTATGACATCTCCGGTGCCTGCGATGAACTGCGCAGCTATCTGGACATGCTGACCAACTGGTACGTCCGCCGCAGCCGCCAGCGTTTCTTCGACGAGAATGTGGACGCCTTCGACGCGCTCTACACCGCCCTCGAAGCAGTGTGCCGGGTCTCGGCGTCGTTGCTGCCGCTGGTCTCGGAAGAGATCTGGCGCGGGCTCACGGGAGGTCGTTCCGTGCATCTGGCCGACTGGCCTGACGCTTCGCTGTTCCCGGCCAACGCTGACCTCGTTGAGGCCATGGACCGGATCCAGCAGATCTGTTCCACCGGCTCCAGCCTGCGCAAGGGCGCCAACCTGCGTGTCCGTCTCCCGTTGCAGGAGCTGACTGTTGTGGCACCCGGTGCCGACGCGCTGGAAGGCTTTGCCGCCGTCGTTGCTGATGAACTGAACCTGCGCTCGGTTCGTCTGCTGGACGCCGCTACTGCCTCACCTGAGGAGTTCGGCATCGAGCAGAAGCTCGTAGTAAACGCCCGTGCCGCCGGCCCGCGCCTTGGCAAGAACGTGCAGCAGGCCATCAAGGGCTCCAAGTCCGGTGACTGGTCCGTCGATGATTCCGGCGTCGTGGTCTCGGGTGGCCTCGAGCTTGAGCCGCACGAATACACGCTGGAGACCGTGGTGGCAGAAGCGGCCGACGGCGGAAGCTCCGCGGTAGCGGTTCTGCCCGGCGGTGGGTTCGTGGTCCTCAACACCGAAGTCACTCCGGAGCTCGCCGCGGAAGGGTTGGCCCGCGACATGGTCCGTGCCATCCAGCAGGCACGCAAGGACGCCGGATTGAACGTCAGTGACCGCATCCATACTTCCGTGGAGGCCGCACAGGACGTGGTGGACGCCCTTGCGGCCAACGCCGACCTCGTCAAAACCGAAACACTGACTCTGGAACTTGAGGTCCTCCTGGCGAGTGTGGATGAACCCCAGGTCACCGTTGCGAAGGCAGGGGCCTGACATGACTGACGAATTCTCAGTGGAGAGCGTCTATGCCGAACTACTGGGCCGTGCGCCGGAAAACAAGATGGAACCACGACTGGCTCCGCTCTTCCGCGCCATGGACGTGCTGGGTGAGCCGAACAAGGCCTTCCCGATTATCCACATCACCGGAACCAACGGGAAGACCTCCACGGCCCGGATGATTGAGGCCGGGCTTCGTGCCCATGGGCTCAGCACCGGCCGCTACACCAGCCCGCACCTGTCCAAAGTCACTGAGCGCATCAGCATCGACGGTGAACCTGTTCCGGACGCAACCTTCGTACGCATCTGGGACGAGATCCGTCCCTACCTGGAAATCGTGGACAACGAACTCGTCGCCGACAACCAGCCGCGGCTGACGTACTTCGAGTGCCTGACCATCCTTGGTTTTGCGGTGTTCGCTGACCAGCCGGTGGACGTCGCAGTGATTGAAGTCGGTTTGGGTGGCATCACGGATGCCACCAACGTCGGAGACGGCCAGGTCTCGGTCATCACCCCTATTTCCCTGGACCACACGGATCTCCTGGGCGACACCACCGAGGACATCGCCTACGAAAAAGCCGGCATCATCAAGCCCGGCGGATTCCTGGTGAGCGCTGCCCAGCCGGTTGATGCCGCACAGGTCCTGTTGGAGAAGGCCCGTGAAGTGGACGTACCGTTCCGCTTTGAGGGCGTTGAGTTCGGTGTCGAGTCCCGCGCCGTTGCCGTGGGCGGCCAGGTCCTGACCATCCAGGGACTTGCGGGCCGGTACGAGGACCTTCTGCTGCCACTGCACGGAGCCCACCAAGCCGAGAATGCTGCTGTGGCAGTGGCCGCCTTGGAGGCGTTCTTTGGCGGGGGAGAGAAGGAACTCGATGGAGAAGTCCTCAAGGAGGCGTTTGGCACCGTAACGTCGCCCGGCCGGTTGGAAGTCGTCCGCACCGCGCCTACCGTGGTGGTTGATGCCGCGCACAATCCCGACGGCATCCGCGTCTCATCCGAGGCGATCCAGGAGGCCTTCAGCTTCAGCAAGCTCGTGGTGGTGGTGGGGGTCCTGCGGGAGAAAGACGCCGAGGAGATCCTGAAAACCCTTAAGGAGTCCCTCGGTGGATTGGCCGGGGAATTCTGCTTCACGCAATCCAACTCGGCACGTGCGGTTCCCGCAGCGGAACTGGCCGAACTCGCCGTCGACCTTGGCTTCGGCGAGGACAACGTCCACATTGCCGAGAAGCTCGATGACGCCCTTGAGTGGGCTGTTGAGCGGGCGGAGTCCAACGACGACCTCGCAGGCGGCGTCCTGGTGACCGGTTCCATCACGGTGGTGGCCGAGGCACGCATCCTGCTCGGAAAGGCCGGTGCCTAAGCATGGCGAAATTGACCAAGGCGCAACGTGAATGGCGGCCCGGTATGCCCAAGAAGCGCCGGTCCACCAAGGTGATGTTCGCTTCCACAGTGCTCCTGCTCGAAGCCTTTGTGGCCTTCTTCGGGACGTTGGCCGTCTTCGGCTTGAGGCGGGGGGAAGTGGCGCCGGGCATCATTTTGGGCGTCGGTATCGCCCTGAGCGTGGTGCTGGTGCTCGCCTGCGCGGTGCTGTCCAAGCCCTGGGGCATCGCCGTCGGCTGGGCCCTGCAGCTGGTGCTGATCCTGACCGGCTTCGCCGAACCGACGATGTTCATCGTGGGTATCCTGTTTGCCATCTGCTGGTGGTACGGGATCAGGGCCGGCATGAGGATTGACCGTGAGGTTGTCCAGCGGGACCGTGAGCAGGCGGAATGGAACGCTGCCCACGGTGACGAAGCAGACCCGCAAACCCCGTAAACTGGCTGGGAAAACCACCGACCAACCACATTGGAGCAACTGTGAGCATTGAACGGACCCTTGTCCTGGTCAAGCCCGACGGCGTCGCCCGCAACCTGGGCGGAAGCATCCTTGCCCGGATCGAAGCCAAGGGCTACACCCTGGCGGAGCTGAAGAAGGTCAACGCGACCCGCGAACTGCTGGAGCAGCACTACGAGGAGCACGTGGGCAAGCCGTTCTACGAGCCCCTGGTTGAGTTCATGCTGAGCGGACCGGTCATTGCAGCGGTCTTCGAAGGCCACCGTGTGATCGAAGGCTTCCGCTCGCTGGCTGGCACCACGGATCCGACGACGGCGGCACCGGGCACCATCCGTGGCGACTTCGGCCGCGACTGGGGCCTGGCAGTCCAGCAGAACCTCGTACACGGCTCGGACTCTGTCGAGTCTGCTGAGCGCGAGATCAAGATCTGGTTCGCCGGCTGACGACGCCCCACCGAATTAACGGAAAAGGCCAATGTTCGTAAAGAGCATTGGCCTTTTCTGTTATCCCCCCGAAGGGTTGTTCCGGCAAGGGGTTGTTCCTAGGCGGAAGATCCCACGAAGACATGCAGGAACGAGAAGAAGATGGTGGCGATGACGGCGACGTACAGCAGCGCCACGATGATCCAGCCGGACTCGCCCAGCAGCTTTGCTGCGGCAGGGGGTGCCTTGATGACGCCATGGGTGACATTGCGGATGGTCACCCACACGAACAGCGGGATCATGGCAGCCCACACCACCATGCAGAACGGGCAGAGCACATGGATGGCGTAAAGGGCCTGGGACCACAGCCAGACGACGAAGGCAAAACCAAGTGTTACGCCTGCCTGGAGTCCCAGCCAGTAGCCCCGTGAGAATTTTGCGCCGGCGAGGATACCCATTGCCGTGGTGATGATGACGGCAAAGGCAACGATGCCAATGAACATATTGGGGAACCCGAACACCGAACTCTGCGGCGTCTGCATTACGGCTCCGCAGGACACCCAGGGATTCACATCGCACACCGTCACGTGATTGGGATCCTTGAGCACCTCAAGTTTCTCCAGCACCAGGGCTCCCGAAGCCAACCACCCGATGACGCCGGTGATCAGGAGGAGCCAGGCAAAAGGCTTGTCACGGACAACCCGGGGGAGTGACTCCTGCTGGGCGCCTGCCAGTGGGGTCAAGTCGCCGCCACTGTTGCTGGATTGGTTGGCCAGGTTTTCCCTGGCTGTGCTCGGCATCGCGGATGTGGTCCTTTTCAACAAGTGGGCCGGCCTGGCCGGTATGGGCTCTTGGGAGGATTGTAACGCCGCAGGCTGGAGAGTGCCCCCAGCTTCTCCCTGGCACCGGATCTCTTTGGCGCCGGATCTCCTTGGCACTGCGCGACACAGCGGCCTACCGTGGGAAGGTGAACGGGTGTGAGAGAATGATCATGGCCGGAATCCGATCCACATTCGGAATCCGGTCCGGTGACTTTGTTCCCAAGACCGCCAAGATGAGCTGGGCATGCCTGGATCACGTGATCCCCGGTAGGCCCGCCATGACAATGGACGGCACCTGGTTGTGGCAGCAGAACAACGGGTTTCAGAATGAGGACGCCGGCCTTCCAGGGCTGCCGCACCCCAATGATGGTGCGAACCGGAAGGTATACTACCGACTTCTGTCAACGCCTGCGGGTTTTGACAATATTTGCCCCACTGGGCGCCGGATGTGGCGGCGTCGCTGGGGCAGGAGTGTTGCCACATATGGATAATGACCAGGTTGTAGCCGTTAATGACGAGGCAGCTCCCGCGGAAACCGCGGAAGTGCCCAAGAAAACCACCCGGACCCGGCGCAAGGCTGCGCCCAAAGTTGCTGCAGAGGCGCCGGCAGACGAAGCCGCCGCTGCAGAAGCAACCGAGCCGGCGGCAACGGACGCCCCGGCAGCCCCGGTGCGCCGCACCCGCTCACGCAAGAAGGCGGAGTCCGCTGAACCACTGCCCGGGCTGGGTGACGACGTCGCTGCCGCGCCGGAAGCCGCAGTAGAAGCCCAGCCCGAAACCGTCGCCGAGCCGGCCCCCGAAAAGCCGGTCCGCCGTCGTCGTGCTGCCAAGCCCAAAGCAGAGGCCGTTGAGGAACCCGCAGCTGGGGAAGCCGTGGTGGAAACCACGACGCCGGACGCCGCCTCCCAGCAAACGCCGCCTCTTGCTGAGGCAGCTCCCGCTCCGGAAGAGCCGGTCGAGGACGTTCCCTCCGGCGAAGCCACCCAGGAGGACGCTGCTTCCGCTGCTTCCACCTCGCTGTTCCTGGAGCCCGTGTCCATCACCTCCATGATTTTCCAGGCTCCTGACCTCACTACTGTTCCCCGCGTTGTCGCTGTGGAAGAGAAGGAAGAAGAAACCGAGGAAGACACTGAGCCCGGTGCTGAAGCTGAGCTTGACGATGCCGGCAGCCGGCGTCGTCGTCGGAGCCGTGGACGCCGCGGCCGCCGCGGAACCGACCGCGACGACAACGAGGCCGGGGAAGACAACGAGTCCGAGGACGAGGAAGCTCCGGCCGCCGAGGTCGCCGAGGAAGGTGTGACCTCCCGCCGCCGTCGTCGCCGTCGCCGTGGCGACCAGGACCTTGAATTGACCGGCGGCTCGGACGACGATCCGCCCAACACTGTCACCCGTGTCCGCGCTCCGCGGCCGGTCACGGAGACGGCGCCCTCCAACCGGGTTGCCAGCGTCAAGGGTTCAACCAGGCTTGAAGCCAAGAAGCAGCGCCGTCGTGAATCCCGCGAGACCGGACGACGCCGCCAAGTCATCACCGAGGCCGAGTTCCTGGCCCGCCGCGAGTCAGTGGACCGCCAGATGATCGTCCGCCAGCGCGACGACAGAATTCAGATCGGTGTCCTGGAAGACGGCGTTCTTGCCGAGCACTTTGTTTCCAAGACCCAGCAGGACTCCCTGATCGGCAACGTTTACCTGGGCAAGGTCCAAAACGTCCTGCCGTCCATGGAAGCTGCCTTCGTGGACATCGGACGCGGCCGCAACGCCGTGCTGTACGCCGGTGAAGTCAACTGGGATGCGGTCAACCTCGAAGGCCAGCCGCGCCGGATCGAGAACGCCCTCAAGTCCGGTGACTCCGTCCTGGTTCAGGTCACCAAGGACCCTGTGGGTCACAAGGGCGCCCGCTTGACCAGCCAGATTTCCCTGCCCGGCCGCTACCTGGTGTACGTGCCCGGTGGCTCCATGACCGGGATCTCCCGCAAGTTGCCCGACGTCGAACGCAACCGCCTCAAGCGCATCCTGAAGGACCGTTTGCCGGAAAATGCAGGCGTTATTGTCCGCACTGCCGCTGAGGGGGCGTCGGAAGAGGAACTGACGCACGACATCAACCGCCTGCGTGCACAGTGGGAAGGCATCGAAGGCCAGGCCTCCTCCACCAAGGTCCTTGCTCCTGAACTGCTGTACGGCGAACCTGACCTGACCATCAAGGTTGTCCGCGACGTCTTCAACGAGGACTTCTCCAAGCTGATCGTCTCCGGCGACGACGCCTGGGACACCATTGAGGCGTACGTGACCTACGTTGCTCCCGACCTCGTGGGCCGCCTTGAAAAGTGGACCAAGGACCAGGACATCTTTGCTGCCTGGCGCATAGACGAGCAGATCCACAAGGCGCTCGAACGCAAGGTCTTCCTCCCGTCCGGCGGCTCGCTGGTCATCGACCGCACCGAAGCCATGACTGTGGTGGACGTCAACACGGGCAAGTTCACCGGCAGCGGTGGAAACCTTGAAGAAACGGTTACCAAGAACAACCTTGAGGCGGCCGAGGAAGTAGTCCGGCAGCTCCGCCTGCGCGACATCGGCGGCATCATTGTCATCGACTTCATCGACATGGTCCTCGAGTCCAACCGCGATCTCGTCCTCCGGCGAATGGTTGAGTGTCTGGGCCGCGACCGTACCAAGCACCAGGTGGCCGAAGTGACGTCCCTGGGCCTCGTCCAGATGACCCGCAAGCGCATGGGCACCGGGCTCCTGGAGGTCTTCGGTGAGCAGTGTGAGCACTGTGCCGGCCGTGGTGTCGTCACGCACGACGAGCCCGTGGAGCACCGCCGCGCCAACGTCGTGGCTGCCGAGCACCACCGCCCCCACCCCGAGGCGCAGCAACCCGCTGCCCGGACGGAGCGCAAGCGCCGCCGCGGCAAGGGCGGGGGACAGGCTGTGGCCGACGCTCCTGCGCCGGTCCACACGACGACGCCGGCCCCTGCTGCCTCTCCTGTAGCCAACGAACCGCAGGACCCGGCCAAGCAGGCCAAGGCCGAGGCAACCAGGGCGGCACTTGCCACCATTGCCGCTGCCGCCCACGCCGCCCATCTGCACGATGACGAAGTTCACCGCGCGGAAGAGCAGGCTCACGCAGCTGGGCAGCACCAGGCAGCAGCCGGGTCCGCAGCCCAGGTCGAGACAGAGGATGCGGCCAGTGAAGCCGTTCGTGAGGGCCGGTCGACGCCGGTGCTGCGTTTCGGTGGGGAAGAGGTTGCCCTGCCGGTCGGTGAACACCACGAGGAACCGCCTGCTGCCAAGCCGGCCATGAGCCTGGATCTCCTGGCTGAGGCGTTCTCCCACCTTGGCGCGGCCCCGGAAGCCAAGCCCGAAACGGTGGTCGCACCCAAGGCTGCTGCCGTGCAGGAAACTGCCGTCACGGCGAGGGCTGCCGATGAGGACCCCCAAGGGACTTCAGCGTCGCGGGCCCGCCGTGGTCGTCGCAACCGCAGTGCCAGCCGTGCCCAGGGCGCAGCCAACGAGACCAGCGTCGAGCACCACGAGGTGACCGCTTCGGCTGCCCGTGGGACGGCACACGAGGCCAAAGCCTCTGTGGAGCCTGCCAAGAAGGCGGCGGCCTCCCAGGAGCCCATCATCCTCGGGGTAGGCGTACCGGCCTCGGAGCTCTAGCTCCCAACGCACCTTCAAGGACCCTGCAGAACCAGCCTTTGGCCGGTACTGCAGGGTCCTTTTGCGGTCATATCAGGTCCTCAGTGTGGCGAGGTTCCCGGGTCCCGCAGCTTCCCGGCTACGCTTGAGGACTGACACGGGGTGCCGGGCATTGGGCCAGGCTGAGATCCAGACCCGTTGAACCTGTCCGGTTAGCACCGGCGAAGGGATGTCCCCATGACGTCATTGTCGTATTCTCCTGTGTACCCCTTGATGGCTTCCGGCCGGGAAACGCCCCGCGTACTGAGCATTGCAGGCTCAGACCCGTCCGGCGGGGCTGGAATCCAGGCTGATTTGAAGAGCATCGCCGCGCAGGGCGGTTATGGCATGGCTGCCATCACTGCCCTGACGGCGCAAAACACCCTGGGTGTCAGTGCCGTCCATGTTCCGCCGGTGGAGTTCCTGCGCCGGCAGTTGGATGCCATCAGCACCGATATCGCCATTGATGCCGTCAAGATCGGAATGCTCGGTGACGCAGCGGTCATCGACGAGGTCCGCAGCTGGCTCGAAGCGGTGCGTCCCGCCGTCGTGGTCCTTGACCCGGTGATGATCGCCACCAGTGGCGACCGGCTCCTGCAAGGGTCTGCCGAGGAGGCGCTCCGCTCTCTCCTGCCGTTGGCAGACCTCATCACCCCGAACCTGCCGGAGCTCGCCGTGCTCTTGGGGGAGCCCGAGGCCGCAGACTGGCCTTCAGCGTTGGATCAAGGCAAACGCCTGGCTGCTGAGTGCGGCACCACGGTGCTGGTGAAGGGCGGGCATCTGGCCGGCGCGGAATGCCCGGATGCTTTGGTGAACACCAGCGGGCTTTTGCGCCAGGACGTCATAGAGGTAGCTGGTCCCAGGGTCGAAACGAAGAACAGCCATGGCACGGGATGTTCCTTGTCCTCGGCCTTGGCCACCGTCCAAGCGCGCACCGGTGACTGGGAAGCTTCCTTGCGCATCGTAAAGCCGTGGTTGCTCAAGGCCCTGGTGCACTCCGGCAATCTCGACGTGGGCCAAGGAAACGGACCGGTCCATCACTTCCACCACCAAAGGGTCCTGAGGCCGGGGGATTTCGCTGCAGCCATGTGGAAAGCAGCCACTCCTGAGCTCGAAGCCATCTACAAGCTCAGCTTCATTGAAGGCCTGCAGTCAGGGAGCCTGCCGGAAGCGGCGTTCAGCTATTACCTTGCCCAGGACGCCATCTACCTCAACGGGTATTCCAGGGTCCTGGCCCGGGCAGGTGCCCTTGCCCCGACCGAAGAGGAACAGCTCTTTTGGGCCAAGGCTTCCCAGCAGTGCCTCGAGGTTGAATCGGAATTGCACAGGAACTGGCTGAGCACCCGCGAGGCGTCCCCGGTGACCGGGCCCGTCACGAAGTCGTACGTGGACCATTTACTGGCGACATCGGCCACGGGCAGTTACGCCGTCCTGCTGGCATCGATACTGCCGTGTTACTGGCTTTATGCTGAGGTGGGTCAGCAGCTCCATGCGGCCTACGTGGAGGCGGGCGCCCCGGCTGAGCATCCTTATGCGGACTGGCTGAAGACCTACGCCGACGAAGATTTCGCCGCAGCCACCAGGAATGCGATCAACTTCACGGATGCCGCCGCCACGGCAGCTTCCGAAAAGGAGAGGACGGCCATGATGGAGGCTTTTTCCCGGTCCTGCGGCTATGAGACGGCCTTCTTCGACGCTCCGCGGCTGTTTGCCTGACCTGGTGGTCGCGGCCTTTCGTGGTCGGATTCCAACGCGCCGCCGCGCGTCGGGGGCCAAATCACGTTAATAGTGCCCAAACACTGTAGGCTGTATGGGCACGGTGCCGGGAGAGTCCGTTACAACTGGTGATGCAAGTCACGTGGTAGCCTCCGGACCCGGCCTCATTTGCAGCTGAAGGTCAAACTAGCGTAATCTTGATCTTCGGTGCTTACGCCAACACTTGGGTTATGCCCCATGGATCTGTTCATGGGATGACTCGCGGACTTCGATCAGAAGTCCACGGCGTTGAGGCACAGCGCGAACCAAGCCTGATTTCGGTTCAAGGTTCCGCACGCAAATTTAGTTATAAACGTCGAGAGAAGTGAGTACCCAAGTGGTGTACGCGATTGTCCGCGCAGGCGGCCGCCAAGAAAAAGTTTCCGTTGGAGACTACGTAACGCTTAACCGCGTCCCCGGTGGAGCCGGCAGCACGCTTGAGCTGCCCGCCTTGCTCCTGGTTGACGGCGAGAAGGTCACCTCCGCAGCTGCGGAACTGGCCAACGTCAAGGTTACGGCTGAGATCCTTGAGGACCTCCGTGGTCCGAAGATCGTCATCCAGAAGTTCAAGAACAAGACCGGCTACCGGAAGCGTCAGGGTCACCGTCAGGAACTGACCAAGATCAAGATCACCAGCATCGCGTAACTTTCGTTACCCGCTGTTCAGGTTTTTCAGTTTCCCCAGGAATTTAGAGGCAGGCATTTCACATGGCACACAAAAAAGGCGCGAGTTCCACTCGCAACGGTCGTGACTCCAACGCACAGTACCTCGGCGTCAAGCGCTTCGGTGGTCAGGTAGTTTCCGCAGGCGAAATCATCGTTCGCCAGCGTGGCACCCACTTCCACCCGGGTGCAGGCGTCGGTCGCGGTGGCGACGACACCCTGTTCGCCCTGCAGGCCGGTGCGGTTGAGTTTGGTACTCGCCGCGGCCGTCGCGTAGTGAACATTGTTGCTGCTGCAGCTGCAGAGTAACAACAAGTTCTGAACCGGTGGAGCGGGCCAAACGGCCCGCTCCACCGTTCTTTTAACCGCATTACAATCGACTAGGGCGCCACGGGCGCGCTGGTTTTTGCACCAACGCTGGCAACAGCAACAAACGCTGTAAGACAGCAACTGAGGAGATCCACGTGGCGAGCTTTGTAGACCGGGTAGTCCTGCACGTATCCGGCGGAACCGGCGGCCACGGCTGTGTCTCTGTAAAGCGGGAAAAGTTCAAGCCGCTCGGCGGCCCCGACGGCGGCAACGGCGGAAACGGTGGCGATGTCATCCTGAGGGTATCCGCGCAGACCACCACCCTGCTTGATTACCACCACGCTCCCCACCGCCATGCCACCAATGGTGGTCCGGGCATGGGCGACTGGCGCGGCGGCAAGAACGGCGAGACCCTGATTCTTCCGGTCCCTGATGGCACCGTGGTCAAGACCAAGGACGGCGAAGTCCTGGCTGACCTCGTGGGTGAGGGTACTGAGTACATTGCCGCCGCCGGCGGCCAAGGTGGCCTTGGCAATGCATCCCTTTCCTCGCAGAAGCGCCGTGCCCCGGGCTTTGCCCTTCTCGGCATCGAAGGTGAATCCAGCGACATCGTCCTGGAACTGAAGTCCATTGCCGATATCGCGCTGGTTGGTTTCCCCTCCGCGGGCAAGTCCAGCCTGATCGCTGCCATGTCTGCTGCCCGGCCGAAGATCGCTGACTACCCCTTCACCACCCTCATTCCCAACCTTGGTGTGGTTCAGGCGGGCGAGGTCCGCTTCACCATTGCCGACGTCCCGGGCCTGATCGAGGGTGCCAGCGAAGGCAAGGGCCTCGGGCACAACTTCCTGCGCCACGTAGAGCGCTGTGCGGCACTGGTGCACGTCCTTGACTGTGGAACCCTGGAGTCGGATCGGGATCCCCTCTCCGATCTCGCCATCATTGAGGCCGAGCTTGAGAAATACGCGGTTGACATGAGCTACGCCGGAGTAGACGGCGAAGTGGTTCCGCTGAACGAACGACCCAAGCTTGTTGTCCTCAACAAGGTTGACCTTCCCGATGGCAAGGACATGGCCGAGTTCGTTCGTCCGGACCTGGAAGCGCGGGGCTACCGTGTCTTCGAAGTCTCGGCAACCAGCCATGAGGGCTTGCGACAGCTTGGATTCGCCATGGCGGAGATCGTCAAGGCTGCCCGCGACGCCGTGGCAATTGCGCCGCCCAAGGTCGCCCCGCCCGTCCTGCGGCCGCGTGCTGTCAACGAGTCCGGGTTCAAGATCCGCCGCGAAGAAAAGAACCTCGAGCCGCTGTTCCGCGTTCTCGGCGAAAAGCCGGTCCGCTGGGTCAAGCAGACGGACTTCACCAACGAAGAAGCCATCGGCTACCTCGCAGACCGCCTGGCCAAGCTGGGAGTCGAAACCGAGCTCTTCAAGGTTGGCGCCAAGCCCGGCGACACCGTCGTCATCGGCGAGGACGATGGCGTGGTATTCGATTGGGAGCCCACCATGATGGCCGGCGCCGAACTCCTGGCAACTCCCCGCGGCACCGACATCCGCGTTGCGGATATCGGTGATCGTCCCACGCGTTCGCAAAAGCGTGATGAGCAGATTGAACGCCGCGAAGCCAAGGCCGCAGCCCGTGCCGAGCTGGAAGCCGAACGCAAGGCGGGCATCTGGACTGAATCCGTCAGCGGGCGTCGTGCGCAGACCGTGAGGGAGAGCACCCTGGACTCCGGTGATGACGACTAGGACCGTCGACGCGCCGAACATGGCAGAGGGCCTTGAACGCCAGGCACTCGCCACCGCCAAGCGGATTGTGGTCAAGGTGGGCTCTTCCTCGTTGACCAGCATCAAGGGCGGTATTTCCGAGAAGTCCCTGACCGGACTGGTGGATGCCCTCGCCAACAAACGCAACGCCGGTACCGAGATCATCCTGGTGTCGTCCGGGGCCATCGCTGCCGGCCTGGCGCCCTTGGGTTTGGCCAAACGGCCCAAGGACCTCGCAACCCAGCAGGCTGCGGCCAGTGTCGGGCAGGGTTTGTTGATGGCCCGCTACACCCAGGCCTTCAGCGCCCACGGGGTCACGGTCAGCCAGGTCCTGTTGACGGCCGATGACCTCATGCGCCGTACGCAGCACACCAATGCCTTCAGGGCGTTGGACCGGCTGCTTAATCTCGGCGTGGTTCCAGTGGTCAACGAGAACGACACCGTGGCAACCCACGAGATCCGTTTCGGCGACAACGACCGGTTGGCTGCCTTGGTGGCCCACTTGGTCCGCGCCGATGCGCTGGTGCTGCTCTCCGACGTCGATGCCCTTTACGATGGCCCGCCGTCCCAAGGTGCCCAACGGATTCCGTTGGTCCGTGGTCCCCAGGACCTTGAGGACGTCACCATCGGCAAAGCCGGCAAGGCCGGCGTCGGAACCGGCGGCATGATGACCAAGGTGGAAGCCGCATCGATTGCCGCGGGTTCCGGTATTCACGCCCTGGTCACCTCAACTGCCAACGCAGCGGCCGCCCTGGCAGGGGAGGACGTGGGGACCTGGTTTGCCGTCAACGGCAACCGCAAGCCCGTCCGCCTTTTGTGGCTGGCGCACTTGGCGACGGTCCACGGACGGTTGATGCTCGACGACGGCGCCGTGAAAGCCGTGCGCGAACGGCACAGGTCACTCCTTCCTGCGGGCATTTCGGAGGTCAGCGGTGACTTTGAGGCCGGTGATCCCGTTGAGATGGTTGCCCATGACGGAACCGTAGTGGCACGTGGTTTGGTGAATTACTCATCGGACGAGCTCCCGCGCATGCTGGGCCGGACCACCCAGGAGTTGGGCCAGGCGATGGGCCGGGGTTACGACCGCGAAGTTGTTCATGTTGACGATCTGGTGCTCCTGCGGGCGCCGCGCTCATCTAAACTTGGAGCATGACTGAAGCGCTGACCCCTGATGCCCCCGTGATTCCGGACGTTGACGGTGCCCCCGGGCAAACGCCCGAGCACCCTGTGGCAGGCGGCGCTCCACTCTCCACCGAGGATGTCCAGGCGGCTGTTCATGCCATTGCCGATCGTTCCCGTAAGGCTGCCCGCCGCATGGGACAGGCGAACCGCGCGTGGAAGGACCGTGCTCTTCGCGCCATCGGTGCCGCCCTGGTGGAGAACCGCAAGCACGTCCTGGATGCCAACGCCAAGGATGTGGCCGCGGGACGCGCCAATGGAACATCGGCAGCACTCCTGGACCGGCTGACGCTGACTCCTGCCCGGATTGACGGCCTGGTGGCGGCCCTGGAGAACCTGGCGGGTTTGCCGGATCCCGTGGGCAACGTTGTCCGGGGACAAACGCTTCCCAACGGACTGCGTCTTCGCCAGGTCAATGTGCCCATGGGTGTCGTGGCCGCCATCTATGAAGCGCGCCCGAACGTCACTGTTGATATTGCCGGGCTGGCCCTCAAGAGCGGCAACGCCGTGATCCTTCGCGGCGGTTCCGCTGCCGCCCACACCAACGAGGCACTGGTGCAGATCCTCCGCGAGGCACTGACTTCCGTGGGCCTGCCGGCCGATGCTGTCCAGACCGTGGACCAGTACGGTCGCGAAGGCGCCAACGTGCTGATGCGCGCCCGTGGACGCGTCGATGTCCTCATTCCCCGGGGAGGACGGGACCTCATCCAGACAGTGGTCACCAACTCGTCCGTCCCTGTCATCGAGACCGGCGAGGGCAACGTCCATATCTTCATTGATGAATCCGCCAACGAAGAGATGGCAGTAGAGATCCTGCTGAACGCCAAGACCCAGCGCCCCAGTGTCTGCAACACGGTGGAGACGCTTTTGGTGCACTCCGGCTCCACGGTCCTGCCGGCCGTTGCCGCCGCCTTGCGTGCGGCAGGTGTGAGGCTGCACGTCGATGAACGGGTCGCTTCCGCCCTGGGCGCCGGCGTGGAAACCGTTCCTGCCGATGACGAGGATTGGGCCACCGAGTACATGGACCTTGACCTCGCCGTGGCCATGGTTGACAGCCTGGATGCCGCAGTGAACCACATCCGGAAATGGACCACGGGGCACACCGAGGCCATCCTCACCAATGACCTGGCCAACGCCGAGAAGTTCATTGCCGAGATTGATTCCGCTGCCGTGATCGTCAACGCCTCCACGCGGTTTACCGACGGCGGGGAACTGGGCCTAGGTGCCGAGGTAGGCATTTCGACGCAAAAGCTGCACGCGCGGGGTCCCATGGGCCTCACGGAGCTGACCACCACCAAGTGGATCGTCCAGGGCGAGGGCCAAGTCCGCGGCTAGCAACGCGGTAACATAGAACAGAAGTCCGGAACGTCGGGGAGTCCCGCCGTGCAAAACCTTTGAGAACCAACTAGGGGAGAAGATGCTGTTTCAGCAGATCGCCACGTCCATTGCCGCCGAAACTGAAGGCGGTCACGAGGAACTCGCCCCGCTGTGGGCAGAGCCGTGGGTCTTCGGCATTGTGATGTTCGCTTTCCTGCTTGTCCTCATGTTCGTCACCCTGTCCTACACCAACCTGGGCAACCGCCACGAGGCCGTGGAAGAGCACTCCGACCCGCACCGCCAGCACCCGAACAAGCACACCCACGGGACGGGCCACTAACATTATCGCCGCAACACCGCGTGGGGAGTCGGGGCGCAGGCTTCGGCTGGGCGTGATGGGTGGAACCTTTGATCCGATCCATCACGGCCACCTTGTGGCTGCAAGCGAAGTCGCAGCCAAGTTTGGCCTTGATGAAGTGGTTTTCGTGCCCACAGGCCAACCTTGGCAGAAGTCTCACAAGCTGGTCAGTGAGCCGGAGCACCGTTATCTGATGACGGTGATCGCCACGGCTTCCAACCCGAGGTTCACCGTAAGCCGCGTGGACGTTGACCGTCCCGGCCCCACGTTTACCATCGACACCCTGCGTGATCTCAGGGCTCAGCGTCCTGACGCGGACCTCTTCTTCATCACGGGCGCCGACGCGTTGGCCCAGATCCTGTCGTGGAAAGACGTGGACGAGTTATGGTCCCTCGCGCACTTCGTCGGCGTAACCCGTCCAGGACATGAACTGAACGACCTGGGGCGGACAGACGACGTAAGTTTGCTGGAAGTCCCCGCCATGGCGATCTCCTCCACGGATTGCCGGACCCGCGTCGGTGCAGGTAACCCGGTCTGGTACTTGGTGCCGGACGGAGTGGTGCAGTACATCGCAAAATATGGACTGTACGCGCCTCAGCCTGTGACAGGGGATCTAGCGCCCGTACTGTCCGGATCAGACGACCAAGCACGTACTGAATGAGTTTTGAATGAGCAGCCAGGAACAGCGACCCATCCGCAGCAGGCGTGAGCTTCGTCGTGCCCGGGAAGAGCACCCGGAAACGCAGCCAGAGGCTACCTCGGAGCAGAAGGCAGCAGCAAAAGCCGAAACTGAGGGTGGCACCGACCGACCCGCCGGCCGAAACCGCCGCGTCGCTGACGGCCCGGTTGACGCTGTAGGCACTGCTGCGCAGGAGCGGTCCTCGCAGGTCAGGGCCCGCGACCGTGCTGCACTGCGGACCATCAAGGAGCTGGCGGACAAGGAAGAGCAGCTCTCCGGTGGTGGGCCTCCCACCCGTCGCCAGCTTCGCCTTCAGCAACTCCAAGCTGAAGTTGCTACGTCAATGAACCCGATCGTGCCCGCGCCGGGTTCGGCTGCGAATGCTGCAAAGACTGACGCCCCGGGAGCCCCGTCGAAGGACACGAAGAACGCGGCGACGGTCCAGGACTCGTCCGACCACAAGGACGGCTCCAACAACCAGGGCGCGTCCGACACCAAGGGCGGCCCCCAGGCCAAGGAGGCGGCCCAAGGCCTGGACGGACCCGGGGAAGCCGGAATGTCCGTGGAGCAGGCACTCGCTGTCCGTGAGTTGATTGCCGCCCAGGTACAGAACCAGACGGCCAAACTGGAACATATTGCCGAGCAGGATCCGTTGGCTGTCGATCCGGCGGTGTTGGCGGAGCAAATTGCCCTTGCCGAACGCGCAGCCGTATTGAACAAGCGCGCTGCAGCAAAGCAGAAGCTGGCTGAGCAAAACAAGGCTGAGCAAAACAAGGCTGAGCACGGTACATCGCCTGCGGCCACTTCCGGGCCTTCCACTGCCAACAACCTGGCCATGGTGACTCCTCTGGAGTTCGTCAAGGTTCCGGGCGTTGAGCGTCCGGTCATGAAGCGTCCCAGCACCACCTTCGTGCCTCTGATCACCTCGGCTGGTCCCAAGCTTGACGACGCCTCCCAGGGCAAGAAGCCAGGGTCGCGCGGCCGCGCCGGAGTCCTCGCCCGGGCGGAAGCTGTTGCCCGGTCCGCCAGGAAGAAGCCGGCAGCGCCTGCGGAGCCCAGCGAAGGGACGCAGCGCCCTCCGGTCTCTGCCAGCACGGCCTATGGGCTCGATCCTTTGGACGCCAATACGGCCGGACTGGCCCGGGCGCAGCGCAACCGGCTTGTGCAGTTCGGCGTCCTGGCTTTGGGCCTTGTTGCGCTCATCGTCGGCATCATCATGATCACCAGCGGATAGTTCCGCTTAATACGGCTTAGGCCACACCAAGGCCATAGGCCACTACAAGGAGTCCCCGTGTCTGCACATGAACAATCCATTACCCTCGCCCGTCACGCTGCGCGTGCCGCGGCGGACAAACTCGCCGAGGACATCGTGGCCTTGGACGTCAGCGAGCGGCTGGCGCTCACTGACGTCTTCCTGATTGCCTCCGCTCCCACCGAACGCCAGGTCAATGCGATCGTCGACGGTATCGAGGAAGAACTGCTGAAGCAGGATCTCCGTCCCGTGCGCCGGGAAGGCCGTTCCGAGGGCCGCTGGGTCCTGCTGGACTACGCGGACATCGTGATCCATGTCCAGCACGCTGAGGACCGGGTGTTCTATGCCCTGGAGCGCCTGTGGAAGGACTGCCCGGTAGTCGATCTCGAGCTTGGCGACGACGCCTCTGCCAAGGCTGTTTCCGCGGAGGACTCCGAGCACTAGGAAGGGACGGCGGCCGAATATGCCCGATTTGGAATTTTCGGAAACGCTGTTCTAAGATATTTGAGTTGCTTCGGAGCGGATGGCTGAAAAGCTGAACGTGAAGCAGCAAGAATATGGGGCTGTGGCGCAGCTGGTAGCGCACCTGCATGGCATGCAGGGGGTCAGGGGTTCGAGTCCCCTCAGCTCCACCAAGAAGGTCCTGCTTTCCTCAAGGGAAGCAGGACCTTTGTCGTTTCCGGCGTGCGTTTCAGTTTCCGGCAAGAGGCCGGTGCAAACGACGCGGCGTCAGCCGGCCGGACGCTGAGTCAGGGCCGGAAGCATGAATTCCCACATGTGGTCGATCCTGGCCATGACGTCTTCGCGCGCAGTCAGGACTTCGGAAACCATTTGCACTCCGGTGAATGATGCTATGAGGTACCGGGCGAACGCAGCCGGATCCAGATCGCTACGGACATCCCCCTCCGCCTGGGCCTGGGCCAGGAGTTGTTGGGCCGTGGTGATCCAGTCTTGGTAGGGACCTGAAACATCTGCCTGAAAGGCGGAGGCTTCGAACGTGAGCCGGATGCCTCCCCTGACGATTGGCTCGTCCAACAATTGCTGCCCGAACATCCGGCAAAGTCCGATGAGCTTCTCGAGGGCTGGGCGGTGGGAGGCGACGATGTCCGAGCCCGCGGCCTGCACCATGGCGTGCTGTTCATCGATGACGGCCAAGGCAAGTTCCCGCTTGGACGTGAAGTGGAAGTACAGCGCGCCTTTGGTCACGCCCGCGCGTTTGGTGATGTCAGCGAGGCTGGCATTTCCGTAGCCGATCTCTGCGAAGACCCGGGCGGCGCCTTCAATGACTGAAAGCCGGGTGTCTTGCGCACGTTGCTGCATCGGTGGTGGCGAACCTTTCGAGCGGGTGGGGCTGGCCCGTCTGTGGCGTGGAGCTGCGACGGCGCCGAGGGGACCCCATAACGCTATCACCGGGCTTGTCGTCCTGGCTCGGACAAACCGACTGCACGGTTTGGTTTCCCGCTCGACAGATCTTAGACTTCATGAGGGGCGAGGCCGGTTTACCACCTGCCCTGTGGCAGCCGGTTTGGGGGGAGGCGCAGTGGATTCGTCCAGTGCGCCTCGGCTGCTCCACCTGTGCGGGCCTGCCATTCAACGTGGCACAGTTCACATCGGGTCGATTTCGCTTCTCGATGGATTGTGGTTAGTATTGACGAGTTGCTTCGACGGGAAGAGAAATACTTCCCCGGGAATTCAACGGTATCCGGGGCTGTGGCGCAGCTGGTAGCGCACCTGCATGGCATGCAGGGGGTCAGGGGTTCGAGTCCCCTCAGCTCCACTTCGGAAAAAGACCCCGCTCACATGAGCGGGGTCTTTTTGCCTTCCAGGAACCGGTGCTCCTACTCAGGGGGTCGGGCGAATTCGGCGCCGCTGACGAACTCCACGCCTTGGAACGGCTGATCGCCGACTACCCGGGCGTTGTGGCCGGGCGGGATGGTGTAGGAATCACCGGCGGAAATGCTGATCTGACCTCCGTCGTCGGTTTCGACTTCGAGGCTGCCGGAGACGCAGAACCCCACATGGCTCAACTGGCAGGAGTCGGTACCTACGACGGGCTTAATGCAGTCGGCCCAGGTCCAACCCGGTTCAAAGGTCATACGGCCGATCGTGTACTCTCCGACGGTGACGAGGTCCAGCACTGTCTTGTCAGGACGGCGCGTCTCGTCGGGAGAGTTGTGGGACTTTACTTCCAGGTTCGTGACAACATTGACACTCATGGCTTCTCGCAAGGGAGGGGGAGCCGGATGACGGATAGTCCCGGCGCCTGGCTCCATGGCCGCCGCGACGTATGCCTGCCGCCGTCGACGTGGATTTAACACCCGGCGGGACAAACAGGTGTTTGCGTGCTGCACCCTCAAGGTTCCTCCCAAGCCCCGCCAAAGTCGAGACATCAACGCAACGAAAGCGAGAACCTTCATCGTGACGGCATTGGAACTGGAAGCACTGTTCGGCTCCCTGAGCAGGCTTCCGGACGTCGATGCGGACAACTTGCAAGCCTACGACGCGACAGACCGGATTCTGCTGGAAACAGCGGCCGACATGATGGGCGCGGATACCGAGGTCGTCATTATCGGTGACCGCTATGGTGCCCTGACGCTGGGCGCGTTGGCGGGGCTCGGCGTCGGGCATGTCCGCGTCCACCAGGACCTTTTTACCGGCAGGCTTGCGTTGGAGCGCAACGCCGCTGCAGCAGGCTTGGAAGGCCGCTTCACCCAGCATGAGCTGGGTCCGGAGTTGCTGGGCGAGGCGGAACTGGTACTTGTCCAGCTGCCGAAATCGCTGGCCGGGTTGGAGGAAATTTCCGACGCCGTTGCCCGGTTCGCAACTCCTGAGGCGGTGGTGCTGGCCGGTGGCCGCGTCAAGCACATGTCGACGGGGATGAACGCCGTTCTGGAGAAGTCCTTCTCGTCGGTCCAACCGCAGCTTGCCCGGCAGAAGTCACGGGTGCTGATCGCCAGGGATCCCCGGAAGGTCCCCGACGCCCCGCCGTACCCCGTCGCAGAACCACTGCAGGAGTTGGGTATCACGGTGTGCGCGCACGGTGCTGTTTTCTCCGGAGCCCGTCTGGATATCGGGACCCGTTTCCTGCTGACCTTCCTGGACCGGATCCCTGCGGCGGGCCATGTGGTGGACCTGGGGTGTGGCACCGGCATCCTGGCCACCATGTACGCTCGGCGCCATGAGGGGTCCAAGGTGGTTGCCACCGACCAGTCCGCGGCTGCGGTTGCCTCGGCCCGGGGGACGGTGGCAGCCAACGGGGTGGGGGAGCGGGTTACCGTCATTCACGATGATGCGATGTCAACGCTTGAGCCTGGCAGCGCGGACCTGATCCTGCTGAACCCGCCTTTCCATGTGGGAACCAGCGTCCATGCGGGTGCCGCGCTCAAGATGTTCCAGGCCGCCGCCCGTGTACTGGCTCCCGGAGGGGAGCTGTGGACGGTCTACAACAGTCATTTGCAGTACCGGAGCGCCCTTGAACGGCTGATAGGGCCGAGCTCGGAGGAAGGCCGCAACCCGAAGTTTACGGTCACGCGCAGCATCAAGTCGTGAGATGGCCGTCATCAAAGCGCGGACTGCATGGCCGTCACATACAATTCAGTGTCATCGTTACCAACCCCTGACTCCGGCGCCCGCGTGTGCTCGTATCCGTGGAGGCGTGGGTATCGTACGATGCAGGCACAGACTAAATTCGACGAAGTTTTTCCGAATGACGAGGGGCATCAGTGACTGAGATCCGGCAGCCGACACCGAGGCGCGGAACGAATCTACCCCGCATGGGGGACTTCAATCTGACCGTCATCCTGGAGGCGATCCGGCGGTCATCGATGGGACTGAGCCGTGTGGAACTGGCGCAGATCGTGGGCCTTTCCCCCCAGACGATTTCCAATATTTCCCGGCGACTCCTGGATCAGCAGCTGATCGTGGAGGCCGGCAAGGAAGGCTCAGGGCCGGGAAAGCCCCGGACCATCCTGCGCCTGAACCCAGCCGGAATGTATGCCGTGGGCGTCCACCTTGACCCCGCCGTCATCACTTTCGTGGTTCTTGACCTGTTGGGCGACGTCGTCAGGCACTCGCGGATGGCAACCCCTGGCGGGGACCCTGCGGGAGTGATCACCAGCATCGCGGAGCAGATTAAAGTCCTCGTTGAGGAGTCGGGCGTGGACGCGGGCAAGATCGCAGGCCTTGGCGTTGCTGTCCCCGGCCCCATCGACCTTGATGAAGGCTCCGTAGTGGAGCCCCCGTTGCTGACGCGGTGGAACCGGGTGCGTATTCGTGAGGCGTTGACCGAAGCCACCGGGCTGGAGACCCTGGTGGACAAGGATGTCACCAGCGCCGCAGTTGCCGAAACATGGGCGGGTGGTGCCAGCGGTGCCGGCAGCTTTGTGTTCATGTACATGGGAACCGGTATCGGTTGCGGCATTGTGCTCAATGACGAAGTAGTGCGGGGCACCTCGGGCAACGCCGGGGAAATCGGCCACATCGTGGTTGATCCAGGCGGCCCGCTCTGTGATTGCGGCCTGCACGGATGCGTTAAGTCTTCCTGCATTCCCCAGGTCCTGGTGGCCGAGGCCGAAGCGGCTGGAGTCTTGGACGGCCACCGCGACGGCGCAGACGGTCCGGAGGTCCAGGAACGTTTTGCCGAGTTGTGCGACAAAGCTGACGCAGGAGACGAAAAGGCCATTGCCATCCTGGATAAGTCGGCAACCCTCGTGGCGCGTGCCGTGTCCGTGGTGACCAACACCTTGGATGTGGAGCGTGTGGTCTTCGGCGGTCCCTTCTGGGGCCGGATGTCCCCGTACTTCCTGGATCGCGTTCCGGAACTCCTGGACAGGAACAATGCTGCCCGCATGATCCACGATCTTGAAGTAGTAGGAACCGGAGTGGGTGAGGACGTGGGCGCCATCGGTGCAGCGTGCCTTGTCCTGGAGCACATGCTGGCACCGCGCGCCCAGCGGCTCCTGCTGGAAGGCTGAATCAGCAGCACGTTTGACGGATTGGAGCACCATGGGCCGCCCAAGGAAGTTAGCCGCAGTCACGTTGGCCGCAAAGAAGCCGGCCGGCATGAAACCGGTGGCAGCAAAGTTTGCCGCCATTGTTTCCGTCGCAGCCGTCCTGCTGGCAGCGAGTTCCTGTTCGCCCACGCCTGAAGCGGCCGGGGACAAGAACCTGAAGATCGTCTACCAGAAAACGGATGCCTTTACGGCCCTCGATGCGGTGATGCAGGACGCCAAGAAGGAATTTGAGGCCGCCCACTCCGGGGTGACGGTGGAGCTTCAACCCATCCAGGCCAACGATGACGACTACGGGACAAAACTGGCGTTGGCCCAGCGTTCCGCGGACACGGCCCCGGACGTCTTCTACGAGGACACCTTCAAGGTGCGGTCGGATGTCGACGCCGGATACCTCCTCAAGCTCGACAGTTACCTTGAGAAGTGGGAGGACTGGTCCCTGTTCAACGAAGCAGCCAAGGCGGCCGGCCGTGCCGATGACGGCGGCATCTACGCGGTGCCGCTGGGCACCGACACCAGGGCCATTTGGTACAACAAGGCCGTGCTTCAGAAGGCCGGCATTTCCCTGCCTTGGCAGCCGAAGACCTGGGAAGACATCCTGACGACTGCCCGTGCCGTGAAGGCATCGGATCCCACGGTGACCGCCTTCAACATGTACGCGGGCAAGGGGACCGGCGAAGGCACGGTCATGCAGGGATTTTACGAGCTCCTCTACGGGACAGACAGCACCTTGTACGACGAGGATGCCAGGAAATGGGTGGTCGGGTCCCAGGGATTCACGGACTCCTTGGCCTTCCTGAAGACCCTCTACGACGAGAAGCTCGCAGTCACTCCGGCCGAGGCGCTGGATGCGAACGTTTGGAAGAAGGTTTTTGGCGAGTGGTTCCCGCAAGGCAAACTTGCGGCCACTGTGGAAGGTTCCTACACGCCGTCGTTCTGGCAAAAAGGCGGCGCCTACGAATGGCCCGGCTATGAGGAAGCCATGGGCGTAGCGAAGTTCCCCACCCGGAATGGCCAGGAGCCCGGCGGTGTCAGCATGTCAGGCGGATGGACACTGGCTGTGGGGGCAAAGAGCAACAACCCCGACCTCGCTTTCCAGTTCCTCACCACTGCGCTGAACAAGAAGAATGCCCTGGCCTACGACATCAACAATTCGCAGATCGCAGTCCGGACGGATGTTGCCTCGGACGCTGATTATCTTGCGGCCAACCCGTTCGTGAAGGATGTTTCAGACTTGGTGGCCGTAACGCATTACCGTCCTGCCACTGCTGATTATCCGCGGATTTCCGCGGCGGTCCAGGTGGCGACGGAATCAGTCGTGACCGGCAAGCAAAGTCCCGAGGACGCCGCCGCGGAATACGATGCCACCGTCCGGAAACTGGTGGGTGAGGACAAGGTCCTGGAGAAATGACCACCCGCCGCGTCCTGCGGCTGCTGCCGGTAGTTCCCTCCATTCTGCTGCTCCTGCTGTTCCTGCTGGCCCCGGTGGCGTGGTCGTTTTACGCGTCCTTCACCGATGCGGCGTTGACCGGCAAGGCGGCGAAGGATCCGCAGTGGGTGGGTGCGGACAATTACGTGAGGATGGTCAGCGACGACTCGTTTCCGCTTGCGGCATGGCTGACCCTCGTTTTCGTCGCAGCGTCCGCTGTTCTGGGGCAGAACGTCCTGGGATTGCTGATTGCCCTGCTGATGACGCGTTCACGGAAAGCAGTTGCTTCATGGGTAGGGACGGCGGTGGTTGCGGCGTGGGTGCTGCCGGAAATCGTGGCAGCGTTTGCTGCCTATGCCTACTTCAACCGGGAGGGCACGCTGAACCAGGTTGTGGGCATTCTTGGAGTCCACGGCCTGGATTGGCTGTATTCCTTCCCCTTGGTGGCGATCATCCTGGCCAATACCTGGCGGGGAACGGCTTTCTCCATGCTGGTGTATCGGGCCGCCCTGGCCGATGTGCCGCGGGACATCTCAGAGGCCGCACTGATGGACGGAGCCCGGGGATGGCAGCGACTCATGTTTGTCACCTTGCCGCTGATCCGGAGCAGCATCGCCACCAATTTGATGCTGATTACGCTCCAGACGCTGGCAGTTTTCACCCTGATCTGGGTCATGACGGCCGGTGGTCCTGCCAATGCCAGCACCACGCTGCCGGTGTTGGCCTACCAGGAAGCATTCAAGTTCGGTGACATCGGCTATGGCACGGCGGTGGCGTCGGTGCTGATCCTGTTGGGCATGGTGTTCGGTGCCATCTACGTCCGGCTCCTGAGGGAGCAACGGCCGTGACGACCAGCGGCGTGCGGGCGGGGGTACGGGATAAAGGCTCGACGGCGGGTGGCAGCTCCCGTTCCAGGGCCAAGCTGGTTGCGGACATCGCGTTGGCCGTGATCGGGCTCTGCTTCGTGGCGCCTTTGTTGTGGTTGCTGCTGGCCGCCGTCGATCCCCAGGCCGGGTACCAGACGAAGGTGCCGTCTGCGCCGTCGATGTCCAATTTCAGTGCCGTACTGACTCCTGAGCTGCTGTTCGTTCCGTTGGCCAACAGCTTGTGGTTGTCTGCCGGTACGGCCGTGGTGAACCTTCTCGCTGCCGTCCTTGCCGCGTATCCGTTGTCCAGATACCAGTCCCGGTTCAACAAACCCTTCATGTACACGGTCCTGTTCGGAACGTCGTTGCCGGTGACGGCGATCATGGTGCCGGTCTACGGGTTGTTCGTCCAATGGCAGTTGTTGGACTCCATGGCGGCAACCGTTTTCTTCATGGCAACCACTACCTTGCCGATGGCGATCTGGATGACCAAGAACTTCATGGACTCAGTTCCCTTGGAGCTGGAGGAAGCGGCGTGGATGGACGGGGCCTCGGCCATGACGGCGTTGCGGACCATCGTCCTTCCACTGATGAGGCAGGGGCTGGGTGTGGTGTTCATCTTCGTTTTCATCCAGGCATGGGGGAACTTCTTCGTCCCGTTCATCCTGTTGCTCTCACCTGGCAAGCAGCCCGCGGCGGTATCAATCTTCAGTTTCTTCGGCCAGCACGGAGCGGTTGCCTACGGCCAGCTGGCTGCGTTTTCGATCCTGTACTCGGTTCCGGTGCTGGTGCTCTACGCCCTGGTGTCCCGGGGCATGGGGAACTCCTTCGCCCTGTCCGGGGCAATGAAGGGATAACGGTGTATCAGTCGATGTCTTCGATGATCTGGCCGTAGGGTATGGACTCGTCCAAATGTGCCTGGTGGCCTGTTGACCCCGTGTTGTAAGTGATACGGACACCGTGGCGTTCGTCGGCGGCTGATTGCAGGAGGACGGGCCGCACAGCGTCGATGACGTGCTGGTCCTGGGTGGCGAGGTAGTTCTGATAGGCGGCTGGTAGCTGATGCATGGCAAAAGGATAGACCTCCGGACGCTGCATGGGGAGGGGTACCCATTGCGGCCCGGAACCGGGAGGACTTGGATAGAGTGGCCCCTGCAGGCGCAAGTACATGAGAGCCGGCACTCCATGCCGGTCGCCTGCCGGGAGACATGACGCCAGTGAGGGGACCACGAGTGCAACAGACCACAGCCACGACCGGAATCGACGCACCGGAGATGGCCCGTGCCCAGCAGCTCGTCGGCAGCATCATCCGTAGTTTCGAGAACAAGGTGGTGGGCCAGGGCAGGTTGCGTGAGACCTTGGTCATCGGGTTGTTGACGGGTGGCCATGTGCTGCTGGAGAGTGTTCCCGGCCTCGCGAAAACCACAGCAGCCCAGGCCATCGCTGAGTCGGTCAGTGCGGAGTTCCGCCGGATCCAGTGCACCCCTGACCTGCTGCCCAGCGACATTGCCGGCACGCAGATTTTCGATGCTGCCAAGGGGACTTTCGTCACGCAACTGGGGCCTGTTCATGCCAACATCGTGCTCCTCGATGAGATCAACCGATCCAGCGCCAAGACGCAGAGCGCCATGCTGGAGGCCATGCAGGAACGACAGACGTCCATCGGTGGCGAGTCCTACCCCTTGCCGCAGCCGTTCTTGGTGCTGGCCACACAGAACCCGATCGAGCAGGAGGGAACATACCGCCTCCCGGAAGCCCAAATGGACCGCTTCATGCTCAAGGATGTGCTGGACTATCCGAGCCCGGCCGAGGAAGCCGAAGTGATCCGCCGGATTGATGCGGGAGTGTTCGATGCGGACCGGAAGCCACCCGCAGCCGCCTCCCTCGACGCGGTGGTGCAGGTCCAGGAACTCGTGCGGCGGGTCTACATCGACCCAGCCATCGTCAGGTACATCGTGGGCCTCGCTTACGTCACCCGGAACGCTTCGCAGTATCTGGAGCCCAGGCTCGCCGACCTCGTGGAATTTGGCGCCAGCCCCCGGGCCAGTATCGCCTTCAGCCAGGCGGCCCGGGCACTTGCCTTGCTCCAGGGCCGTGACCATGTGATTCCCGAGGACGTCAAACGCCTCGCGCACCGCATTCTTCGCCACCGCATCATCCTGGGGTTCGATGCTGTGGTTGAAGGTATCGCGGTGGAAACCGTCATCGACGCCGTCGTGGCGTCTGTCCAGACACCGTAGCGGGGGCAACGAGTGCCCAGCCTGCTTCGACGGGTCAAGTCGAAGATGTTCATCTTCGCCCACCGAAGGACCCTCACCCTGCTCGACGGTGAATACGGCTCTGTCTTCAAGGGCCGCAGCCTGGACTTTGATGAACTGCGCGCCTACGTTCCCGGCGACGAAGTCCGGGACATTGATTGGAAAGCCACCGCACGGCACGGATCCCCGCTGGTCAAGCGATATGTGGCCGTCCGGCGGCACTCAGTCCTATTGCTGGTGGACACCGGGAGGACCATGGCAGCCCAAGCCCTGTCCGGGGAGTCGAAGAAGGACATCGCCGTTCATGCCGCCGGCGTCCTGGGATACCTGGCCTGCCGGCACGGGGACGATGTTGGCCTCCTCCACGGCAACGCGGACACGTCCCGGTACCTGCCGCCCCGCAGCGGCGAAGAGAACCTGGAACGGTTGCTCCGGGAGGTGGAAGCAAGCGTCGCGTTGGACGGACCGCCGAGCTCACTGGCAGAGCAGATCGATTATGTCTTGAGGTACCTCAAAGGCCGCCTCCTGATCGTCGCTGTTGCCGACGGCTTCATGCCGGACCCCCGCACCGAGGCCTTGATGCGTAAGCTTCGGGCGAGGCACGAAGTCCTGTGGCTCACCATCCAGGACGCAGACCTCGCCCCGGGGGCAGACAGCTCCCCGCACAGCACCGATGTGGGAACCGGACAAGACATTCCAGCGGCACTGGCCGCTGACAGCAAGATCCGTGCAGCTTACGCACAAGCCATGATCGACCGCGAAGAACAACGCAGCGGTATCTTCCGTCGCCTGGGCATAGCCGAGCAACAAACCACCGGCAGCGAGGACGTCCTGCCTGCCGTTTTTACCCTCCTCGAGAAACACCGTTCGGGGACACCCAACGCCCGGGGTGCCGCTGGAGGTGGCAAACGTGCAGGATGACGCCGGCTTCTACGCACCCCTTCAGTATCAGCCGCACTGGTACTGGCTGGGCCTGGGGATCGTTGGGATCGTGGGCGCCTGGTACGCCTGGATGCTGTGGCCCGCCCGCAAGAAACGAACGGCCGAACGCCAAGTACCGATGACTGACCTCGAGACGCTGCGCTCCGCCTGCCTCGCTGCGATCAACACCACAGCAGAGGACGCCGACGCCGGGCGCATGGCTGTGCGGGACGCCCACCAACGACTCAGCTTCCTCGTGCGGGAATTCGCCGGGACAGCCACAGGCCTGCCCGTCACCTCCATGACACTCGCGGACCTCCGCAGCCAAGGACTCGACGGACTGGCCCGAGGAATCGCGCAAATCTACCCCGGCGAATTTGCCGCTGTGCCCGTCCACCCCGTGCGGCAGTCAGCGGAAGCCGCCCGGCAGGTGGTGACCGGATGGAACTGAGCTATTGGTGGGTTCTTCCCCTTGCGGCAGCAGCGGCCATCATCAGCGCTTGGCTGTATCGCCGTCGTCGACCCCCGCAAACCCGACCCGTCGCCCATGGTGACCGCCTGACGGCCCTCCCTGAATACCAACGCGCCCTGCGTCGGCATCGACGCCGACTGGCGCTCGCCATCGCCTTGGGGGCAGTGTTCCTGGCCGCTACCGCCACGGCCGCGGCAAGGCCCATCCTCCGGACAACGGAGGAGCCGGAAATTCGGAACAGGGACATCGTGCTGTGCTTGGACGTCTCCGGATCCATGACCACCACGGACGCCGCCATCGCCACGGTATTCCAGGAACTCGCCAAGGAATTCGGCGGCGAACGGATCGGCATGGTCATCTTCGACAGCAGCAGCGTGCAACTCTTCCCGCTGACGGACGACTACGACTACGCCGCCGAACAACTGGCCCACGCCAAGGAAGCCCTGGACAGCGGAGCCGGAACCTTCTTCGACGGCACCTGGAACGGCGCAGGCTCCTCGCTGATCGGGGATGGCCTCGCTTCCTGCGTGCAGAGCTTCCCCGAAGACACAGGCGCCGACGCCGGTCCCCAGCGCTCGCGGTCCATAGTGCTGGCCACTGACAACTTTCTTTCCGGAGAACCGATCTTCAGCCTCGACGAAGCCGCAACGCTGGCAGCCGGCAAGAACGTCAAAATCCATGTCCTCAACCCGAGCGACATGGACTACGGCGACCAACCTGACGAGCCGGGCGCCCAGCTCAGGACCGCCGCCGAGCGCACTGGAGGCAGTTACTACACCGTGGACAGCGCCGAGGCCGTGCCGGGGATCGTGGGGAAAGTGCAGGAAACAGAACCCACAAGCTACCGCGCAGCTCCCCAGGCATCAGCAGCTGATGCTCCCGCCTGGCCACTGGGAATAGCCGCCCTTGCCGGGGCGGGAATGCTGGTGCTCGGATGGCGGCTCGAACCATGACCTTCGCTCCGATCATTCCCTGGCCCCTGCTGGTGCTGGCTCTGGCAGCCGTCCTGGCGTTCACCGCGCTCGCCTTCACGCGATGGAACCCCCTGCCCCGGGGACGAAGCCAAACGCCACGCTCCGTCAGGCCGGCCGCTTTCCGGTGTGCCGCCGTCGTTCTCCTTCTTCTAGCCATGCTCCGTCCCGGTTGGCCGGGTGGCCACGCCGGAACCGCTGCCGCAGAGATGGACGTGTTCTTCGTCGTGGACACCAGCACCAGCATGGCTGCCGAAGACTACAACGGCTCGGACACCAGGCTGGCTGGTGCCAGGGCCGATGTCATGGCGATTGCCAAGGAGCTCGCCGGTGCCAAATTCTCGCTGATCACCTTCGACACCAAGGCCACCGTCCGCATGCCCCTCACCCGGGACGCCACCGCGCTGCAGACCGCCATGACCACGCTCCAACCGCAAAACGCCCGATACGCCAAGGGAAGCACCGTCACCGGGGCAGCCGAGCTGCTGAAAGAGCGTCTGGCCGCTGCCAAGGAACAGCATCCGGGACGCCCCGCACTGGTCTTCTACGCCGGCGACGGCGAGAACACCAGCGCAGAACGGCCCGCCGCCATGGACGACGCCAACGTGGCCGGGGGAGCGGTCCTCGGGTATGGCAGCGCCCAGGGCGGGCGCATGAAAGACACTTCGGACAACGACGCCGGCTACCTCAAGGACCGCAGTTCCGGCAGCGCGCAGGACGCAGTGTCCCGCATCGATGAAGAGCAGCTCCGGACCATCGCCAACCAACTGCATGTTCCCTACGCACACAGGACGGGCACCGGCCCCACGTCCGAGATGCTCGGCAAGGCCCAGCCAGGGGCACAGACCATCCTCGACCAAGACCTCCCCGGGCGCATTGAGCTGTACTGGCTTCTGGCTTTCGCCGCTTTCCTGCTGGCCCTGCACGAACCGTTGCGGCACCTCACCGCGCTCCGGAACCTCCGCACGCCGGCACGGAAGGAGGGATCCCCATGACCATCAACCACGCACGACGACGGCGAGCCAGGCTGGCGCTGTGGTCACTCCCGCCCGCCGTCCTGGCGCTCGCAGTTGCGGCGAAACTCCTGAGCGTGGGCGTGCTGGGTGGAGCAGCTGTGGAGTCTTACACCGCGGGTGACGGGAACAGTGTGGCCGGGGATGCCGCCTGGTTGCGGATCGCGAACCTCGTGGAACCCCACAAGGCGCTGTTCGCCTCCGGAGACGCGCACGTGCTGGCGGGCGACTTTGACGCCGCAAGGACGGACTTTGAGGCGGCCTTGCTGGCCGGTGCCGGGGGAGACGAGTGCAAAGTCCGCGTCAACCTTGTCCTGAGCATCGAAAAACTGGGTGATGCTGCGGCGAACCCGGGCGCTGCGGCCGGGTTGTTCCGGGAAGCCCTCGCTGCTGCCGCGGCATCGCCGCCGCAATGCCGGGCCGGGGGCTCCGCGAATGCCTCCGGGGAAGGCGCAGCCCTCGACTCGGCTGAGGAACGCCTCACTGACAAGCTCTCCAAGGGAGAAGGACAAAATGGCGAGGCGCAGCAGCCTTCCGGTGAGTCGCCGGCCCCGCAGCAGGAGCAGCTCAAGAAGCTTGAGGAAAGCGCCCAACAAGCCCAGCGTGAGCGCGCCGAGGGCCAGGAGCGGGGGGAGTACCTCCACGGGCCCGACGATGGTCCGCGGGTGGACAGGCCATGGTGAAACTCTTTTGGCGAATAAAGTTCCGGCCGGTCACCAGAAGGTGACCGGCCGCCGTCGTGCGTTCCGGGAATTGTGTGTTCCAGAAGCCGTTCAGGACTCCCAGAGGATTTCGTCGTCCACCACGCCGTCTTCGTCCGCGGAGACCACCAGGAGCTCGTCCGTGAAATGCGAACCGAGGGTGAAGTCCAGCACAAAATAGCGCTCGGGCTGGCCGGGGTAGATGGCGACATGGCCCAGTTTGAGGGCCTTCAGGAAGACGTCGTTGGTGAGCTGGCCCTTGTCACGGACGCCAAAGACCGATTCCAGCTGCTCGTCCTTGAGCTGTGAGCTGTGGAAATGCAGGAACTGTTGGGGATTGGTGCCGTCCTGGTCCAGCTCATCGGCGATCATTTCCCGGACCTGGTCCACGAGTTCGGGGAGGAAACGCAGGCGGTAATCCACCTTGCGCATGGCGGCCTCATCGAAGTGGTCGTGTGCGGTGACGTTGAGGTCCAGTTCCAGCTGGTTGCCGGCGAGTTCGTGTCTGGCGACGAAGCAGTGTTCACGCCCGTGGTTGAGCTCGATCTCCCCAAAATGTTTGCTCGCTACCTTGCCCATGTGATCAATCTAACCCCATCAACCGGCGGGTTCCAGCACTTGGGGATATTTCACCTGCGCCGTTGCGGACCCTTGACAGGGGCGGTTTTCAGGGGGTGGAGGCCGCTCTTTCCGGACGTTTCCCGGAGGGTGTCGGCGAGCAGCTGGGTGAACAACTGCACTTGCGCCGTACGTTTTTCATTGATGAGCAAGGCGAAGACGTTGCGGGCCAGCCGGATGTCCGGGACGTCAAGGACCACGACGCCGGATGGCCGGTTCCGGAGCGCAAGTTCCGGCACCAGCGAGGCGCCCAGGCCGGCGGCGGTCATCTCCAGGCTGGCATGGAAGTCATCGCTGTACGCCACCACCCGGGGGTGGAGGTTGCAGCTGGCAAACAGGCGCTCGATCACCAAGGCGTCGCTGGTGCCGGGGTGGTGGATGATCCACGGCATGTCCGACAGGTGCGCGGCTTCAATCTCGGCATCCTCCCGTATTTTCCATGACGCCGGCAGCACTACCCGGAAGTCGTCGTCGCCGATCCATTGCCGTTCCAACGAGTGCGGCCACGCCAGGCCGGACTGCCCCACTTGGTAGACGAGAGCGACATCCAGTTCGCCGCCGCTGCGCAGGCCTTGGATGGTCTGGGCGGGCTCGGCCACGGAGACGCGCAGTTCTATGCCGAGTCCGCTCCACCGTTCATTCCGGAGGATCTCCGGCAGTACATAGGTGGCAAGGCTTGGGAAGATACCCAGCCGCAGTTCCTGGGCGGGGGAGTCGTTGGTCCTCGACGCTGCTGCCATGAGAGCTTCGACGTCGGTCAGCACCTTGGACGCGTGGCGGGTCATGGTCACCGCTGCCTCTGTAGGAACAACGCTCCGGGCCGACCGTTGGAAAAGCTCGACGCCGGTATCGCGTTCCAGCGCGGCCATCTGTTGGGAGACTGCCGACGCTGTGTAGCCGAGTTGGGCGGCAGCGGCGGCGAAGGAACCCAGCCGGGTGACCTCCATCAAGGTGCGGAGATGGAGAAGGTTGACCATCAGCCGATTTTAGCTGTTCGCCACGCCACACTTTTCAAAGTGTCACGACACGCCGTATCCGGGCGACACGCTGAAGATTAAATGTGGCTAAGTAGTCCACAGGGTGTGGATGACATCTCTCAATTTGGCGGAATCACGGACATTTTGAAGGCCCCTGCCTGTGGACGGGCGGTGGATTGAATGACATACTTGTAATACATCATCTTGGGGTTCCGGCGAGGCGCTTGCACTACATGTAGTATCAATTTACGGATTGGGCGGGAAACCAGCGCAAGACTAAATAAGAGCGTGTTGGCTGTCACGGCAGCCCGCGGGCCGGTATCGGATTCAGTAGCTAGTTCCGGTTGAGCCCGCCAGATACGAAGAGCGACAGACTTCAATTAAGGGGACAGGGATCATGACCGTAACGGTTTACACGAAGCCGGCCTGTGTTCAGTGCAACGCAACCTACCGGGCACTCGACAAGAAGGGCATTGCCTACCAGAGTGTCGACATCTCCCAGGATGCCGAGGCCCTTGAGCGCCTCAAGGCACTGGGCTACATGCAGGCTCCGGTGGTCGTGACCGAGCAGGACCACTGGTCCGGTTTCCGCCCGGACAAGATCGAGGAACTGGCCCAGGCCGTTTCCTCCGTGGCCTAAGTTTCATTCAAACTTCGCCATCACAGCACTCTAAGAATTCATCTGTAGTCGAGGTGACTCCCATGGCACCGCTGGCAGCGGCACCCGTACGCGATGCTGCGGAAGCAGTGACCACCAAGAGTCACCTCATCTACTTTTCCTCAACCTCCGAGAACACCAAACGATTCGTCCAGAAACTGGGCAGGGATGCAGCGCGCATCCCGCTCTATGCCCAGGAAGCCCCGCTTCGGGCCCTCGAACCCTTCGTCCTTGTCCTGCCCACTTATGGCGGAACGAACGGCGAAGGTTCCGTGCCCAAGCAGGTCATCAGATTTCTTAACGATCCCAGGAACAGGGAACTGATCCGCGGTGTTATCGGAGCAGGGAACACCAATTTCGCGGACAACTACTGCGCGGCGGGAGACATCATCTCCGTCAAGTGCAAAGTGCCGCATCTTTACAAATTTGAACTCATGGGAACGCCGGAAGACGTTCAGCGGGTCAACGAAGGGCTGGAAAAGTTTTGGACACAACTGTCGCAGAAACAGAAGTAACCGGGGGCGCTGTGGACACGGTCAAGAAGCCACTGCCTGAGGCTTACAAGGGCTTGGGCTATCACGAGCTCAACGCCATGCTGAACCTGTATGGCCCGAACGGTGAAATCCAGTTCGAAGCCGACCGTGAAGCTGCGCACCAGTACTTCCTGCAGCACGTGAACAACAACACGGTGTTCTTCCATGACCTGGAAGAGAAGCTCGACTACCTGGTGAAGAACCAGTACTACGAGCGCGAAACCCTCGACCAGTACACGATGAACTTCATCCGCGACCTCTTCAACCGTGCGTACAAGAAGAAGTTCCGCTTCGAGACTTTCCTTGGCGCTTTCAAGTTCTACACGTCCTACACGCTGAAGACGTTCGACGGCAAGCGCTTCCTGGAGCGCTACGAGGACCGCGTCTGCATGGTGGCCCTGCACCTGGCCCGCGGCAATGAGGAACTGGCCAACCGCCTGGTCGATGAGATCATCGATGGCCGCTTCCAGCCGGCCACTCCCACGTTCCTGAACGCCGGCAAGGCGCAGCGTGGCGAGCTGGTCTCCTGCTTCCTGCTCCGCATCGAAGACAACATGGAGTCGATCGCCCGCGCCATCAACTCCGCCCTTCAGCTCTCCAAGCGTGGCGGCGGTGTGGCGCTCTCGCTGACCAATATCCGCGAGCACGGTGCTCCGATCAAGCAGATCGAAAACCAGTCCTCCGGCGTCATCCCCGTCATGAAGCTCCTCGAAGACAGCTTCTCCTACGCCAACCAGCTTGGTGCCCGTCAGGGTGCAGGTGCCGTGTACCTGCACGCCCACCACCCGGACATCCACCGCTTCCTGGACACCAAGCGCGAGAACGCCGATGAGAAGATCCGTATCAAGACCCTCTCCTTGGGCGTCGTGGTTCCGGACATCACGTTCGAGCTCGCCAAGAAGAACGAGGACATGTACCTGTTCTCGCCGTATGACGTCGAGAAGGTCTACGGTGTTCCGTTCTCCGACATTTCGGTGACCGAGAAGTACTACGAGATGGTCGATGATTCCCGGATCAAGAAGACCAAGATCAGCGCCCGCGAGTTCTTCCAGACCCTCGCCGAGATCCAGTTCGAGTCCGGCTACCCGTACATCATGTTCGAGGACACCGTGAACCGGGCCAACCCGATCGACGGCAAGATCACCATGAGCAACCTCTGCTCGGAGATCCTGCAGGTTTCCTCGCCGTCCATCTACGCCGAGGACCTCAGCTACGAGACCGTAGGCAAGGACATTTCCTGCAACCTCGGTTCCATGAACATCGCCAAGACCATGGATTCGCCGGACTTCGGGCTCTCCATCGAAACGTCCATCCGCGCCCTCAGCGCTGTGTCGGATATGTCCTACATCAACTCGGTGCCGTCGATCGCCCAGGGCAACGCCCAGAGCCACGCGATTGGGCTTGGCCAGATGAACCTGCACGGTTACCTGGCCCGCGAGCACGTCCACTACGGTTCCGAAGAGGGCCTGGACTTCACCAACATCTACTTCTACACGGTGCTGTTCCACGCCCTGCGCGCCTCCAACCGCCTCGCCATCGAGACCGGCCAGAAGTTCGGCGGCTTCGAGAAGTCCACCTACGCATCAGGTGAGTTCTTCGACAAGTACACCGAGCAGGCATGGGTTCCGGAAACGGACCGCGTCAAGGAGCTCTTCGCCGGCCACCATATCCCCACCCAGGATGACTGGCGCGAGCTGAAGGCTTCCGTCATGGAGCACGGTATCTACAACCAGAACCTCCAGGCCGTGCCGCCTACCGGTTCCATCAGCTACATCAACAACTCCACGTCGTCGATCCACCCGGTGGCCGCCAAGATCGAAATCCGCAAGGAAGGCAAGATCGGCCGCGTCTACTACCCGGCTCCGTACCTGACCAACGACAACCTGGAGTACTACCAGGATGCCTACGAAATCGGTTACGAGAAGATCATCGACACCTACGCCGCTGCCACGCAGCACGTGGACCAGGGCCTGTCCCTGACGCTGTTCTTCAAGGACACCGCCACCACTCGCGACATCAACAAGGCGCAGATCTACGCATGGCGCAAGGGCATCAAGACCCTCTACTACATCCGTCTCCGCCAGCTCGCGCTGGAAGGGACTGAGGTTGAGGGCTGCGTCAGCTGCATGCTGTAATCAGCCTTTATCGGTTGATTAATTGCGGCTCTGGCCGCACTCAAACTAAAGAGCACGACGGCGGGCCACCACCCGCCGTCGTAGGCTTATCTCAAGAAAACCATCGCTTAAAGGGGATGAAATGACCGAAAAGGTCAAGCTGCTGACACACGTCGAGGCCATCAACTGGAACAAGATCCAGGACGACAAGGACGTGGAAGTCTGGAACCGGCTGGTCAACAACTTCTGGCTCCCGGAGAAGGTGCCGCTGTCCAACGACGTCCAGTCGTGGCACACACTGACGCCGGATGAGCAGCAGCTCACCATGCGCGTTTTCACTGGTCTCACCCTGCTGGACACCATCCAGGGCACGGTCGGCGCCGTTTCGCTGATCCCGGATGCGATCACCCCGCACGAAGAAGCTGTGTACACCAACATCGCTTTCATGGAGTCGGTGCACGCTAAGTCCTACTCGTCCATCTTCTCCACCCTGTGCTCCACCAAGGAGATTGACGACGCTTTCCGCTGGTCCCTCGAAAACGAGAACCTGCAGAAGAAAGCCCAGATCGTCATGGACTACTACCAGGGCGACGATCCCCTGAAGCGCAAGGTTGCCTCCACTTTGCTGGAGAGCTTCCTGTTCTACTCGGGCTTCTACCTGCCCATGTACTGGTCCTCACGCGCCAAGCTCACGAACACGGCAGACCTCATCCGTCTCATCATCCGCGACGAGGCCGTGCACGGTTACTACATCGGCTACAAGTTCCAGAAGGGCCTGGAGAAGGTTTCCGAGGCCCGCAAGCAGGAAATCAAGGACTACACGTTCGAGCTGCTCTTCGAGCTGTACGAAAACGAAGTCCAGTACACCCACGACCTCTACGACGGTGTCGGCCTGGCCGAGGACGTCAAGAAGTTCCTGCACTACAACGCCAACAAGGCCCTCATGAACCTCGGCTACGAGGCCATGTTCCCGGCTTCGGTCACCGACGTGAACCCGGCCATCCTGTCGGCCCTGTCCCCGAACGCCGACGAGAACCACGACTTCTTCTCCGGCTCCGGCTCCTCCTACGTGATTGGCAAGGCTGTCAACACTGAGGATGAGGACTGGGAGTTCTAAGAAGACACGTCTCTGAAGGCGGGCAGCGAAGATTCGCTGTCCGCCTTTTTGCGTCTGGTCACGTTCTGCCGGCCGCTGTCCAGGTTCTTATCGGGTGGTGGCCTGGCAGGGGCGGAGCTTTGGATTGGTACGTGTGGCCGGTCGGGGTGCTGATTTCCAGGGTGTGCACCCCGGGAGTGGCACCGCTGGTTTGCCCGTCGAGTGTTGTGGCGGTCCAGCCTGGGTGTTCTTTGGTGTGGTTGCAGGCTTCGCACAGTCCTGCCCCGTTTGAGGGGTTCGTTTTCCCGCCGGAATGCCACGAAACCACATGGTCAATATGCCGGATGGGCGCATCGCAATACGGCGTCCGACAGGTCGCATCCCGGGTCTCGATGAAACGCCTCAACCGGCCGGTAAAGAGCCGGGCCTTCGAATCCGTGGCGAGGAGCTCACCCGTGCCCGGCGCCGTGTAAAGCCGACGAAGCCAAACATCGAATTCCTGATCCTGCAGTTCCGGCCCTGAGCTCACCGCCGCTCCTGGGCTCACTGCCGGTCCCAGACCGATGAGTTCCCTTCCCCATTGGGCTGGGACGATGCCGTAGCCCTGGAGTCTGGCCGGTTCGCTGTCTCCCTGGAAGAGGGTGCGGTCGGTCATGACGAGGTCCAGGTTGATGCCCGTAAACCCGGCCCGGGTGCCGGTGAGGCGTTCGATCAGGGTGTCGGCCATGACCTGCCCCCGAGTCCGTTCATCCCCGCTGGAACGGGCCGACTCAGCACCACGAGTCAACGCGGCATAGACCGCCACGCCTTGGGCGACCGGCAACAACGCCGTCAAGTACGTCATGGTGTCCGGCGCCGGGCGCAGGCTCACCATCCGCTCACTTGCGGCATGGCTGGCCCGTTGAGCCATCGACCGAGGATCGCGCCGGTACGCGGCGGCCTTGGCGGCCGCGATAATCGCTTTGTCGCCTTTCCCGTCGAAAGCGCCGGTGTCGGGGGCGAGTTCGGCATCGACGGCGGCCCGGTCTTCAACACTGAGGCAGGCTGTTTCCTTCACGAGCAGCGTGGCCCGCCACTCGTTCAGCTGGCCGGAGTTCAACGCCGCCAAGGTGTGTGGCATCTCCGTCACCAGTGCTTTGGCCAAACCCAGCAGCCTGGAGCCGCGGTTCGGTGATTCCCGACGCGCCAACGCCACCTGCGCACCCACACCCTTCCCACGCTCCGCCGCGGGAACACCGGCTTCGGCCTGCTCGGCACGCTGCGCCAGGTCAAATGCCACAGCAATCTGCGCCTGCAAACCGGAGATGGCTGACTTCATCTCCTCCAACACCCGCAACTGATCGATCAGGTCACCGCTGACAGTTCCGGACTGAACTGCACCGGGCCGCACCGAACTGCCGGTCTGAGCCAGCACCCGGGACACGGCAGGAAGGGGTGTGGCAGACACTGCCATCTTCGCTTTCCTCTCCCGGATCTGCTTCATGTCCATACTCTCGCAGGGGGCACCGACATTATTAGGCGGTTTCGGCCAGGTGGCTCTGAACCATCCCACCCCTTGTCCGCGTCTTCACATCAGGGGAAGATCGTCTTCATCGTCGGGAGGTTCGTCATGGTGCAGCTGGAGAAGTTCGAAAAGTACTTGATTGAAGAGTTCTACGATGACTACCGGTCGGGGGATATGTCGCAGGTAACCTTCACCCGGCGGGTGGCGTTCATCATGGGCAGCATGACCGCAGCTGCAGCGGCCATGACCTTGGTGGGCTGTACGCCCGAGGAAGTACCGCGAACCACGGATCCGATGCCCACGCCATCGCCAACATCCATGGCGGGATCTCAAGGGCCAGCCACCACCGCCGTCCCCAATGCCAAGAGCCCACTGTCCGTTCCGGAGGGCGCGGCAGGCCTGACATCGGCCACCGTGAAGTTCGACTCCAACGGGACCGACATCAGCGGTTACCTCGCAAGGCCCGAGGGCGGGCAACCTGGTCCCGCCGTGTTGATCTGCCACGAAAACCGCGGCCTCACCCCGCATATCCAGGACGTTGCCCGTCGCTTTGCCAAGGAAGGCTACGTGGCGCTGGCCCTGGACCTCCTCAGCCGGGAAGGCGGAACGGCTGCCATGGATCCCGACGCCGTTCCGGGAGCGCTGACCCAGGCGGGCGCCGCACGCCACGTGGCCGACTTCAAAGCTGCCTTCGACTACCTCAACGGCCAGGAACTCGTCGAAGAGGGCAGGATCGCCATGGTTGGCTTCTGCTTCGGTGGCGGCATCACCTGGCAGGCGAGCACCGAGATCCAAGGTCTCAAAGCCACCTCAGCTTTCTACGGTCCAGCACCGGATCTGGCCAAGGTTCCCGCCATCAAACCGGCGGTTTTTGGTGTTTACGCCGAGAATGACGTACGCATCACCGGCGCTATGCCCCAACTTCAGGAAGCCTTGGACGCCACAACAGTCAAGCACCAGCTCACGGTGTACCCCGGCGTGGACCATGCCTTCCATAACGACACCAGTGACCGCTACGTGGAAGCCCAGGCAACGGCGGCGTGGAACGACACCCTGGCCTGGTTCAAGGACAACGTCTAGCTCACCCCTTCAACCGTGCCGCTTCGCTGGCCAACTCGGCCTCCAACGTCTCGATACTCGGCAGGCTCGCCACCAATTCGTCGGGGAGTGAGTCCGCAAGGGACGTCTTCCACTCCGCAATGCCCACGGGAGCGTTGAACCCACGCAGCGCATATTCGGCCACCACGCTGTTCTTTTCTTTGCACAGCAGCAGTCCGATCGTCGGTTTGTCGTCAGGATGGGCCATGAGATCGTCCACGGCTGCCATGTACATCCCAAGCTGGCCCAGGAATCCGGGTTCGAACTTCACTGCTTTCAGTTCGATCACCATGTAGCAGCGCAACTTCAGATGGTAGAAGAGCAGGTCCGCGAAGAATTCATCCCCGGCAATCTCCAGGCGCACCTGTTCACCCACAAACGCGAAACCCTGCCCCAGCTCCAACAGGAATTTCTCCACGTGTTTCACCAACTGCAGCTCCAGGTCCCGTTCGGTGTGCCGGTCAGTCATGGACAAAAAGTCAAAAACGTACGGGTCTTTCGTTGCCTGCTGTGCGAGGTCCGAGTCGGCGCGGACCATGGTGGAGGCAAAGTTGGTGATCGCCTGCCCGGAGCGCTCGTGCAAGCGGGTGGAGATCTGGTGCGTCAGCACGTTGCGTGACCATCCATGTTGGGCAGCCGCCGCTGCGTACCAGAGCCGCGTGGCGGCGTCGTCGAGCTTTTCCAGCAGTGCGATCTGGTGGTACCAGGGCAATGTTGCAAGCGGCTCTTGCAACATTGGGAAGTCAGGCCAGGCCTGGGCAAAGCTCTTCATGTACCTCAGGTTCCTGGGGGAGAAGCCTTTCGCTTCCGGGAAGCGGGTCCTAATGTCAGCGGACAAACGGGTGACCACCTTGGCGCCCCAGCCTTGCTCCGATTCGCGCTCTGCGAGTTGCCGGCCAATGCTCCAGTAGGAATTCAACAACTCACTGTTGGCCGCAGCCATGGCGCGGGTGCGGCCCACGCGGACTTCCTGCGTCACGGTGTTGAGCAACGTGGGGTACCAGTCGGGCATGGACGAAGCGGCCGGGACACCCGGAAATGATGCCTCGGTGGCGAGCTCTTGGGACGGCATGGTGCTCCTGTCGGTTGCTGTTGTTGTCACGCTAGGGGGAGGCACTGACAAAATAGGCAGGTGAGTGAAGCCGGTGAATTCGTGGACTACACCCTGCAGATGGAGTCGACCTGGGAGAAAGCGGCCGAGACCGATGAGCGCCTGAACGGGAGCTTGAAGGTGTATGGAGCGTCAATTGGTGCGGTGCGGGGAACGGTGCGGGACGCCTTGAAAAAGTTCAAGGATCTTGACCACGACGACATCACTGCCTTGAGCTCGGAACTGTGGGAGGAGCCCGTTTTCGAGCGCCGCCTCGCCGCCGTGGTTCTGCTGCAGACGAAAGTAAAGCTCCTGGTCAACACGGACCTGACCCGCATCGAGGGGTTCATCAGGCAAGCCGGAACCAGGGAGCTGGTGGATCCTCTCGCCAAGGATGTGGTCCGCGCATTGATGGCACGGTTGGAGGGATTGGCGGGGGACCGCGCGCATCGCGTCCTGGAACGTTGGGCCGAAGACCCGGACCCTGAGCTTCGCCGCGCAGCTGCCATCGCCACCGCCGCTTCCAGCCCTTGATAAGCATCAGCGACCCGCCTAGCGTTTCCCTCACCACATGCCAGTGAAGCGAAAGGCAGGTTGTTCGATGAAATCGCTATGGTTGGACCGCGAATCCCGCTTTACCTCCGATGCCATCCCGGACGAGAAGCACTTTGACACGATAGTGGTAGGCGCCGGGCTCACAGGTATGGTGGCGGCCTTGCTGCTGTCGCGATCCGGCCAGCGTGTGGTGGTCCTCGAAGCACGGACCCTTGGTGCGGTCACAACGGGCAACACCACCGGCAAGCTGAGCCTCCTCCAAGGTGGTGCGCTCTCTGCCCTTCGGAGCCAGTACTCCCTGAAAGTGGTGCAGGCTTACGTGGAGGCCAACAAAACCGGCCAGGCCTGGCTCACCCAGTACATGGAACAGCAAGGCATCCCGTTTCAGCGCCGGACGGCGGTCACCTTCGCAACCACGGACGACGGCGGCCAGCGGCTCCGCAAGGAGGCGGCGGTTTCGCGGGACGCAGGACTGGACGTCCACTTCAGCCGGGATGCCGGACTGCCTTTCCAAGTGGTGGAGGCATTGGAGCTCGAGGGCCAGGTGCAGATCCATCCGATGGATGTCCTGGAGAACCTGGCGGGCGACATCAGGGACCACGGAGGGCTCATCGTTGAGGATGTACAAGTGCAGAACGTCAGTGGGGAAAGACCGTTGGAGGTCGCTACCCGCAAGGGAACCTTCACTGCGGACACTGTTGTTCTGGCGACAGGAATCCCGATCCTGGACCGCGGACTCTACTTCGCCAAGCTCGAACCCAACCGTTCCTACGCCGCCGCCCTCCGCGTCCCGGGCGGGTCGACCATCCCGTCCGGCATGTACCTGTCCATCGATGCTCCAACCCGCTCGCAGCGAACCTACCCCACTCCCGACGGCGAACTCTTGCTGGTGGGCGGCTACGGGCACGCGGGTGGCCGGGCCATGTCGTCGAAGAAGCATGTGGATGACCTGTTGGGGTGGGCCCATCAGCATTATCCCGGGGCCGAGGTTACCCACACGTGGTCCGCCCAGGACTACCAGGCAACCAACCTCATGCCGTTCTTCGGAAAGTTGCCCAGGGGACACGGCCGGATTTTCTTCGCCACAGGCTACAACAAGTGGGGGATGAGCAATGGCGTCGCCGCCGCTTTGTCCGTCACCTCGGACATCCTGGGTGGCCAGTCCGACTGGGCCACTATTATCCATCACCGCGTGACCTCGCCCAAGGGTGCAGCAGAGGCCATCCGACACAACGCAGACATTGCCCGCAGAATGATCGAGGACAAGGCGAAGGTCAGAAAGAACCCGGAAATCACCGAAGAAACCCGCCCGCCCGAGGGGACGGGCGTCGTCGGACTCTACAAGGGTGAACCAGCCGCTGTGTCCACTGTCGAAGGCAAAGTCTGCATGGTGTCCGCCAGTTGCGCACACTTGGGCGGGCTCCTGGGATGGAACGACGCCGAGAAGTCGTGGGACTGTCCACTGCACGGCTCCCGCTTCACACCCGAGGGCAAGTATCTGGAGGGCCCGGCGACCCATCACCTGCAGAAGTCAGTTGGAAAGAACGCAGGCGGCAGGAAGCAGGACTAATCCAGCCGATCCACGCGCCGTTGTGCCTGGTCCGCGGCACGTCGTTTGAGCGTCGCTTCCCTGACCGCAAGCTTCTTGTCCGACTCCGCGGCTTCGGAGTCCCTGGTGAGGCCAATCAGTTCCGCTTCCAGGGCGGCCAGATGTTTCCTGGCCTCCTCAATGTCGGACTTCACACCGGTTCGGCGGACTGACAGGTTATTGACGACCTCCCATGCCGAGGACGCCGCGGCCTCCGCTTCCTTGGCCTCTATGTCGGCGGCCTCGAACTCGCTTCGTGCCTCCCTCAGCGCTGCCTCCTGTTTGGCTGCCCGGCGATCCGCCAAGGACGTGGCTTCTTCCCTTGACGACTTTTTGGGCAACGACGTCGTGGGCTGCGACTCTCCTCTGGATGTGGCCGACTTCCTGCCGGAACCCTTGGCCGCCGGCTTCGTGCCGGCTTGGCCGGGTACAGCATTGTCATCGGGCCCGGGCCCGGGCACGGCAACGGCACCTGTGAGGTCGACGGACTCGAAGCCGCTGCCGCTTAGCCCCCGCACCAGTCGTCCTGTCCCGATGGCAGCAGCCGCCCCGGCATCAGCCATGGCTGCCCTGAATGTCTGCTCAACGTCCGTTCCAGCGGCTGGGCTCAAGGGCGCACCGAGCTCCGCGGCCAGGTCCCTGGCCGCATGCACGGCTGCTGAGAGCTGGCCCTGCCGCTGCTGGCCGAGTTCGCGGAAGGCCTCGGCATCGCCCTCTTCCTGGGCGGTCCTGAGTGAAACGCCAAAACGCACGACGCCGTCGATCACCTCGGGTTTGTGGACGGACAGCATGTTGATGGCCCAGGCGCCGGCAGCAGGTTTGGGCAGGCCACCGATATCCTTCGCCAAGTCCTTCTCGCCGGCATCCTTGGCTTGGCGCACCAGAGCGGTGCGCTTCGCCGTGAAGTCACGGGGGATCACGGCGTACAACTCCTGGGCGGCGTCGCGGAGGTCCATGGACCCATCCTAGGGTTTGGCCCGCCGGTCCCTGTGGTCCCCGGAAGCGGGTCGGCGCAAGGGGGCGGCTTAGGGTAGCCTAAGTCGAGTGGATCAGATCATGAGCTTGCCTTTCGGTGTCGCCCTCGCGGCGCTCTTCGCGATCGTCATGATCCGGGTTAACGTCACGTATTGGATTGGACGCGGCGCAGTGGCCGGTTTCGCGCACACACGCTTCGGAAAATCCTTGGAGCGTCCCAAAGCAGCCCGGGCACAGGCCCTGATCCAGCGGTGGGGGCCATACGCCGTCGTGCTTTCTTTCCTGACCATCGGGCTCCAGACGGCCATCAACCTTGCGGCAGGTGCAGCCCGGATGCCGCTGCGGCGATACCTGCCTGCAGCAATTGCCGGTTCGGTCGTCTGGGCGCTGCTTTATGCCACCATTGGCCTCGCTGCGTTGGAAGCGTGGCTTGCGGTTGCGGCGGCCTCGCCCGTCGGAGCCGGACTGGGAGTCGTGGCCCTCGCGGTCGTCGTCGTCTGGGTGGTCGTGTCCCGCAAGCGTCGTTCTGCGGCCAAATCAGCGGATACAGTGGTCTGAGTTCTACTGCTGGATCGGCGAAAGGCTCGGGTTGACTACTGCATTACCGGAACTGGCGGACGGCGATTTCTATTACGAATCGTTGGGCCAAGGCCGCTACAGGTCCACGATCCACGCCCAGGGTGCCTGGAATCCACATGAGCAACACATGGCTCCTGCCTCCGGCATCATGGCCGACGCCCTTGTCAGGCACGAGCCCCGCGTCGACGTCCGAATGGCACGGATCAGCTACGAAATTCTTGGCCTGATTCCCGGTGGCGAGTTTCAGGTCACCACCTCAACGCTGAGGCCGGGACGGACCATTGAGCTTATCCAGGCCGAACTTTCCGCCGGAGGCCGGGTGGCCATCCGGGCCTCTGCGTGGCGCATGGTCACCAGCGATACCAGTGCCGTAGCGGCCACAGAGGACGAGGCCATGCCGGCACCCGACGAATGCAAGCCCTGGGAGGGGGCAAGCGTGTGGCCCGGTGGCTACATCCGCTCCCTGGAGATGCGCTTGGCGGAAGGGCACCGCCCCGGATCAGGCAAAGTGTGGATCCGCACCTCCCATCCCCTGACCGACCGGGAGGACAGCTCGGACCTTGCGCGTTTGATGGGCCTGGTGGACACCGCCAACGGCATTGCAGCCAGGGTCCCTCCGGGCGAAAACAGCTACATCTTTCCCAATGTTGACCTCCAGATCCACATGTACCGTGAACCGTCCGGTGAATGGCTGGGGTTGGACAACAAAGTCTCGTTCGGCGCCGACGGCATCGGTTTGACGTCCACTGTGCTCCATGACGTCAACGGGCCGTTCGGCAGGGCCGAGCAGATCCTGACGTTGAGGAAAAGCTGATGCCGGCCGAAGCGGCCACGGCGCAGCTCACTGCTTACCGCCAACTGGAGTCCATGGGGGCAGGGGAAGACCTGGACTTTGCATTGGAGCTGTTGCAGCGTGCCCGCAGCGGGCAGTTGGGCCCCATGCTTCGCCTGTACCGTCCGCAGCCCACGGTGGCGTTCGGTCAACGGGATGCGAACCTCCCGGGTTTTCCGGCGGCGGCCGAAGCCTGCCGGAAGCTGGGGTTCGAACCCTTGATCCGCAAGGCGGGTGGACGCGCTGCCGCCTACCACCAAGGGACCTTGGTAATTGACCACATTGAGCCGCATCCGGACGCGATCGTGCGGGCGAAGGCGCGGTTTTCGGAGTTCGGCGAGTTGCTGGCCGGCGCTCTTCGCAGCGTCGGCGTCCATGCCGCCGTCGGCGAGATCCCGGGGGAGTACTGCCCCGGCGAGTTCAGTGTCCATGGCGAGGATCCCGACTTTCCCGCCCACAGCATCAAACTGATTGGCACCGCCCAGCGGGTGGTTTCCGGGGGTTGGCTTTTCAGCTCCGTGATCGTGGTGGAGAACTCCCAGCCCATCCGTGACGTGCTGACGGCCAGTTACTCAGCGCTTGGCCTCGAGTGGGATCCAGCGACCGCGGGCGCTGCGAACGATTTGCTGCCGCACCTGGATGTCCAGACTGTCGAGGATGCCGTCATTGAGGCGTACCGGGGGTACGCCGACGTCGTCGACGGCGACTTCCACAGCCTGGTGACCCAGCGGCATCCGGGCCGTTGAGCGTGTTCGACCCCGGGTCTAGGCTGAGGTAAGCAGGTTACCCAACACGCGGATCGCGGTGGACATCATGGGCCGGAAGAGACACCCAATAGAGGATTCTGATGTGGACATCAGCGTCAGCCCACCGAAGAGGTCCGCGGCCGGTTTGCCCAGCCTGAGCGAGACCCTTCCGCATGCCATGGCGTACATGGGCCCCTCCCGGGCGTGGAAAACACTGACGGCTGTCAACCAAAAAGACGGTTTCGACTGCATGAGTTGCGCGTGGCCGGACCCGCCTGAGCGCAAGGCGGCCGAGTTCTGCGAGAACGGTGCCAAGGCCATCGGCTGGGAAGCGGAACCGTTGAAGATTCCCCGGGAATTTTGGGCGGACAACTCCCTCAGTTCCCTTGAGCATCGATCGGAATATTGGCTGGGTCAGCAGGGCAGGTTGGTGGAGCCTGTCCATAAAGCCCCGGGGTCAGACCACTACGCGCCCATCAGCTGGGATCGTGCCTTCGAGGTCGTCGCGGCGGAACTGAACGGGCTCGACGACCCTGATCAGGCCACTTTCTACACCAGTGGCCGGACCAGCAACGAAGCTGCGTTCCTGTATCAGCTGTTCGTGCGGGCGTTCGGGTCCAACAATCTCCCCGACTGCTCCAATATGTGCCACGAGTCCACGGGGGTGGCCATGGGGGAGACCATCGGGGTAGGGAAGTCGGCGGTTACCTACACCGACTTCGCCGCCGCGGATCTGATCATCATCATGGGCCAGAACCCCGGCACCTGCCACCCACGGATGCTGACGGCCCTGGAAGAGGCCAAGCGGGCGGGCGCTGAGATCGTCGCCGTGAACCCGCTGCCCGAGGCCGGCCTCATCAATTTCCGCAATCCGCAGCGTCCCAGCGGGCTCATCGGCAAGGGCACCGATCTTGCCGACCAGTTCTTGCAGATCCGCATCGCAGGAGACATGGCCCTGCTGCAGGCGCTCTCCAAGCGCGTCCTCGACGCCGAACGGGCCGCGCCTGGAACGGTGCTGGACCGCGCGTTCATCGATGGCCACTGTCAAGGATTCGTTGGTTTCGCAGCGCACCTGGCCGCGTTGGACGAACGTGATGTCCTTGCTGCCACAGGGCTGAGCAGCGCGGACATCGATGAACTTGCCGGGAGGTATCTCCGCGCAGGGAAGGTCATCATTACCTGGGCCATGGGGTTGACGCAGCACAAGAAGGCCGTGCCCACCATCAAGGAGATCATCAACCTGCTCCTGCTGCGCGGCAATATCGGCAGGCCCGGCGCGGGGCCGTGCCCCATCCGCGGACACAGCAATGTCCAAGGTGACCGCACCATGGGCATCTGGGAGAAAATGCCGCCAGGGTTCCTGGACGCGCTCCGGCAGGAGTTCGGCTTTGACCCTCCACGCCATCCGGGTGTGGATGCTGTAGACAGCATCAGGGGCATGCGCGACGGCCGGATCAAAGTCCTGGTGGCGTTGGGCGGCAACCTCATCCACGCGATGTCGGATACCGGCGTGGCGGAAGCCGCCGTGCGGAGAACCAGGCTGTCCGTGCAGATTTCCACCAAGCTGAACCGTTCGCACGTGGTGGTGGGCGAGGAGGCGTTGATCCTGCCCACGTTGGGCCGGACCGAGATCGACAGGCAACGCGGCGTTGAGCAGTTCGTCACTGTGGAGGATACGGTCTGTGCTGTGCACCGCTCGGCGGGTCCATTGGAACCGATAGCCTCGGAGGTCTTGTCCGAGGTGGCGATCATCAGCAGGATCGCCCAGGCTGTCCTTGGCAGCAAAGTACCGGTGGATTGGGCCGGACTCGGACGCGATTATGACGCCATCAGGGACCACATCTCCCACGTGGTGCCCGGTTTCGAGGACTTCAACAAACGCATCCGGGAGAAGGACGGCTTTGTCCTGCCCCACGGTCCCAGGGACAGCAGGACCTTCCCCACGGCAACGGGCAAAGCGGTCTTCTCAGTCAGTGACCTTGAGACCCTTGCGATTCCACGGGGCCGGCTGCTGTTGCAGACCCTCCGATCCCATGACCAGTTCAACACCACCATCTACTCGCTGAATGATCGTTACCGGGGCATCAAGAAGGGCCGCATGGTGCTGTTCGTCCATCCGCAGGATCTGGCTGAGTTGGGATACACAGACGGCGGGTACGTGGACGTTCACAGCGAGGCCGACGACGGCGTGGACCGCGTCCTGCCCCAGTTGCGTTTGGTCGCATACCCCACTGCGCGTGGTTGTGCCGCTGCCTATTATCCGGAGGCCAACGTGCTGGTGCCGTTGGATTCGACGGCGGAAGAGAGCAACACGCCGGCGTCGAAGTCCGTGATCATCCGGCTTGAGCCGGCTGCCGCACCGGTTTACGGAACGGCAGCCGGCCAGCGGAACTGAAGGGCGTCAGTGTCCGCGGGCGATCCATTCATCCACGTGCGGTTTTTCCGCTCCGATGGTGGTGGAGTCCCCATGGCCTGTGCGGACCACGGTTTCCTCCGGCAGGCTGAGCAGCTTGGTCTGGATGGATTCGATGATGGTGGGGAAGTCGCTGTAGGAGCGTCCTGTGGCACCGGGGCCGCCCTGGAAGAGCGTGTCTCCGCTGAAGAGTGTGCCTTCGGCGGGGAGGTGGAACGACACGGATCCTGGCGAGTGCCCGGGGGTGTGGATGGCGGTGAGCGTGGCCCCGGCAACGGTGAATTCCGCTCCGTCAACGATTTCTTCGTCGGGCTCGACGTCGGGGAACACTGCCCGCCACAGCATCCAGTCGTCCTGGTGAAGGTGGATGGGTGCCTTGGCGAGATCCCTGAAGTCACCAGCTGATCGGATGTGGTCGTCGTGGCCGTGTGTGAGCAGGATGGCCTTGACCGTGCGGCCGCTGACGGCCTCCAGGATGGCTTCGGGGTTGTGGGCGGGGTCGATGACGATGCATTCGGAGTCGTCGCCGACGATCCAGACGTTGTTGTCTACGTCCCAGGTTCCGCCGTCGAGCGAGAAAGTCCCGGACGTGACGACGTGGTCGATGGTGAGGGTCTTCACAGTTCAACCACCGATCGGAGGACGGCGCCGTGGTGCATTTTGTCGAAGGCTTCTTCCACCTGGTTGATGGTGATGCGTTCGGTAACGAAGGCATCGAGGTCCAGCTTGCCCTGCTTGTAGAGGTCCACCAGCATGGGGAAGTCCCGGGAGGGAAGGCAGTCGCCGTACCAGGATGATTTGAGCGAACCGCCGCGGCCGAAGACGTCCAGCAAGGGCAGTTCCAGAGTCATCTCCGGGGTGGGCACGCCCACCAGGACCACGGTTCCTGCGAGGTCACGGGCGTAGAAGGCCTGCTTGTAGGTCTCGGGACGTCCGACGGCGTCAATCACCACGTCCGCGCCGAAGCCACCCGTGAGGGCCCGGATTTCCTCCACCGGATCACCGGCAGATGAATCCACGGTGTGCGTTGCACCGAGGTCCTTGGCGCGCTCCAGCTTTTTGGCGTCAATGTCCACGGCGATGATGGTGGTGGCGCCTGCGAGCGCGGCTCCGGCGATGGCTGCGACGCCGACGCCTCCGCAGCCAATGACGGCAACTGAGTCTCCGCGCCTGACTCCGCCGGTGTTGATCGCGGCGCCCAAACCTGCCATGACGCCACAGCCGAGGAGGCCGACGGCGGCGGCATCGGCGTCGGGGTCTACCTTGGTGCACTGCCCGGCAGCGACCAGTGTCTTTTCGATAAAGGCCCCAATGCCCAGGGCGGGCGAGAGCTCCGTGCCGTCTTCGAGGGTCATTTTCTGGGTGGCGTTGTGCGTGTTGAAGCAGTACTGGGCCTGGCCGCGCTTACAGGCACGGCAGTTGCCGCAGACTGCCCGCCAGTTAAGGACCACGCGGTCGCCAGGGGCTACGTCAGTGACGTCGGGGCCTACTGCGCTGACGACGCCGGTGGCTTCGTGGCCCAGGAGGAACGGGAAGTCGTCGCTGATGCCACCGAGTTTGTAGTGGAGGTCGGTGTGGCAGACGCCGCTGGTGAGGATATCCACCAGTGCTTCGCCGGGACCGGGCTCGGGCACCAGGATGGTTTCGAGGGTTGCGGGTGCGCCTTTGGAGCGGACGACGACACCTTTGACTGCGTGGACCATGGAGATGTTCCCTTCGGGCTTGCTGAGTGCGGGCCCGGTTAATGCAGCAGGGCCCGCTACGGATTTCCCAATCTGTCTATCACAGGTGGCAGACAGTGCGTGGTTTGTTCCGTGCGGGCCCCGGACCGGAGGCGGTGATTGCTTATGCGGCCAGGCGGTTCTCAACCTCGGAGGCGGAGGGGTTGGTTGCGGCGGTTCCGTCCGGGAAGAGCACGGTGGGGACGGTGCGGTTGCCGCCGTTAAGCTGCTCGACGAGTTCGGCAGTGCCATCGACTTCTTCGATGTTGATCTCGGTGTAACCGATGCCCTTGGCATCCAGCTGCTTCTTCAGGCGGTTGCAGTAGCCGCACCAGGTGGTTGAGAACATGGTGATGGTGCCGGAGTCGGGAGTGAAATCCACAGAGCTCTCCTCAGATTTGGTCTTTTTCACGGGGTGTTTCGTCGGTATCAACGGTAACCCGCTACAGAATAATTCCCGTGGCGGTGCGAAGCCGGGTTACATCACAGGCCGGCGCTGGTGCGTTTTCGCTTCAGAGGGCAGACTGTTCGCATGTGTGGACGCTACGTGATGGCCCGTGCGGTGGGGGACTTGCTCGCCGACTTTGACGCCGAACTTGAGAACGAGATTGCCTTGGAGAAGTCGTGGAATGTTGCCCCGACTGATGCGGTGCCCATCGTGTTGGAGAGATTGGTTGATGATCACCTTAAACGGCAGCTCCACGTGGCCAAGTGGGGGTTGGTGCCATCGTGGGCCAAGGATCCCAAGGGCGGTGCCCGGTTGATCAATGCCCGCAGCGAGACGCTGCTGGAGAAACCTTCGTTCAAGAAGGCCGCCGTTGCCCGGCGCTGTGCGGTGCCTGCTGACGGCTATTACGAGTGGAAAAAAGGCGAAGGCAAGAACAAACAGCCCTATTACGTGCACCCGGGGGATGGTCATGGCCTGGTCTTTGCGGGACTGTATGAGTGGTGGCGGGACCAGTCGGCGTCACCTGACGATCCCGGGCGGTGGTTGCTGTCCATGTCCATCCTGACCGCGGACACCCCGACCGCTGAATCGGCCCGGACGCGACGCAGTGCTTCCGTATTTGACGAGCTCACTGCCCTTCACGACCGTGTTCCGCTGCCCATGGACACCGGGACGATGGAAGCCTGGCTGGATCCGCGGGAGAAGGACGCAGCGGGTTTGGTGGACATGGTCCGTTCCAAGGCGCACGATGCCGCTGCCGGCTGGACCTTGGATCCTGTGGGAAGCGCCGTGGGGAACGTCCGCAACAACTCACCGGAGCTCATTGAGCCCGTGGAAGGCCTTTTCTAGCGTCAGAGGGCTTCGGTCACCGGAACGCCGGATTGGAACTCCCGGCCGTCCGCTTCGCTGAAGCCCGTCATGACGTGGCCTTTGCTGAGTCCGTGGATGGCCGACATGGGGAAGTTGCCCGTAATGATGTTGCCGGAGTGCTCCACGCCCTTGATGTCGTAGTTCTCCTCCGCGCTCAGGGAATGGTTGAACGAGTAGAACGAGATCGCCTCACCGTTCATGAATTCGATGCCGAGCCTGCGTTGTGAGGAATAATCCTCGCTGGCAGCAACGAGGCCCACGACGTAAGCGCCGGAGCCTGGTATGTTGCCGTCGATTTCGAACCTGGCCACCAGGTTGTCATCGGATGCCGTGATGTTGACCTGCTTCAGCAGTGCGTCATTGCTACTCATGCCACAATCCTGCTCTGTGGACCCGCTGCCGTCCACCCCTTGACTTTCATCCTTCCAACAGCCGCCGGATGCTCCGCGTCACCGACGCCCTGTCAAAATCCTGGCCTTTGCGGGCGGTCAGGAGATGCATGGCAAGTCCGTCGCCGTAGTCAGCTACCGCCTCGGCCCGTGCCCTGGCATCGGGGACATCGAGGTACCCCAGGATGTGGGCCAGTGCAGAGAGCATCCTTTCGTGGCCGGCGGCGACCACCTCGGGCTGGTCCAGGGCAAGCACGAACCTTGCCCGGGTCAGCTCTGAGTTTTCCAGCGAAAGCCCTATGAGGCCGTCGGTGAGTTGTTCCGCAAGGGCGGCCACCGACGTCGGGGTCTCCCATCCGCCCTGCTGAAGCAGGAGTGTGTCCCGTTCTTCGACCCGGTCGACGGCGGCACTGACCAAGGCGGCGCGGTTGCGGAAGTAGTTCGAGGTTGTTCCGACGGCGACTCCGGCCTGGGCGTCGACCGCCCGGTGGGTCAGGCCCTTGAGTCCTTTCGCTGCCACGACGGCGAGCGCGGCGTCGGTAAGTTCTGTTCGTCGGTCCGGCATGGCGAAAGTCTAGCCTCAACACCTACCTTCACTACAAATGTAGTAGTAGAGTGTGGCCATGGAAAAAGTGGACATCATCGGCGGCGGAATTGCCGGACTGGCGCTCGCAGGACGCCTCGATCCCGGCCGGTTCGAGGTCACGGTATACGAGCAGAGGCCGGAGCTGCCCTCAGTGGGAACAACTTTGGCCATGTGGCCCCAGGCGCAAGGAGCGTTGGCTGAACTGGGAATCCTCGGGGCGGTGCGAAGCCGGGGTTCGATCATCAAGGCCGGAGCCCTGCGCAGCCCCTCCGGAGAGCCCATGCTGTCGATGGAAGGGGAAGGCCTGGTGGGGGTGTCCCGCCCTGAACTGTTGAGGCTGCTCAACTCAGCGGTGCCGGAAACGGTACGCCGGGTAACGGGGAGGGTCGATCACCTCCACGGTGATGCCAGGCTCACCGTGGGGGCAGATGGGGTCAACAGCGTTGTCCGAAGGGAGTTTTGGGGCAGGCGAAGCGCCGCGCAGCCCACGCCATTCCTGGCTGTCCGTGGCGTCATCCCGGAGGCGCCGTCCACTGAAGACATCGGCGAGTATTGGGGGCGCGGAGAGATCTTCGGTTTGGCGCCCGCCAAAGGCGGGACCAACTGGTACGCCTCCTTCCGCTCCGACCTTGGGCCGGAAAAGGTGGACGTAGCGGAAGCCCTGGAAGTGACACGGAACCGGTATGCGTCCTACTCGCCGGCTGTCCTGAAGGTCCTATCCCTCGCGTCGCCGGAAAATTCGCTGGCCCAGCGTATCTGGACCACACCCCCACTCCGCAACTATGCCCGCGGCAGCGTTGCGCTGCTCGGCGATGCCGCGCACGCCATGATGCCAAACCTGGGCAGGGGCGCCTGCGAGGCGCTGATGGATGCGGTGACCCTTGGCGGACTCCTCAACGACCTGCCTGTGGAAAAGGCGCTCGCCGCCTACGGCAGGAAGCGACTCCTGCGCACCCAACAACTTCGGGTGGCTTCTTCCCTGATGGGCCGCGTCGCCCTCGCGCAGGGCATGCAGCCCTGGCGGGATGCGTTGCTGAAGCAGGTAGGCAGGCAGCTGGCGCGGTCCGCGGAGAAAGCTGGAACTTCGAAGTAGGTTTTGTCCGGGCCTCGGCGTAAACTGGATTTATTCGAACATACTTTCGAATAAGGTAACCGGTATGAGTTGAGGTGTGGATATGGGGCTGTTCAGCGAGTCCGTTGAGGTCATCTGCACGGAAACAGGCCAGCCATGCGCCGTCCAGTGGAAAGGGACGCTGTACAACGTCACCAATGAACCTGTCCGGTGGTACGAGCGACGCCAATGGTGGCTCGAAGAAAGCCGTGCCCCCATAGGAACCGGGGCAGGCCTGGTGGACCACGAAATTTGGCGTCTCCAGCTACAGCCCTCGCAGGAAGGACCGCCTGCCACGGACCCCATCACCCTTGACGTTGTCCGCCACGTCAACAGCGGACGATGGCGTCTCCTGCGGATCCACGACGCAGCACCGGCACAAGCCGTAGAGCCCGACGAAGCAGCGTGAACCCTTGAGCTTTACCCACCTGCACGTCTCCACCGCCTTCAGCGCACACTACGGTGTCTCCTGGCCCGAGGAACTCGCCCAAACAGCCGCTGCAGATGGCGCCACCGCGCTCGCCTGCACCGACCGCGACGGCCTGTACGGCACCATCAAGCACCTCAAAGCATGCATGGACGCAGGCATCGACCCCATCGTCGGGGTGGACCTGGCAGTCTTCGACGACGACGGCGACCACCGCACCCAAGTCGCGGGCCGCGTCGTAGTCCTCGCCCACGGCAACAACAACGGCGCCGGCTACCGGGCACTTTGCCGCCTCATCTCGGACGCCCACGCACGCACCTCAGGCAAAGCCGGAGGAGCGATCCCCGCCGCAGTCACCCGGGGCGAACTCGCCTCAAGGACCCTTGACCCCCAAACCCTCAAACCTGTGCTGACAGTCCTGATCGGACCCGACTCGGATGTTGGACAAGCCATGGGAGGCCGAAAGTACCTGCGGCCGAGAACACTCTTCAAGCAATGGATCGATGCCATGCCTCCCGGCACCATCGTCGCTGAGATCGTCACCCATCTCAGTGCACCTGGAGAACCACTCAGCACGGCACACGCCGTGCGCATGCTGAAGCTCGCCCTCGAACACAACATCCCCGCCGTCCTGACCAACGCCGTGCGCTACTGCGCCCAGGACGGCGCCGCCACAGCAGATGTACTCGACTCTGCACGAACCCTCAAATCCCTTCCGGAACTCTCGGCAGCACCCCCGCTCCAACCAACCGGCCTGCTCCAACCAACCGGCCAGCTCCAACCAACCGGCCAGGGATGGCTGAAAAACGCCCGCCACATGTCCCAACTAGGCAAAGAAATCATCACCACCGCGGGCCAAGGCAAAGCCGACCTCCACAAACTGCTCGCCAACACAGAGGCGCTCGCCGACAAATGCCGCATTGACCCCGTCCTGGACATGGGATGGAAAAAGCCGGTTGTCCCAGAGGCCTCCATCATCGGCATTGACCGCGACCCCATGGTGGAACTCACCCAGCGTTGCCAGGCCGGAATTACCCGAAGGTTTCCCGGCATCAAAGGAGAAGCTGAAAAGCAGCTGCGCTCGCGGTTGGACCATGAACTCGGCATCATCGCCCGGCTTGGCTTTGCTTCCTACTTCCTCACCGTTGCTGAAGTGTCCACCATGATCCTTGACATGGGGGTGAGGGTTGCAGCAAGGGGATCCGGGGCGTCCAGCCTGGTCAATTACTTGATCAATATCAGCCAAGTGGATCCGATCCGCCACGACCTCATTTTTGAACGATTCCTGTCCGGGCGCCGGTCGACCCTTCCCGACATCGATATCGACGTCGAAAGCGCAGAACGGCACAACGTCTATCGAAAGATTTTTGACCGCTTCGGAGCCGAGCGCGTCACCCTCATGAGCATGCAGAACGGTTACAGGGCGCGGGGGGCGGTGCGGGATGCAGGGCTTGCGCTGGGAATGGACGACGGGGAGATAGGTGAGATCGCCAAACAACTGTGGAGGTTCTCTGCCCGCAAATTCCGTGAAGCGTTGGTTGAGAAGCCGGAACTACGGACCTTCGCTGGGCGGGTGGAACAGGGAGGGCTGGAGGAAAACCAGCAACTTGACCTCCTGGTGGACCTCACCGAACGGCTTGACCGCCTTCCCCGGCACATCTCCATGCATCCCTGTGGAGTAATTCTGGGTGACGCGACCCTTCTGGACCGCACCCCCGTACAACCCAGCGGTTTGGGCTTGCCCATGAGCCAGTTCGACAAACACGACATGGATCCCATGGGCATGCTCAAACTCGATGTCCTGGGCGTGCGCATGCAAAGTGCCATGGCATTCGCAGTACGGGAAGTCATCCGCCTCCATCCGTCCAAAGCGGAGGTGGTGGCCGCAGGAAGGCATCCCGTGGAACCGGGAGGGACGGGTCCGGACTACATCGCCGACAACGGCAGGATCGATCTTAATGCGGTCCCTTTCGACGACGAACCAACCTATGAGCTGATCCGCAGCACCCATACGCTTGGTTGCTTCCAGATCGAGTCTCCTGGCCAGCGGGAACTCATTGGAAAGATGGCTCCCCGGGAATTCAACGACCTCATCATCGATATTTCGCTCTTCAGGCCCGGACCCATGAAATCAGACATGGTGCGGCCCTTCCTCGAACACCGGCACGGTTTTGCTCCAGAGAAGTATCCCCATCCGGACCTTAAGCCTGCCTTGGAGGAAACCCATGGGGTGACTGTCTTCCATGAACAGATCCTCAAGACATTCCATGTCATGACTGGCTGCGGGCTGGACAGGGCTGACGAGTTCCGACGCGCCTTGGGAGACGAAGCCCAGGAAGCTGGAGTGGAAAGCTACTTCCGCCGTGAAGCCATCAAGAAATACTCTCCCGAAGTGGTGGACAAAGTGTGGGGGACCCTCAAGGCCTTCGGTAGTTTTGGCTTTTGCAAAGCCCACGGGGCTGCCTTCGCCGTGCCCACCTACCAGTCTGCATGGCTCAAGACCCATCATCCCGAGGCCTTTCTGGCTGGATTGTGGGAACACGATCCCGGGATGTATCCCAAGCGTCTCTTGGTGGCCGAAGCACGCCGGCTTGGCATCCCCATCCTGCCTTTGGACATCAACAGGAGCCATGCGGAATACCGGGTGGAGAAGATCCAGGAGGGCCCTGATCAAGGCAAGCTGGGTATTCGCCTGAGCCTCACGGGCATCTACGGCCTGTCAGGGGCGGAGCTAAAAAGGATCGTGGCAGGTCAGCCCTTTGATTCCTTGGCAGACCTGCGGACACGGGCAAGGGTGAGCAAGCCGAACATTAAGAGACTTGCCCAACTGGGGGCTTTTGATGCCCTGCATCGGGACTCCGGGGGGAAAGCGAACAGGGCAGACCTTGTTCAGCACCTGCAGGCCCTTCACAGCAGCACCGCCAGGAAGGCCCCTGAGGTCATTGAAGGCCAGCTCTCCTTCGCGCTGGGTGATGTCGAGCTCAAGAACCTGGCTCCGGAGCTTCCCGCGCCGTCCATGGTGGACAATGTCAGGGCAGAGCTTGACCTGATGGCCGTCGACGTCAGCGGGCACCTCATGGACAGTCACCGTCCCTTGCTGGACAAGCTGGGAGTTACCACTGCAGATAAGTTGCTCGGTCTTCGCAACGGAACTGAAGTGCTGGTGGCAGGGGTGCGGATCGCAACCCAAACCCCGCCCATGCGAGGCGGCAGGCGCGTTGTCTTCATCAGCATCGATGATGGCACGGGGTGCGTGGACTCGGTCTTCTTCCATGAAGCACAGGAAGAGTCCGGACCCTTGCTCTTTGGCACCCGCCTGCTGCTGATCCGGGGAACCACGAGACGGACCGGTCCCAGAGGCATCAGCCTGAGCGCCACCAAAGCCTGGGACCTGGGCCAGCCGGAATCGTTGCCATTTGCAGAACTCCTCCCTGCCGGAGGCGGTCTTCCGGATGAATACACCCACCACGGCGCCCTGCATGGCATTTCCAGGAACCTCGCCATCACCGGCCTGGGCAGCTGAGCGGTCGCGCAACCAGACGTCGGCGCGCTGCTTTGGCCGCCCCTGCGGAAGCGGATACGATTGACGGTGGCTGGCTGTGGTCCCCGTACGCCACAAGCTATGAAGCCTTAACTATGAATAGGAGACACCCGTGTCAGATGCCCAACAGATCACCCTCATCGTCGATGGCGAAGAGACCAAGGTGACGGAAGGGACTACCGGCGCGGAACTCTTCTTCGAGCGCCGCGACGTCGTTGTAGCCCGGGTCAACGGTGTGCTGACCGACCTTGACCAGGCCCTCGCCGAGGGTGCGAACGTCGAAGGCGTCACCATCGAATCACCCGATGGACTCAACGTCCTCCGTCACTCCACAGCCCACGTCATGGCCCAGGCCGTGCAGCAGCTGCGCCCCGATGCCAAGCTCGGCATCGGCCCGTACATCACCGACGGCTTCTACTTTGACTTCGACGTCGCAGAGCCCTTCACTCCGGAAGACCTGCGCACCCTGGAGAAGATGATGCAGAAGATCATCAACCAGAACCAGAAGTTCGTTCGCCGCGTGGTCACCGAGGATGAAGCCCGCGAAGCGATGGCCAACGAGCCCTACAAGCTGGAGCTGCTCGGCAAGAAGAACGACGCAAGCGACGCCGCTGAAGGCGTCAACGTTGAGGTCGGCGCCGGCGACATCACTATTTACGACAATGTTGACAGGAAGAGCGGCGAGAGCGTCTGGTGCGACCTCTGCCGCGGACCGCACCTGCCCAACACCAAAATCATCGCCAACGCTTTTGCCTTGACGCGCTCCTCTGCCGCCTATTGGCTGGGAAACCAGAACAACCAGCAGCTTCAGCGCATCTACGGCACCGCCTGGCCCACGAAGGAAGCCCTGAAGGCCTACCAGGAACGCATTGCCGAAGCCGAGCGGCGCGACCACCGCAAACTTGGCGTCGAACTGGACCTGTTCTCCTTCCCGGACGAGCTTGGCTCAGGTCTTCCGGTGTTCCATCCCAAGGGTGGAATCATCCGCAAGGCCATGGAGGACTACTCCCGCCAGCGCCATGTGGATGCCGGTTACGAGTTCGTCTACACACCCCACATCACCAAGGGCCACCTCTACGAGGTCTCAGGGCACCTTGACTGGTACAAGGACGGCATGTTCCCGGCCATGCAGGTGGACGCCGAATTCAACGAAGACGGTACCGTGCGCAAGCCGGCCCAGGACTACTACCTGAAGCCGATGAACTGCCCTATGCACAACCTGATCTTCCGCTCCCGCGGCCGTTCCTACCGCGAACTTCCGCTGCGCCTGTTCGAATTCGGTTCGGTGTACCGCTACGAAAAGTCCGGCGTGGTGCACGGCCTCACCCGCGTGCGTGGAATGACACAGGACGACGCCCACATCTACTGCACCCGCGAACAGATGAAGGACGAGCTCACCACCACGCTGAACTTCGTCCTTGGGCTGCTCAAGGACTACGGCCTGGACGACTTCTACCTGGAGCTCTCCACCAAGAACGAAGAAAAATTCGTTGGTGACGATGCCGCCTGGGAAGAAGCCACCCGCACCCTGTCCGAAGTGGCCGCAGCTTCCGGCCTGGAGCTGGTGCCGGACCCGGGTGGAGCTGCCTTCTACGGTCCCAAGATCTCCGTCCAGGCGAAGGACGCGTTGGGCAGGACCTGGCAGATGTCCACCATCCAGCTGGACTTCAACCTGCCCGAACGCTTCGAATTGGAATACCAGGCCGCGGACGGAACCCGCCAGCGCCCTGTGATGATCCACCGGGCCCTCTTTGGCTCGGTGGAACGGTTCATGGGCGTCCTCACCGAGCACTATGCCGGTGCTTTCCCCGCCTGGCTCGCTCCCGTCCAGGTAGTGGGCATCCCGGTGGCCGAGACGTTCAATGACTACATGTTCGACGTCGTGGGCCAACTCAAGGCCGCGGGCATCCGGGCGGAAGTAGATATCTCCTCGGACCGCTTCCCCAAGAAGATCCGCACCGCCAGCAAGGACAAGATCCCGTTCGTCCTGATTGCGGGAGGCGAGGACGCCGAGGCCGGCGCAGTCTCGTTCCGCTTCCGTGACGGCAGCCAGGACAACGGCGTGCCTGTGGCCGAGGCGGTCCGGCGGATTGTCGACGCCGTCAAGAACCGCGAGAGCTGACGGAACGGACACGGAGACGGTGCAGGAGAACACAGGCGCGGCAGCTGACATTCCGGGCGACGCCGACGTAACCGATGATTTCGGACTGGCGGGCGTACCGGACGCGTTTCAGCGCCTGTGGACTCCGCACCGCATGGCATACATCAAGGGCGGGCAGGACCAGTTCAAGAACAAGGACGACTGCCCGTTCTGTGTGGGACCAACCCGTTCCGACGAGGAATCCCTCATCGTTTACCGGGGGAGGACGTGCTACGTGGTCCTCAACCTCTTCCCCTACAACCCGGGGCACCTCCTGATCTGTCCGTACCGGCATGTGCCCGACTACACAGACATCACTGTGGAGGAGACGGCTGAGTTCGCCGAATTGACGCAAACCGCCATGCGGGTGTTGCGGAAGGTCTCCAACCCCAGCGGCTTCAACCTGGGCATGAACCAGGGTGTCACCGGCGGAGCGGGAATCGCAGCGCACCTTCACCAGCATGTCGTTCCGCGCTGGGGTGGCGACGGAAACTTCTTCCCGATCATCGCCCAGACCAAGGCCATCACGCAGACGCTCGACGAAGTCCGCACGCTGGTGGCCGAAGCCTGGCCGGGGGAGTCGAATGCTCAATAAGCATGCGCGCGGCTTCTTCACTTCCCTTTTTACCCCCCTGGCGCGTTGGCTCCTCCGGATCGGTGTGTCTCCTGACGCGGTGACCATGGCCGGTACTGCCGGCGTGATCCTGGGCGGGCTCGTCCTTTATCCGCTGGGCCATCTGTGGTGGGGGTCCGTGGTGGTCGCCTTTTTCGCATTCTCCGACGTCGTCGACGGCATCATGGCACGGCTCCAAGGCAGGAGCGGTGGCTGGGGCAACTTTCTGGATTCCACCCTGGACCGCCTGGCAGATGGGGCGATCTTTGCAGGTATCACCATCTGGTTCTTCACCCGGGGTGAAGATCACGCGATCGGGACCGCCGCCGTCGTCTGCCTTGTCCTTGGCATGGTTGTCTCCTATGCGAGGGCCAAAGCCGAGTCCCTGGGATACCAGGCCAGCGTGGGCATCGCCGAGCGCGCTGAGCGTTTGGCATCCGTGCTGCTCATTACGGGCCTGACCGGATTGGGGCTCCCACCCGTGGTGTTGTTCGCGACATTGATCCTCCTGGCGATAGCCAGCGTGGTCACCATCATTCAGCGGATGTCCGCCGTGCGGCGCCAAGCCATGGCCGCGACTGAGGGAACTGGCAACTGACCAGAGTTCGATGAAGGCGGTTGTGCAGCTGTCCTACCAGAGCCCCGATGTTGCCTTTCAAGGCGGTAATGAATGTACTGCCACCCTGCAACGTGCGACTACTATTACTAGTACTTGGTCACCTTGACCTGAAACCCGGTGTGCGCTGATTGCGGTCGTGTGGCTGCGCGTGCCTCCGGCAAGAAGGTCGTTTATCTACCCATAGGGGTTTTTGTGTCTACACCAGATGTAAGCAACGAAGCCGGTTCGTCCGCGAACAGCGTCACGGGCAGCAGCCGCGTCAAGCGGGGCATGGCTGAGATGCTCAAGGGCGGCGTCATCATGGACGTCGTTAACGTCGAGCAGGCCCGCATCGCCGAGGACGCCGGTGCCGTCGCCGTCATGGCGCTCGAGCGCGTCCCGGCCGATATCCGCGCCCAGGGTGGCGTGTCCCGGATGTCGGATCCTGACATGATCGATGCGATCATCGCCGCCGTGTCCATCCCGGTCATGGCCAAGGCCCGCATCGGCCACTTCGTCGAAGCCCAGGTCCTGCAGTCCCTCGGTGTTGACTACATCGACGAGTCCGAGGTCCTGACCCCGGCGGACTACATCAACCACATCGACAAGTGGAACTTCACCGTCCCCTTCGTCTGCGGTGCCACCAACCTCGGTGAGGCGTTGCGCCGCATCAACGAGGGCGCGGCGATGATCCGTTCCAAGGGTGAAGCCGGCACCGGCGATGTTTCCAACGCCACCGGCCACATGCGCAAGATCCGTGCCGAGATCGCCAAGCTCGCCGCCCTCCCGGAGGATGAGTTGTATGTTGCGGCCAAGGAGTTGCAGGCCCCGTACGAGCTGGTCAAGGAAGTTGCTGCCACGGGTAAGCTCCCCGTGGTGTTGTTCACTGCCGGCGGCATTGCGACCCCGGCTGATGCTGCGATGATGATGCAGCTCGGCGCGGACGGCGTGTTCGTCGGTTCGGGCATCTTCAAGTCCGGCAACCCGGCAGAGCGCGCTGCCGCCGTCGTGAAGGCCACCACGTTCCACGACGACCCCGATGTTATTGCCAAGGTCTCCCGCGGCTTGGGCGAAGCGATGGTCGGCATCAACGTCGACGACATCCCGCAGCCCCACCGCCTCGCAGAGCGCGGCTGGTAAGAAACATTCTTCGGCGGGCGCTGATCCTTTTAGGGATCAGCGCCCGCCGTTGTTAAACTCCTGCTCCGGAAACTCCTACTCCAGTCCGCGACGCTTCAGGAGCGGTTCCAAGTCGGCATCGCGGCCCCGGAATGACCGAAACGACTCCAAGGGATCGCGGCTGTTGCCCCGCGAGAGCAACTCGGCCCTGAACCGGTCTCCATTCGCGCGCGTCAGGCCACCGTTCTCCCTGAACCATTCCACGGTGTCAGCATCCAGGACCTCACTCCAGATATAGGAGTAGTAACCAGCCGCGTAACCGGCGCCGGCAAAGATGTGCTGGAAGTAGCCAGTCCTGTATCGCGGTGGAATCAGCGGGTGGGCGATGCCGGTGTCGGCAAGGGCCTTGGCCTCAAAGGCCAGGACATCCTGTGGGACATCCGCTTCCGACAGCACGTGCCGGGCGAGATCCAGCAGTGCAGCTCCCAGATACTCGGTAGTTGCGAATCCTTCCCCCCACAGCAGCGAGTCCTGGAGCTTATCCACCGTGGTTTGGGGCAGGGCTTCCCCGGTGGAGTGATGACGGGCGTAGTTGGCCAGGACCTCAGGCCACATGATCCACATTTCGTTCACTTGCGATGGGTATTCGACGAAGTCCCTCGGAACGGATGTTCCGGAAAAGCGCGGGTAGGTGACATCCGAGAACAGGCCGTGCAGGGCATGGCCGAACTCGTGGAAGACGGTCCGGACCTCGTCGAGGCTCAGCAGTGCAGGCTCGCCGGCCGGGGGCTTGGTGATGTTGAGGTTGTTGATCACCACGGGCTTTGTTCCCAGCAGTCTGGATTGTTCCACCAGGGAATTCATCCACGCCCCACCACGCTTGGACGGGCGGGTGTAGTAGTCGCCCAGGAAGAGTCCCCTACCCTCGCCGTCCTCGTCGCGCACTTCCCAGATGCGAACATCAGGGTGGTAGCCATCAAGGTCGTCGCATTCGTGGAAAGTGATGCCGTAGAGCTGGGTGGCTGCGTGGAACACGCCGTCGACCAGGACGTTCTCCAAACTGAAATACGGACGAAGGGCCTGTTCGTCCACGTCAAACTTCTCCGTGCGGACCCGGGCAGAGTAGTAAGCCCAGTCCCACGGTTCCACGTCATGTCCGGCTGACTCTGCCAGGGTATCGGCTTCGGCTTGGGCGTTGCGGACAGCGGCAGGCGCCAGCCGGCTGAGCATGGCCTGGACCTCGCCAAAGTCGGGTGCTGTTTGCTGGTCAACCACGAGTTCGGCAAAATTTGCGAAGCCGAGGAGCGCAGCCTTCTCCGCCCGCAGCCGGACAGTGGAGGTGACGAGGCCGCGCACATCCAGGTTCCCGCCATCGATGCCGCGCCCGAGGGACGCTTCATAAAGACGACGCCGGATGCTCCGGTTCTGGAGCGATGCAATGGCGGGCTGGTTGCTGGGTTGGATCAGCGTCAGGAGATACTTTCCGTCCTGGCCGGCTGCCTTCGCCGCTTCGGCGGCGCCGGTCACGTCCTCCATCGGCAGTCCGGCCAGTTCGTCGGCGTCGTCCAGCAGCAACGCGGCGGACTTCATGCCGTCCTTGACGCGCTGCCCGAATTCGGTTCCCAGCCGGGAGAGTTCTGCGTTGACGTCGCGCAAGCGTTCCTGTCCGGCGTCGTCGAGCTGGACGCCGGACTGCCGGAACCCCCTCAGGTATTCCTCCACCAGGCGCAAGGATTCTGCCTCGAGATGTGAGGTGTTGATGGCGGCGAAGCGTTCGTACAGGGGTCGGTTCATATAGACGGCATCCTGATGTGCGGAGAATTTGGGTGACAGTTCTGTTTCCAGGGCCTTGATCTCATCAGATGCATCCGCCGAAACCAGGGTGAAGAACGCTGCGGCCGCCGAGTCCAGGAGACGCCCGGAGCGCTCCATGGCCACGGCCGTGTTCTCGAAGGAGGCCGGTTCGGGGTTGTCCGTGATCACCTGGATTTCCTGCAAGTGCGTGGCCAACCCGGCATCGATGGCCTCGGCATAGTGCCTGGGGGTGATGCCGGCGAACGGAGGAAGACCGTAGGGCAAAGGGCTGGGGCTCAGGAGGGGATTGGTCATGAAGTGACTCTTTCACGTAAGAATCGTGTCCTCAAGGGCGGCACACCCGGTTGGACAGGACTTCCGCCGTAGGATGAAAAACATGGGGAATATCACATCATCGGCAGGATGGACCCGTTCTCCGAAGGCGATGGTCCTGGGCATCACAGCGGTACTTGCCCTTTCGTTGGGAGCCTGCGGTGTCATCGCTGAAAACGACGACCGGAACAGCAGCGCCACAGCTTCGCCTCCCGCCGCGGAGGCCCCAGCACCCACACGGACTCCGGCGCCGAACCCCACTCCGGGCAGGGGACCCGCTTGCCCGGAATTGCGCTGCACCTCCATCACCGTGACCGGCGACATGCTGGTCCATGCGCAGCTGTGGCAACAAGCAAGGGCGGACGCCGCTGCGGCAGGACTGCCTGGGTACACGTTCGTTCCGCTGCTCGAAGGGCAGCGACGCTACATCGCCAACAGCGATCTCGCCATTTGCCATCAGGAAACACCGGTGGCGACCCCCGAGGGGTCCTTCTCTGCGTACCCGTCGTTCAACGTGCCGCCGCAGATCATCACCGCGTCCAAGGATGTCGGCTACAAAGCCTGCACGACGGCGAGCAACCACACCATCGACCGCGGGACCGACGGGCTGCTCCGAACGCTCGATGCTCTCGACGCTGCGGGGCTCAAACACACTGGCTCCTACCGGACCGAGGCAGCGTCCAAGGAAATTCTGATGCTTGAAACGGACGCTGCCAAAGTTGCCGTCATCATCGGAACCTATGGACACAACGGGCAGATCCCCGAGTACCCCTGGCTGGTGGACGAACTGGATCCTGCTGCCATGATCGCCAAGGCAACCCAGGCCAAGGCAATGGGTGCGGACATAGTCCTGGGTGTGATGCACGCCGGAGACGAATACGCCAGCGAAGCAAACGCCCAGCAGCAGGACGTAGCCCACGCCTTGGTGGACAGTGGGCAGTTCACCATGATCTACGGGCACCATACGCACTCGGTGCTGCCGATAGAGAACTACAAAGGCACCTGGATTGTCTACGGACTCGGCAACGGTATTACGGAGTTGTCGCCGTGGTATGTGGTCAACAACGAAGGCCTGCTGGTGAGGGCCCAATTCAGCCAGAATGCCGCAGGTGCCTGGACAGCGTCGGACCTTGCCTGGGCTCCGTCGGTGATTGTCCGGGATCCCTATCGGTGGTGCTCGGTGGCCAGCGACGCCCCACAGGGAGTGTGTGCATCACCGGCCGCCGACGCCGAAACGCACCAGCGGACCCAAGCGGTGGTTGAGTCGATGGGCGCAGCGGCTGCCGGAGCCCACGAACTGCTGATCACCAAGGAAAAATAGCCCCTAGCGCGGTCGGCGTGCAGCGTGTTCGCGCGCGAGCCGGGCATAGTCGTCGTCGGGCGTTCCGGGCACGAAGGTGCCGTACTTGCGTTCGGCCGCAGTGCGGATGAGGAAGTCCGCAATCGCCGGGTTCTTCGGCAGCAAAGAGCCGTGAAGGTAGCTGGCCACCACGTTGTTGTAGCGGGCACCCTCGTGGCCGTCCTTGCTGTTGTTGCCGGCCCCTTTCGTAACGGTTCCGAGAGGCTCGACGCCGGGTCCCAAGGTGGTCTGCCCGCTGTGGTTCTCGTAGCCCATGATGTCTCCGAATTCGGTGGACTTCATGATCACGTTTCCGATGAGCCTCTCGTCCGTACCGTGGGTTTCCACGTCCAGGATGCCGATTCCGGGAATGACGGGTCCGGCGCTGGTCTTGAAGAACTTGCCAAAAAGCTGGTAGAGCCCACAGATCACCAGCATGGGGGCGCCGCCGTCGGCCAGGTGCTTCAGCTGTTCGGCCCGTGCCTGGAGGTCGTCCTGGATCACCAGCTGACCGCTGTCCTGTCCGCCGCCGCCCACGACGATGTCGATGTCGTCGGGAAATTCGTCGCCCACGTTGTACTCAAGCAGTTCCGGCGTGTAACCGTGCCACTTGATCCGCTGCTGGAGGACCAAGGCGTTGCCCCAGTCCCCGTAAATGTTCATTTCGCGGGGGTAGAGCTGGAGGACGCGGATGGTTCCCTTGCTTGGCTGTGGATCCGAGGTCATGAGACCACCTCAACTATGGTGATTTTGGCAAGTTCGCGGCGTATGGCGAGCATGGAGGTGTAGGTGCAGAAGATCCGCTTGGGTTTACCGCGGGACCCGTTGATGAAGGCGCGCAGAGCAGCGGTGATGTCCGGTTCCACTACGCCGAAGGGGACCTCGTCGTACTGGAGCCGCAGCGCCATATCGTAGGCGCGGACGCCGGTGAGGACTTCCACGCCGTCCCCGCGCAATGACTCGAATTCGACGTCCCAGAGCCACGACATGTCCCTGCCGTCGGCGTAGTTGTCGTTGATGGCGATCATGGTGGCATAGCCACCGGCCGGGAAGGATTTCAACCCGAGACGGAACCCGCTGGGGTTCTTGACGAGGACGAGTTCCAGGGGTTGTCCATCCACCGTCAGGCTTTCGCCGCGGCCGAACGCGGGAGCTACTTCGCCCAGCGCCTTGACCAGTTTGGGGGTGTCAACGGGGCCGGTTCCAAGGACTGCGCGCGCCAGCGACAGGGCGGCTGCGGCGTTGAAGATGTTGTAAACCCCACGCAGCTTCATAGCGGTACTGACAGTCCCGCCGTCGAATTCAAAGTCGGCATCCTGCGCCCCTACCCGGCGGAGCACGACGTCGGCCGCCGGCAAGTCCACTGCGTCACCTTCGGCCGCGGCTACAGGAGTGCCGGACGGCGATGGACCGGAGCCGGATGTCCGCATCTCGTCGTCGTTGGGAAAGGTGCTCCGCAGTGATTCGTCCAGTCCGAAATACCGGATGTCGGGGTGGTACGGCGCATCCGGAACAGTGAGGATCTTCGCGATCCTGGCAACGCGGGGATCCTCCCGGTTCAAGACCACGGTGTCCGTTGTCCTCGAGGCGATGTGCTCCAGCAAGCGGGCGGTCTTGTCGATCTCGCCAAACCGGTCCAACTGGTCGCGAAGGACGTTCAACAGCAGGCTGAAGCGGGGCTGGACCTTATTGACGAAGTGGACTGCATGGGCTTCATCGAGTTCGAGGATGGCGATGTCGGCGTCGAGCCTTCCCCGCCAGTCCACCTCGCCGAGGAGCGACGCGGCCACGCCACGGGTGAAGTTGCTGCCGGTGCGGTTGGTGAAGACCTTCAGGCCCTGGCTTTCGAGGAGTTCCACCACCATCTTGGTTGTGGTGGTCTTGCCGTTGGTGCCGCTGACCACTGCCACGCCGTGGGGGAGTGAGGCCAGCGTTCGCTGCATGAAGCCGGGGTCGATTTTCTCGACCACCAGGCCGGGTAAAGCTGATCCTCCACCCCGAAGCCGGGACAGTGTGCGGACCAGCTTGCCGAGGGGGACGCTGAAGGAAAGCATGCTCTGTAATATATCCCAGTTACGGCATGAAACCCGGTCCCCAGGCAGTCGTGGGAGGTCGTGGAGGACGTCGCAGCGGGCACGGCGCACTATGATGGATCAATGACCAACCCCCTTTCCGACGCTTCATCGCGCGTGGGTTCAGGACTCAGGATCGGCGTACTGGCACTCCAGGGCGATTTCCGCGAGCATATCCACGCCGTGGAGGCCGCTGGTGCCACAGGCGTGGGCATCCGCCGGCCTTCCGAGCTGGAAGACATTGACGGCCTGATCATTCCCGGCGGCGAATCCACCACCATCGACAAGTTGTCGCGGATCTTCGAGCTGCGCGACCCGATCCGCAAGCGCATAGCGGACGGACTCCCGGTCTACGGCTCCTGCGCGGGGATGATCCTGCTGGCCGAGGAAATCGCCGATCCCGCGAAGGACCTTGACGGCAATCCCCAGCAGACCTTCGGCGGCCTGGACATTACTGTCCGTCGAAACGCCTTTGGCCGCCAGCGCGAATCGTTCGAAACGGATCTTGATTTCAAGGGTCTGGACTTCAGCGCCGGGGAGTCCGGCGTAGCTCCCGTTCATGCTGTTTTCATCCGCGGACCATGGGTGGAACGCGTTGGCCCGGAGGTCGAAATCCTGGCGCAGGTTGATCCTGACCACGCCAGCCACACGGCTGCTTTGCACGGAGTGGCTAGAATTGTTGCAGTGCGCTCCGGCCACCTGCTGGCCACCTCCTTCCATCCGGAAGTGACCGGGGAGAAGCGCGTGCATGAACTCTTTATTCGAATGATCAGAGGAGAAGCGTAAAGCATGTCAGGCCACTCCAAATGGGCGACCACCAAGCACAAGAAAGCCATCATTGATAGCAGGCGTGCAAAGTCGTTCGCGAAACTGATCAAGAACATCGAAGTTGCTGCCCGCATGGGCGGTCCCGACCTCGCCGGCAACCCGGGCTTGGAACTCGCCGTCACCAAGGCCAAGAAGACATCGGTTCCCAACGACAACATCGACCGCGCCATCAAGCGTGGTGCAGGGCTCACCGGTGAGGTCGTGGACTACACCGAAATCATGTATGAGGCCCGCGGCCCGCAGGGCTCGGCGCTGTTGATCGAATGTCTGACCGACAACAAGAACCGTGCTGCGTCAGAGGTTCGCCTCGCTATCTCGCGCAACGGTGGCACCATCGCCGATCCCGGTTCGGTCAGCTATCTCTTCGCCCGCAAGGGTGTCGTGGTCCTGCCGAAGAACGGCCTCAGCGAAGACGACATCCTGATGGCAGTCCTTGAAGCCGGAGCCGAGGAAGTCAAGGACAGCGGCGAGAACTGGGAGATCCATTCCGAGCCTTCCGACCTCCAGGCCATCCGCGACGCCCTTAAGGATGCCGGCATCGACTACGAAACCGATGAAGCCGAGTTCGTGCCGTCCATGCAGGTGGAACTGGATATTGACGGTGCCAAGAAGTTCATGAAGCTCGTTGACGCGCTGGAAGACCTGGACGACGTCCAGAACGTCTACAGCAATGCGGACTTCAGCGAGGAAGTGCAAGCTGCCCTCGACGCCGAATAGGCAGGGCAGTTCACAATTTCCACATCAATCAGGAAGGCCCGGACTTGACTCTTCGCGTATTGGGAGTCGATCCGGGCCTTACCCGTTGCGGCATCGGCGTGGTGGACATCGAGCGGAACCGCCGGGCCACCATGGTGGCCGTCGGGGTGGTTGGTACCTCCGCTGATCTGACCCTGGACAAGAGGCTTCTGGTGATCGCGGAGGCAATAGATTTGTGGCTCGACCGGCACGAGCCGGACGTTGTCGCCGTCGAACGGGTCTTCTCCCAGATGAATGTCAGCACGGTGATGGGTGTGGCCCAGGCCTCGGGCGTGGTGATTGCAGCGGCGGCCCGCCGTGGAATTCCCGTTGCCCTCCACACACCGTCCGAGGTCAAAGCCGCAGTGACGGGCAGCGGTACGGCGAACAAGGATGCCGTCACCAAGCTCGTGACGAAGATCCTGCGCCTCGACGCTCCGCCCAAACCTGCGGATGCGGCTGACGCCCTGGCGCTGGCCCTGACCCATGCCTGGCGTGCAGGGAGCGGAATGGGCGCAGCCGGTGGCGGTTCGGGGGCTGCTTCACTCACCCCCGCGCAGAAGGCCTGGGCTGAAGCCGAAGCAAAAGCGCGCCGCGCACGGTGATTGCCGGCCGTCCTTGCTAGGGTATTCGTAGATATGTTCGGATAGTCCACTTGGGCCGTAATAATTCAGGAGCCGGGTCTTGATCAGTTTTCTTCGTGGAACCGTTGCCCACGTGGGGTTGTCCACCGCCGTCATCGACCTCAACGGCGCAGGCATGAGCGTCTTCGCGACTCCGCAGACCCTGAGCCACCTCAAAGTTGGAACCGAAGCCAAGCTCTTCACCTCCATGATCGTCAGGGAAGATTCGCTGACGTTGTTCGGTTTTGCTGGCGACGACGAACGGGAAGTCTTCGATGTCCTGCTCAGTGTCAGCGGGGTAGGGCCACGGCTGGCGCTGGCCGTCCTGGCCGTGCACGAGCCCGAAGCAATCCGGGTGGCAGCACACACCGGTGACGGCAAGGCTTTCACCAAGGTCCCGGGCATTGGGCCCAAGGTTGCCGGCCGGATTGTCCTGGAACTCGCCGGCAAGCTGGTACCGCATGGCACCGGCCCGGCAGCCAATGCTGCGGCGGTCGCCACCAATGCCGAGTGGAAGCCGCAGGTTGTCGCCGCAATGACCAGCCTGGGATGGTCCGAGAAGGACGCTACCGGAAGCATCGACAAGGCCATGGCGGATTCACCCGAACTGGTGGATGCAGGAAATGTTGCCCAGATTCTGCGCGCCACCCTTCGCTGGCTCGGCCAGGACGGCGCCCGTGCCGGCAACCGCGTAGGCAGCCGTGGCTGAGCAGTCACTCGTCGCCGGGGGAGAAGAGCCGGAAGAGCGGGTCATCGAGGCTGCGCTCCGCCCCAAGAACCTCCACGACTTCGTCGGCCAGCACCGCGTCCGCAAGCAACTCGCCCTCGTGCTGGAGGCTTCGCGCATGCGTGGCCGCAGCGCTGACCACGTGCTGATGTCGGGCCCTCCCGGGCTCGGCAAGACCACCCTGGCCATGATCATCGCCGCCGAGATGAACGCGCCACTGCGGATCAGCAGTGGCCCGGCCATCCAGCACGCCGGTGACCTCGCCGCCATCCTTTCTTCGTTGTCGGAAGGGGAGGTTCTGTTCCTCGACGAGATCCACAGGATGTCCCGGCCGGCCGAGGAAATGCTCTATATGGCGATGGAGGACTTCCGTGTGGACATCGTGGTGGGCAAGGGGGCAGGTGCTACCGCCATACCGCTGGAGCTGCCCCCGTTCACCTTGGTAGGGGCTACCACCCGGGCCGGCCTCTTGCCAGGACCGCTACGTGACCGCTTCGGCTTTACCGGGCATCTGGAGTTCTACTCGGTTGCTGAGCTGGAACTCGTTCTTCGACGCTCTGCCGGACTTCTGGACCTGAAGGTGAACTCGGCGGGGTTCACGGAAATTGCCGGCAGGTCCCGTGGCACTCCTCGTATCGCGAACCGCCTCCTTCGCCGCGTCCGTGACTGGGCCTTGGTTCACGGTATCGAGCAAATCGACGCCAGATCCGCCTCGGCGGCTTTGGATATGTATGAAGTGGATGCGCGGGGACTGGACCGCCTGGACCGTTCTGTGCTGGAAGCCCTGATCACCAAGTTCAATGGCGGTCCCGTGGGCCTGTCCACGTTGGCGATCGCCGTCGGGGAAGAACCGGAGACGGTGGAGACCGTGGCTGAGCCGTTCCTGGTGCGTGAAGGACTTCTGGGGCGCACGCCGCGTGGCCGCATCGCCATGGCATCAGCATGGACCCACCTCGGCTATGCCGTGCCAGCCGGAGTCTTCGGCCAGGAGACCCTGGCACTCTTCGACGAAGACGAAAACCACGCCGAAAGCGTAGATACCATCGGTTAACACGCCGTGTTCAGCTTTTCCCTCTAGACTGGTATGACGCTCGGCACGTTCGAGTCCTTGATCCATGCGCCCGCATCGCGGATACGCCAGGGACGTTGCCGTGAACCAAAACGTAAGTACAGAACGGAACTTCCCTGTGGATCCAATGACCATATTGCTGTTCGTCATGCTTGGACTCTTTGTCTTCATGATGTTCCGCCGCAACAAGAAGACCCAGCAGCAGCAGGCTGAGATGCAGTCCAAGTTCGCTCCGGGCGTCGACGTCATGACCAGCTTCGGTCTCTTTGGCCGCATCGTCTCCATCGACGAAGCCGAGAACAAGGTCGTCATCGAACTGTCCCCGGGTAACCAGGCCACGGTTCACCGCCAGGCCGTCACCAAGGTAGTCGAAACGCCGGCCGAAGAAGCCCCTGTTGTTCCGGATGACGCTTCTTCCTTGACAGTCGCGGGTACCGAAGCTCCTGCCGTCGTTGAGACGCCGGAAGAAACCATTGCGCGCCTCAACAAAGAGGACAAGAAGGACAACTAGGATCGTCAGTCGCGGCACCCCCGCGCAAGGCAACTTCTACGGCAGCGGAGAGCCGCCGGCAGACGCTTACCAGCGTCGGCCGGCGGCTGTCCGGCGATAACAGGAAGATCGATAATGGCACGGACCGGCCCCAAAAATTCAGCCCGCAGGGTGCTGACCTGGCTTGGAGCAATATTCGTTGTACTCACCGCTGTCCTGGCTGGCGGAGTTCTGACTGGCCACGCCAGTTGGGCCCCCAAGCTTGCCTTGGACCTCGAAGGCGGAACCCAGATGATCCTGGCACCCAGGGTAGAGGGATCCAGCGAGATCAATGAAGAGCAGCTCAACCAGGCAGTTGCCATCATCCGCCAGCGTGTTGATGGCTCCGGCGTTGCAGAAGCCGAGATCAGCACGCAGTCCGGCCGCAACGTGGTGGTCAGCCTCCCGGGGACACCGTCCAAGGAAACGCGTGACCTGATCCAGGCCTCAGCCGACATGAACTTCCGGCCGGTGATTGCTGCAGCTGACCCTGCCGCCATCCCGGTTGAATCCCGGACCCCCGATGACCAGTTGCCCAAGCCCACTGCGGAGCCTGCGAATGCCAGCGACATCAACTGGGTGACAGCGGACATCGTCAAGGAATTTGAGGCACTGGACTGCGTCAATCCATCCACTGAGAAGCGGGACCGTTCCGATCCGGCCAAACCCCTTGTCACCTGCGAGGCAGCAACTGCACAGACTCCCGCCGTCAAGTACATTCTTGGCCCGGTTGAAGTCAAGGGGCAGGATATCGCCTCGTCCTCCTACTCCCAGGTCCAGGGAGCACAGGGGTCGGTGACAAACTCCTGGGGCGTAAACATCGTCTTCAACGGTGAAGCAACCGCCAAGTTCAAGGCAGTCACCGAGCGCCTTAACCAGTTCTATGTGGCGGCGCAGGCGCAGGGAACCGACGATCCCAAGTCCCAGTTCGCCATCGTCCTGGACGACAAAGTCATTTCCGCGCCACGATCCCTTGCAGTTATCACCGACGGCAAGCCCCAGATCACCGGTAACTTTACCCAGGCGTCCGCCAAGGCCCTGTCCGATCAGCTTCGCTTTGGTGCGCTGCCCATCAGCTTCGAGATCCAGTCGCAGGAGCAGATCTCTGCAACGCTTGGTGGCGACCAGCTTCGCCTCGGTTTGTTGGCAGGCATCATCGGCCTGTTACTGGTTGTTGTCTACTCACTCTTCCAATACCGCGCCCTGGGTTTCGTTACCATCGCATCACTGGTAGTTGCCGGTGTCCTGACCTACCTCGCGATTGCCATCCTCGGATGGACGGAGAACTACCGTCTCTCGCTTGCCGGCGTGGCAGGCCTGATCGTGGCCATCGGCCAGACCGCGGACTCGTTCATCGTCTACTTCGAACGCATCCGTGATGAGCTGCGCGAGGGACGCGGACTGGTGTCCGCCGTCGAGAACGGCTGGAAGCGCGCAAAGCGCACTGTGCTGGCCTCCAAGGCGGTCAACCTTTTGGCGGCACTGGTCCTGTACTTTGTCGCAGTCGGCAACGTCCGCGGTTTCGCGTTCACCCTCGGCCTGACGGCCCTGGCCGACCTCCTGGTGGTGTTCATGTTCACTCACCCCATGCTCCAGGTGCTGGCCCGCACCAAGTTCTTCGGCGAAGGACACCGGTTCTCCGGCCTCTCGCCGGACCGTCTGGGCGCTATGCCCCTCTACCGGGGTGCAGGAAGGCTCCGGTCGCCCGAGGACAAGCCCACGCCGGTGCGTCCGCGTAACAGCGGTGCAGCCGCCGAAGCGGAACGACGCATGACCATCGCCGAACGGCGCCTCGCCGAGAAGGGCCAGCTGACTGGTTCCTCCAAGGCCACCAAGGAGGAGAAGTAATGACTACGAGCTTCGCAACCTTTGGCCATGAGCTCTACACGGGCAAACGCTCATACAACTTCGTCAATTCGAAGAAGATCTGGTTCATCATTGCGGCCGTTGCAGTGGCCCTCTCCATCCTGATTCCGGTTGCCAAGGGCGGCTTCAACCTGGGCATCGAGTTCCGTGGCGGCTCGGAATTCACGGTGTCCAACGTCAGCACCACGGACGCGAGCCTCGGCGAAAAGGCCGTGCACGACGTCGTCCCTGATGCCATCCCGCGGGTGGCCAACGTTGCCGGCAACACCATGCGGATCCAAACCGATCAGTTGACCGATGACGAAACCAACCGCATCAAGGACGGCCTGACCAGCGCTTACGGCGTGACCGAAAACGAAGTGACCTCCAACTTCGTGGGACCCACCTGGGGGCAGGATGTCACCAGGCAGGCACTCATCGGCCTGGTTGTCTTCGTTGCCTTGGCTGCCATCCTCATGGCCCTGTACTTCAGGACCTGGAAAATGTCGTTGTCTGCGTTGGTCGGCATGCTCGTCACCATGTTCACCACGGCGGGCGTTTACGCACTGAGCAACTTCGAAGTTACGCCGTCGGCCATTATTGGCTTCCTGACAGTCCTTAGCTACTCGCTGTACGACACCGTGGTGGTGTTCGACAAGATCCGCGAAAACACCTCGGACATTTCCACCTCCACCCGCCGCACGTTTGGTGAGGAGGTCAACCTGGCTGTCAACCAGACCCTGGTGCGCTCCATCAACACCATGATGGTGGCCGTGTTGCCGGTGGCAGCAATCCTCTTCATCGGTGCAGGACTCCTGGGCGCTGGCACCCTCCGCGACCTGTCGTTGGCTTTGTTCGTGGGCATCCTCATCGGTACGGCGGCCACGATCTTCATTGCCGCTCCGCTCTACGCCTGGTTGCGCCAAGGGGAGCCGGAGCTCGTGAAGCAAGCCAAGAAGGTAGCCCACCGCAGGGCTGAAGCCACCGTTTAGGGCTGTTTCAACGCCGTTGTTTGATCAGGAACCGGCACCCGCGCCAGTGCGGGTGCCGGTTCTTTGACTTGCCGGCCCGATCGTCATGTGCTGCCCAGTTGCAGAAGCATTCACTTGCGGGAATAGACTGGGAGAATTAAATCGGTTGTGAGGGGTACTTCTGTGGAAGAACGTGCGACGTCGGCACCACCGGCGGGCGGGGAAGACGGCCACAAGGCTGTGGCTGTTCCGGCAACGAGCGTGGCTGGACGGACATCGGGAACGGTTCCGGTCGATACCCCAGGCGTGCGTCCCACTTTCCCTGGGCGACGGGAGCGTACGCGTTCACGGTTGGCCCGCCTCACGGGCCGCGGCGTCGCTCCGTACTCACCGATCCTTGAGCCGCTGCTCCGGACTGTTCGGGCGAACAACCCCAAAGAAGACTTTGACTTGATCCAGCGGGCATTCGCCGTTGCCGAGCGAAGCCACCAAGGCCAAAAGCGCAAGAGCGGTGATCCCTACATCACCCACCCGGTGGCCGTCGCCACCATCCTGGCTGAGCTTGGCATGACGGGCACCACGTTGGCTGCAGCGTTGCTTCACGACACGGTGGAGGACACCCCGTACACCCTGGCCGACCTGACCCGCGATTTTGGCCCCGAGGTTGCCATGCTGGTGGATGGCGTGACCAAGCTGGACAAGGTCAGCTTTGGTGAAGCCGCGCAATCGGAAACAGTCCGCAAGATGGTTGTGGCCATGGCCAAGGACATCCGCGTCCTGATGATCAAGTTGGCCGACCGCTTGCACAATGCACGCACGTGGCGTTTCGTCTCGGCGGAGTCCTCCTCACGTAAAGCCCGCGAAACACTGGAAATCTTCGCGCCGCTGGCACACCGCCTGGGCATGAACACCATCAAATGGGAACTCGAAGACCTGTCCTTCGCCGCCCTGTACCCGAAGGTCTACGAGGAAATCGTCCGCATGGTGGGCGACCGTACACCGGAGCGCGAGAAGAGCCTCAGTGTCATCCGTAACCAGATAGCCGACGACCTGCGTACGGCGCGGATCAAAGCGACCATTACTGGCCGGCCCAAGCACTACTACTCCATTTACCAAAAGATGATCGTCCGGGACAAGGACTTCGACGACATCAACGACCTCATGGGCGTGCGCGTCCTGGTGGATTCGGTCCGGGACTGTTACGCAGCCCTGGGTACGCTGCATTCGCGATGGAACCCCCTTCCGGGACGGTTCAAGGACTACATCGCCATGCCCAAGTTCAACATGTACCAATCGCTGCACACCACGGTGATCGGTCCCGGCGGCAAGCCCGTGGAGATCCAGATCCGTACCCACGAAATGCACCGCCGGGCTGAGTACGGTGTAGCAGCGCACTGGAAGTACAAGGACCAGCCAAACCGGACAGCGCAGGGCCCCGGCAGCCCGCGCGACGGCGACATGGGTTGGCTGCGGTCCCTGGTGGACTGGCAGCAGGAAACATCCGATCCCGGCGAGTTCCTGGACTCCCTGCGGTATGAAATCAATGCACGCGAAGTGTTCGTCTTTACCCCCAAGGGTGAAGTCATGGCACTTCCAGCCGGTTCAACTCCGGTCGACTTCGCCTATGCCGTCCACACCGAAGTAGGGCACCGGACCATCGGCGCCCGCGTCAACGGCAAGCTGGTCCCGCTTAACAGTGAACTGAACCACGGCGACTGGGTGGAAATCTTCACCTCCAAAGCGGAAGGCGCCGGTCCCAGCCAGGACTGGCAGCACTTCGTCAAGTCTGCCCGGGCACGGAACAAGATCCGTCAGTGGTTCACCAAGGAACGCCGCGAAGAAGCGATCGACCGCGGCAAGGACATGCTGACGCGGGCCATGCGGAAGCAGAACCTTCCCCTGCAGCGCCTGATGACCCATGACGCCTTGTCAGCGGTGGCCGAAGACTTCCACTACGTCGACATTTCCGGGCTCTATGCCGGCGTCGGCGATGGGCATACCTCTGCCCAGTCAGTGATGGAAAAACTCGTCGAGCACCTGGGCGGCCATGAAACGCCGGATGAAGACCTCGACGAAGTCAGCATTCCCACGCAGGTTGCCAAATCCAAGTTCTCCGACTCCGGCGTCATCGTCCGCGGCGTGGGTGACGTCTGGGTCAAGCTTGCCCGATGCTGTACCCCCGTGCCGCCGGACCCCATCCTTGGTTTCGTCACCCGCGGATCGGGAGTCTCTGTGCACAGGACCGACTGCACCAACGTCTCCGGGCTGCGCGACCAGCCGGACAGAATCGTTGACGTGGAATGGGCTCCTACCCAGTCGAGTGTCTTCCTGGTGGAGATCCAGGTGGAGGCCCTGGACCGCAAGTCCCTGTTGTCCGACGTGACCCGTATTTTGTCCGAGAACCACGTCAACATCCTCGCGGCTTCCGTCCACACATCCAGCGACAGGGTGGCGATCTCGAAGTTCGCGTTCGAGATGGGCGATCCCAAGTACCTGCACCACGTTCTGAATGCCGTCCGCCGCATCGATGGCGTCTTTGACGTCTACCGAACCACCGGTAACAGGCGCCGCAGCTAGTCAGGCACCACCTGTCCCTGCGTCGGCTGGCCGCACAGGGTCGGCCAGCAGGGCCAGGGTGGCCAACGCACGCCGCTTGTGCGGTACCCGGGGCGCCGCCTCCACGGCCAAGGTGAGGAGCCGGAGTCTTATGCCCAGGTCCTCTTTGTCCAGGAGGCGCCGCAGGGTAGGCAGGGCGCGGTCGCTTTCGACGTGCAAAGCGATGTCTGCCGCGGTGCGGAGTGGGCTGCTCACCAACATCCCGCCCAGGCTCACGACGTCCATCTGACCGAGCCGGACCTCGTGGAGGCTGCAGGGCGTGCTGCCGCGCAGGCTCGAAATGCGGTGCTTTGCATCAACCAGGAGTGACAGGTGATCGGGCGGGTTGGCGCAGCCGTAGATCCACGCGGCAGTGAGCCGTCCGGCGACCACCTTGGTTCGGATCCGTTCCGGGACGGTGAGGGCTGCTGCGCGGGCCCTGAGGCGATGGGTGACTGCGATGCCCGGTGAGGCATAACTCTTCCCGTACAGCGGCAGCAGGATGCCATCAAAGGCCATGCACTGGAGTTCATTCCAGCTAAAGATGCGGTTGGGGGAGTAGAGCTCCGGAATGACCGGTTCCGAAATGGGCGGGGCGGCGACATCGGGATCCATTCATCGATCATTCCGCGCGGCCGGTCAACGAGTACAGGCTCCGCTCCGGTTATGTGGATAACCGGAACGGAGCCTGTTGGTACTGCAGATTCCAGAAGCTGCTAGGCGAGGTCGCTGGCTGAGCGCTGGATCTGGTCCAGCCATGCCTGACGGGCTTCCAGGGCTTCGCGGGCAGCCTTGATGCGCCGCTGGTCGCCTGCCTTCTCCGCTTTCTCAAGGTCATCCTTGAGACCTGCGATGGCGGTTTCGAGCTGCGAAAGGGCGCTGTTGGTCCGTGCCTTGGTCTCCGGGTTGCTCCGGCGCCACTTCTCTTCTTCGGCTTCCTTGACGGCGTCTTCAACCTTGCGGAGGCCGGCCTCGATGCGACCCATGTCTCCGCGCGGGACCTTGCCTGCTTCTTCCCAGCGGTCCCGGATGGACTGCAGGGCCTTCTTGGCTGCGTTGAGGTCATTGATGGGCAACAGGGCCTGTGCCTCGGCTACCAGTTGCTCCTTGACCACAAGGTTGGCGCTGTATTCCTGGTCGATCTGGTCGTTGGCGGCCTGGCGGTTGCTGAAGAAGACGTCCTGTGCCGCGCGGAAACGGCCCCACAGGGCGTCGTCGTCCTTGCGGCTGGCGCGGGGCGTCGCCTTCCATTGGTCCATCAGCCTGCGGTATTCGCCGGCTGCGAAGCCCCAGTCGGTGGACGACGAGAGTGCTTCGGCCTCGGCGATCAACGCTTCCTTGGCAGACTTGGCCGCGGAATTGTTGCTGTCCAGCTGCGAGAAGTAGGCGCGGCGGTGACGGTCGAACACCGTGCGTGCCGAACGGAACCGCTTCCACAAAGCATCTTCGTTGCTTCGGCCCAGTCGAACGCCGCTCTTCTGCGCCGCCTTCCAGGTTTCGAACAACTCGTTCATTCGGGCGCTGGAGGTCTTCCACTGGATTTGGGCGGGATCCTGCCCGGCAATGGACTCTGCTTCGGCCACGATCGCTTCGCGTGCTGCGAGTTCGTTGGCGCGTACGGCGTCGTGGGCAGCCTTCTCGGACTTTTCGAGCTCCACGATCTGGGTGGAGAGGGCGTCCAGGCGTGCTTCAGCGGAACGGATATCGCCCACCATGTTGCGCTCCGCGAGTTGCTCACGGAGATGGGTGACGGTCTTCTGCATGTCCGTGGCCGGAGCCTTGGATTCAACACGGTGTTCCAGCAGGACAACCTGGGCGATGATGTCGTCGAACTTCCTGGCAAAGTAGCCCAGGGCTTCGTCGGGAGTGACGCCCGGGTACTGGCCAACAGCAAGTTCCTCGCCATCCAGCGTCAGGAATACGTGGCCATCACCTTCAGCACGGCCCCATTTGGCTGCCTCGGCGAGCGACGCGGCAGATACCGCAGGGGCGGCAGGAACGACGGCGGCGGGAGCCTTGGGCCGGGCTGCGAACGCCGCCGGGGATGGAGCTGCGGACGGTGCCGGGCGGGGTGCGGCCGGCGTTGCCGGCTCCTCAACAGGCGCGGGTTCTTGTGCCGGTGCTGGTTCCTGTGCAGGTTCGGGCGCGACGGGAGTTTCGGCATTGCCTGGGCTGTTGGCCTCGACTGCCTCTTCGCTGGCCACTACTGCTGTTTCGTCGGATTTCTGACTGTCTGTCACCGCTAAAAGTCTTTCGCTTGGAGGGACTGCTAAGGTAATGCACCCCGGGCCGGGGCCTGGAGCTGGTTACTTCAGAGAAAACGAGTCTATCGTGACAGGTGCCACAGGGGCGCCGTCGCTGGTACTTTCACCGGTTTTGAGGCCGGCGGCAGCAACGGCGGTCACCACGTCCAGGCCGCTGGTTACCTTGCCCACCACGGTGTATCCGCCGGCTGTATCGGCCGGAATCGTGGTGTCCTTGTAAACGATGAAGAACTGGTGCCCGTTACCGTATGCGTCATTCCCGGTGCGGGCAACGGCTATGGTTCCCGCCGGGTACTTGTTGTCGGTGGGCGTGTTTTCCAACGGACCCCACCGGTATCCGGGGTCGTCCGCTCCGTCGTCGGAGGCGGCGCCGCACTGCAGGAGACCGAACGTTTCTCCGGTCGTCAGCCGGTGGCAGGTCTTCCCGTTGTAGTAACCGGCGTCGGCCAGCGACTTGAAGACCGCGGCGGCCTGAGGGGCCGCGGTGCCGTTCAGCTCGACGCCCAGCACACCGCCGTTCAGCGAGAGCTCACCGGCGAACGACTTTCCTGCGGCCGTGTCCGGGCTTGGAATATCAGGGCTATTGGAGGCTGCCGGCGAGGCAGAGGGTGAACTCAGTCCGGCTTCCGCGGCGGCAAACTCAGCCTCCGTAGGATTCGAACTGAAGACCGTCAATTGCAGCACGACGGCGAGGACCACTGCCGCCGCCCCGGCACCGATGGCGATGGTGTTGTCGCGTTTACGCCGCTTGCCCTGTTCCTGCCGCAGGGCACGCTTGGCTTCCATCTGCCTGATGCGCCGTTTCGCTTCGCGGTCATCCCGCGACCTTGTTGCCAAGAGTCCTCCTGATTGTGTCCACGTTCCGAGGCTGCCGACAGGAACCGGGCATGCTGCATTAGATGTGCACGCGCGGAAAGCATAAACTGGCTGCCGCACATAGTTTATGCATGACCGGCTGGACGCCCGCCCTGTAAACGCCGAACGGGCGTTTAAAGCTGCGGTGCCAGGGCCAGCGTCAGCTTTCTTCGAGGAGACATTTCAACCATGGCACGTACCGCCTCCCTGTCCGGATTCCCCGAGTGGCTTCCCCAGGAGCGGTTGGTGGAGCTCCATGTGCTGGATACGCTTCGCAAGACGTTCGAGTTGCACGGGTTCTCTTCCATCGAAACACGGGCGGTTGAAACCGTGGGGCAGCTTCTCCGCAAGGGCGAGATCGACAAAGAGGTTTACGGGCTGAGCCGTCTCCAGGACGACGAGGGCGACCCTGCGAAGCAGAACCCGGCCGACAAGGCTGACCCCAATGCCTTGGCCCTGCACTTCGACCTCACTGTTCCATTTGCCCGCTACGTGGTGGAAAACGCCGGTTACCTGGCATTTCCGTTCCGCCGTTACCAGATCCAGAAGGTGTGGCGCGGCGAGAGGCCGCAGGAAGGCCGTGCCCGCGAGTTCACCCAGGCGGACATCGACGTGGTGGGCGATGGCGAGCTTCCGTTCCGCTACGACGTTGAGATCGCCCTGGTCATTGCCGAGGCCCTCAGTGCCCTGCCGATTCCTGACTTCCGGCTCCGCATCAACAACCGGAAGCTGGCCGAAGGCTTCTACCGCGGGATCGGCCTCTCGGACACTGCCGGGGTCCTGCGCAGCATCGACAAGCTGGAGAAAATTGGCGCCGGTAGGGTCGCCGAACTGTTGAAGAGCGAGCTCGGCGCGACGGAAGAGCAAGCCGGCCTTGCCCTCAAGCTGGCTGGAATCCGCACCGAAGACACCTCGTTCGTCCAGCAGGTACGCGCCCTTGGCGTCAGTGACGAGCTTCTTGAAGAGGGCCTTAACGAATTGGAGCAGGTCATCGAGGCAGTCGTCCAGCGTGCTCCGGGCAAGGTGGTCGCCGACCTGAGTATCGCCCGTGGCTTGGACTACTACACCGGAACCGTCGTCGAAACCGTCCTGGTGGGCCACGAACAGCTTGGTTCCATTTGCTCCGGTGGCCGCTACGACGCCCTTGCCAGCAAGGGCAACCGCAAGTTCCCCGGCGTCGGCCTTTCCATCGGCGTCACCCGACTCGTTTCGCGCATCCTCAGCCAGGAACTGGCCACTGCTTCGCGATCGGTGCCGACCGCGGTACTCGTCGCCCTCACCACGGACGACAGCTGGTCTGCGGCGCAGGATATCGCCGCCCAACTGCGGGGGAGGGGCATCGCCACCGAGGTTGCGGCCAAGGCTGAGAAGTTCGGCAAGCAGATTAAGTTCGCTGACCGCCGTGGCATCCCCTTCGTGTGGTTTACCGACGACGACGGCAAGCACCAGGTCAAGGACATCCGCACGGGCGAGCAGGTGGATGCCGACCCCGCGGTGTGGACACCCTCGGAAGAGGACCTGTACGTCCGCGTGACCACTGCCTGATACCTCCATCGCTTGTTCCGCCGTTGGGCGGGAGCCGCGGCCGGGGCGGGTAAACTCGGACGGGACCGCCTTTGCTGTGGTCCACATAAATTTCATGCTGAAAGGAATGCTGTGCTGCGCACACATGACCTCGGATCTCTTCGCTCCGAGCACATTGGACAAACCGTTACCCTGGCCGGCTGGGTGGGCCGCCGCCGTGATCACGGTGGCGTTGCATTCGTCGACCTGCGTGACGCCTCCGGTGTCGCCCAGGTGGTTGTCCGTGAGGAAGAGGTCTTCCATGGCCTGCGGAACGAGTACGTCCTGCAGGTGACGGGTACTGTCAATAAGCGTCCCGAAGGCAACGAAAACCCGGCCCTGGCGACCGGCGAGATCGAGGTTATTGCCGATAAGGTAGTCATCCTCAACACCTCCGAGCCGCTTCCGTTCCAGATCGACGAACACGTTGAAGTGGGCGAGGAAGCACGGCTTAAGCACCGCTACCTGGACCTCCGCCGTCCCGGCCCCGCCCGCAACATGCGCCTGCGTTCGGAGGCAAACCGGGTGGCCCGCGAGCTGCTGCACCAGCGTGGCTACGTTGAAATCGAAACTCCCACGCTGACGCGTTCGACGCCGGAGGGCGCCCGCGACTTCGTTGTACCGGCACGTCTGGCGCCGGGTTCCTGGTACGCACTGCCGCAGTCGCCGCAGCTTTTCAAGCAGCTCCTGCAGGTAGGCGGCTTTGAGAAGTACTACCAGATTGCCCGCTGCTACCGTGACGAAGACTTCCGCGCGGACCGGCAGCCGGAATTCACGCAGTTGGACATCGAAGCCAGCTTCGTTGACCAGGACGACGTGATCGAGCTCGGCGAAGCAATCGTCAAAGCCCTCTGGCAGTTGATCGACGTTGAGATCCCTACCCCGATCCGCCGCATGACGTATCTGGATGCCATGGCCAAGTACGGCTCCGACAAGCCGGACCTGCGTTTCGGCGTGGAACTGACAGAGCTCACCGAGTTCTTCAAGGACACCAACTTCGGCGTCTTCAAGGCACCGTATGTCGGCGCCGTGGTCATGCCCGGCGGCGCTTCCCAGCCCCGCCGTACCCTGGACGGCTGGCAGGAATTCGCCAAGCAGCGCGGGCACAAGGGCCTGGCCTACGTTCTCTTCAAGGAGGATGGTGAGCTCGCCGGCCCCGTGGCCAAGAACCTCACGGAAGAAGAGCGTGCCGGCCTGGCCGATGCTGTTGGCGCCAAGCCCGGTGACTGCATCTTCTTCGCGGCCGGCGAAAAGTCGGCTGCCCGCGCCCTGCTCGGTGCTGCCCGCGTTGAAATCGGCCACCGTACCGGTCTGATCGACCCCAAGGACTGGGCGTTTGTGTGGATCGTGGACGCCCCCATGTTCGAGCCCGCCGCCGCGGCTGTCGCTTCCGGCGACGTAGCTGTCGGTGGAGGCCAGTGGACGGCCGTGCACCACGCGTTCACCTCGCCCAAGCCTGAGTTCCTGGACACGTTCGATAAGGATCCCGAGAACGCACTCTCCTACGCCTACGACATCGTCTGCAACGGCAACGAAATCGGTGGCGGTTCCATCCGTATCCACGAGCGCGAAGTCCAGGAACGTGTCTTCCAGCTCATGGGCCTGGACAAGGAAGACGCTGAAACCAAGTTCGGCTTCCTGCTGGAGGGCTTCAAGTACGGCGCACCTCCGCACGGCGGGATGGCCCTGGGCTGGGACCGTGTTGTCGCCTTGCTTGCCGGCGTGGAGTCCATCCGCGACGTTATTGCGTTCCCGAAGTCTGGCAACGGCTACGACCCCCTGACTGCGGCACCTGCACCGATCACGGCGCAGCAGCGCAAAGAGGCCGGCGTCGACTTCAAGCCCGAGGCCAAGCCCGCGGCCAAGCCGGAAACGAAGTCCGAGTAACTACGTGACCAAGAGGCTCCCCACTCCGGTGGGGGGCCTTTTGCGTTCCAGCCACAGAAGGATCCCCTCATGATTCAGCAAGCACTCCTGGAAACACTCATGGACAAGGCCTGGCCGGCGCTCGAACGCGAAGTTCTTGAACAGGACGGTGCGGGGGAGTGGGTGCTCCGTGCTTCAGGCGGCGTCACCCAGCGGGCGAACTCCGTGTGGCCCGGCGCTACGTCCGGGGTGTCAACCACGGACCGCGCCCTCGAGAGGCTGGTCCGCTCCGCTTCCGACTGGTACCGGCACCGACGGCTTCCGCTGATATTCCAGGTGTTCGATGATGCCCGCAACGCTGCCCTCAATGACGTCCTGGACCGGCAGCGGTTCACACGGCAGTCCGAAACGAAGATCATGGTCCGGGGCGTGGACGGTGTGCCGTCCGGTTCAGCGAACGTGGAAATCCTGGACCACCCCACCGATGAATGGCTGCGCTTGTGGTGGGCCGTCGACGGCCGGGGCGGTGATGCCGAACTGTCCGTGGCGCACAAGATCCTTACCGGCTGCCCGTCGCTGTACGCCTTGGTGAGGGACGACGACGGCGCCCCCGCCGCCGTCGGACGTCTCGCCTTGGTGGACGGTTGGGGCGGCATTTACAGCATGGCGACGTCGGCTCCGCACCGCAGGCGCGGTCACGGCGCCACGGTACTGGCCGCGCTGGTGAAGGCCGGCGCGGCCTTGGATCTCAAGGGGTTCTGGCTCTTGGTTACTGCCGCCAACCATGGCGCGCAATCCCTGTACACGCAGTCAGGGTTTACCGACTACGGCAGCTACCTCTACCGGCAGGCTCCCCTGAAGCGGCAACCCAGCGGCTGCTAACCTTCAGGTTCCGTTACGGTGATCCGCAACGAACAGGCCTCTGCTGCCGCGTGGGGCAAGGTGGCGCTCCTGACCTCCTGGACACCAAGGAACGCAAGGCGCGTGCGGCCCGTGAAGGCTTTCACCGCCGGCTGCGCAAGGACCTGCTCCACCAGCGTCCTGTCGCCGCCGGACACGATGTATTCGATGCGATGTCCGGCAAAGATCCTGGCCGCGTGTTCCGCTGTGGTTTTGGCGTCGATGAAGCGGTTGCCGCTCTTCGAAGCGAGGATCGTGGTTCCGGTGGCCGAGGCCAGGGCATAGCCGCCGCGGCGTACCAGCACAATGCCGAGGCCGCGTTCCTGGGCGGCCAAAGAGGCGAGCCGTTCGAGCCCAGTCGCTCCGCGGCCCGGACGTCCATCGGCCGGCCACGGTGATTTCAGCAGTGCGGTGGTGCCGTCGGCCGCCCGCAGGAGCAGGCCGCCGTCGTCGAGGTCTTCCACTACCGGACCATGACTGGCAGTGAACCGGTCCACCCAACCGTGCAGCCTCCCGGCGGGCACTACGGCAGTCCGGCTGGCCTGCCGGCGCGGGGAAGATGCTGGTCGGTCCACGGTCGATGCCTCCTTTGCTGGAACTATGAGTAGCCTATCCATGTGGAAGATCTCTTTGGTGCCGGTGCAGTCAGCGACGACGAGTCGGAGGATCTGCCTGCCACGCCGCATTCCCTCCGGGGGCCATCCGACGCCAGCTGGATGGCGTCCCAGCGCAGTCCCCTGGCAGTGCGAATGCGTCCGCGGACGCTGGACGACGTCGTGGGACAGCAGCATTTGCTCGGGCACGGTTCCCCCCTGCGGCAGTTGGCGGCCGGAGCCGAAGCTGCCGGCCCCGCCGGCCCGAGTTCCGTGATCCTGTGGGGCCCGCCCGGAACCGGCAAGACCACCCTGGCGCACGTGATAGCCCGGGGGCCAGGACGGAAGTTCGTGGAACTGTCTGCCATCACCGCCGGGGTCAAGGACGTCCGGCGCGTCATGGACGAAGCCTTGACGGCCCGCGACCTCTACAAGAAAACCACCGTCCTGTTCCTGGACGAGATCCACCGCTTCAACAAGGCCCAGCAGGATGCCCTGCTGCCAGGAGTGGAAAACCGCTGGGTGGTGCTGGTGGCAGCCACTACTGAGAACCCATCGTTCTCCGTGGTGTCCCCGCTGTTGTCGCGGTCGCTCCTGTTGACGCTGAAACCGCTCACCGATGATGACATTGCAGGCCTGTTGCAACGGGCCGTGGCCGATGCCCGCGGCCTGGCCGGCCGGGTGGAACTCAGTCCCGAAGCCCTGGACCATCTTGTCCGTCTCTCAGGTGGCGACGCGCGAAGGGCGTTGACCGCGCTGGAAGCCGCTGCCGGCGTCGCGTTTGGTGACAGCACCGCCGTCGCGACGTCCGGGCCGGACGGGCCAGGCTCCGGGGAAGAAGCCGGCGACGACGGCGAACCGGGACTCGCCAACGATGGCGCACCTGACGCTCCGGTGCTGGTGGAACTTCGCCACACCGAGCGTGCGGTGGATACAGCAGCAGTGCGCTATGACCGTGCCGGGGACCAGCATTACGACGTTGCCAGCGCCTTCATCAAATCCATCCGCGGCTCGGATGTGGATGCCGCGCTGCACTACTTGGCGCGCATGCTCGAAGCCGGGGAGGATCCACGGTTTGTTGCGCGGCGCATCGTGATTTCCGCGGCTGAAGATATCGGAATGGCAGATCCCACAGCCCTGCAGACGGCGGTGGCAGCGGCGCAGGCGGTGCAGCTGATCGGCATGCCGGAGGGTCGCATTGTGCTGGCCGAAGCTGTGGTCCACCTGGCCACCGCGCCCAAGTCAAACGCTGCCTATATGGGATTGAACAAGGCGGTAGCCGATGTCCGCGCCGGATTCGGTGGCGGTATCCCCATGCACTTGCGCGACGCGCATTATCCGGGCGCGAAGCAACTGGGCCACGGGAAGAGCTACAAGTACGCCCACGATGAACCCCATGGGGTGGCAACGCAGCAGTACCCTCCGGACGACTTGGTGGGCAAGGACTATTACGAGCCCACCATGAATGGTGCCGAACGGGACATAACGGCCAGGTTGGAGCGGCTCCGCAGGATCGTGCGGGGGGAGTAGCCTGCGGACTGGCGCCGCCAGGTCATGCCGCCGGGCGGAGGCCCCGCACATGGTAGGATAGTTGCTTGTCTGGCATGGCCCGACGCACACTCCCCTTGAAGATTTCCTCAATGGTGCTGTGCGCCCGGGCTAGTAGCAAGAGGCAGCGGTTGGCCGATGCTCTCCCTGATGGAGGCCAGTAACACTGACACACCGCAGTAATTGGAAGGACACAAGTGGCTAACAACACTCGTGCTCGCCGTACCGCACGCCTTTCGCGTGCACTCGGCATTGCTCTGACCCCCAAGGCCGCCAAGTACATGGAGCGCCGTCCGTACGGCCCCGGTGAGCACGGCCGTGCCCGCAAGAAGCAGGACTCCGACTACGCCGTACGTCTGCGCGAAAAGCAGCGTCTGCGCGCCCAGTACGGCATCCGCGAAGCACAGATGACCCGTGCCTTCGAAGAAGCACGCCGCACCAAGGGCCTGACCGGTGAAAACCTGGTCGAGCTGCTCGAAATGCGTCTGGACGCCCTCGTGCTCCGTGCAGGCTTCGCCCGCACCATCGCACAGGCCCGCCAGCTGGTTGTGCACCGCCACATCATGGTTGACGGCGTCCGCGTGGACCGCCCGTCCTTCCGCGTTGGCGAAGGCCAGCTCATCCACGTTCACAGCCGCTCCGAGGTTATGCCCCCGTTCCAGGTGGCAGCTGCCGGCGCACACGTTCTGAACAACGTTCCGCCGTACCTGGATGTCAAGATCGACGCCCTGCAGGCCCGCCTGGTTCGTCGCCCCAAGCGCTCTGAGGTCCCCGTGATCTGCGAAGAGCAGCTCGTCGTCGAATTCTACGCTCGCTAAATTCAAGCAGCGCATACACAGAAGCCCGTGGCACCTGCCGCGGGCTTCTTTGTATGTAAGGTACCGGTCCAAAGTAGGTAAGGTACTGGGGAGGCCTTGTCCAAAGCCGGTATCCGGCTGGTGCAGGGCAGCGCAACGACCCTAGGAGAAGAGTTCTATGTCTGGTGGCGACATCGCCGGCCTCATTGCAGCAGGAGTCTTTGCGCTCCTTGTGTTGTTGTTGGCTGTGCCCATTTTGAAGCTGGGCGGCGTTTTTGACGAGGTACGGACGTCGATCCGGTCCATCAGCGACGGCGCTACGCCCCTGATGGATGAAGTGACAGCTACTGTCTCTACCACCAACCAGCAGCTGAAGAAGGTTGACGGCATTGCGTCGAACGTCTCCGACGCGTCAGCCAACATCTCCGCGTTGTCGTCGCTGGTTGCTGCCACGGTAGGTTCTCCCTTGATCAAGGTGGCCGCCTTCAGCTATGGCGTACGTTCAGCCTTCGCCGGCCGCCGTACACCTTCCTCCGGCCGCCGCAGCCGCTGAACCAACGGGAGCAGAAACCCATGAAAAGAATTGTGTGGATGGGCATTGGCGTCGCCATCGGCGTCATCGCCTTCCGGAAGATCAGTGAAGCCCAGGCGAACATCGGTCCCGAGGGCCTGAACCGTGCCGTCGGCAGGATGGCCGATGGCCTGTTCGATTTTGCCGATGCCGTACGAACCGGCATGCATCAGCGTGAAGAGGACCTGCGGGCGGCACTGGGGATTGACGAGGCCGGAGCAGGCCGCCGCTAGCGGGAGCGGTTCGCTCCCACGCCCCCAACAGGGCAGAATGGAAAACTGCGGAACGGCACCAGCCGGTACCGCGCACAACATGTGCAGTGAATTGAGAAGGGTAAGAAATCAGCTAATGAAGTCGCAGGAGATCACCAAACGCTGGGTGGACTTTTTTGTCAGCAAGGGCCACACCGCCGTTCCCTCCGCGTCGCTCGTTTCCAGCGACCCGTCACTTCTCTTCACTGTGGCCGGAATGGTTCCCTTCATTCCGTATCTGACCGCGCGCGAAGAGCCCCCCTACAGCCGCGCCACGAGCGTCCAGAAGTGCATCCGCACCGGTGACATCGAGGAAGTAGGAAAGACGGCCCGCCACGGTACGTTCTTCCAGATGTGCGGAAACTTCTCCTTTGGCGACTACTTCAAAGAAGACGCCATCAAGTTCGCCTTCGAGCTGCTCACCACGAGCGTCGACGACGGCGGCTACGGACTCCCTGCCGAGCGCCTCTGGGTGACCGTCTACGAAGAAGACGATGAGGCCAAGGAGCTGTGGCTCAAGAACACCGGCATCCCGGCCGAGCGCATCCAACGCATGGGCAAGGCCGACAACTACTGGTCCACCGGCCAGCCCGGTCCTGCAGGACCCTGCTCGGAGATCTACTACGACCGCGGCCCGGCGTACGGCATCGAAGGCGGTCCGTTGGCCGACGAGACCCGGTACATCGAAATCTGGAACCTTGTGTTCATGCAGTACCAGATCGAGAATGTCCGCTCCAAGGTTGACTTCGACATCGTGGGAGAACTGCCGCAGAAGAACATCGACACCGGCCTGGGCATGGAGCGTCTGGCCATGATCCTCCAGGGTGTCGAGAACATGTACGAAACCGACCAGGTCCGCCCGGTCATCGACAAGGCAGCCGAACTGTCCGGCCGTGAATACACCTCGGCGGAGTCCCCGGAGGACCCGCACCACACGGACGATGTCCGCATGCGCGTCGTGGGCGACCACATCCGCTCTGCGCTGATGCTGATCGCGGATGGTGTTTCGCCATCCAATGAAGGGCGTGGCTACGTGCTGCGCCGCCTCATTCGACGCGCCGTTCGTGCCATGCGCCTGCTCGGCGTCGAAAAGGCCTGCCTTCCGGACCTCCTTCCTGCATCCCGCGACGCCATGAAGGGCGTCTATCCCGTGGTGGAAACTGACTTCGCCCGGATCAGCCGGATTGCCTACGCCGAAGAAAAGGCGTTCCTGCGCACCATCGCTTCCGGTACGGCGCGCTTGGAGGACGCCGTGGCGGAGTCAAAGGCTGCAGGAGTTCCGTTGTCCGGAGCCGATGCCTTTGCGCTTCACGACACCTATGGCTTCCCGATCGACCTGACCCTGGAAATGGCGGAAGAGGCCGGTCTTAAGGTGGACGAGGCAGGCTTCCGCGCGCTCATGCTTGAGCAGCGCCAGCGGGCGCAGGCCGATGCCAAGGGCAAGAAGGGCGGCCATGCGGATCTCAGCGCCTACCAGGAACTCCTGGGCAAGGGCGAGACGGTCTTCACCGGCTACGACGAACTTGAGGGCGAATCCACGGTCCGCGGTATCGTCAGTGGCGGGCGGCCGGTAGCGCACGCCTCCACGGGTGACGAAATTGAGCTGGTCCTCAACGAAACCCCCTTCTACGCCGAAGCCGGTGGCCAGTCCGCTGACACCGGCCTCATCACCGGTGACGGTTTCGTGGTGGAGGTCCTGGACGTCCAGCGGCCCATCAAAGGCCTGAGCGTGCACAAGGCGATTGTCCGCGAAGGTGAAATTGCCTCTGACGCGTTGGTGCGCGCCGCCGTCGACCGTGAACGCCGGCACGCGGCCGAGCAGGCACACACCGGCACGCACATCGTGCACGCCGCCCTGCACCAGATCCTCGGCCCTGAAGCAACCCAGCGCGGCTCGTACAACAAGGCCGGTTACTTGCGCTTCGACTTCGCCTGGGGCGAAGGCCTCAGCCCCGCAACGCGGTCTGAAATCGAAGAGGTCTCCAACATCGCCATCCGCAACAACTTCCGGGTGGACACCAAGGTGATGGGGCTCGCTGAAGCCAAGGCATTGGGGGCAATGGCCCTGTTCGGCGAAAACTACGGCAGCGAAGTCCGCGTCGTGGAGATCGACGGCGCGTGGTCCCGTGAACTGTGTGGTGGAACGCACGTGTCCAACACTTCTCTTATCGGCAGCCTTTCGCTGCTGGGGGAGCAATCCGTAGGCTCGGGAAACCGTCGTGTGGAGGCCTTCGTGGGCTTGGATGCGTTCCGTCACCTTGCCGCTGAACGGGCTTTGGTGACTGAGCTCACCGAACTCCTGAAGGTTCCTTCAGGTCAACTTGCCGACCGCATCTCCAGCACCTTGAGCAAGCTCAAGGCTACGGAGAAAGAACTTGACCGCCTCCGCAAGGAACAGCTGACCGCAGCCGCCGCCAACCTGGTCGGCACGGCCAAGGACGCTGCCGGTGTGCGGGTTGTAGCCCACGACGCCGGCCAGGTCGGCGGAGCGGACGACCTTCGGAACCTCGCGCTGGACCTTCGCAGCCGCTTGGGCTCCGAAGCAGCCACCGTAGCCGTTGCCGGCGTCAGCAATGACCGCCCCGTGATCCTCATTGCCACCAATGAGGCAGCCCGTGAAGCCGGTGTGAAGGCCGGTGCGCTGGTTCGCCTGGCCGCAGGCATCCTTGGCGGTGGCGGCGGCGGCAAGGACGACGTCGCCCAAGGCGGCGGCGCCGACGCTGGGAAGGTCTCTGAGGCCCTCACAGCGGTGGTGGATGCGATAGCCAAGCGCTGACGGTGGTTGCTGGTACTAACGGTGGCGTCTACCCCCAAGGGATCAAGCTGGGGGTAGACGTCGGTACCGTCCGGGTAGGCCTGGCCCTGTGCGACCCCGACGGGATATTGGCCACTCCGTTCAAAACAGTGTTGCGGGACAGCAAGAAGAACGCCGATGTCCGCGTCGTGGTCAAGCTCGCCGCGGAATTGCCTGCCGTGCAAATTTTCGTGGGCCTTCCCCGCACCATGAAGGGCGAGGAACGTTCGTCCGCGGAGATGGCCACAGTGTACGCCGAGCTGCTCGCGGGCGAGCTGGTCCGGGCAGGTTTGGACATCCCCGTGAGCCTCGTGGACGAGCGACTTTCGACCGTGACGGCACACCGCAACCTGCACCAAGCTGGCATGAGCAGCAAGAACCACCGTAAAGTGGTTGATCAGGTTGCCGCTGCTGGAATACTGCAGCATGCAATCGACATGCAAAAAGCCAGAGGAACGGACGTTGGCCGCCGAGTGCAGGCACCGGCCCAACCCGAAAAGCCCACCAGTGCCCCAACGCTGCGGGCTGCCTCCGGCAGTGAACCCGATTCTTCTACGAGGGGACTGCAACTGTGAGCCCGGTCAACAACGACCCCTCCAGCGGTACCGCCGGCGGCGGTATGCCGCTGACCCGCAAAGAGCTGCGGGCGCGGGAACGATTCCTCGCCACGCAGAACCAGAATGTCGTACCCGTTCCCGAAGCGACCCCGGGGGAGGGTTCCGCACCGGCAAATGGTGAGCCGGAGCTGCCCCGTCCAGTGCCCGCCGTGCCACGTGCCTCGGTTGCCCCGGCTGTTCCGGTTGTGAAGCCTGCAGCACCGCCCGTGCCGGTCGCGAAGCCTGCAACTCCGCCCGTTCCGGAAGCCGCGCCAGTCTCCGCCGAACAGGTTCCTGCCGTCGAATCCACTTCCGGATCCAATTCCGTCGATACTCCTGTCGAGGTGCACACCGCAGGACCGGAACATGAGCTGGGTCCCGGGGATGGCCACGTCCATCATGACGAGGAATCCTCCCCACAACCCGGGCATGGTGATCCGGAGCATCACGAACCCGGGCATCTCGAACCCGGGCATGTTGCGCCGGACCATGTCGATGTGGAACACCCGCATGACTTTGCCGGGCACGATGCCCACGGCGAACTTCATGATGACCACCACGATCTTCACGATGACCACCATGACCATCATGATCTGCATCATGATCTTCATGACGAACACCACCATGACGAGCACCACCATGACGAGCATCCCCACGACCTGATCGCGGCCGTCGAGCAGACAGCATCCTCCAAAGCAGCAGCGAAGAAGGCCCGGCGTCGTCGTCGTGTCCTTGCCCTCCTGATCACGTTGGGCGTCTTCGTCGCCGCCATCGCCATTGGCGCCCAGTTCCTCAAGCCCCTGCTGGGTATGGACAAGGTCACTGACTATCCGGGGCCGGGAACAGGTTCGGTCACCATCACGGTGCCCGAAGGATCCGGGCCAAAAGCTGTGGGCGTTGAACTTGTCCAGAACAAAGTGGTGGCCGACGCCGATGCTTTCGTCAAGGAATTCCTCAACGACGGAGGTGAGCTGTCTCCGGGCGAGTTCACTTTCCGGACCGAGATGAAGAACTCCGATGCCGTGGACGTCCTGGTCAACAAGGACGCCTCGAAGGTGATGTACTTCGCCCTCAGTGCCGGCCTGCGGATCAACGAGTCCCTTGAGGCCATTTCCAAGGGCTCGGGTATTTCCATGCAGGAGCTTAACGCGCTCAACCAGGCACCGGCGCAATTCGGGGTCCCGTCCAAGGCCAAGAACCTTGAAGGTTTCCTGGCTCCGGGGGAGTACCGCTTTGAGCTTGGTACGCCGGCAAAGGACATTATCCAGAAGCTGGTCACGACAACCCTGGATGAACTGAAATCCCAGGGCATCACCGACGCCGCCAAACAGTACGACACCGTCACTATCGCCAGCATCGTGCAGGCTGAAGGCGGCCAGGCGGACTACGGCAACGTGGCCGGTGCCATCTATAACAGGCTGAAGCCCAACAACGTGGAGACAAGCGGCCTGATCCAGTCGGATGCCACGGTGACGTACGGTCTGGGCAAGAAATCCTTCCACCTCACGGAGGAAGAGAAAGCCGACAAGTCCAACACGTACAACACCTACGCCAACGTCGGACTCCCGGCCGGGCCCATCGGCTCACCGGGTAAGACGGCCATTGATGCCGCGGCTAAACCGACACAGAACGACTACCTCTACTGGGTGACCATCAACCTGGATACCAAGGAGACCAAGTTCTCCAAGACGCTGGCCGAGCACAACACCTACGTTGAGCAGTACAACGCGTGGTGCCAGGCCAACGCGGGACGGTGTGTGTGAGTCGTCGTGCCGCAGTCCTGGGGCATCCGATCTCGCATTCGAAGTCCCCGGCCCTGCACACTGCGGCTTACGCCAAGCTGGGCGCGGACATCGAATACTCGGCGATCGATGTCACTGTGGAGCGCCTTCCCGCGTTCATGGAGTCACTCCGTGGGGACGACTCCTGGTGCGGTCTCTCGGTGACCATGCCGTTGAAGTCGGCCATGGTCAAGGAAGTGGACGACGTCCGGGGCGCGGGTGCCGACTTGGGAGTCATCAACACGGTCGTCTTCGAGCACGACGGCGGATTGGTGCGTCGTGTGGGGTACAACACCGACGTCGCCGGCATTGTTGAGGCCGTCCGGTATGCGGGGGTTGCCTCCGCTCCCCACGCCGCCATCCTTGGCGGTGGTGGTACCTCCGCTGCCGCAGTTGCCGCCGTGAAGGAACTTGGTGGCAGCCACGTCGACGTTTTTGTCCGCGACGCCGGACGTGCCGGTGACGCGGAAGCCGCCGCTGCCGCCGTCGGAATCTCCGTAAGTGTCAGGCCGCTGACCGAAGCGGCCACCGCCGTGGCGGGAGCTGACCTGGTGATCTCGACCTTCCCGCCGCGTGCCGCCGATATGTTGGCGGATGAGCTGGCAGCGCTGCCGGGAACGGGAGCGGGAGTCCTGCTGGATGTCGCCTACGACCCGTGGCCCAGCAGCCTCGCCGAGGTGTGGCACCGCCAAGGAGGAGCTGTAGTCCCGGGGCTGGAGATGCTGATGTACCAGGCGGCGGAGCAGATCAGGCGCTTCAGCGGCTGTGACGTGGATGCCGCCGTCATAGATGTGATGTGCGACTCAGTCGGGCTTCCCCGACGAGTGTTCTAGAAGCCTTACATGGCAGGATTGGTTATATGTTGCGTTGGTTGACTGCCGGTGAATCCCATGGTCCGGCCCTGATCGGAATTATTGAAGGCGTGCCCGCCGGTGTTGAGCTCACCAGCGCGCAAATCCGCGACGCGTTGGCGCGTCGCCGCCTGGGCTATGGGCGTGGTGCCCGCATGAAGTTTGAGCAGGATGAGGTCACCGTCATGGGCGGCGTCCGGCACGGCCTGACCCAGGGTGGTCCCGTGGCCATCCAGGTAGGCAACACCGAGTGGCCCAAGTGGGAGCAGATCATGTCTGCTGACCCCGTTGATCCCGAGCTCTTGGCCGACCAAGCACGTAACGCACCCCTGACCCGGCCGCGACCCGGCCACGCGGATTTCACAGGAATGCAGAAGTACGGCTTCGATGAAGCCCGTCCGGTCCTCGAACGCGCCAGTGCCCGTGAGACGGCCACGCGTGTGGCTCTGGGAACCGTTGCCGCCCAATTCCTTAAGCAACTGGGCGTCGAGTTGGTCAGCCACACTGTTTCCATTGCCAGCGTGACCGTTCCCGAGGGCCGGCCCTTGCCGTTGCCCCACGACGTGCTGGCACTCGACGCTGATCCCCTGCGCTGCTTCGATCGCGAAACCTCCGACGCCATGGTTGCCGAGGTGGATGCTGCCCACAAGGAAGGCGAAACGCTCGGCGGCGTGGTCGAGGTGCTCGCCTACGGGCTTCCACCGGGACTGGGCAGCTACGTTCACTGGGATCGTCGCCTCGACTCCCGCCTCGCCGCTGCTCTGATGGGCATCCAGGCGATCAAGGGCGTGGAGGTCGGGGACGGCTTCCTGACCGCTGCCCGCCGTGGTTCCGCCGCCCACGATGAAATCGTGAAAAATGACAACGGCAAGATCGTTCGACAGACAAACCGCGCTGGTGGTATCGAGGGTGGAATGAGCATCGGTGAGGTCCTGCGCGTACGTGCTGCCATGAAGCCGATCGCCACGGTTCCGCGCGCCTTGCGCACTGTCGATGTCAGCACCGGCGAGCCCGCGAAGGCCCACCACCAGCGTTCGGACGTTTGTGCAGTTCCCGCGGCCGGCGTTGTGGCCGAAGCCATGGTTGCCTTGGTGCTTGCCGAGGCTGTCGCCGAGAAATTCGGCGGGGACTCCGTTGCGGAAACACAGCGGAACCTGCAGAGCTACCTCGACAGCATCCCGGCCACCCTGGACTCGGTCGGCCGATAGTGGCCCGCACCATCCTGGATGGCCTTTCCGGCCGTCCCGTTGTCCTGGTTGGCCCGATGGCTGTCGGAAAGTCAGCCATTGGGCAGCAGCTGGCCCACCAGCTCGGTCTCCCGTTCGTGGATACCGACGCAGTGGTGGTCGCTGCCCATGGCAGCATCGCGGACATCTTTGCCGGACGCGGGGAACACGCGTTCCGTGAGATAGAGGCGCGTGCGGTGGCGAAATCCATCGAAAATGCCAAGGATCAACCAGCTGTCATTTCACTGGGCGGGGGAGCCGTCCTTGACTCCGGAACCCAGCAACTGCTGGGGGAGTGCACCGTGGTGTACCTCGAATGCGACGCGGAAACCGTTGCTGACCGGATTGCGCGGAACACAGGCAGGCCATTGCTGCAAGGTGATGCAATGACCCGGTGGGAAGCGCTGTTTGCCACGAGGCGCCCTGTCTATGAGCGTCTCGCGGACATCGTCATGGACGTCCGTTCGGGGTCCGTGGCGGAAATCGGCCTCCATTTGGAGGAGCGGCTGCGCCAGCATGCAGCCTTGAAAGAGGAAGTTGAAAAGTGAGCAACGAAGCAACTGTCATCAAGGTGACTGGCCAGTCCGTTAATGAAAACTACGACGTCGTGGTGGGGCGGGGCCTTTTGGGGACCCTGCCGGAGAAGCTCGGTGAGCGTGTTCGACGCGTTCTGGTCATCCATCCGCGGGCCCTCCGCCTGACCGGCGACACCGTCCGCGATGAACTCGAAACAGCTGGTTTCACCGCCCTGACTGCCGAAATCCCTGATGCGGAAGAAGGCAAGCACATCCAGGTGGCCGCCTTCTGCTGGCAAGTCCTGGGCCAAAACGACTTCACCCGCTCCGACGCCATTGTGGCAGTCGGCGGGGGTGCCGTCACCGACCTCGCCGGTTTCGTGGCGGCAACCTGGCTTCGAGGGGTCAAGGTCATCCACATGCCGACCAGCCTGCTGGGCATGGTGGATGCCTCGGTTGGCGGGAAGACCGGCATCAACACCGCTGAAGGCAAGAACCTCGTGGGGTCCTTCCACCCGCCCGCTGCCGTACTGGCAGACTTGGACACCCTCCAGACGCTGCCCAAGAACGAGCTCATCTCGGGCATGGCGGAGGTCATCAAGTGTGGCTTCATCGCAGACCCCGCGATCCTGGACCTCATCGAGAAGAACACCGACGCCGTGATGGACCCGGGCTCGGACGTTGTCCGTGAACTCATTGAGCGTGCCATTACGGTCAAGGCCGATGTTGTTTCGCAGGACCTCAAGGAATCCGGCCTTCGCGAAATCCTGAACTATGGCCACACTTTGGGCCACGCCATTGAACTGGTGGAGCGGTACTCCTGGCGCCACGGTGCCGCTGTTTCCGTGGGCATGATGTTTGCCGCTGAGTTGTCGCGGAGCGTCGGCCGGTTGACCGACGCCGACGCAGACCGTCACCGTACCATCCTGGAAAGCCTCGGGTTGCCGATCACCTACCGGAGGGACCGCTGGCAGGGCCTGCTGGACGGAATGCGCCGGGACAAGAAGTCCCGCGGCGACCTTCTCCGTTTCGTTGTCCTTGACGGCATAGCCAAGCCTGGCATCCTGGACGTTCCCGACACGTCCCTCCTGTTCGCCGCCTACCAGGAGATCGCATCATGAGTGTTGCCGTGCGCGATGGCGTCAGCGACTGGCCGACTGCGGGTTTCCCGGGTGTCCGGATGAATCCCGATACCCTGCTGCCCGTGATCGTCAACGAGGAAGCCATGGAGTCGGCGCTTGCGGCTTCCGAAGACCCCGCAGACCGCATCATGGCCTTGCTGCTGGAAAACCAGCCCAATGAAGCGGCCGAGCTGCTGGCTGAGGCCCGCTACAAGGATCCCGAGTCCTTCAGGTTGAGGATCTTCGAAGCTGAAGTCCATCGCGCCACGAACCGTTTGGACCGGGCTGTGCAGTTGTTCCGGCATCTTTTGCAGGATGTCCAAGGCAGCTCCAAGGAGGCCATTGTCCACCAATACTTGGGGCGGGCATATTTCGTCAGCGGGAACGCGCTGGCTGCCTCCGAGGAATTCGCAAAAGCCCTTGACCTGAGGGTGGCCATGGCAGCCGATGCAGCCTTGATCTACTCTTCTGCAGTGGCCCTGCAGCGGGCCCGGAACGTACTGGAACTGGCCTCTTAGGGGCCACTGGCAATCCCTGCCGCAAGGCGTACCCGTATTTGCCGGTAGAATGGTTCTTGGATTTTTGATAAATACGCGCTGGCGGGCCGATTGGCACGCCTGCTTGGCATAGATAGCTGGCAGCTAGAACCAGTGCGATAACCAGAGGATACGAGTGGCAACCACAAACGACATCAAGAACGGGACCGTACTGAAGCTTGAGGGCCAGCTGTGGAACATCATTGAGTTCCAGCACGTCAAGCCTGGCAAGGGCGGCGCTTTCGTCCGCACCAAGATGCGCAACGTCATGTCCGGCAAGGTGGTCGACAAGACCTTCAACGCCGGCCTGAAGATCGAAACCGCAACGGTCGATCGCCGTGACTACCAGTACCTGTACCAGGATGGCGAAGACTTCGTCTTCATGGACACCCAGGACTACGACCAGATCACTGTCTCCGGCGCGACTGTTGGCGATGCCACCAACTTCATGCTCGAGAACCAGATGGTCAACATTGCCATCCACGAGGGCACCCCGCTGTACATCGAACTTCCCCCGAGCGTTGTGCTCGAGATCACCTACACGGAGCCGGGCCTTCAGGGCGACCGCTCCTCGGCGGGCACCAAGCCTGCCACCGTGGAAACCGGCTACGAGATCCAGGTTCCGCTGTTCGTTGAGCAGGGCACGAAGGTCAAGGTCGACACCCGCGATGGCAGCTACCTGGGCCGGGTCAACGACTAGTGAGCGCACGCGGTAAAGCCCGTAGCAGGGCTCTGGAAGTACTCTTCGAGGCGGAGCAGCGTTCCGTTTCGGCTTTCGACGCGATGAAAGCGCGCCGGGAGAAGACTGACCTGGTCATCAATCCGTACACGGTGGAAATCGTCGAGGGTGTCGTGTCCATGCAGACAACCATCGATGAATTCCTGGAGACCTACGCCCAGGGCTGGACGTTGGAGCGCATGCCGTCCGTGGACCGCATCATCCTTCGGATCGGCGCGTGGGAGCTGCTCTACAACGACGAGGTTCCTGACGGAGTAGCCGTCAGCGAAGCCGTGGCCCTCGCCAAGACGATGTCCACGGACGAGTCCCCGGCTTTCATCAACGGCCTTCTTGGCCGGTTGCAGAAGCTCAAGCCTTCGCTTTTGGCGTAGGCGCATGGCCTGACCAAACACCAAAGGACCCGCTTCACAGAAAACTGTGGAGGCGGGTCCTTTTGTTTCACTGCAGTACTGCCGCCCTCAGCCCGGGGATGCTGCGGAGATGGTCCAGCTCGTCCTGTTGGTGGACGTGGACGTCCCGGCCACTGAGTATCCGCTGGCGTGTAAACGCCAAGGCCGTGGCTCCCTTGATGAAGGCCTTCATCTGGCTCCCGCGGCCACGCGCAGCTGCCCAGCGGACAGCCTGTTTCCTGCCCCGGGAGGTAGCAAGCATTTCCACTTCCGCCGGGGTGAACCACCCGGCGCGGGCATACTCCAGGAGCCGCTGGCGCGTAAGTTTTCCTTCCGCGACACGAAGCAGGACGATGCCCGCTGCTGCTACCAGGAAGATCGGGACCTGGACCACGAAGTACTCCACCAGGAAGTTCTGCCCCATGCTGTTCCAGCGGTTGTGCAGGAACATCGCCGGGAGCAGTCCAACGAAGAAGGCCAGGACGGCATAGCCACTGTGCCATTTCCGGGCAGCAAAGCCCATGATCAGGCCGGTGGTACCGGTGAACACCGCGTGGGCGAAGGGCGACATGAGGCCACGGAGGATGAAGATGCGGACAAAGTCCGTACCGGGATCGGTGGATGAGGCAATTTCCCGTCCGAAGTACAGGATGTTTTCGGTGAAGGCGAAGCCGGCGGCAATGGTGAAAGCGAAGACCACCCCATCCACGGGACCATCGAAGTACTTCCGCGCGGCCAGGATCAAGACAAGCAGCCCCAGCGATTTGGTGAACTCTTCCACGATGGGCGCCTGGACCGTAGCCATGAAGTAGGTGAAGGCTTCCTCGCTGCTGGTGGGTGCGGCGAGTGCGAATACGGGCTGGATGAGCAGCGTCCCGGCAATCGAGACTGCAGCGCCCCACGTAAAGGCGAACCACAGCAGTCTTTTCGGCTCCGGCTCCCAGCGGTCGATCAGGCGTACGGTCAGCAGAACGATGGACAGCGGAATCAGCGAGGCAATGAAGCCGATGACGAAGCCCGTCACGCCGGTGTTGCCAAGCAGGAACGGCAGCACCAACATCAAACTGGCCAGTGCCAGCACCGCGCCCACAATGACCAGGGGGAGTGTGCCCATCGACCGCCGGCTGCGCGGCGCGGGTGGCATGGCCCAGGTTTGTTGGGGGAGCGAGGCCGGATTGCCGGGAGCGGGCTGGTAATTGCCCGGCTGCACCCGTCCGATCCAGGTGGGGTTGGCGCCGGGTTCCAGATACGGCCTCGGATAGGGTTGTCCGCCGGGGTGCCCGTGGTGGTTCGTGCTCATGGGCAAGAGCCTATTCCACGGCGCGGAGTGTGAGCTTAAACTCACGCAGTGCTTTGGCTGGCGGTGGGGTGGGGAAGGGCCGCTGTGGTAGTTTTGAAAAGCAAATATTCCTTTTTTAATTCCGTCCCGTGAGGCGGGGAAAGGGGAGACGAGCGATGACTGAAGTCACTTCAGCACACGTGCCGTCGCGGGTTGTTCTCAATCAGGCGGACATTGACCGTGCGCTCACTCGTATCGCCCACGAGATCCTCGAAGCAAACAAAGGCTCCCAGGATTTGGTTCTGTTGGGCATTCCCAGTCGCGGCTATCCCTTGGCCGTGCGTCTTGCCAAGAAGATCGCAGCAGCCGACCCCTCGGTCAACGCCGCAGCAATCGTCGGCCAACTGGACGTCACCATGTTCCGTGACGATCTTTCCCACCAGCCCACGCGGCCCCCTCGCCACACACGGCTGCCGTTGTCCGGCATCGACAACAAGGTTGTCGTCCTGATCGACGACGTCCTGTACTCGGGCCGAACCATCCGCGCAGCACTGGACGCGTTGGTGGACCTCGGCCGGCCACGGATTGTCCGCTTGGCCGTGTTGGTGGACAGGGGCCACCGTGAACTCCCCATCCGCGCAGACCATGTAGGCAAGAACCTGCCCACCTCCTCTGCGGAAAAGGTCCGTGTCCACCTCGAGGAAACCGACTCCGTGGACGGCGGGCCCGTCAACGAGGTAGTTATCGAGGCCGGCAAGTGAAGCACCTCCTTTCCACCGAAAACCTGAGCGCTTTCGATGCCATCCGCATTCTGGATACGGCAGAAGAAATGTCTGCCGTCGGCGAGCGTGAAGTGAAGAAGCTGCCGGCTTTGCGCGGACGGACCGTGGTGAACCTCTTCTTCGAGGACTCCACCCGTACCCGGATCTCGTTCGAGGCCGCCGCCAAGCGACTCTCTGCCGACGTCATCAACTTCGCCGCCAAGGGATCCTCGGTATCCAAAGGCGAGTCCCTCAAGGACACGGCGCAGACCCTCGCTGCGATGGGTGCGGACGCCGTCGTCATCCGGCACTGGGCTTCCGGCGCGCCCCACCGGCTCGCTGCAACGGACTGGATTGACGCTGCCGTCATCAACGCCGGCGACGGCACCCACGAACACCCCACGCAGGCCCTCCTGGATGCCTTCACCATGCGCCGGCACTGGTCGCGGGTCAACGGAACCGGGTCCACCGGTGCCGACCTCCAAGGCATGCGGGTAGCCATTGCCGGCGACGTCCTGCACTCCCGCGTCGCCCGGTCCAACGTCTGGTTGCTGAAAACCCTTGGCGCCGAAGTCACGCTGGTGGCGCCACCCACGCTGCTGCCCATCGGCGTCGAGCACTGGCCCTGCAAGGTCAGCTACAACCTGGACGACACCCTTGAAGCCGGCACCGACGCCATGATGATGCTGCGTGTCCAGGGTGAGCGAATGAACGCTTCGTTCTTCCCCTCCACCCGCGAGTACTCCCGGCGCTGGGGATTCGACGACGCAAGGCTCCGTGCACTGGATGACCTTGGAATGAAGGACACCATCATCATGCATCCGGGTCCCATGAACCGTGGCCTGGAAATATCGTCCGCCGCTGCCGATTCGCCTCGCTCCACCGTTCTTGCCCAGGTACGCAACGGCGTATCCGTCCGCATGGCGGCCCTTTACCTGCTGCTCTCCGGGGACTCCCGCGAAGCCGCCCCGACCGTAAGCCAGTCCAGCAAGGAGACCAACTGATGGCCGAGAACACCTACCTGATTCGTGGGGCCGCCATCCTCGGCGGCGAAGCTGAAGACCTGTTGATCCGCGACGGCATGATCGAAGCACGTGGCAAGGACCTCGCCGCGGAGGACGCCACGGTCATTGAGGCTGAGGGCCTCATCGCCTTGCCCGGCATGGTGGACGTTCACACCCACTTGCGTGAACCCGGCCGCGAAGACGCTGAAACGGTGGAAACCGGTACCCGCGCCGCTGCCCTCGGTGGTTTCACCGCCGTCCACGCAATGGCCAACAGCAACCCCGTGGCCGACACCGCAGGCGTCGTGGAGCAGGTCCACAGCCTGGGCCGCGCGTCCGGCTGGGTGGATGTCCGACCGGTAGGAGCCGTCACAGTGGGCCTTGCAGGCGAGCAGCTCGCCGAACTCGGCGCCATGGCAGACTCCCGCGCCCAGGTCCGCATGTTCTCCGACGACGGCATCTGCGTCCACGATCCCGTCCTGATGCGCCGCGCGCTGGAGTACGTGAAAGCGTTCGACGGCGTGGTGGCCCAGCACGCGCAGGAACCGCGCCTGACCGCCGGGGCACAGATGAATGAAGGCACCGTCTCCGCGGTCCTGGGATTGACTGGCTGGCCGGCCGTTGCCGAGGAGAGCATCATTGCCCGCGACGTCCTGCTCGCCCAGCATGTTGGTTCACGACTCCACGTCTGCCACGTCTCCACCGCCGGGTCCGTGGAGATCGTCCGCTGGGCGAAGGCGAGGGGGATCAACGTGACAGCCGAAGTCACGCCCCACCACCTGCTCCTGACCGACGAACTGGTGCGCAGCTATGACCCCGTGTACAAGGTCAACCCTCCGTTGCGCACGGACGCCGACGTGCAGGCCCTCCGTGAAGGCCTGGCTGACGGAACCATCGATGTCGTGGGCACGGACCACGCACCGCACCCCAGCGAACACAAGGAATGCGAGTGGGCGCAGGCGGCGATGGGCATGACCGGGCTGGAAACCGCCTTGTCGGTGGTGCAGGAGACCATGATCGAAACCGGCCTCATCTCCTGGGCCGACTTCGCGAGGGTGACGTCCTTCACGCCGGCGGTCATCGGCCGTGTTGCCGACCAGGGCCGCCCGCTGGAGGTTGGCGAACCGGCCAATGTCATCCTGGTGGACCCGGCTGCGCGTTGGACCGTCGACCCCCATAAAATGGCAACCATGGGCCGCAATTCACCGTTCAAGGGCAAGGAACTGCCCGGATCCGTGGTGGCGACGTTCTTCAAGGGCCACCCCACGGTCCTCGACGGCAAGCTCAACACGCCGTACCGGTACCCGGCAGTCAGCAGCAACTAATGGATAACCAGACACTGACCGTGCTCATCACGGTGCCGTTGATCGTTGTCGTCCTGGCGATGATTTGGCTGGGGTGGCGTAACAGGCTGAGGCGACAGGCCGACGTCGAACGCCTTCCCGAGGTGCCGCAGCAACTAACGCCGGCCACCGTCGTCGCGGAGGGGCAGTACGTTGCCACCACGACGGCGGGTGACTGGCTGGACCGGATCGCGGTCCAGGGCCTGGGCATCAGGACCAACGCGGAACTGAGCATCCACGCCGAAGGCGTGTTGTTCGACCGCCCCGGCGCCGCCCCGGTCTTCATCCCGCGCGCCGCACTGGCGGACAGTCGTGAGTCCAACGGAATGGCAGGGAAATTCGTCGAGAAAGACGGGCTCCTGGTCATCAGTTGGAAACTCGGCGGCCGGGAACTGGACACCGGATTCAGGTCCAGGCACGCAGCCGACAAACAGCTCCTCCTCGAAGCCCTCCAGGAATTGATCTCCGCAGCCCCTCAGGCAGATGCCGATAGTGGAAAGTAATAAAGTGACGGATAGTAAAGCAGCCACCACACCCACCTCCTCAGCAGCAGTGCTGGTGCTCGAAGACGGCCGCATGTTCCGCGGCCGCAGTTACGGCGCCCAGGGAACCGCGCTCGGTGAAGCCGTGTTCGCCACCGGGATGACCGGTTACCAGGAGACCATCACCGACCCCTCCTACGCGCGCCAACTGGTCGTCCAGACGGCCCCGCACATCGGTAACACCGGCGTGAACAGCGAGGACGCTGAATCCCGCCGGATCTGGGTTGCCGGATACATCGTGCGCGATGCCGCACGCCGTCCGTCCAACTGGCGCTCGGAACGAAGCCTTGACGACGAACTGGTGGAGCAAGGCATTGTTGGCATCCAGGGCGTCGACACCCGTGCCATCACCCGCCACCTCCGCGAACACAAAACCATGCGTGCCGGTATTTTCTCGGGCGAGGCCGCGCAGGCCACCGACAAGGAATTGCTGGAGACCGTCCTGGCCAGCGCTCCCATGGAAGGCGCCGCCCTGGCGGAGGAAGTCTCCATCGATGAGGCCTACGTGGTGGAACCCAAGGACCACGGTTGGGAAGGCGAGCCGCGGTTCTCCATCGCAGCTGTGGACCTCGGCATCAAGGCCATGACCCCGGTGCGTTTCGCCGAGCGCGGCGTGCGGGTGCACGTCCTGCCGGCTACGTCCACTGTGGAGGACGTCAACGCAGTGAACCCTGACGGTTTCTTCATGTCCAACGGTCCGGGCGACCCCGCCACCGCTGAACACCAGGTTTCCCTGCTTCGCTCCGTGCTGGACGAGAAGCTGCCGTACTTCGGCATCTGCTTCGGAAACCAGATCCTGGGCCGCGCCCTGGGCTTTGGAACCTACAAGCTCCGCTACGGCCACCGTGGCATCAACCAGCCGGTCATGGACCGCCGCACAGGCAAGGTCGAAATCACCTCGCAGAACCACGGCTTTGCCGTAGACGCCCCCTTGAACGGCGCCACGGTTGCCCCCGAAGAGCGTTATGGGCGGGTCGAAGTCAGCCACGTGTCGTTGAACGACGACGTCGTTGAAGGACTCGCCTGCCTCGACATCCCGGCGTTCTCGGTCCAGTACCACCCCGAAGCCGCAGCCGGCCCGCACGATGCCGCCTACCTGTTTGACCGCTTCATCGACCTCATGGCCGATTCGAAATCGAAGGCCACAGGCGCCACCTCCACCGACTCCAAGACTGAGGACAAGAAGTAATGCCCAAGCGTACAGATCTCAAGAGCGTCCTCGTCATTGGATCCGGCCCGATCGTCATCGGCCAGGCCGCCGAATTCGACTACTCCGGTACCCAGGCACTGCGCGTCCTCAAGGATGAAGGCCTCCGCGTCATCCTGGTGAACTCCAACCCGGCAACCATCATGACGGATCCCGAGTTCGCCGATGCCACCTACGTGGAGCCCATCACCCCGGAGGTGGTGGAGAAGATCATCGCCAAGGAACGCCCGGACGCCATCCTGCCGACCCTGGGTGGCCAGACCGCCTTGAACACCGCCATCGCCCTGGACAAGAACGGCGTGCTGGAAAAGTACAACGTGGAACTCATTGGCGCGAACATTGCCGCCATTGAGCTCGGTGAAGACCGCGAGAAGTTCAAGGGCGTCGTGGAGCGCTGTGGTGCAGAGTCGGCCCGCAGCCACATCATCCACACCATGGAAGAGGCCTTTGCCGCTGCGGAGGACCTCGGCTACCCCATGGTGGTCCGTCCTTCCTTCACCATGGGTGGGCTGGGCTCCGGCCTGGCCTACAACGAGGACGACCTTCGCCGCATCGTAGGCCAGGGCCTCCAGTACAGCCCCACCACCGAGGTCCTTCTCGAAGAGAGCATCCTCGGCTGGAAGGAATACGAACTCGAGATGATGCGCGACAAGAACGACAACGTCGTTGTTGTGTGCTCCATCGAGAACTTCGATCCCGTGGGCGTCCACACCGGTGACTCCATCACGGTTGCCCCGGCGCTGACGCTTACCGACCGTGAGTACCAGAAGCTGCGTGACGTCTCCATCGCCGTCATCCGCGAAGTCGGCGTGGACACCGGTGGCTGCAACATCCAGTTCGCCATCGACCCCGCCACGGGCCGTGTGGTCGTCATCGAAATGAACCCCCGCGTTTCGCGTTCGTCCGCGCTGGCATCCAAGGCCACAGGCTTCGCCATCGCCAAGATCGCCACCAAGCTGTCCCTCGGTTACACGCTGGATGAGATCCCCAACGACATCACGCAGAAGACGCCGGCTTCTTTCGAGCCGACGTTGGACTACGTCGTGGTCAAGGTCCCGCGCTTCGCTTTCGAGAAGTTCCCGGCAGCCGATAACACGCTGACCACCACCATGAAGTCCGTCGGCGAAGCAATGGCCATGGGCCGCAACTTCACCGAGGCGCTGCAGAAGGCCCTGCGTTCGCTGGAGCAGAAGGGCTCGCAGCTGGACTTCAGCTCCGTGCCGGAGTACGAAGTAGCCGAACTGATCGAGAAGGCCAAGCGTCCCACCACGGACCGCCTGCACCAGGTGCAGCGTGCACTCCTGGGCGGGGCATCTGTCGAGGACCTCTTCGAAGCCACCAAGATCGACCCCTGGTTCCTGGACCAGCTGCAGCTGCTCAACGAGACGGCGCAGGAGATCCGCAAAGCCGGTGTTCTCACGGAGGAAACGCTGCGCAATGCCAAGCGCCACGGCTTCTCCGATGAGCAGATCGGCGCCTTGACGCACAACAATGAGGCAGTAGTCCGTGGTGTCCGTCATGCCCTGGGTATCCGCCCGGTCTACAAGACCGTGGACACCTGTGCCGCGGAGTTTGCCGCCTACACCCCCTACCACTACTCCTCCTATGACGAAGAAGATGAAGTAGGCCTGCACGCCAAGCCCTCCGTCATCATCCTGGGCTCGGGACCCAACCGCATTGGCCAGGGCATCGAGTTCGACTACTCCTGCGTCCACGCCTCCATGGCGCTGCGCAAGGCCGGCTACGAGACCGTCATGGTCAACTGCAACCCGGAGACTGTCTCCACGGACTACGACGTTTCCACGCGCTTGTACTTCGAGCCGTTGACCCTCGAGGACGTCCTGGAGGTCATTGCCGCAGAAGAACGCACTGGCGGCGTCATGGGCGTCTTCGTCCAGCTCGGTGGCCAGACCCCGCTGAAGCTGGCCCAGCAGCTCGCCGACGCCGGCGTGCCGATCCTGGGTACCTCGCCGGAAGCGATCGACCTCGCCGAACACCGCGGCGCCTTCGCCCGCGTCCTGGACGAAGCAGGCCTGACCTCCCCGAAGAACGGGACCGCTGTGTCCTTCGAGGACGCCAAGAAGATCGCCGACGAAATCGGTTATCCCGTGCTTGTTCGTCCGTCCTACGTCCTGGGCGGCCGTGGCATGGAGATTGTCTACGACGAAGCCAACCTCTCCCGTTACATTGCCAACGCCACGGAAATCACGCCGGACCATCCGGTGCTGATCGACCGCTTCCTCGAAGACGCCGTCGAGATCGACGTTGACGCGCTCTTCGACGGCACCGACATGTACCTCGGCGGCATCATGGAACACATCGAAGAGGCCGGTATCCACTCCGGTGACTCCGCCTGTGTCCTGCCCCCGATCACCCTGGGCAACAACGTGATCGAGCGCGTCCGCACAGCTACACGTGCCATCGCAGAGGGTGTGGGCGTCCGCGGCCTCATCAACATCCAGTTCGCGCTGGCCTCCGACGTCCTGTACGTGCTGGAAGCCAACCCCCGCGCTTCCCGTACGGTGCCGTTTGTCTCCAAGGCAACAGGCGTGCAGATGGCCAAGGCGGCAGCCCTCATCGGCACGGGTGTCACCATCAACCAGCTCCGCAGTGCCTACAAGATGCTGCCGGAAACCGGCGATGGTTCCACGCTGCCCCTGGATGCGCCTGTGGCAGTCAAGGAAGCAGTGCTTCCGTTCAGCCGCTTCCGCACGCCCGAAGGCAAGGTTGTGGACTCCCTCCTCGGCCCTGAAATGCGCTCCACGGGTGAAGTCATGGGTATCGACAAGCACTTCGACACCGCTTTCGCCAAGAGCCAGGCTGCAGCGAACAACGCGCTGCCCACTGAAGGCAAGATCTTCGTTTCGGTGGCCAACCGCGACAAGCGTTCGGTGATCATGGGCGTCAAGCGACTCTCCGACCTCGGTTTCGAAATTGTCTCCACCGGTGGAACGGCCGACGTCCTGCGCCGCAACGGCATCCAGGCAACTCCGGTCCGTAAGGTGGCCGAGGGCAGCAGTGCTGAAGGGGAAGGCACCATCGCCGACCTCGTCATTGCCGGCGAGATCGACATGGTCTTCAACACTCCGTCAGGTGGCGAAGCCCGCAGCGACGGCTACGAACTCCGCGCCGCGGCGACGTCCATCGGTATTCCCTGCATCACCACCGTCGCCGAATTCAACGCAGCGGTCCAGGCCATTGAGGCACTCCGCACTTACGAGTGGTCCGTGACCAGCTTGCAGGAACACGCAGCCAACCTGGCGTCGGCAGTGGAAGCTGCCAATGCCTGAATCGGACCAGCACGCGCAGCAGCCGGCCCGGGAGTCCTTTGGCTCCCGGCTGGCGGCCGCCATGGATTCCCGTGGCCCGCTCTGCGTCGGAATTGATCCGCACCCGCAGCTTCTGGCCGGGTGGGGATTGAACGACGACGTCGCCGGCCTGGAGCGCTTCTCGCTGACAGTGGTGGAGGCCGTGGCTTCCCTCGCTGCCGCGGTGAAGCCGCAAGTTGCACTGTATGAACGCCACGGTTCTGCCGGTATGGCCGTCCTGGAACGCACCCTGGCCGCATCGTCCGAAGCAGGCGTGCTCAGCATCGCCGATGCCAAGCGTGGGGATATCGGCTCCACCATGGCGGCTTACGCGGATGCCTGGTTGCGTGACGGTTCGTCCTTGGCCGCTGACTCCGTGACGCTCAGCCCTTATCTGGGCTTTGAGTCGCTGCGCCCGGCCCTGGACCTGGCCGCCCGGTACGGCAGGGGAGTGTTCGTCCTGGCCCTGACATCCAATCCGGAAGGGAAGTCCGTCCAGCACGTGGGCGGTGACGATTCGGTGGCCCGCAGGATTGCCGCCGCCGCTGCCGTCGAGAACCAACGGTATGACGGTGCGATGGGGTCCGTGGGCTTGGTGGTCGGAGCGACGATCGGGACTGCCCTGGAGGACCTGAAGATCGATCTGGGGCCGGTCCGTGGACCCATCCTTGCGCCCGGGCTCGGCGCCCAGGGTGCAACCCCCGCGGACCTCCGGGCTACCTTCGGGTCTGCCTATCCCACTGTCCTGGCCACCTCCAGCCGGGGCATCCTGGCTGCCGGTCCATCGGTGGCCGCCCTGCGTGCGGCAACCGAAGGGACGCTGGACGGGCTTCGTTCTTAGGTCCGCGCTGCTTCAAGTCATTGCGCAACCGCGCCCCTGCCGGTAGGTTCAGGATCAGTCCGCGTGATCTGGATCACAATCTCGATCTGACAGGGGTTTGGCAGTGGGCCTGAAAGAGCTGACACCACAGGAGCGTTCCGATGCGTTGGAGAAGGCCGCCAAGGCGAGGGCAGTGCGTGCCGCCGCCAAAGAGCGGCTCAAGCGCGGCGAGGTAAGCATTGCGGAGTTGATTTCGTCGAGTGCCACCGACGAGGCGATTGCCCGCATGCGCGTAGTGGAACTCCTGGAGGCCCTGCCGGGTATTGGGCCCGTCAGGGCGGCCGGGATCATGGCGGACATAGGCATCGCCGGATCCCGGCGCATCAGGGGGCTGGGAATTCACCAGGCCCGGGCGCTGGTAGATTTTATGGATACCCAGCAAAGCGTTTGACGCATCTCCCCGAAGGAATCCGTGAGCAAGAAACCCGGACTGACTGTCCTTGCAGGCCCCACTGCCGTTGGCAAGGGAACCGTATCCACCTACATCAGGGACAACTATCCGGAGGTCTGGCTCTCAGTCTCGGCCACAACCCGGGCAGCGCGTCCGGGTGAACAGGATGGCGTTCACTACTTCTTCAAGTCCGCCGAGGAGTTCGATTCCCTGGTGGCAGACGGTGAATTGCTGGAGTGGGCTGTGGTGCACGGGCAGAACCGCTACGGGACGCTCCGCAGCACCGTCAACGCCGCCATTGCCGAGGGAAAGTCCGTGCTCCTGGAGATTGACCTCCAAGGTGCACGGCAGGTCAAGCAGGCCGTTCCGGACGCGAATTTCGTGTTCTTGGCACCGCCCACCTGGGACGAAATGGTCCGCCGCCTGGTGGGCCGCGGCACCGAAACTCCCGAGGAACAGCAGCGCAGGCTGGAAACCGCTAAACTGGAACTTGCTGCTGAACCGGAGTTTGACCACACCGTCATCAATGACGACGTACGCCGGGCAGCGGACGAGCTTGTTTCACTCATGGGGCTTACCCCGCACCAGCGCTAAGCGCTTGCATTTGTTGGCCCGCTATAATTTGGAGAATTCGTGTCCACGAACCTTGAAGGCATCATCAACCCGCCGATCGATTCGCTGCTTGAGGCTGCTGATTCCAAGTACGGCCTGGTCATCTTCGGCGCCAAGCGCGCCCGCCAGATCAACGCCTACTACGCCCAGCTCCACGAGGGCCTGTTTGAGTATGTCGGCCCGCTGGTTGACACCAAGCTGAACGAGAAGTCGCTTTCCATCGCCCTGCGCGAGATCAACGAAGGCCTTCTGGTTTCCACGCCGATCGAGCCCGCAGAATAAGTACAGACTGCCTGTTGACGGAGGTCACGTGCGCATAGTCCTCGGAGTCGGGGGAGGGATTGCAGCCTACAAGGTCGCATCGCTCCTCCGGCTTTTTACTGAAGCCGGCCACAAGGTCACGGTCATCCCCACTGAAGCGGCCACCAGGTTTGTTGGTGTCGCGACGTGGGAAGCCCTGTCAGGCAACCCTGTCAGCAACAGCGTCTTCGACGACGTCGAGAAGGTCAACCACGTACGTTTGGGCCACGAAGCTGACCTGATCGTGGTTGCCCCTGCGACGGCTGACCTGCTGGCAAAGGCGGCGACAGGACAAGCGGGCGACCTCCTCACCAACACGCTGCTCATGGCCCACGGGCCCGTCCTTTTTGCTCCGGCGATGCACACGGAAATGTGGCAGCACGCCGCAACCCAGGCCAATGTCGAGACTTTGCGCAGCCGCGGCGTGACGGTGCTGGAGCCGGCTTCCGGTCGACTCACAGGTGCCGACTCGGGTCCTGGCCGGCTGCCGGAGCCGGAGGCGATCTTCGCCGCGGCCATGGCCTTGGTTGGCCCCGGGGACGACGCCAAAGCCCCGGCGGCGGCGGATCAGCCTCTGGCCGGACGTGTCGTCACGATCTCGGCCGGCGGAACCAGGGAAGCCCTGGACCCGGTCAGATTCCTGGGCAACCGCTCCTCAGGAAAGCAGGGGGCCGCTTTGGCTGTTGCGGCTTTGGCTGCCGGAGCAACCGTTCGGTTCCTGGCCGCGCATATGGACGTGGAGCCACCCGCCGGCGTCGAGCTTGTCCGCGTTGAGTCAGCCTTGGAACTGCGCGAGGCGGCGCTGAAAGCGGCAGTGGATTCCGACGTCGTCATCATGGCTGCTGCCGTTGCGGATTTCCGCCCGGCGGAGGTCTCGGATACCAAGATCAAAAAGGTCGACGGCGAGGACGCGCCGTTGGTGCGCCTGGTCCGGAACCCGGACATCCTCCATGAGCTGGTCGAACGGCGCAATGCCGACGGCGGCCGGCAGTTGATTGTGGGGTTCGCGGCTGAAACGGGCGATGCCCAGGGCGATGTCCTGGAGCACGCCGCGGCGAAACTTGAACGCAAGGGCTGTGACCTTCTGGTCGTCAACCATGTTGGGGTTGGCCGTGTCTTCGGCCAGGACGACAATTCCGTGGTCATCTTGTCCGGACACGGCGCCGAACCACAATCGGCAGCCGGTTCGAAGGCCGACGTTGCGGCAGCGGTGGTGGACCGGGTGGGCGCTGAGCTTACGCGGGCCTTCCCCGTCCTGTAACTGAGCCCACACCCGAATTCTTAGCATAGGGACACACGGCAGATGCCGCCGTCCCGCAACCCAGTAAGGTGGTCGAGTGACTTTACCGCTGCACCATGAACACCATGGAACCCCGTTCAAGCTCCGGCTCTTCACCTCCGAGTCGGTCACTGAAGGGCACCCGGACAAGATTTGCGACCAGATCAGCGACTCCATCCTTGATGCGCTGCTGGCCGCAGATCCTGAATCCCGCGTGGCCGTTGAGACCATGGCTACCACTGGCCTGGTGCATGTGGCGGGTGAAGTCACTACCGACGCCTACGTGGAAATTCCACAGATCGTCCGTGAGACCATCCTCGGGATCGGGTACGACTCTTCGGCCAACGGCTTTGACGGCGCCCGCTGTGGCGTTTCGGTGTCCATCGGCCAGCAGTCCAACGACATCGCCGGTGGAGTTTTCAACTCCCTCGAGGCCCGCGAAGGCCGCCAGGAGGATGACTACGACCTCCAGGGCGCAGGCGACCAGGGCATCATGTTCGGCTATGCCAGTGATGAAACAGCCTCATACATGCCGACGCCCATCTGGCTTGCCCACCGCTTGTCCGAACGGCTTACCGAAGTGCGCAAAAACGGCGAGCTGGCTTACCTCCGCCCGGATGGCAAGACCCAGGTTACGGTAGGGTACGACGGCGACCGCCCGGTTTCTGTGGAAACCGTAGTGATCTCGAGCCAGCACGCCGAAGAAGCGAGCCTTGAGCAGCTTCGGGCGGACCTCGCAAGCTACGTCATCGATCCGGTGATGGCGGCCTCGAACCTCGACCTCTCGCGCACGGCTAACATCCTGAACCCTGCCGGTGCCTTCGTCATTGGCGGCCCGGTTGGAGACGCCGGCCTCACGGGACGCAAGATCATCGTCGACACCTATGGCGGGTTCTCCCGGCACGGCGGCGGCGCCTTCTCAGGCAAGGATCCGTCCAAGGTTGACCGTTCGGCTGCCTACGCCATGCGGTGGGTTGCCAAGAACGTGGTGGCCGCCGGACTGGCCAAGCGTGCCGAAATCCAGATTGCCTACGCGATTGGCCAGGCCCGCCCGGTCGGGACGTACGTTGAGACGTTCGGCACGGAGACCGTGGACCCGGCCCGCATCAGCGAGGCCATCGACGAACTCTTCGACCTGCGTCCCCGCGCAATCATCGATGCCCTGGACCTCAAGCGGCCCATCTACGCCAAGACAGCAGCCCACGGACACTTTGGCCGCGACGAGCCCGATTTCACCTGGGAGCGTCTGGACCGCGTTGCCGACCTGAAGGAATATTTCAACGCCTGATCGCTTTGTCGATTTAGCCGGTGCCATCCGGGGTTACTACTTTGTCGGTGGCCCGTGATTGGCTGGTGCCAGTGAGATGCCCGCAGCGGGTTCCATCCTGCTGCGGGCATCTGCGTTGGTGACGCGCAGCGATTTTCCGCTTGATGAGTTGGAGGTGAAGTGCATGGCAGGACCCGAGGCCCAGCCGTCCCTGCTTCAACCCTCGTTGCTGCAAGGCTTCCCGGACCGCCTTCCCGTCAACGGCCCGCCTCTGGCAGAAACGGACCCCGTAGCCCGCGTGGTTCTGGAGTCCTCCCTGCCCCACCTGGACCGGCCTTTCGATTACAGTGTTCCAGCCGTGCTGGCCGAAGCGGCTGCCCCCGGGGTCCGGGTCAAGGTCAAGTTCAACGGCCAGGAACTGAACGGCTACATCACAGAGCGGCGCACGACCTCCGATGCGGCACACCCTTTGACTGCCCTGCACAAAGTCGTCTCGCCGGTAGCTGTCCTTACCCCGGCCATCGCAGAGCTCGCGGCCAGGGTTGCTGCCAGGTACGCCGGAACACTGAGCGATGTCCTTCGGACTGCGATTCCTCCCCGCATCGCCAAGGTGGAGAAGGAGTTGCTGTCCGGAGATTCAGATGAGGCGGTGCTGGACCCGGCGCCGGACAGTGGTGCCCATGCTTGGGCTTCGTACTCCAACGGGGCCCCCTATTTGCAGCACCTCGCCAGTGGCGGTTCGCCGAAGGCTGTCCTCACGGCGCTTCAGGGTTTCGGTCCGGAGGGGTGGCCCGCACTTGTTGCTTCCGCCGTAGCTGCGGTGCGGTCCTCGGGGCGGGGCGCCGTGGTGGTCGTGCCCGACTACCGGGACCTGGAGCAACTGGAAGCCGCCCTGGAGAGGGTCCTGCCGAAGTCCGACGTCGCAAGGCTCACTGCGGACGACGGGCAGACCCCCCGCTACCGGAACTTCCTTCGGCTTCTGAACGGATCCGCCGGGGTTGCTATCGGCACACGGTCAGCTGCTTATGCGCCCGTACGCGACCTTGGTTTGGTGGTGTGTTGGGATGACGGTGACGACCTTCATATTGAGCAACGGGCACCGTACGCACACACTCGGGAAGTTTTGCTGCTGCGTGCCGAGCAGGAGAACGCCGCGTGCCTCATGGCTTCCCACAGCCGCAGCACCGAACTCCAGCGTCTTGTCGAGATGCAGTGGGCCGTACCGATTGAAGCGCCACGAAACGTGGTGCGTTCGACTGTTCCGCGGGTCTTGAACACCGCCGACAGTTTCGAGCAGGAACGGGATCCCCTGGCGCGGATCGCCCGTTTGCCGGGCTCGGCGTGGCGTGCGGCCAAGGAAGGCTTGGAGCGCGGGCCGGTCCTGGTCCAGGTGGCACGCGCCGGATATGCGCCGTCGCTGGTCTGCGAAACGTGCCGGGAACTGGCCCGCTGCAACGCCTGCCAGGGGCCTCTGGCGGTGTCCAGCGGCTCTGCTGTACCTGCGTGCAGGTGGTGCTCCACACCGGCCCCCCAGTGGAGATGCACCCACTGCAACGGAACCCGGCTGCGTCGCGGTGCAGCCGGCGTGATGCGCACCGCAGAGGAATTGGGCCGTGCGTTCCCTGGCAAGGCTGTGGTGACTTCGTCCGGTGAACACATCAAGGCAACAGTTCCCGATACTGCTGCCCTTGTGGTGGCAACCGTGGGAGCCGAGCCGGTGGCTCCCGGGGGCTATGCTGCCGCTCTGCTGTTGGACGGCAACTCGTTGCTCCGGAGGGAAAACCTCCGGGCGGGGGAGGACACTGTCAGGCGGTGGTTCAACGCCGCAGCCTTGGTCAAACCCGCCCGTGAAGGCGGCCTCGTGGTGATCACGGCTGACGATACGGTCGCCACGGGTGCGCTGCTGCGCTGGGACGCGCCGGGTTTCGCATCACGGGAACTGGCTCTGAGGAAGGAACTCCATCTGCCCCCAGCGGTGCGGGTGGCGTCAATTACCGGTACCAGGGCCGACGTCGGGCATTTCGCGGATGCCTTCGAAGCTAGCGCGACGTTGCCGTCGGGCAGCAAGCTCCGTAAGGCCGGTCCTGCGCCGGTCCAGCTTTACCCAGGGGCCTCGCAGGGCGCCTCAAGCGAGGCGGATGAGGACGTCCGGACGTTGTATTTCCTGCCGTACGGCGACGCTGCCGAAGCCACGCGTGCCCTGCGGGCCGTGAAGGCTGCCAGCGCCGCCAAGCGCACGTCGGGTCCGGTACAACTTCGCCTGGACGGCGTGGACGTCCTCTAGGAGAACACTAGGGCCGGCGTTTACGCAGTGCCACGACTTCCTCGGCAGCAGCAAGCAGTTGCCGCGCCGACTCGTCCCAGGTGAATTCGGATGCCCGCTTAACGGACTGACGGGAGCGCTGCTGCCAAAGTGCGTCGTCACCGAGCGCAGCCACAGCACCGGCGAACTCCGTGGGTGATCCGGGGTCGACATAACTGACAGCGTCTCCGCCCACTTCACGGAAGATCGGGATGTCGCTGGCAATGACAGGGGTTCCCAGTGCCATGGCTTCCACCAACGGCAAGCCGTACCCCTCAGCGCGGGAAAGGCTGACCAGGGCAGTTGCCCTGAGCAGCAGTTCGTCGTACTGGGCGTCGGTGACACCGTTGTGGAACTGGACCTTGGCGCCGGTGGGAACCATAGCCTCGAGCTCAGCCTGACGTTGCGGGGTGATCCGGCTGAGCAAGTGCAAGGTGTAATCGTGCAGTCCGGCCATCCCCCGAATCATCGTCTCTACGTTCTTGTACGGCATGAACGAACCCATGTAGAGAAGGGTTTTGTCTGCGCCGGAGCCCGGATCGCGTGGCGACTGACCTGGCTGAGGGGCATTGCCGACTATCCGGACGGGCCGTTTGGTCAGTTTGTATTTGGCCATCAACGCTTCGGTGGTTCGGCTGATGGTGGCCACGATATCCGCGCGGTTCAGCAGGAGACGCTGCGGCCAGTAAGCCTTGTGGTACAGCCTCCACAGCACACGCACGGGTGCGGGCAGGAAGCCAGGGGGTGTCGGGTGCTGGTAGTAAATGAGGTCGTGGAGTGTGAGCACCAGTCCGTACCGGCGGCCGAAGGTGCCCATGGTCTGCATGGGGCACACCACCACATCGGCATTGAGGGGATTGACTTTGCGTGCTACGAAGAGTTCGACGGGTGACAACGGGCTGTTGACCAGCACGTAGGGGACGTCCGGCAGCAGGGCAAGTTGGCGCTTATCGCTGATCAGCATGGTGACGTCGGCGATTTTGGATGTTGCGGCTATGAGGCTTGAACCGTAGCGGCTGATGCCATCGTGGTGGTCCGTCCTGGTAAAGCGGGCGTCGATGACAATTTTCACGCGGGATGTTCCTCCAGGAAGGTGCGGATGGCTTCTGCCGCCGGGACCGGCGTCTCATAGTGGATTAAGTGCCCGACGCCGGGAATGACTTCCAGCCTCGCGTCCGGAAGGCGCTTCATGAGTTTGTACTGGTTGGGAAGGGTGGCGATCTCATCTTTTTCACCGGCCACAAGGAGCACCGGGAGGGTGAGCTGTTCGGCAACCTCAGCCACGTGTCCTGAGACGGATGCCTTGAAGGATTCCAGCAGGCTCTTCCTGTCGGCGAAGGCGCTGAAGTAGGCGTCGTGCTGGCCGTGGATGAAACGGCGCAGGGCTTTGTCCTTGGTTTTGGCCATGGTGATGCTCATGATGCGCACGATCGCCCGATTGCGGAGGATCGCGAGTCCCAAGGGGCGCGGAAGCTTGGCCGACGCCTGGTAGTACAGCACAGCGAGCTTGGTCATGATGCCCTTTGGACCCTCCAGCGCGGGCGCGGCAATGGGGTTGATCAGGATCAGCGGGTAGACGGCGTGTGGGTGCTTCGCTGCAAAGTGGCTGGCGACGATCGAACCGAAGGAGTGGCCCAGCAGGACGGTCTTTGGCCCAAGGCCGAGCTCCGACATGAAGCCGGAAATGAACTGACCGTAGCGTTCAACAGTGTGCTCATCATCAACGAACGGATCGGAGCTTCCGAAGGCCGGCAGGTCCGGCATGATGATGCGCATCTCCGGAAGCTGGTCTGCGACCCGCAGCAGTCCATGGTGGTCGCCCCGGAAGCCATGAATGACCAGGATGGTGCGGGTGGCCGGCGTTTCGTTGACCGGTTCGTACGTCCAGTAGGCCACATTGCTGCCGTCAACCTCCACATCCGAAGCATGAGTCCGCCCTGGCAGGAACTTGCTGAAGAAGTCATCGGGGGCCTTGGCTCCCCGGGGGGAGTGCACAGTGTCCACGTTGTCCATATGCTCTCCCTAGTTCACGTTGTCCGGGTGCGACCCGGTTCTATGGTGCCGTTCGAGTCCGGCCATGCCGTCCATGTCAGCGTCGTCCAGTTCAAAATCGAAGATGGCAAAGTTTTCCTTGATGCGTCCCGCTGAGCTTGCCTTCGGAATCACCAGGTTTCCCAGCTGCAGATGCCATCGCAAAATGACCTGTGCCGGGGTCCGGCGGTACTTTGCTGCCAAGGCCACAATGGCGGGATCCGCCAGGACCTGCCCCCGGCCCAGGGGGCTCCACGCCTCAGTACGTATACCGAGTTGTTCGTGCAGAGTCCGGAGTCGGGTCTGCTGCAGCCAAGGGTGCAGCTCGATTTGGTTGACCGCAGGGACAACTTCGGCCTTTTGCATCAGCTCTTCGAGGTGTCCCGGCTGGAAGTTGGATACGCCGATGGCCCTCACTTTTCCCTCGCGGTAGAGCGTCTCCAAGGCCTTGTAGGTTTCCGCGAACAGACCCCGCCCGGCGCACGGCCAGTGAATCAGGTAGAGGTCAACGTAGTCGAGCCCAAGGTTTGAGATGGACGTGTCGAAGGCGCGAAGGGTGGCGTCGTAGCCGTGGTCATCGTTCCAGACCTTGGTGGTGACGAAGAGGTCTTCCCGTGCAAGGGTGTGAACGGATTCTCCGGAACCGCCCGTTCCCCTGTTGGCTTCCGCGGCATCTCCGACTGCGCCGCCGATGGCTCGTCCGACGCCGACTTCGTTGCCGTACATTGCGGCCGTATCAAAGCGCCGGTACCCCTCGCCCAGGGCTGTGGCTACCAAGGCTTCGGCGTCCTTCGGGGGCACTTTATAGAGTCCGTATCCCAGGCTGTCCATCTGTACGCCGTTGTTCAATGTCTGCCGGGCCGGGAATCTCATATCAATGACTCTACCCATTCCTTGCACGATTGCTTCAGGAGTGGCCATTGAAACTGACCAGGCGTCGTGCGGAGGCTTCGTCCAGAATGAGGTCCGTGGCCAGCCCGGCTGCCAGTGCTCCCTGGAGTCCATTGATCTTGGAGGCACCGGACACCACGCAAATGCGGCGCCTGACTTGCCGCAATTGCTCATGGCTGGGGCCCGTGGACCGTTCGTTGAGGGTGATGCCGTCCGACGATCCGTCGCTGCGGAAAAATACGGTGGCAACGTCGCCCACGACGTCGTCTTCGGCCAGCATGGTGAGGTCGTGTTCGTCGAGATAACCGCCGGCATAGACGTGGCTCGGGTAGTCGGAATCGACGGAGCCAACGCCGAAAATCGCGATGCTCATGCGTGCCTGTAAATCAAGGATGCGCTGAACGCTGCGCTCATTCCACATCGCCGTTTTAGTGGAGGCGTGATCAAAAAATGCGGGCACCGGGAACTGCTCCACCCGCGCTCCATACGCACTGCCGAAACGGCGCATGATGTCGCTGGCGTAGGTAATGCCGGTGGTTTGCATGTTTCCAGCACCGTTGAGCTGGACCACGATGCTGTCGTGCGTCACCTTCCGCGTGAGATGCCGGCTGACCGCGCTCAGCGTCGCGCCCCAGGCCACGCCGATGATGGCGTTCGAGTCCACCAAGGGGCCAATTGTCCGCGCGGCCTGCATGGCTACGCGGTCCAGAGTCTCTGCCTCGTTGAGGGTATCCAGGACCGGTACTACGTGGACGTCCACTCCGTACTGGTTCCGGATCTGGCTTTCCAGCTCCGGGCCGGTGTCGAAGGGGCTGCGAATCTGGACTTGGACCAAGCCTGTTTCCCTGGCCGAGGACAGGAGCCTGGAGACCGTGGATCGGGAGGTCCGCAGCTCACGGGCGATCGCATCCATGGTCAGGTCCTGCAGGTAATACATCTGTGCAGCCCGGAGCGCATCCGAGTGACGTGATCGTGCCATCTCATTTCCTTCCTGCACGTTTGTGCAAATAGCTTGACTCCATTTTCCACCTTCGCAAGATTAGTGGTGAACGGTGCAGCAGCGAGTGGCGCGGCGCACGAACCAAGCCCAAGGGAGCAGTTTTGGGACACAACAGGATTTCCGGTACCTCACAGCACGCACAGCAGCGCGACTCCGTCGTTGCACTGCAGGAGCGGCCCACGGCGAAGGTGCTGATCATCGGCGGTGGCATCAACGGTGTCGGAACGTTCCGCGATCTCGCCCTCCAGGGCGTCGACGTCGCGTTGGTCGAACGCGGTGACTACTGCCAGGGTGCCAGTGGTGCCTCGTCCCACATGATCCACGGTGGCATCCGCTACCTCGAAAACGGCGAGTTCCGCCTGGTCCAGGAGTCCGTGGTGGAGCGCAACCGCCTCCTGCGGATTGCGCCGCACTACGTCAAGCCGCTGCAAACCACCATCCCTATCTTCAGCACTTTCTCCGGGATCCTCTCCGCACCCATGCGGTTCCTCACGCACAAGCAGGGCAAGCCCAAGGAGCGAGGCGCGTTCCTCATCAAGGTGGGGCTGAGCATGTATGACTTCTTCTCCCGGGACGGCGGAAGCGTTCCCCGCCACCAGTTCCGCGGCCGGACCAAGGCCCTGGCCGAATTGCCCAAGCTGCACTCCGGCATCAAGTACGCAGCCACCTACTTCGATGCCTCGGTGCACAACCCGGAACGTTTGACCCTCGATGTCCTGCAGGATGGCGAGAAGGCAGGCCGGGGCGGCGGTCTTCCCGGCGGAACCGCCCGCGCCAGCAACTACGTCTCTCTCGTGTCCATGGGCCCGGAAGGCGTTCTGCTGCGCGATGAACTGACGGGCAAGGAGTTTGAATTCCAGGCCGACGTCATCGTCAACACCACCGGCGCATGGGTGGACCTTACCAACCAGGCGATGGGGGCCGTCAGCAAGTTCATGGGAGGCACCAAAGGGTCCCATATCGTCCTTGACCACCCTGAACTCCTCGCCGCCTGCAACGGCCGGGAAATCTTCTTCGAGCACACCGACGGACGCATCGTGCTCATCTACCCGATGGGCGACCGGGTGCTGGTCGGCACCACCGACGTCGATGCGGACATGTCCGAAGACGCCGTGTGCACGGAAGAAGAGATCGATTACTTCTTCGACCTCGTCGGTCATGTGTTCCCCACCATCAAGGTGGAACGGGACCAGATCGTCTACAGCTTTGCCGGCGTCCGTCCGCTGCCCCGGCACGATGAAACGCAGCCGGGATTCGTCTCCAGGGACTACCGGATCGAGCGCAGCGTCCGCACCGGCGACGCTGCGGTCGCAACGCCGGGCGGTAAGGCCGCCGTCGTCCTCAGCTTGGTGGGCGGCAAGTGGACCACCTTCCGTGCCTTGGCCGAACACATGACCAACGACGTCCTGCGCGAGCTGGGCATGGAACGCAAAGTCTCGACGGCGAAACTCGCCATCGGCGGCGGTGCCGGCTTCCCTGCCACCGAACAGGGCGAACAGGAATGGATCAAGAAGCACATGGGTCCCGGCCTGGACGCTGACCGGGTTGCCGGGCTGCTGACCCGCTATGGAACGCGGGCCGAATCCGTCATCGGGTACCTCAACGCAGGGCAGGACCAGCCATTGCGTTCCACCCGCGAACTCAGCGTCCGCGAGTTGGCCTTCATGGCTGAGCACGAGCAGATCGGGCACCTGGTGGATGTGCTCATCCGCCGGACGTCCCTGGCGTTCCGCGGCCTGGTGACCGGCGAACTGCTGAATGAAATCGCTGCCGCCCTGGCCGGGCCGCTCGGATGGGATGCTGCTGCCCGGGAAGCGGAAATCCGCCACGCACAAGAGGTGTTGCAGCGGTTCCACAAGGTTGACGTGCACAGCCTCGTAGCCTGACACCAAGCAGCGGAAACAGCTTGACCGTCCCGGCGTGCGGCAGGGACGGAATGGGGTAGGTGGGCCCGTCAGGGGATCACCACACCGGGACGGTTCCGGCAACGGAACCGTCCCAAACAGCCTCTTCACCCGCGAGGGGGCTGACAACAGAAAAATGAGGAGTCAAAGATGTCTCTTGGAATTGTTTTCCTTTCCGAAGTATTCGGAACCATGATGCTGACCCTGCTGGGTTGCGGTGTCGTGGCAAACGTTGCGCTCAAAGGCACCAAGGGCAACAACGCTGGATTCTTGATGGTGACGTGGGGCTGGGGTATTGCGGTCTTCGCGGGCGTTTTCGTGGCTGCAAAGTCCGGTGCGCACCTGAACCCGGCAGTGACGTTGGGTCTGCTGGTCAACGGAAAGGGTGAGTACGCCCCGGATGTTGCCGTGACCTTTGGTTCGACCCTGACCTACTTTGGCGGTGAGCTGCTGGGTGCCTTCCTGGGTGCGGTGGTCTGCTGGCTTGCGTACAAGCAGCACTTCGATGAAGAGCCCCTTGCCGCGAACAAGCTGGGAACCTTCTCCACCGGTCCGGCCATCCGGTCCACCCCGTGGAACCTTGTCACCGAAATCATCGGTACCTTCGTGCTGGTTTTCGTCATCCTGACCTTCGGCGGAACCCCTTCGGGCCTCGGCCCGCTGGCGGTAGCGCTGCTTGTTGTTGGTATCGGTGTGTCCCTCGGTGGTCCTACCGGCTACGCCATCAACCCCGCACGTGACCTCGGCCCCCGCATCGCGCACGCTGTCCTCCCCATCAAGGGCAAGGGCAGCAGCGACTGGGCCTACTCCTGGATCCCCGTCGTCGGACCACTGGTCGGCGGCGCGCTGGCAGGGCTCGTGGCCCTGTGGGTTCCTGACATCATGCCCGCACTTGCCGGCTGAACCACACGCACCCAACCGCACAACCCCACACCACCGAGTAGTTAACAAACCGAGTAGTTAACAAACAGACAAGGACGTCACCATGAATCAATACGTCATCGCCATCGACCAGGGCACCACCAGCTCCCGCGCCATCGTTTTTGACCACTCCGGCAACATCGTCTCCACCGGTCAGATGGAACACGAGCAGATCTTCCCGCAGGCAGGGTGGGTCGAGCACAACCCCGCCGAAATCTGGAACAACACCCGTGAGGTCATTGCCTCCGCACTGTCCAAGGCGAACCTGACGAGGCACGATATCGCCGCCGTCGGCATCACCAACCAGCGCGAAACGGCAGTGGTGTGGGACAAGAACACCGGCGAAGCGGTTTACAACGCCATCGTCTGGCAGGACACCCGGACCCAGCCGATCGTCGATGAGTTGGCCCAGGACGGTGGACTCGAACGCTTTAAGCAAAAGGTCGGCCTGCCCTTGGCCACCTACTTCTCCGGCACCAAGATCAAGTGGATCCTGGACAACGTCGAAGGCGCCCGTGAACGCGCGGAAGCCGGAGACCTCCTGTTCGGCAACACCGACGCCTGGGTTCTGTGGAACCTGACCGGGGGAGTGGACGGCGGCGTGCACGTCACTGACGTTACCAACGCTTCGCGCACCCTGTTCATGGACCTCGAAACGCTCCAATGGGATCAGGAGATCCTGGACGTCTTCGGTGTTCCGTCCTCGATGATGCCCACCATCAAGTCCTCCTCCGAGGTCTATGGCCAGGTCCACACATCGCAGCTTCTCCGCGAAACTCCGGTGGCCGGCATCCTGGGCGACCAGCAGGCGGCAACCTTTGGCCAGGCAGCGTTCCAAGCCGGCGAGGCCAAGAACACCTATGGCACGGGCTGCTTCCTGATCTTCAACACGGGCGAGGAGATTGTCCACTCCAAGAACGGGCTCCTCACCACGCTGGGATACAAGTTGGGGGACGCCAAGCCGCACTACGCCCTTGAGGGCTCCATCGCGGTGACGGGTTCCTTGATCCAGTGGCTCCGTGACAACCTGGGCATGATCAGCTCCGCCCCGGAGGTCGAGGAACTGGCTGCCGGCGTTAAGGACAACGGCGGCGTCTACATCGTTCCGGCCTTCTCCGGCCTGTTCGCACCGTACTGGCGTGCGGACGCCCGCGGCGCCATCGTCGGCCTGACCCGCTTCGCCAACAAGGGCCATATCGCCCGCGCGGCACTGGAAGCCACGGCATTCCAGACGCGCGAGGTGCTGGACGCCGTCAACGCGGACTCGGGAGTTCCGCTCACGGAGTTGAAGGTCGACGGCGGCATGGTCGCCAACGAAGCACTCATGCAGTTCCAGGCCGACATCCTGGGCGTACCGGTGGTCCGTCCGAAGGTCGTGGAAACCACGGCCCTTGGTGCTGCCTACGCGGCGGGCCTGGCTGTCGGATTCTGGAAGGACCTGGGCGAGCTCAGCGCCAACTGGAACGAGGACAAGCGCTGGGAACCGCAGTTGCCGGCAGAGGAGCAGGAGCGTCAGTTGCGGCTCTGGAAGAAGGCTGTGACAAAGTCCATGGACTGGGTCGACGAAGATGTGAAGTAGGTCTTCCCTCGACAGAGGTTCCGGGGACTCCCGCCCGCCCGCTTCGCGGTGCCCACCACACCATGGCGCGGAGTCCCCGGAACCTCTTCGGCGTACCGACGTCATGCACCCAGCCCACGGGTTTGGTGGGGTAAGGTATTGGTATGCGTGCGATCCTTCTGCTTAGCTAGCCGCCCGGCTTTTATTAGCCGAGCGGCCGCCCCTCCATTGTTGAGGGGCTTTTGTGTGTCCGGGGCTATCCGGGACCGCAGTAGGAGGTAAAACCGCCATCGAAGAACAGAAGAGGGCAGCAGTGAGCGTTCAGCCGGAGACAGAGACCGGAACAGCACAGACAGCCGCAGCCGAAGCGCCTGAAGAGGGCGTCTACAGCTTCGCTGCGATGGAAGCCAAGTGGCCGCAGGTCTGGGAAGACCTTAAAGTCTTCACGCCTGTCGACGACGGTTCGCGGGAGCGCCGCTATGTGCTGGACATGTTCCCCTACCCTTCGGGCGACCTTCACATGGGCCACGCCGAAGCGTTTGCCATGGGCGACGTCGTGGCACGGTACCTGCGCCAAAAGGGCTTTGATGTCCTGCACCCCATCGGCTGGGACTCCTTTGGCCTGCCCGCTGAAAACGCCGCCATCAAGCGCAACGCGCATCCGAGCGAGTGGACCTACGCGAACATCGAGACGCAGGCTGCGTCATTCAAGCGCTATGCCATTTCCGCGGACTGGTCACGGCGCATTCACACCTCGGACCCCGAGTACTACCGGTGGACCCAGTGGCTGTTCAAGCGCTTCTACGAGCGTGGCCTGGCCTACCGCAAGGACTCGCCCGTCAACTGGTGCCCAAAGGACCTCACCGTACTCGCGAACGAGCAAGTGGTCAACGGTGCATGTGAGCGCTGTGGCACGCCTGTCACCAAGAAGTCCCTGAACCAGTGGTACTTCAAGATCACCGACTACGCCGACCGCCTGCTGGACGATATGGACCAGCTCCAAGGTCACTGGCCTGAACGTGTCCTGGCTATGCAGCGCAACTGGATCGGGCGCTCCGAAGGCGCCCACGTGCGTTTCGTCATCGAAGCCACGGAGGACCGTTCCGAACGCGAAGTTACCGTGTTCACCACGCGCCCGGACACCCTTTACGGTGCAACGTTCTTTGTCGTTGCAGCAGATGCGCATTTGGCGTTGGACCTGGTGACCCCGGAACAGCACGATGAACTGATGGCGTACCGCGAGAAGGTCAAGGCCCTCTCTGAAATTGAGCGCCAGTCCACCGATCGTGAGAAGACCGGTGTGTTCACCGGCCGCTACGCCATCAACCCGCTCAATGGCGAGAAGCTTCCAGTATGGGCCGCTGACTACGTGCTGGCCGACTACGGCACGGGTGCCATCATGGCTGTGCCTGCGCACGACCAGCGTGACCTTGACTTCGCAAAGGCGTTCGATCTGCCCGTCCGGACAGTTTTGGAAACCGGTGCCGAAGACCCCGCAGAAACCGGCGTAGCAACTGCCGGCGAAGGCACACTGAAGAACTCCGGCGACCTCGACGGCCTGTCAAAGTCCGAGGGAATTCCTGCCGCGATCGAGATCCTCGAGAAGCTCGGAACCGGCGAGAAATTCGTCAACTTCCGTTTGCGGGACTGGCTGCTGAGCCGTCAGCGTTTCTGGGGTGCGCCCATCCCCATCATCCACTGCGGTGAATGCGGCGAGGTGCCCGTGCCCGATGACCAGCTGCCCGTCAGGCTGCCGGATAACCTGCGCGGTGAGGCCTTGTCGCCGAAGGGAACCTCCCCGTTGGCAGCGGCCGTCGAGTGGGTCAACGTTGAGTGCCCCAATTGTGGTCGGGCCGCACAGCGCGATACAGACACCATGGACACCTTCGTGGACTCGTCCTGGTACTTCCTGCGCTTCGTGTCGCCGGACTACACCGAAGGTCCATTCGATCCTGAGAAGATCAACAACTGGATGCCGGTCGGCCAGTATGTAGGCGGTGTGGAGCACGCCATCCTGCACCTGCTCTACGCCCGCTTCTTCACCAAGGTCATCAAGGACATTGGCCTGATCGAAGCCAACGAACCGTTCTCGGCGCTGCTCAACCAGGGCCAGGTGCTCAACGGCGGCAAAGCCATGAGCAAATCCCTCGGTAACGGTGTGGACCTGGGCGAGCAATTGGACAAGTTCGGTGTCGACGCCGTCCGCCTCACCATGGTCTTTGCCTCCCCTCCGGAAGACGACGTCGACTGGGCGGACGTTTCGCCGTCGGGTTCTGCCAAGTTCCTGGCCCGCGCATGGCGCCTCGGCCAGGATGTCAGCAGCGAACCTGGCGTCGACCCGTCCGGCGGCGACCGCGCACTGCGCACCGTCACCCACAAGACCATTGCCGACGCCGCTGAATTGTTGGACAACAACAAGTTCAACGTCGTGGTGGCCCGCCTCATGGAGCTGGTCAACGCGACCCGCAAGACCATCGACTCGGGTGCAGGTGCGGCAGATCCCGCTGTTCGTGAGGCAGCGGAGGCCGTGGCTGTCATCCTGAGCTTGTTTGCCCCCTACACGGCAGAGGACCTCTGGAACGCCCTGGGCCACCCTGCCTCCGTGGCCAACGCCGGATGGCCGAAACACGACGACGCGCTGCTGGTGCAGGACACCGTCACCGCCGTCGTCCAGGTCCAAGGCAAGGTTCGCGATCGTCTGGAAGTCTCGCCCGACATCACTGAGGACGCCTTGCGCGAGCTCGCCCTGGCCTCGGAAAATGTCCAGCGTGCCCTGGACGGCCGCGGCATCCGCACCGTGATCGTGCGGGCACCTAAACTGGTGAACATCGTCCCTGCCTAGCAGGGATGGTTCGGCCGCCGGCACTCTGCCGGCGGCCAGCCATCATCTTTGGAGGTTGCGTGCCTGAGCGAGAACCACCCGCATGGATATGGCTCAAGGAAAGGGTTGCGCGTCTCAGGCAGCCCACCGCGACGGTTCCTGTCGCCGACGTGCCGCTGGCCGCCGTCGTAAAAACCGCGGTCGTCACCGATTCCGCCGCTGCACTGCCGCCGGACTGGGTGTCAGCTTTTACCGCCGACGGCCGCCTCGCTGTTGTTCCCATGCCTGTCATGGTCGGTAGTGAAATCTACGGTGAGGGTGAAGACGACATCACGCAGACTTTGTCACTCGCTTTGGCCTCTGGAGCCGCGGTGAAGACGTCCCGTCCTTCGCCTGGGCAATTCGAACAGGCGTATCTTGCTGCCCAGCGCCGGGGTTTCGATTCCGTGGTGTCCATCCACATATCGTCCGAACTGTCCGGAACCGCGGATGCCGCCCGACTGGCTGCCGCGCGCGTCAGCATCCCGGTTGATGTCGTGGACTCCCGCACGGTAGGCATGGCGCAGGGCATGGGAGTCCAGAGCGCTGTGGTAGCCGCCGCCGATGGGCAGGATGCGGCAGAAGTCCGCGGTTTCGCCGAACGGCGCATGGAGCGCACCAAGGTCTACTTCTACGTGCCCAGCCTGGAGCAACTGCGCCGTGGTGGGCGTATCGGTGCCGCAGCGTCCCTGTTGGGTACAGTCCTCGCCATCAAGCCCATCCTTGCGGTCGACGGCGGCAGGATCGTTCCGCTGGAAAAGGTTAGGTCGGCAGTGCGCGCTGTGGCTCGCTTGGAGGAGATCGTTGCAGCGGATGTTGCTTCCCGCCCCGCCGGACAGCAACGCTTGGCAGTTCACCACTTTGGCAACCAGATGGAGGCCGAAGCACTGGCCGCCCGGCTGAACGAGAAATGCCCCGACTGCCCGCCGCCCCAAATCAGTGCCTTGCCTGCCGTTCTGGCGGCTCATGCCGGCCTGGGGGTTCTGGCTGTCATTGTGGGGGAGAGCAGCACGCCAACGGACTGACCCCTGGTCGTCTTATCCACATAGGGCACCGCGTCTCCGTCTTTGCCGTGCCGGCAAGCCTAGGCTCGTTGTATGCCACGCCTGAGCCGGGACGCGTCCCCAGATGCTGCAGCGCAGGCAGTCCGGCAGCGTCTTGCCTCGCGAATGACCGTGGACACCCAGACCGTGCCGCTGTTGGAGTTGCCAGCGCAAGACACTCCTGGTGCAGCCGGCGACGAAATGACCGGCGCCCACGTTCGCGCTGCCCGGCTTCGGTGGCGGACCCCTTGGCGGGTAGCAGTACTCATCGCCGTCGTAGCGGCAAGTCTTATTGCCTGGCACTTGGTGCAGTCGTCACTGGGCCAGCCAACGTCGGAACCGTTGGATCCTGCGGCATCGGGTGGTCCCGTGGTTCCGGATTCGCCAGGCCCGCCGGAGCCGGCGGGCACGCAGGCTGAAGGGAGCCTGCTTGTCCATGTAGCGGGGGCTGTACAGAAGCCCGGTGTCGTTTCCCTGCCGCCTGGCAGCCGCGTCTTTCAGGCCATTGATGCGGCCGGCGGTGCAGCGCCGAATGCTGAACTCGGTGGGCTGAACCTTGCCGAGGTGCTCAGCGACGGCGTCAAAATCCTCGTTCCGGTCGTGGGACAGGCGCCGCAGCCCGCCCCGTCCGCGCTTGCCGGCAGTGGTGCTGGTCCCGGCAACTCGCGTGGTGGTGCAACGAAGGTCAACATCAACACAGCTTCTCTGGAAGAGCTGGGGACTTTGCCTCGCGTGGGGCCCGTGACTGCCCAGCGCATTCTCGACTGGAGGAAAGAGCATGGACCCTTCGCGTCGGTGGATGAACTGGACGCCATTGACGGAATAGGACCCAAGCTCATGGAGTCCCTGAAGGACCTGGTGACGGTGCAGGGTGGCTGAGCCCCTGGGCGGTCCGGAAACGGCAAAGCGCCTGGACCTGAGGCTCGTTCCTGTTGTGATGGTGACGTGGTCCGCAGCGCTGGTGGGTGGCTTCATTGACGCGGTCTGGTCCGCTCTGTTGGCGGGCGCATTGGGCTTGATGGGCACTGCGTTCCTTGTTGTTGGTCGCCGCCGGAGACCGTCCGGAGTAAGGGCCAGGACACTGTTCGCGACCCTCGCCCTCGCTTGTGTCCTGGGGGCCGCTGTTGCGGTTCACTGCGCTGTCACTGCCGGAAACCGTGAGAATGGGCCCCTGTCCCAAGCGCTTGCCGCTGATGAGGGAGTTGTCATCCATATCCTCGTCACGGGCAGTCCGACGCCCGCGCCCGCACCGGGGCATTCAAGTGACGAGAGATGGATTGTTACTGCGAGCCTGATCGACCTCACGTCCAAGGGAAGCGAGGTGCGTGGACGTGCTGACATCGTGGTGACCGGTGGCGCTGGCTGGCAGAAGGTGCGTGCGGGGCAGAGCGTCAGAACAACCGGAACGCTGAACCAGGTACGGGATGGGCAATCTGAATCTGCGCTTCTGAGCGCCTCCTCTGATCCCATCGTTACGGGGACAGGGTTCGATGTCCGACAAACTGCGGCCGACATACGGAAAAGGTTCGTGTCGGCTGCTGAGTGGCTGCCTCCGGACGCGGCCGGGCTGCTCCCTGGAATGGTGACAGGAGACACCAGCGCGCTGCCGGAAAGCCTGGAAACAGCAATGAAGACCACCGGAATGACACACCTGACCGCGGTTTCGGGGGCCAATTGCAGCTTAATTCTGGGTGGCTTCATCGTGATGGCGCGGTATTTCCGGTGGGCGCGCCCGGCTGCTGGGGCTTTCGCAGCGTGCGGGCTGGTGTCGTTCGTCATCATGGTTGGGCCGGATCCAAGTGTCTTACGGGCTGCGGTCATGGGGACGGTGGGGTTGGTTGCCCTGACGGGTGGGTTGCGCGGACGGTCCCTGACCTTCCTTTGCCTTGCCACAACCGTCCTGCTGCTGCTGGACCCGGCCATGGCGGCCAACGTGGGGTTTCTCCTCTCGGTCCTGGCGACCCTCGGAATTGTGCTGCTTGCGACCCGTATGGCGTCGTGGATCCCTGCCTGGGTCCCTCGGTGGTTGGCGGCAGGGGTTGCCGTGCCGTTGTCGGCGCAGTTGCTGTGTGGCCCGGTGATCGTGGCACTTCAGCCTCAGTTCACATCGTTCGCGCTCATTGCCAACGTGGTGGCAGGTCCGTTGGTCGCGCCGATAACGGTTTTCGGGACGATCGCGGTGCCTCTGGCCACACTTCTTCCTTGGCTCGCCGTGGTGCCCGTCGCTGTTGCCGGGACCTGTGCTGGGTTGGTCGCGGCGGTGGCGCAGCTTTTTGCCGGCTTGCCAGGCGCTGCTCTGCCGTGGGCAGAGGGGCCGGTTGGAATAGTGGCCATGGTGCTCTCATCCTTGGTGACCCTGCTGGCCGTCTGGATGGCGCTGCACCCTGCGCATGTGATGCGTCACGTCATGAGACTGCACGGTGCTGTGATGGTGCTCTTGGAACGCTGTGTGTCGCGCAGACATGGCAGACTTGAATCCTGCAAAGAAACGTCCGGAAGGAACCACCTGTGGCTGCTGCCCATAACACCCGGGCCAAGAGCGTCGCGGCGAACGCCGTCAGTTGGCGGGATGCCGCACCGGCCTCCGTCGTCCTGATCATGGGCCCGGAAGAGTATCTCGGTATCCGCGCCATGGATGGCATCCGTACCCTGGTGCGAAGCACCACCCCTGACGTCGAGCTCAGTCGGCTGAACGCAGGCTCCTACGAGGCCGGGTCCCTGGCGATGACTGTCACGCCGTCCCTCTTCGGCGAAGGCAAGCTTATTGAGGTCGAAGGCCTTGAAGCCATGAATGATGCTTTCTTGGCCGACGGGCTGGCCTATCTCCAGCATCCGGACCAGGACGTAGTCCTCGTTCTGCGCCATGCCGGGGGAGTTCGTGGCAAAAAGCTGCTTGATGCGGTGAAGTCCGCCGGCTGGCCGGTCATTGATTGCCAACCGTTGAAGAAGGACTCGGACAAGACCGCCTTTGTTGTTTCCGAGTTCAGGGCCGGTGGGCGTCGCATTGAAGGTGAAGCGGTCCAGGCTTTGGTCAATGCAGTGGGTGCCAATCTGTCCGAGCTCGCTGCAGCGTGCAACCAACTGATCGCAGATGCCACCACCGCTGTCACCGCGGAGACCGTTGAGCGCTACTACGGTGGCCGAGTGGAAGCTACAGCTTTCAAAGTGGCGGATGCTGCCATGGCCGGTAACGGACCCGTGGCACTGTCCACGCTGAGGCACGCCCTGGCCACCGGCGTCGATCCTGTTCCCTTGGTCGCGGCACTGGCGGCCAAGCTACGGACCTTGGCCAAAGTTGCAGGAGCCAATGGTTCCCCAGCCACCATTGCCAAGAACCTGGGAATGCAGCCGTGGCTGGTTGAGCAGGCACAGCGGGATGTCCGGCGCTGGACCCCCGAGGGCCTGATCCGCTCCATTCAGGTCATCGCAGAAGCGGACGCCCAAGTGAAGGGGGAGTCGCGGGACCCGGTCTACGCCGTGGAGCATGCCGTCACCGTCATTGCCACGTCAGCCAGTCGCCGCTGAAGCCGATCGACGCTGAAACAGCCGCTTAAACCCAAAGGCCGGCACCCATTGGGTGCCGGCCTTTTGATCAGCTCAGTCGAACTGGAAAAACCTTAGAGTGCGTTGACCTTCTTGGAGATCGCCGACTTGCGGTTTGCAGCGTTGTTCTTGTGAATAACGCCCTTGCTGACAGCCTTGTCCAGCTTGCGGCTGGCAGCAACAAGTGCAGTTCCAGCAGCATCCTTGTCAGCAGACTCAACGGCGGTGTTGACGGCGCGGATGGCCGTCTTCAGCTCGGACTTGACTGCGTTGTTGCGCAGGCGGGCCTTCTCGTTGGTGAGGATGCGCTTCTTCTGGGACTTGATATTAGCCACGTATGAACTCTCTTTTTAATGCGGAAATGGTCTAGAGGGTTTTCAGGTTGGCCATCGACTGAGCGGCGTGGGGATGCCTATGGCAGCCAACCATGAGTGGCCGTCGACCTGCACGGACACACAGCTATAAAGGATAGCAGAAAGTCCGGGCTCATAAAGAACTGTGCGCCTGGTTCGGCTATTGCCGTGCTTGGAGGGCCTGGGCTACTTCCCGGAACTGCGACTTTCCAAGGATTGCTCCTTCGCGCCGGATCGCACCTGGATCGAGCCGGATAACCCGCCCCACGTTGACCTCGCTGGGCCTGCCTTGCCGATCCCAGGAGCCGGTTCCTATATCAACGTAGTCGTCCGCGCGTGCACCATTGTCGTGGTCCTTGGAGGTCAGCATGAGGCCCAAGAGCCATTCGCGGTCCCGACCCACCAGGAGCACAGGCCGGTCCTTGCCTTGCGTGTGGTCCTCTTCGTAGGGGACCCAGCTCCAGACAATCTCGCCAGGGTCCGGTTCACCGTCAGGCTTCGGGGAGTAGTTGACCTTGACGGAACCGCGGAAGTCGCCTGGATAGGGACCTGGTTGACCTGCGACGTCGGGCCGCCGGGTCTGCGTCCTGAGGGCACCTGGCGGAGTGGCTGCTTTGGTGCTGTTGCCCCCGAGGGCTTTAAGGGATCGAAGGATGAGTTTGCCAAGAGGGCGCAAGTCGAAAGCCATGGGATAACGCTACAACCGCCTGGATCGTATGCCCGGGCAGGCAATGTACGGCGAAGCGCCGGTTCATGGGAGACTAGAGGATCAGATGCGCGGCGTGTTCCGGCTGGCTTATGCCCAGTTCCAGAAAATGCCGTGTGAGTGTCGACAGTAAGGATCCTGCGTGTCTCCCATGGCCCGCACCGCACCGGTGCCCGCCGCTACAGATCCGGCCATCATCCGGAACTTCTGCATCATTGCCCACATTGACCACGGTAAGTCCACCTTGGCCGACCGCATGCTGCAGTACACCGGCGTCGTTAAGCAACGCGACATGAAGGCCCAGTATCTGGACCGCATGGATATCGAACGTGAGCGCGGCATCACCATCAAGTCCCAGGCGGTTCGCATGCCGTGGGAACTCGATGGCAACAGCTACGCGCTGAACATGATCGATACTCCCGGCCACGTTGACTTCACCTACGAGGTCTCCCGCTCGCTGGCTGCCTGTGAAGGCGCAGTGCTGCTGGTGGATGCAGCCCAGGGCATTGAGGCCCAGACACTCGCCAACCTGTACTTGGCGATGGAAAACAACCTCACCATCATTCCTGTGCTGAACAAGATCGATCTCCCGGCCGCCCAGCCCGAGAAATACGCGGCCGAGCTTGCCAACCTGATTGGTGGCGACCCCGAGGACGTCCTCAAGGTTTCCGGGAAGACCGGTGTCGGCGTGGAGGCGTTGCTGGATAAGATCGTCCGCGACCTCCCTGCCCCCGTAGGCGATCCCGATGCTCCGGCCCGCGCCATGATTTTCGACTCTGTCTATGACACCTACCGCGGCGTGGTCACCTACGTCCGCGTGGTGGACGGCATGCTCCACCCGCGCGAACGCATCCAAATGATGTCCACCAGGGCAACGCACGAGCTCCTGGAGATTGGTGTCAGCTCTCCAGAGCCCACGCCGTCCAAGGGCTTGGGCGTTGGCGAGGTGGGCTACCTGATCACCGGGGTGAAGGACGTCCGCCAATCCAAGGTCGGCGATACAGTCACCAACCTGGCCAAGCCGGCATCGGAGTCGCTCAGCGGCTACGCCGACGCCAAGCCGATGGTGTTCTCAGGCCTTTACCCGCTGGACGGCACGGACTACCCGGTTCTCCGCGATGCTCTCGAGAAGCTGATGCTTAACGACGCCGCACTGGTTTACGAACCCGAGACGTCTGCGGCACTGGGCTTCGGTTTCCGCGTTGGATTCCTTGGTTTGCTTCACCTTGAGATCACGCGTGAGCGCTTGGAGCGGGAGTACAACCTGGACCTCATCTCCACCGCTCCCAACGTGGAGTATGAGGTGACCCTTGAGGACAAGAAGGTCATCCACGTCACCAACCCCAGCGAGTACCCCACGGGCAAGATCTCAGAGGTCCGCGAGCCGATGGTATCTGCAACCATCCTGGCGCCCAACGAGTTTGTTGGGTCCATCATGGAACTCTGCCAGAGCCGCCGCGGCCAGATGCGCGGCATGGACTACCTGTCTGAAGACCGGGTGGAGCTCCGCTACTGGATTCCGCTGGCCGAAATCGTCTTCGACTTCTTCGATCTGCTGAAGTCCAAGACGCGTGGCTACGCCTCGCTGGACTGGAAGGCCGACGGCGAACAGGTCGCCGACCTGGTCAAGGTGGACATCCTCCTGCAGGGTGAACAAGTGGATGCTTTCAGCGCCATCACACACCGCGACAAGGCCTACGCCTACGGTGTGATGATGACCGGTAAGCTTCGCGAGCTTATTCCGAGGCAACAGTTCGAAGTGCCTATCCAGGCCGCCATCGGATCGCGCATTATTGCCCGCGAGAGCATCCGGGCCATCCGCAAGGACGTTCTTGCCAAGTGCTACGGCGGTGACATCACCCGTAAGCGCAAACTGCTTGAAAAGCAGAAGGAAGGCAAGAAGCGCATGAAGATGGTGGGTCGCGTGGAGGTGCCGCAGGAAGCATTCATTGCAGCCCTGACCACTGACGAGTCCAAGGACAAGGCCAAGAAGTAAATGCCAAGCGTCCTACCTTTGGGCGACCCGGCGCCTGCGGACGGAATACTTCCGCCGCAGGTGCTGGCCGGCGTCGAGCATCGCAAGTTCGGGCTCTACGTTCACATCCCGTTTTGCGCCGTTCGTTGCGGCTACTGCGATTTCAACACCTATACGGCCACGGAACTGGGTGGCGGTGCGTCGCAGGACGCCTATGCCTCAACCGCCATTTCCGAGCTGGATTTCGCGGGAGTGGCGCTTGACGCGTCCGGTGTGCCCCGGCGGCCCCTCAGCACGGTCTTCTTTGGCGGCGGTACTCCAACGCTCCTCCCAGCGGAGGACTTGGCACGGATCCTGCGGGCCGCCGTCAAGCAGTGGGGACTTGAACCCGGCGCCGAGGTGACCACCGAAGCCAATCCCGATTCCGTCACACCCCAGTCCCTGAAAGTGCTGGCAGACGCCGGCTTCACCAGGGTCTCGTTCGGCATGCAGTCGGCCGTGCCCCATGTTCTGAAAGTGCTGGACCGCACGCATACGCCAAGCCGCGTGCCACTCGTTGTGCAATGGGCGCGGGAAGCTGGACTCGCCGTCAGCCTGGATCTCATCTACGGAACGCCGGGGGAGTCCATGGCGGATTGGCGGTTGTCTTTGGAGACGGCACTTTCCTACGAACCTGACCACATCAGCGCCTACGCGCTGATCGTCGAAGATGGCACCAAGTTGGCTGCCCAGATCCGCCGCGGTGAAGTGCCTGGAATTGACGACGACGATCACGCCGCCAAATACGAAATGGCCGATAAAATGATCTCCGAAGCCGGTCTGAGCTGGTACGAGGTCAGCAACTGGTCCCGCACACCGGACCAAGCCTGCCGGCACAACCTGGCCTACTGGCGTGGTGATGACTGGTGGGGCATCGGCCCCGGAGCGCACTCCCACGTGGGAGGTGTCCGATGGTGGAACGTCAAACACCCCACTGCCTATGCAGGAAGGTTGGGCGCAGGAAGTTCGCCGGCGGCAGGCCGGGAAACCCTCGACGCCGAAACCCGGGAAGTGGAGCGCATCATGCTTGAAGCGCGGCTGGGTACCGGATTGTCGGTGGATGCCTTGGACGCGATTGGGCGTCATGCCATGGCCGGATTGATTGCCGACGAACTTGTGGATCCCGTGCAGGCCTTCAAGGGTCGTCTGATCCTGACGCTGAAGGGCCGCCTGCTGGCTGACGCCGTGGTGCGCAGGATCCTTCCCGACTAGCTACTTAATCCAGCGCAGGTTGAGCTTGTAGCGGTGCGGCTGGCCATGGTTGACCCGGATTCCGGCAGAGACGGAGAAGCACGTCAGTGCGACCCAGATGCCGGTGGCGATCACCGCGAAGATGTTGCCCACGACGGGCAGCAGAACCAAAATGTTCGCCAAAACTGCGGCGATGGTGGGAGGCAGGGTGAAGTTCAGCGCTTCCTTGGACTCCTGCGCCGTGAAAGGTCCGCGGTCACGGAAGATCAGGTAGATCAGGAGTGAAGGCAGGCACCCCAAAATGCCGCCGAAGTGCGCCAAAGTGGCCCACTGCCTGTCCTCGCTGGCGGTCAGTGGCAACGCATTTGCAGGCGCGCCATGGTACTGGGGCTGGCCTGCGGCGCTGCCCGGTTCTTCAGGAGCGTTCTCTGCCACTGTGTGTTCCCTTTGCTGTATAGATGCTGCGGTGTTGCTGTCCCAGAATACCGGCCCTGGCGGGCTTCCCGGGACAAACGCCACGATGACACGTGGTTGCTGTTGCTGTGGGGTGCAGCTCAGGGAACTGTGAGGAAATCAATGACTTCCTCCACCCGGCCCAGCAAGGAGGCCTCAAGATCGGCGTAACTGCGTACAGCGCCAAGGAGCCGCTGCCAGCCCAGGCCGATGTCCTCTGCGGTCTCGTGAGGCCATCCGAAGGCGCTCAAGATCCCGGTCTTCCAGTCGACGCCGCGGGGGACCGACGGCCAGGCCTCGATGCCCAGCACTTTGGGCCTGATGGCTTGCCAGACGTCGACATACGGGTGTCCAACAATCAGGACGTTGCCCGCGGCTCCGGGGACGGTCATGGCGTCAGCCGCGATGCGGGATTCTTTTGAGCCGGACACAAGATGGTCCACCAAAATGCCGAGGCGCCGGCCAGGACCGGGATTGAAGGCCAGTATTGCCGACTTGAGGTCATCGACGCCGTGCAAGGGCTCCACGACAATACCTTCGACGCGGAGATCGTCGCCCCAGACCTTCTCGACGAGTTCGGCGTCGTGCTTTCCTTCCACCCAGATCCGGCTGGCCTTGGCCACTTGGGCGCGTTGCCCTTGGACCTTCACCGATCCAGATGCTGTTCGCCTCGGCTGAACGGCCGACGTTGACTGCCGCGGCGCCGGAGGCATCAAGCGGATGGGCTGCCCCTCAAGCAGGAAGCCGAAGCCGAGCTGGAACGACTTCGTTTTTCCCCGCCTGTCTTCCAAGGACACGATGTGCATGCCGCCGGTTTTTTCAACCCGGGTAACTTCGCCCACCCAGCCCGATTGGACGTCCTCGAGCACCATGCCGCGCTGGACGGCGACCTCGGGCAGTTGCCGTTTGGCAGGAGCTGACAGATCCTGCGGACCCCACTGATCGAAAGCCAAGGAATTCCTATCTTTTGGTGCTGGGTTTGGGCCGTGAACGAAGTGCGTGGCTTGACAGGTGGCCGCATCCCGCGCCTGATGTTCGCTGCGGGCTGTTTCAATGCTAGCAACGGGGTGGCTCATACTAGACTGGTTAGCACTTGGGCATGTTGAGTGCTAAGTGCGGTGATCCGGAGGGATCCCGCGGTGACCCGGTCGCAGTGACCATGGCAGTCGTCAGGAGGTGGAGCAATGAGTGAGCCACGCAAGCTGGAAGTGCTGCGTGCCATCGTTGAAGACTACGTGCATTCACGGGAGCCCGTTGGATCGAAGGCCCTTGTTGAGCGGCACCACCTTGGTGTTTCGAGTGCCACCATCCGTAACGACATGGCTGTGCTGGAAGAAGAAGGCCTCATCGCCGCGCCCCACACCAGTGCCGGCCGTATTCCGACGGACAAGGGCTACCGCCTGTTCGTGGACCGCATCTCCCAGGTCAAGCCGCTCTCAGCTGCCGAGCGCAGGGCCATCCACTCGCTGCTTGAAGGCCCTGACGACGTCGATGACATCCTCGAGCGCACCGTACGGCTCCTGTCGCAGCTGACCAACCAGGTCGCCGTCGTGCAGTATCCGCACTCGAATCGCGCCCTGGTACGCCACGTGGAGTTCGTCCAGTTGGCCCCCAAGCAGGTTTTGGTGGTGCTGATTGCCGACACCGGCAGCGTCGGCCAGAAAGTCATCGAAACCGGCTCGGACGTCGGCAACGAGGCCCTGATGCTGTTGAGGTCCCGGTTCCTGGGCAGCATCGCAGGGACGCAACTGGCCCTGTTGCCTCAAGTGCTTCCCTCGGTGGTTGCCCTGTGCCCGCCGGAGCTGCGCAACGTGGCCCAAACCTTGGCCAATGGGCTCCAGGCCCTGAGTGATACCAGCCGTGAAGAGCGCATCCTGATGGCCGGCACGGCCAATCTCGCCAGGTCCAACGTGGACTTCCCCTTGAGCATTGGCCCGGTGCTGGAAGCCCTCGAGGAACAAGTTGTCATGCTCCGGTTGTTGTCCGACATGGGGGACGACCCCCGCGGTGTCACCGTAAGTATTGGCCGCGAGAATCCCTACGACGGTTTGGCCGAAGCTTCGGTGGTGGCCACCGGTTACGGCTCAGGCGCCAAGGTGGGGATCCTCGGACCAACCCGCATGGACTATCCCACCACCATGGCCGCAGTCCGGGCCGTGGCCCGTTACCTTTCACGCATTCTCGGCGGCTGAACGCCGGCCCGAGGAAACATCCGCAGTACAACAAGGAAGAGATACCGACTTTGAGCAGCCACTATGACGTTTTGGGAGTCTCGCCGGAAGCCACCGGGGAAGAGATCAAAAAGGCGTACCGCAAGTTGGCGCGGAAACTCCACCCGGACGTAAACCCGGGTGAGGATGTCGCGGAGCAGTTCAAGGCCGTGACCCATGCTTATGAGGTCCTGTCCGACCCCCAGAAGCGCCGCGTCTACGACGCCACCGGCAACGAAAACGGAACCGACAACGGCTACGGCGGCGGATATTCCGGCCAGGGATTTGCCTTCCAGGACATCTTTGACACGTTCTTTGGTGGTGGGGGCGGCCACGGCGGTCCCGCGTCCCGCGTTCGTCGTGGACAGGATGCCCTCATCAGCGTCCGCATAGACCTTAAGGACGCTGTTTTCGGTGTCAACAAAAAGCTGGAAGTTGATACGGCAGTCACGTGCCCCACCTGTGACGGCAGTTGCTGCCGCCCGGGCACGCAGCCGGAGCGTTGCGATATTTGTGGTGGCAGCGGCCAGGTCCAGCGGGCTGTTCGATCCATCCTGGGCCAGGTCATGACCACCGCTCCTTGCGGTTCCTGTGAGGGTTTCGGCACCGTTATCAAGGACCCCTGCAACGAGTGCAATGGACAGGGCCGCATCCGCAGCCGCCGTTCCCTCACCATCAAGGTTCCTGCCGGCGTCGCCACCGGTACACGTATCCAGTTGTCCGGCCAAGGTGAAGCAGGACCCGCTGGTGGCCCCTCCGGTGATCTCTACGTGGAGATCCGGGTCAACAATGATTCCATGTTCATGCGCGAAGGTGACGACCTCCACGCGACCCTCAGCGTGCCCATGACGGCCGCGGCGTTGGGCACGGAGCTGCAGTTGGAAACCTTCGACGGCGCCCAGGACATTGATGTAAAAGCCGGTACCCAGTCCGGCGAAGTCATCACCCTCCGCGGCTTGGGTGTCACCCACCTCCGTGGCTACGGTCGTGGCGACCTCAAGGTGCACCTGCACGTTGAAACGCCGACCAAGCTGGACCCCGCCCAGGAAGAGTTGCTGCAACAGCTCGCCAAACTACGCGGGGAGCAGTTCACCGAGGGCAAGCTCGTGGCCAGTGGTGGCATGTTCGCCAAGCTGCGGGACAAGCTCGGTAACCTGTAGCGGTGAGCAACCCCGTATTCTTCACACCGGCCGGCAGCCTTAATCAGATCAGTCCAGGCGGTACCTTTGTGCTGGAGGGGCCCGAGGCCCGGCATGCCGTTACCGTCAAGCGCATTGCGGTAGGAGAGTCAGTTGATATCGCTGATGGCTCCGGCGCGCGGCTGACGGGCACGGTCGCCGAGGCCGGGCCTGGCACGCTGACGGTGACGGCATCCAACGTGGTGTTCGAGGACCAACCCGACGTCCGTTTGGTGCTTGTCCAGGCTTTGGCCAAAGGTGACCGCGACGAACTTGCCATCGAGACTGCCACGGAACTTGGCATCGACGCGGTGCTTCCGTGGCAGTCTGAGCGTTCGATCGTGCGCTGGAAAGGCGACCGCGCCCTCAAAGCCCATGCGAAGTGGGAGTCCGTGGTAACCGCTGCGGCCAAGCAAGCCCGGCGGGCGTGGATTCCTGACGTTCGGTCGATGGTGGACACCGGGACCTTGGCGAAAGCCGTTGCCGACGTCGACCTGGCGATCATCCTTCATGAGGATGCCAAGAACCCTTTGCGGGCAGTCTTGGAGGATTTTGGGGCGTCGAAAGGCGGGGCTCCCCGGGAGGTCTTGCTGATCGTAGGTCCGGAGGGTGGCATTTCTCCCCGTGAAGTCACCCGGCTCAGTGACGCCGGCGCAGTGACGGCACTGCTGGGACATCACGTCCTGCGGTCCTCGACGGCGGGACCTGCCGCCGTCGTGCTCGCCAGCGACATCCTGGGCCGCTGGTAGCCGGCCGCCTGGCAAAACCGGCCAACCCTTGCGGTCTATCCAACCTTGAGAACTACCCGACCTTGAACAGGCGGGTATCGGTGCTCGTTGCGATGGTGTTTCCGGCTTCATCCACCTGCGATACACGCAGTTCGTATTGACCGGACTTCAAGGTGGCACCGAAGGTGAACACGCCGTACTGTCCGGGCTCGCCGGTGGGTTGTGTTTGGCCCGTGAGGAGGCTCGTCCTCTCGCCCTTGCCGTTGTCCTGCAGGATTTGCCAGGCAATGGGCTTCGAGCTGTCAGTACTGCGCCCGTTGACCTTGACCAACCCGGTAGACACGGTGGTGTCTTCCTGGGGATCGATAATCCACACCGGCGCGACCAAGGACGCGTCACGGGCCATGGGCTCTCCCAGTTGTATCTGCCCGAAGGCCATGTAGTCCTTGTGACCATCGACGAGGATTACCACTTGGATTTGCTGGCCGGAGTTAATGAGGCCTGAGGACGAGGCTGCGGCTGTCGCCGTGTAGACCAGCTGCTGAATGGCACGCTGTGCCATGCCGGCATCAAGGTTCGAATTGAAGGCATCGCGGGAAACATCGACGGTGATGACGTTCTTGCCCGAAATGGACGTGGCGAGGCTGGCCGGTTCCTGCCACGGGGTGAAGAAGTCGTGATCCAAGGGCTTCTCCGCCATCATGATCCGCAGTGCGGTGGTGACAGGGTTTCCGTCGCCGGAGATGTCCCTGAACTCGCGGTAGAGGTACACCTCCTCCTTGCTCCGGCCAATCCAATAAACGGGAATTTTGGTGGAGGCCTGCGTTGTCTCCAGGGGGGCGTTGCTCGCAGGGGCTTCCTGGACGGTCAACGACGGCGGACCCGGGCTCGCCTCGGTGCCCCCGCCATTGGCGATGCAACCAGTCAGGAGGAGGACAGCGAGCATCGCGGGCACGGCAATGGCGGACCTGGTCCGCTTCTTCGCGCCATGAGCGTAGCTGGCTGATGTCCTGATGGGTTTCCTGTCCTGCCTTGCAAGTAAATCGCAGCCGTTGGGGTGGCTGGGTGCGGGGTTGCGTTCCACCCGCTATGCCAGCTTGGCACATCGTCGACGGCGGTCGGTCGGGATTCCGGGGACCGGCACCAACTGAAACATGATTGATACCGGCTCGATGCCGAGTTGAGACAAAATCGGGCCGTCGCTCCGGAGATGGGAATGAGGTGGCCCGCTGAGGTTCATCGGCGGCCCGGCTGGCGTAGGATTGGAGACATTCCGGCATCGGGGCGGGCACTGAAAGCCCACCGCAAATGTCGAATCGATAGCGTTATGCGACTAACTGGAGGAGAACAGGCCTGGCGGCCAGCACTATGAGTGAATCTTTGAACGGGCGGCTCAGGACCGGAAACGGCAACCAGCCGCCCAACGAGTTCCCGCACACCTTACCGGGCACGCGCACGGAAGTTGTCACGTTCGATAACTCCGACCAGATGGTTCACTCGCTGGGCAGCCACGACGAAGCCCTGCGGTTCATCGAGGAACAGTTCCAGGACGTCAATTTTCACGTCCGTGGCAACGAGCTTTCCATGACCGGCCCCTCAACCGTCATACCGCGCATCATGAGGCTTCTTGAAGAAGTCCGTGGGCTGGTGGCCAAAGGGACTGTGGTGACCCCGGATATCCTCCAGCAACTCGTGTCCCTCTTGAGGACCCAGTCAGTACAGAACCCTGCCGACGTGCTGACGCACAACATCCTGTCCAGCAGGGGCAAGACCATCCGGCCCAAAACACTGAACCAGAAGAACTACGTGGATGCCATTGACGCAAACACCGTGATCTTCGGTATTGGCCCAGCCGGCACGGGAAAGACCTACCTTGCCATGGCCAAGGCGGTCCAGGCCCTGCAGATGAAGGAAGTCAGCAGGATCATCCTGACGCGGCCTGCTGTCGAGGCAGGGGAGCGGCTGGGGTTCCTGCCCGGTACGTTGAGCGACAAAATCGATCCGTACCTCCGCCCCCTTTATGATGCGCTGCACGACATGATGGATCCGGAATCCATCCCGAGATTGATGGCAGCAGGCACCATTGAGGTAGCACCTCTGGCGTACATGCGCGGGCGCACGCTCAATGATGCTTTCATCATTCTTGACGAAGCGCAGAACACTACGCCGGAACAAATGAAAATGTTCCTCACCCGCCTCGGTTTCGGTTCGAAGATGGTGGTCACCGGCGATGTCACCCAGATCGACCTTCCCATGGGCGCGACATCCGGCCTGCGGATCGTCCGTGAAATCCTGACCGGCATTGATGACGTCAATTTCTCCATTCTGGAGGCGGCTGACGTGGTACGGCATCGTCTCGTAGCCGACATCGTATCCGCCTACAGCACGTGGGATGACGCTCATCGCACGGACGCCGCAGGCACAACTTACAAGCGTGGAGAACGTAAATGAGCATTGAAGTCAACAACGAGTCCGGTGTAGCGGTGGACGAAGCCCAACTGGTGACGTTGTCCCGCTTCATCTTTGAACGGCTCTTCATCCACCCGCAGGCCGAACTGTCGATTCTCCTGGTGGATGAACCCGCCATGGAAAAGCTGCACATCGAACTCATGGACGAACCCGGCGCCACCGACGTCCTGTCCGTGCCCATGGATGAACTGACGCCGGGCACCCCGGATAAGCCCACTCCGCAGGGGATGCTGGGAGACATAGCCATCTGCCCGCAGGTTGCGGAGGTCCAGGCCCGCAATGCCGGACACGCAACCCAGGATGAGATGTTGCTCCTGACAACCCACGGCATCCTGCACCTCCTCGGTTTCGACCATGCCGAACCTGAGGAAAAAGAGGAAATGTTTGGCTTGCAGCGCGAACTGCTGTCTGAATTCCTGGGCAAGGATGCCCCCATGGAGACCATGCAGTGACCTGGATCATCCTGGTTGGCATGGCGCTGGTTTTCCTCAGTTTTGTCGCTTTGCTGACCGCCGCCGAGGCCGCCTTCAACTTTCTTCCCCGGCATGAAGCCGAGCAATCAATTGGCCGCAACAAGGGCAAGGCCTTGAGTGGCATCCTCGAAGCACCCATCGCCCACATGCGCGCCCTGCGCTTCTGGCGCGTGTGGTTTGAGATGGCCTCTGCAGTCGCCGTGGCAGTGGTGCTGCACAGTCTGCTCGACAACGTCTGGCTCGCCGGCCTTGCGGCGACCGGAATCATGGCAGTCATCGGTTTCGTCCTGGTGGGAGTTTCGCCGAGGCAATTGGGCCGGGCGCATTCCGGACCCGTCGTCCGCTTCACCGCCCCGCTGATTCGCTTTCTCTGTTGGATCCTTGGTCCCATTCCCGGCTGGCTCGTGGCGCTTGGCCAGGCAGTGGCCCCGGGTGCCCCGAGCGGTGACGACGCGTTCGTCAGTGAAGAAGAGTTCCGCGAATTCGTGGACCGCGCCGCGGAATCGGACATGATCGAGGACAACGAGGCTGAACTCATCCACTCGGTCTTCGACTTCGGCGACACCTTGGTGCGCTCAGTCATGGTTCCCCGCACGGACATCGTCTCCATCGGTACTGGCTCCGACTTGGAAACGGCCATGGGGCTGTTTCTGCGTTCGGGCTATTCGCGGATCCCGGTCATCGGCGACAACACGGACCAGATCCGCGGAATTCTCTATCTGAAGGACGTTGCGGCGGCCATGCACCGCGGCGAACCCGGCCTGCAGCCACACGATGTTGACTCGCTGGCCAGGGAAGTCCGCTATGTCCCCGAATCGAAGCTGGTGAGCGACCTTCTGAGGGAACTGCAGCAGGAATCAACCCATGTAGCGATCGTCATCGATGAGTACGGGGGAACAGCTGGGTTGGTGACTCTGGAAGACCTCATCGAGGAGATCGTGGGGGAAATCGTCGATGAATACGACGCCGCCGCCGAAGAGGCCGTGGACCTCGGCGACGGCACGTTCCGTGTCAGTGCCCGCATGAGCATTGATGACCTCGGCGAACTGTTCGATATCGACCTTGACGACGACGAGGTCGACACCGTTGGTGGTCTGCTCGCCAAGGCCCTCGGCCAGGTTCCGATTGTTGGAAGCTCGGTGGAGGTGCATGGAATATCACTCAGGGCGGATAGGCTTGAGGGTCGCCGAAACAGGGTCAGCCATATTATTGCGGCAGCCATGCCAAAGGAAGACACTGACTTTGAAGACCTACTCGATGACGCCGACTCAACCCAACAGGGAGTTCCACGTGAGCAAGCAAAATAAGAAATTCGATGCCGATGACGATTTCGGCGGCTTCCACGCAGGCTTCTCGGTGCTGGTAGGCCGGCCCAATGCCGGTAAGTCGACGTTGACCAACGCCTTGGTTGGCCAGAAAGTGGCCATCACCTCGGCCAAGCCGCAGACCACGCGCCACACCATCCGGGGGATTGTGCATCGCGAGGATGCGCAGCTGATCCTGGTGGACACCCCGGGACTGCACAGGCCGCGCACGTTGCTGGGTAAGCGACTCAATGAACTCGTCGCCGATACCCTGGCTGAAGTGGACGCCATCGGATTCTGCCTTCCGGCGAACGAGAAGATCGGACCGGGCGACAAGTACATTGCTGCGCAGCTGGCTGCCGTGGGCAGGAAGCCGATCGTGGCCCTGGTGACCAAAACGGACCTGGTGGACCGCCAGGCGCTAACCGAGCAGCTGCTCGCCGTCGCTGCTTTGGGACGCGAGGTCCTGGGCGAAGAGGGCTGGGCGGACATTGTTCCGGTTTCCGCGGCCGATGGGTTCCAGGTTTCCACCGTGGCTGACGTATTGATCAGCCACATGCCGTCATCGCCGCCGCTGTACCCCGACGGTGAACTCACTGATGAGCCCGAAGCTGTGATGATTGCCGAGCTTATCCGTGAGGCTGCCTTGGAGGGTGTCCGGGACGAACTGCCCCACTCGCTGGCAGTGGTGGTGGAGGAAATCGTCCCCCGCGAAGGTCGAACCGAGGAGAACCCACTCCTGGATGTCCGGGTCAATCTCTACGTGGAACGTCCCTCGCAGAAAGCCATCATTATCGGCAAGGGCGGAAGCCGGCTGCGTGAAGTCGGAACCAACGCCCGTAAGGGCATCGAGACTCTCTTGGGCACCCGAATCTACCTTGACCTCCACGTCAAGGTGGCCAAGGATTGGCAGCGGGATCCCAAACAATTGGTCAAACTCGGCTTCTAGCGGGCGACACACGTCCGGGCGTTGTTCGCGTCCGATAAGGAACTTCCCAGAATCGGCAACTATGATGGCGGGAATCCACGTGTTTGAGGAAAGGTAAACCGAATAGTGCGACGTCGTGACGCCCGCCCGCAGGGCACCGGCACCGCTGGCCCCGTTGCGGGACGCCATGGAGAGGATGCCGAAGGCACTCCCCGCCACATGAAGGAACGCAAGGGACTTCCGCTATGGCTGAAGATCGTAACCGGCGTGGTCTCCGTTGCCTTGGTTGCAGGCGTTGCTTTCGCCGCCTTTTGGTTCATTCGGTTGCAGAGCAACATCACCAAGGCTCCGCTGAGTGCTGGTGAAACCCGTGATTCCGGCGAAGCGCTGGCCAATGACAAGTCTGACCGCCTGCAAATCCTTATCCTTGGATCAGACACGCGTGATGGAAAAAACTCCGAGTACGGAAGCACGGAAGACTCCACCGGCTACGGTCATTCCGACGTCATGATGCTGCTGGACATCTCCGCTGACAACAAGCGCGTCAGTGTGATGAGTTTTCCGCGTGACCTGTTGGTGGATGTGCCCCAATGCACTGACCACACCAACAACCAGACGTTCCCGGCCCGCAGCGGCGTGATGATCAATGAGGCCATGGCGGAGGCCGGTATTGGCTGCGCTGTGGACACCATCAACAAATTGACCGGACTGGAAATCGACCACTTCATGATGGCGGATTTCAATGCCGTCAAGGAGCTGTCCCACGCAATTGGTGGCGTCAATGTCTGTGTCAGCGATCCGGTCTTTGACCCGGATTCCCGTCTTCGGCTGCCCAAGGGTGATTCCCTGGTGGAAGGTGAACAGGCCTTGGCTTTCCTTCGCACCCGCCACGCTTTTGGCGATGGCGGAGACCTCGGCCGCATCAAGGGACAACAAGCCTTCCTTTCGTCCCTGACGAGGAAGCTCAAAGACGAAGGAACCTTGGGCAACCCACAGAGGCTCCTCCAGATCGCAGATGTCGTGACGCAGAACCTCACCGTCGATGAAGGGCTGGCGTCCGTGCCGTCATTGTTGACCATTGGTGGGCGCTTGAAGGACATCGACGTTTCCAAGGTCGCATTCGTAGCTGTGCCAACCCAGGCAGCAGCAGTTGATCCGAACAGGCTTGAGCTCATAGAGCCCCAGGCTTCTCAACTTTTCGCCGCTCTGCGCGCCGACCTTGACCTGACAACCCCGGGTGCAACCTCCTCGCCTTCTGCCACCGAAAGTCCGGCACCACAGCCTACGGCCACAACGCCCGCGGCCCCTGCTTACGACAAGGCACTCCAGCCGGTGGCCGTCGCCAATGGCAGCGGATCAGCCGCCCGGGCCCAAGAGGTCCTGTCCGTGCTGACGGGCAACGGATTCACCCAGGCCGTCTCCTACCTGGCGAACCCTGTTGACCAGACCGTGATTTACTACGGTGCCGGTTTTGCCGACGTCGCTGCTGACGTGGCCACCCTTTACGGCATCCCTGCGGCGCAAGTTCAGCAGGCTCCCGGGGTAGCGGGAGTCCAACTCTATGTTGGGACGGATTTCGCAAGCGGAACCGCCTACGGAGCAACGTCGGTGCCATCCGATGTCGTGAACCAGACAGCCAGTGAGGCTGTCTGCCAGCAAGTGAATCCGTTGTATATCGACCAGTAGCGGTGGCCGCGTCGCTCGTGCAAAGAAAGGCCGGGCCAGTTCATGAAGAACTGGTCCGGCCTTTTGCTTGCTGTATTACCAGATGCTGACGCGGTCTCCGGATTCCATCCACATGCCATCCGCAGCACTGACATCGAACGCCTCATGGAACGCATCGAGATTGCGGGCAATGGCGTTGGTACGGAACTCGTTGGGGGAGTGTGGGTCAGTAGCCAACCGTCGGATCGCTTCTTCGGTGCGGATCACTTGGCGCCAGCCCGCTGCCCATGACATGAAGAAGCGTTGTTGACCGGTAAATCCGTCGATGACCTCCGGCTCGGAGCCGCCCAGGCTGAGGAGGTAGGCCTTGTAGGCAATGGTCAGGCCGCCGAGATCGCCGATGTTCTCGCCCAAAGTCAGCTTGCCGTTGACTTTGTGGTCCGGCGCGGCATAGGGGGAGAGGGCGTCGTACTGGGCCACCAGCTTTGCCGTGAGGGCTTCGAACGCAGCCCTGTCCTCTTCGGTCCACCAGTTGCGCAATGCGCCGCTGCCATCGAACTGGGATCCCTGGTCGTCAAACCCGTGACCAATTTCGTGTCCAATGACGGCTCCGATTCCGCCGTAATTCACGGCATCGTCGGCGTCCGCGTTGAAGAATGGAGGCTGGAGGATTGCGGCCGGGAAGACGATCTCATTCAGCATGGGGTGGTAGTAGGCGTTGACCGTTTGGGGTGTCATGAGCCATTTGTTGAGGTCAACGGGTTTGCCGATCTCGTCCAGGTGCCGGTCGACATCGGCGTCGTGCGCGCGTTCGACATTGCCCAGTAGATCCGTCGGGTCGATCTTCACGGCGGAGTAGTCGATCCATTGTTCCGGGAAGCCAATCTTCGGGCGGAAAGCTTCCAGCTTCTTGAGCGCTTCCTTCTTTGTTTCCTCGCCCATCCATTCCAAGGAAGAGATGCTGTCGCGGTAGGCCTCGATCAGGTTGGCGACGAGCGTTTCCATCCTTGCTTTGTGCCCGGCAGGGAAATGGCGCTCCACATAGATCTGCCCCACGGCTTCGCCCAGTGCGGCTTCGACGACGGCCACGCCCCGCTTCCAACGCTCCTTGTTTTGGGGCGTGCCGCTGAGCTTGGTGCCGTAGAAGTCGAAGTTGGTGTCCACGAACTCGGACGAAAGGTACGGCGCGGCGGAGCTGAGTGTCCGAAGCGTCAGCCACTCCTTCCACGTTTCCAAGGGTTCAGAGTTCAACAAGCCAGCTGCGCCGGCGAAGAAGTCCGGGGTCCTGACAACAATTTCGGTCCGTTTTGCTGCGTCTACCCGGGCGGCCTGGAACCACGTGTCCAGCAGGGGAAACAGTGCAGTTGCTTCATCGGCAGTCTTGAGGTTGTACGTCTTCTGCGGGTCACGCAGTGTGACGTTGTCCCAGTGGTGTGAGGCAAGGGCAGTTTCCAGGGCGACGATACGCTGCGATGCTCCTTGCGGATCGGGGATGCCTGCAAGGGTGAACAACTTGGCGATGTACTCGCCGTAGGCTGCCACGATCCCGGCGAACTTCTCTTCCCGATAGTAGGACTCGTCCGGCAACCCCAGTCCTCCTTGCCCGATGTACAGGAGGATGCGCTCCGGATTTCCGGCGTCGGGAGCCGGGTAGATGGAGAAGAGTCCCGAGACGTCGGACCGGAACAGGCGGCCGATCAAGGCAGCGAGGTCCTGGACGGATTCCACAGCGCGGACTTCATCAAGTCGGCCGCGGACTGGGTCGAGTCCTTTCGCCTCTGCCGAGGCCTCATCCATGAAGCTCGCGTAGAGCCCTCCAACCTGCTGCTCGACGCCGGTGGCCGCCTCTCCCTTGCCGGCGGCTTCCTCGATAATCGCCTTGACGGCCAGTTCGGCGCCATCCCGCAATGCGGTGAAGGTTCCCTCCAAAGGCCTGTCGTCCGGAATCGTTGTGCTGTTGAGCCACGCGCCGTTGACGTGTTGGTAGAGGTCGTCCTGGGGCCGGACGCTGTGATCGATGTTCGAAAGAGTGATGCCCGACTGTGGCACTGTGGCTCCTTGTGTGGACGCTGCAGCCGGCGTTCCCACCGTCGCTGCGTCTGCATAGTGGACGTTGCATGAGGTGTTGCACTGTCATCATACGCATCGTGTTAGGGTGAATTCGTGCGTACGGCGATGCTTCTTCTTAGCTGCCGCGGCGAGGCCTGAAAGCTATCTGAAGCTGGGCCATCCTCGCCGCGGAGTTCCGTTGTGTCCGGCTAAGCTTTCATTTAGTTCTTAGAGAAAAGGCCACACGTCATGCGTAATGCACAAAAGCCCTCCGGTATGCCGATTCACCGCTACCTGCCGTTTCAGGACCAAATCACCGTCGAGGTTCCTGACCGCACATGGCCGGACAAAGTCATCACCAAGGCGCCGCGCTGGTGCGCCGTCGACCTGCGCGATGGCAACCAGGCGCTGATCGACCCCATGAGCCCGGCCCGCAAGCTGAAGATGTTCCAGCTGCTCGTCAAGATGGGCTACAAGGAAATTGAGGTCGGCTTCCCCTCGGCATCGCAGACCGACTTCGACTTCGTACGCCAGCTCATCGAGGGCGGGCATATCCCGGATGACGTCACCATCCAGGTCCTGACCCAGGCGCGGGAACACCTGATCGAAAGAACCTATGAGTCACTGGTGGGCGCCAAGCAGGCTATCGTCCACTTGTACAACTCCACGTCTGTACTGCAGCGCCGCGTTGTGTTCAACCAGGACGAGGACGGCATTCTGGACATCGCCCTGCAGGGTGCCCGACTGTGCAAGAAGTACGAAGAAACCCTCGAAGACACACACATCACCTACGAATACTCGCCGGAGTCCTTCACTGGAACCGAGCTGGAATACGCTGCCCGGGTCTGCAACGCCATTGCCGACGTCTTCGAGGCCTCGGCGGACAAGCAGGTCATCATCAACCTGCCGGCAACCGTGGAAATGGCCACCCCCAATGTTTATGCCGACTCGATTGAGTGGATGCACCGAAACCTGCACCCCCGTGAGGGCATCATCATTTCCCTGCACCCGCACAATGACCGCGGAACAGGCGTGGCTGCCGCCGAGCTCGGCTACCTGGCCGGTGCCGATCGGATCGAAGGGTGCTTGTTCGGCAACGGTGAGCGCACCGGAAACGTGGACCTCGTTACCTTGGGGTTGAACATGTTCGTCCAGGGCGTCGACCCCATGATTGACTTCTCCGACATTGACGAAGTCCGGCGCACCGTTGAGTACTGCAACCAGCTGCCTGTCCCGGAGCGTTCTCCGTACGGTGGTGACCTCGTCTTCACGGCGTTCTCAGGGTCGCACCAGGACGCTATCAAGAAGGGCTTTGAAGCGCTGGAGAAGGACGCTGCGGCGGCCGGTAAGCCGGTGGATGACTTCACCTGGCAGGTTCCGTACCTGCCGGTCGACCCGAAGGACCTCGGCCGCAGCTATGAAGCCGTGATCCGCGTTAACTCGCAATCGGGTAAGGGCGGTGTCGCCTACCTGCTGAAGAACGAGCACAACCTGGACCTGCCCCGGCGCGCCCAGATTGAATTCTCCGGAGTCATCCAGCGGCGCACGGATGCAGTGGGTGGCGAAGTCAGCGGTGCGCAGCTGTGGCAGGTCTTCCAGGACGAATACCTGCCGTCGGACGAAGAGCAAGCGCAATGGGGTCGCTACGCGTTGGGCAGTGTGAGCACCGAGACGGACGAATCCGGCGCCATGACCATGAACGCGAATTTGCGGATCGATGGCGTCGAGGTTCGACGGACCGGCCACGGCAACGGTCCCATTGCCGCGCTGTTGGACATCCTGCACCACGACGGCGTAGACGTCCGGGTTCTGGACTACAGCGAACACGCCCTGTCCGAGGGCGGCAGCGCCAGCGCGGCTGCCTATGTTGAATGTGCCGTTGGCGAACGCGTCCTGTGGGGGGTGGGTATCGACCCCAGCACCACCACGTCGTCCCTGAAGGCCTTGATTTCCGCCGTGAACCGGGCTGTGCGGGACGCCCGGGACTAAGGGGCCTGCCGTGTGGTGACGGGAAAAGCCGTCACCACACGGTGCTGCAGTCACCGCCCGGTCCAGTCATAGTGCGAAGATTAGTTGTGGCCAATCCGTCGTTTGCAGCACGGTCCTACAGGGACGATGCCGTGGTGCTCCGTACCCATAAGCTGGGCGAGGCCGATCGCATCATTACCCTGTTGACCAAACACCACGGCCAGGTTCGGGCTGTGGCCAAGGGAGTGCGCAGGACCAGCAGCCGCTTTGGAGCGCGACTGGAGCCGTTCATGGTCGCGGATCTGCAGCTGGTTTCGGGCCGCACGCTCGATATCGTCACCCAGGCCGTGGCCAAGGGTGCTTACGGTAGCAGTATCGCAGCGGACTACGGCAGGTTCACTGTGGCAGCGGCGATGACGGAAACCGCCGAGAAGCTCACGGATGCCGATACGGAGTCGGGGACTGCCCAATACAACCTGCTGGTTGGTGCGTTGGCCGCCTTGAGCCGTTCCGACCATCCACCCGAACTCATCCTGGACTCGTATCTGCTCCGGGCCTTGGCTACTGGCGGGTGGGCCCCGAGTTTCACCGATTGCGCCCGCTGTGGCCGCCCGGGTCCGCATACCGCCTTTGCCGCCCCGGTTGGCGGTATGGTGTGCAACGACTGCCGGCCGCCCGGTTCGCCTGCCCCGGCTGCGGAGACAGTGGTACTGCTCGGCGCACTGCTGACAGGCAACTGGGGAGTGGCTGATGTTTCCGACCCGCGGCATCGGCGGGAAGCCGCAGGTTTGGTGGCCAGTTATCTGCAATGGCATTTGGAACGGGCATTGAAATCACTCAAACACGTGGAGCGAAGCTGACAGTGGCACTTGGAAAGAAGAGTAAGCCGACGCCTGCCCGGACGGCGCCGGTCGTTGCCCCCTACGGCCACCCCTCCGGAGCCGTGCCGCCCAGTATTCCCCGTGAGCTGATTCCACAGCACGTGGCAATCGTGATGGACGGAAATGGACGCTGGGCCAACCAGCGGGGCCTTCCCCGCATAGAAGGGCACAAGGCCGGCGAGCCTGCCCTGCTTGACGTGATGGCCGGGGCCATAGAACTCGGCATCAAATACGTCAGCGTCTATGCCTTTTCAACGGAGAACTGGCGGCGGTCGCCCGAGGAAATCCGTTTCCTGATGGGTTTTAACAAGGATGTATTAAGAAGGCAGCGCAACCAGCTCGACGAATGGGGCGTCCGCATCCGCTGGGCAGGCCGGCGGCCGCGGCTGTGGGGTTCGGTGATCAAGGAACTGGAAGAGGCCGAGGACTACACGCGGGCCAACGACACGTGCACGTTAACCATGTGTGTTAATTACGGTGGGCGGGCAGAGATTGCTGACGCTGTATCGGCCATCGCCCATGACGTTGCTGCGGGGCGTTTGAAGCCTGGGTCGGTGTCTGAGAGGACGATCCAGAAGTACCTTGATGAGCCCGATCTTCCGGACGTCGATCTGTTCCTGCGGAGCTCGGGGGAGCAGCGGCTCTCGAACTTCCTGCTGTGGCAGTCCGCCTACGCAGAGTTCGTTTTCATGGACACCTTATGGCCGGACGTAGATCGGCGGACCTTGTGGGACGCCGTCGAGATTTACGCCCAACGCGACCGGCGCTACGGTGGTGCCGTGGACGCGGCTGCCGCCACCTAACACGCCCCTGCTAAATCAATAGGGGTAGGCGGCCAGCCAAACAGCCACGTCGCGGTATGCCTGCTGGCGGACGGTACGCCGTGACAGGAACACGTCGTGAAGGGCACCCGGATACCGGAAGACGGCCGTGCGGCGGGAGAGGCCCAAAGCCCTCCGGGAGGTTTCCTCAACGTCAATGACCGCATCGGCACGCATCAGGTCGGCGGTCCATTCTGCTTGGATCCTGGTCCTCCCGGACAACAGGACCAGGACTGGCGCGTCAATGGCCAGCTTGCGCTCCACGGCGGCGTGCCCAGCCAGGACGGCCTTGGTCCACCCTGCCCGGATGGGGAAAGAAGCCCTGGGACGCCACGCAGGATCGAGGATCCACTCGCCATGTGCTTCGTTGCTGACGCTTTCCCAGTAGGCGGGCATCTCAGGAAACCGGAAGGGGCGCTTGGGATCCGTACGCGCAAAAGGCTCCACCAAGTGCATGGCGATGCTGCGGACGAGGCTGCTGCCCTGGAGTTCCAACCACGGGGAATTCAGGACCAAAGTCCCCAACCGGCCCGGGTTCCTGTCGGCCCATAGCGCCGCGATCAAGCCTCCCAACGAGTGGGCAAGCAGGTGGACGGTGGGCGGAGTGTTGTTGTCTGTTCGAGCAGCCACATCACGTTCAATTGCCGCCAACGCCGCTGCCAGGTCCTCGTCGTAGGTGTTGAGGTCCGAGACGTAGCCGGGCGTTTGTCCCGGCAGCAGGCTGCGGCCGAACTTCCGGAGGTCCACTGCATAGAAGTGAAAGCCCGACGCCGTGAGGTACTCAGCCAGCTCGGTCTGCAGGAAGTAGTCTGCCCAACCATGCAGGTAGAGGACAACCTTCGCGGCTCCGCCGGGATCGGCCGGGATCGTCCGGCGTTTGCGCTGGGTGAAGGACGCCAGAAAATCCAGAATGCCATTCGGAGCAGTGTGTGGCTCTGGGGGAGCATATCTGACGAGTGTGGCATGGACAGGACCCTCGTCATCGGGCTTAAGTGGCAGGTCCATGCACTCATAGCCGTGACCCAGGAAGTCACGTTTCCACGGTGCTGCGGACTCTTTCGTGCTGTTCATTCGTCCCCCTCCTGCCGGTCCTCCGGCAAAGCCTCATGCATGAACCCGTTGATCCACCTCGCCAGCCTCGCATAAGCGTCCTTCCGCACCGCCGGTGCCGAAAGGAAGACGTCGTGGAGACCGCCGTCGATGCGCTCCAAGGTGACGCTCCGGCCCAACGCCATGGCCCGGAGGGCTATCACGCCAACGTCCAGCACCGCGTCCGAACTGCGCATCGACTCGCGCCACACCATGCCGTTGGCGCTTGCGGAAGACGTCAGGACGAGGACTGGTATGTCGAGGTTCAGGCCACGGGCGACCTGTGAGTGGCCGGCAAAAACGGCGCTGAGCCAGCCGGCGCGGACAGGGAAAGCCAAAGGCGGACGATACTTTTCGTCCAGCGCCCATTCCCCTTCCGCCGTGCTGCTGATGCTGCGGAAGTAGAACCCACGTTCGGGCAGCCTGAGAACAGTCTCGGGCCGCAGCCTTGCGAGGGGAGCCACCATGGCCTGCGCGGCCCGCCGCACCAGTGAACTCCCGTGCATTTCCAGCCAAGGGCTGTCCAGCACAAGGAATTGGAGGGATCCCGGATGGCGGCTAGCCCATAGGGCGGCCACCAGCCCACCAGTCGAGTGCCCCATCAACGTCAGGCTGCCGCCCGCCGTCGGCCCTCGGTCATTCCGGATGAGGCCTATGGCCCGGTTGATTTCGGCGTCATAGTCAATGAGGTTCGCCACGTATCCACCTGGCATGTCGGCCGTTAGGCTCCGGCCGTGGTTGTGCATGTCCAGAGCGTAGAAATCATAGCCTTGTGCAGCCCAGAACCTGGCGAGTTCGGTGTTAAAGAAGTAGTCGCTCCAGCCATGCAGGAACAGGACGGCGCCGTACCGCTGCGGAGCGTCCTGGGCATGGCCTTGCTCTGCCCGATGGCGGATAAGGGTGGCACGTCGGACCACGCCATCCGTTCCTGTGGCATCAACAGCACAGGATTGGAAGTCTGCTCCCAGGATGTCGGTCGTCCACTCCATGGCCCTAGCTTAGACAGTGGCGGCGGCGTCCCGCCCCGCTGTCCTGCCAGTGAAGAGGCAACCACCCAGGAAGGTTCCTTCCAAGGCCCGGTAGCCGTGGATGCCGCCCCCGCCGAATCCGGCAGCTTCACCTGCAGCATAAAGCCCGGGGATCGGCTGTCCTTCAGCGTCCAGGACTCTGGACCGCAGATCCGTTGCGAGGCCGCCGAGGCTTTTCCTGGTAACCACCGAAAGCCGGATGGCGATCATGGGGCCGTGAGCTGGATCGGCGATGCGATGCGGCGGAGCTACGCGCATCAGCTTGTCCGTGGCGAAGCGACGTGCTGCCCTGATGGCTGCCAATTGGGGGTCCTTGCCGAGGCCGCTCTCCACTTGGCGGTCGCGCGCATGGATCAACTCTTCAAGGGCGCTGGCATTGATCAGTGGTCTACCAGTGAGGTGATTCATGCGGGAGGCCAGTGCGGCAGGTGATGAAGCCTGGATAAAGTCCACTCCACGGTCCAGGAAGCGCTGGATGGGTGTGTCGGCAGAGGGGCGGAGGCGCGTGGCCAGCAGTCTGACATCCTTGCCCGTGAGGTCCGGGTTCTGCTCGGATCCGGAAAGGGCCAGTTCCTTCAGTGCGATGGTCCGGTTGAGGACAAACCACGAATAGCCATGTCCCTTCCCCGTGATGTGGCGCAGTGCGCCCAACGAATCAAATCCGGGAAAGAGAGGCGCGGGCAACTGCCGTCCTTCTGCATCCAGCCACAGGGAGGAGGGTCCGGGAAGGATGCGGATCCCGTGTGCGGGCCACACAGGATCGTAATTGTGGATCCCCTCGGGGTAATGCCACATCCGATCACCGTTGATCAGTGCAGCGCCAACGGATTCCACCGCCGGAAGGAACTCTCCGTCCACGGATGCGGGCACCCCGCTGAGCATGTATTCCGGGGCACTGCTGCCAGGCCATTGCCGGCGCACGGCTGCGTGATTGCCTCCGATGCCACCGGTGGTGACCACAACGGCGCCCGCCTGGGCATGGAACCCGCCCACCGGCAGCCGGTTGGATGCCTGGCCCCGCGCCGCCGTCGACGGTTCAAGTATTTCGCCTGAAACGCCCGTGACCCTGCCCGCCGCCATTGTCAGCGACAGTGCCCGGTGCCTGAAGTGCAGGCTGACCCGGCCGGCGTCGACGCCTTCCATGACTTTGGCGAGAAACGGATCCACCAGTGCCGGACCCGTTCCCCAGACGACGTGAAAGCGCGGGACTGTGTTGCCATGCCCCTGCGGCCCGTAGCCACCACGTTCGGCCCACTGGACCAACGGAAAGATGCCGACGTTGAGGCTCCTTAGCCACGCTCTTTTCTCGCCGGATGCAAAGTCGACATAGGCCTCTGCCCACTCGCGGGCCGTGGCATCATGGGATCGGTCGAAGGCTGCGGAGGCCATCCAGTCGGATAGCGCCAGGCCGGGGCTGTCCCTGACTCCAAGGCGCCGTTGTTCAGGAGTGTCCACCATGAACAGGCCGCCGAAAGACCACTGCGCCTGGCCGCCTACTGAGGCTTCCGGCTCTTGGTCGACAATGGCCACCGATTTGCCCGCAGCGTAGGCGGTCGCCGCAGCGACCAGTCCGGACAGTCCCGCGCCCACCACCAGGACGTCGGCCCTGACGTCGGTACTGGTCGTATATTCTTCATGATCTGCGTCACCAATTGTCCGCGGCATGCGTACATGCTAGCGGCACCGGTGGTCACGGGTTTGGTGGCTGGTCCGTAAACCGGAAAACTAGGACCATGCGTGTTTACCCCACATTCTTCAAGCTGGCCTTCTCCTGGATGGATGCCGAGAAGGCCCACAAGATCGGCTTCCAGGGGATCCGGGCGGCCCATCGATCAGGCGCCGGCCGAATCCTGGCCAGGCTGACTGCTCCGGATGCTTCGCTCCGCACGGAGGCGTTGGGCCTGACGTTTCCCTCACCGTTCGGCCTGGCGGCAGGTTTCGACAAGGAAGGCCATGGCATCGAGGCCTTGGCTGAACTGGGCTTCGGCCACGTCGAGGTGGGAACCATCACCGGCCAGGCACAGCCTGGCAACGACAAGCCGCGGTTGTTCCGCTTGATTGAGGACCGTGCGGTGATCAACCGCATGGGATTCAACAACGACGGCGCTGCAGCCGTCGCTCCCAGGCTTAAGTCTGCGCGGGCTGCTTTGCAAAGGAAACACCCGGAGGTCCGTCCCGTCATCGGTGTAAACATCGGCAAGACCAAGCTGGTGGAGCTTGAGGATGCCACCGAGGACTACCTGGTGAGCGCGCGTGCCTTGGCTCCCGCGGCAGACTATTTGGTGGTCAACGTCAGCTCTCCCAATACCCCCGGACTCCGTTTGCTGCAGAACGTCGAGACCCTGCGTCCCTTGTTGCGGGCGGTGGGTGACGCAGCTGATGAAGCAGCGGGCCGGCACGTCCCGCTGTTGGTCAAGATCGCGCCGGATCTCTCCAATGAGGACATCGACGACGTCGCACGGCTTGCCCTGGACCTGAAGCTGGACGGAATCATCGCCACCAACACGACAATTTCCCGCGATGGACTGGTTTCGGACGCCACGAAGGTGGAGTCCCTGGGTGCCGGAGGCTTGTCGGGAGCGCCTCTCAAGCTGCGGTCCCTGGAGGTGCTGCGCAGGCTCAAGGATGCCGTAGGTGACGGACTTGTCCTCATCGCGGTAGGAGGGGTGGAGACTGCCTCGGACGTCCAGGATCGGCTGGACGCCGGTGCAACTCTGGTCCAGGGTTACACGGCCTTCCTCTACGAGGGCCCTTTCTGGGCGTCACGCATCAACAAGGGCCTTGCCAGGATCCGTAAAAGGTCGGCGCGCTAGCACAGCCAACAATAAGGAAGACCCCGGACCACTGGTCCGGGGTCTTTCTGTCCATGAAGGGTGTGTGGCTTAAGCCGGGTACTGCCCGCGCTTGACCTGCGGCTTGGGGAGGCGGAGCTTGCGGAACTGGAGCGCCCTCATGCAGCCGTACCAAACAGAGCCGCGCTCCACTTCTCCGAACTTCTCCGTGAGCCGCTTCCGGAGCTTGCGGGACAGGATGAAGACGTCGACGAAGACGGCCAGGAACATGATCCAGAATCCAATGAGGACGTAGCTGATCCCGGCACTTGTCGGCGGAATGATCAGTGAGATCACCACGAACAGCAAAGCACCGAACATGAGGTATTCGCCCAGGCTGAACCGTGCATCCACGTAATCGCGCGTGTAACGCTTCTGGGGACCCTTGTCACGGAGAGGCAGGTACTTCTCGTCACCTGTGTCCAGGGCCTGCCGCATCTTCTGCCGCTGGTCCTGGATGGCTACCCGCTCCGCAGCCTTGGAGGCCTTGCGGTCATTGGGAACCAGCGGGCGCTTGCGGGCTGCTTCCTGGTCTTTACGCCTGGGCGTGGGGGTGCCCTTTCCGGCACCTGTCTCCGTGGCGGTGGCGTAGGCCTGGTCAACTACTGATTGAGCGCTGGGCTCTTCCTTTTTGCGTCCGAACACCCCTACAGAATACCCCTCGTGGAGGTGGCGTACGTTACGTGTCCCGACGGCCGGGTTCGACGGCGGGTGGGCCGCGCCTGCCGTGGACGCCGAATCCCGGCGGTAAAGTGTGGCCATGACTTCAGCACATGCGGAGATCCCGCAGAACAAGCATGGGCACGCCGGCAACACTCCTGTGGAGGCGCTGACAACGGCGGTTGATGACTCCTTCGACAGCACGATGGCATCCCTGAAAGACCTCGTCAGTATTCCGGGCATTGCGTGGGCCAGCTTTGACCCCAACGAACTCAACCGCAGCGCCGAAGCTGTCGCTGCCCTCGTTAAGGCCACGGGCATGGAGGACGTCCGGATACTGCGTTGCGACAAAGCTGACGGCACGCCCGGTGGTCCTGCCGTCGTCGCGCGCCGTCCTGCCGCGCCCGGCCGGCCAACCATCCTGCTGTACGCCCACCACGATGTCCAGCCGCCGGGGGACAGGGACCTGTGGAACTCGGAGCCGTTCGTCGCGGAGGAACGCGAGGGCCGGCTGTACGGGCGCGGCGCTGCTGACGACAAAGCTGGGATCATGGCCCACCTTGCTGCTTACAGCGCGGTCACGAAAGTCTTGGGCGAAGATCTTGGGCTGGGCGTGACCTTCTTCTTCGAAGGCGAAGAGGAAGCAGGATCACCCACTTTCCGCACATTCCTTGAAGAACACCAGGAACTCCTGCGGGCCGACGTCATCGTCGTCGCGGACTCCAGTAACTGGAAAGTGGGAGTGCCCGCCCTGACCACCAGCCTCCGGGGCTTGGTGGACGGAACCTTCGAGGTCCGCGTACTGGACCACGCAGTCCACTCCGGCATGTTTGGTGGGCCGGTCCTGGATGCTCCCACTCTCTTGTCACGGCTTATCGCGACCCTCCACGACGATGACGGCAACGTTGCGGTTGCGGGGCTGGTGGCCCGCGACGACGTGGCGGTCGATCTCACCGAGGCGGACTACCGGGCCGATGCATCAGTGCTCGACGGCGTGAAGCTCGCCGGCAGCGGAACCATCGCATCCCGCCTGTGGACCAAGCCGGCACTGTCCATCATCGGCATGGATGTCCCTTCGGTCGACGTTGCCTCCAACACCCTGATTCCGGCGGCCCGCGCGAAGTTCAGCATGCGGCTGGCCCCCGGACAGGACCCGGAAGCAGCGATGGATGCCCTGAAGGCGCACGTCGAATCGCACGCCCCATTTGGCGCGACGGTGACCTTCACGCCGGGGGAGCGCGGTGACGCCTTCTCCACCGATACGTCGTCGGCCGCTGCGAAGGTCGCCCTCTGGGCGTTGGGTGAATCATGGGGCGTTCAGCCCGTGGAAATGGGCATCGGTGGTTCCATTCCGTTCATTGCAGACCTCATGGATCTCTATCCGGACGTCCAGATCCTGGTCACGGGTGTGGAGGATCCAGATTCCCGTGCGCACAGTGCCAACGAATCCCTGCACATCGGTGACTTCCGGCACGCGGTCCTGGCTGAGGCGTTGATGCTGGCCCGGTTGAACACTGAAGGTCCCGGCGCCTAGGAGCGGCCCGCCGCCCGGCGCGCAGGGAACAACCAAATGCTCTCCGTAGTTACGTCAGGAGTTATAGCAAAGCGTCTGCGCGACGTAGCATTAGCTATAACCCGTATGTAATTGGGTAAGGGCAGGCAGCGTCCCGGCGCCGCCGCCAGGAGCTTCATAAGAAGGTAGGCCAATGAGCACTGCAACCAACGAAAACAGCACCGGAGAACAGCTCGTCACCAACGACGAACTGCCCACGCACGAGGTCGATCTGACCGACGTCGCCGCAGGCAAGGTCCGCAGCCTCCTGGAACAGGAAGGGCGCACCGACCTTCGGCTGCGCGTTGCAGTCCAGCCTGGCGGTTGCTCCGGACTGATCTACCAGCTCTACTTCGACGAGCGACTGCTCGACGGAGATGCTGTCCGCGACTACGACGGCGTCGAGGTCGTAGTCGACAAGATGAGCGTTCCGTACCTGAGCGGCGCCAGCATCGACTTCGAGGACACCATTTCGAAGCAGGGCTTCACCATTGACAACCCGAACGCCGGCGGGTCTTGCGCCTGCGGCGATTCGTTCCACTGATGTGAGCCATCGCCGCATGTCGGCGCCACTTCGAGCCGGTTTTAAACCGTTCGGAGCCACGGCGCTGACATGTGCGCGAAAACCGCGTGATAGCGGTAAGCTCTACATCGGGTAGTAAAACTTTTAGTGTGCCCGGTGGGCCTTCGGCCTGCCGGGAGACAGCAACAAGAGGAAGGGCCGTCTGTGAGTTCGCAGAACCGAACCGGCAGCCGACGCATAAAGATCACATCGATCACTGGCTTGGCACTAGCCGGCGCGTTGGTTTTGACCGGATGTTCACCAGAGGTAGAGAAGGGTTGGCTGCCTACAGAGCGCGGCACGACCAACCACACTGACCGGATCATGGACCTCTGGGTCAACTCATGGATCGCCGCCTTGGCAGTCGGTATCATCACGTGGGGCCTTCTGGTCTGGTGCATCATTGCTTACCGTCGCCGTAAGGGCACCACGGGATTCCCGAAGCAGCTCAGCTACAACCTGCCGCTCGAGGTCTTCTACTTGACCATCCCGCTGTTCATGGTGCTGGTGTTCTTCTACTTCACCGACCAGGACCAGCGCGCGATCGATGACCGCTCGCAGCCTGCCGACGTCGTTGTTGACGTCCGCGGCAAGCAGTGGGCTTGGGATTTCAACTACAAAAAGGGCGAGGTCATCAATGAAGACCTCCACGAGGCCGGCGTTCAGGCCCACCTGACCGGCAATGAAGTCAACAAGGAACTGCTCCCCACCCTCTACTTGCCCGTTGGCAAGTCGGTGGACCTGGAGCTGAACTCCCGCGACGTCATTCACTCATTCTGGGTTCCCGCCTTCCTCCAGAAGCGCGACATGATTCCCGGCAAGACGAACTACATCAGGTTCACCCCCACGAAGGAGGGCACCTTCGATGGTAAGTGTGCCGAACTCTGCGGTGAATACCACTCCGAAATGCTTTTCCGCGTCAAGGTTGTCTCCGAGTCTGAGTTCCAGGCACACATGGACAAGCTTCGCCAGGAAGGCAACACGGGCCTCCTCGGTGCGGAATACGACCGCAACCCGAACCTGAACGAAACCAAGTAAGGGGAGCGACGTGGCTACGTACACTCAATCCGCCGCGGGGGTCCTCGACGCTCCCGTAGTTCCTAAATCCAAGGGACGCATTGTCGTCAACTGGATCACCTCCACCGACCACAAGACCATCGGGTACATGTACCTGATCGCATCTTTCGTGTTCTTCTGCCTCGGTGGCGTCATGGCGCTGTTGATCCGTGCTGAACTGTTCGAACCGGGCATGCAGATCCTGCAGACCAAAGAGCAGTACAACCAGATGTTCACGATGCACGGCACCGTGATGCTTCTGATGTTCGCAACGCCGCTGTTTGCCGGCTTCGCGAACGTCATCATGCCGTTGCAGATCGGCGCACCCGACGTCGCATTCCCGCGTCTGAACGCCCTGGCTTTCTGGTTCTTCCTCTTCGGATCCACCATCGCGGTATCCGGCTTCATCACCCCGCAGGGTGCTGCATCCTTCGGCTGGTTCGCCTACGCGCCGTTGTCCAACACCACCTTCAGCCCCGGCGTCGGTGGTGACCTCTGGGTCTTCGGTCTGGCGCTCTCCGGTTTCGGAACCATCCTTGGTGCCGTCAACTTCATCACCACCATCATCTGCATGCGTGCTCCGGGCATGACCATGTGGCGTATGCCGATCTTCACCTGGAACACGCTCGTAACGGCGATCCTGGTCCTGATGGCCTTCCCGCCCCTGGCTGCTGCACTGTTCGCGCTTGGCGCCGACCGCCGCTTTGGTGCCCACATCTTCGACCCCGAGAACGGCGGTGCAGTCCTTTGGCAGCACCTGTTCTGGTTCTTCGGCCACCCCGAGGTGTACATCATCGCGCTGCCGTTCTTCGGTATCGTCTCCGAGATCTTCCCGGTCTTCAGCCGCAAGCCGATCTTCGGTTACAAGGGTCTTGTCTACGCAACGATCGCTATTGCAGCCCTGTCCGTCACCGTGTGGGCTCACCACATGTACGTGACTGGCTCCGTCCTGCTTCCGTTCTTCGCCTTCATGACCATGTTGATCGCAGTCCCAACCGGTGTGAAGTTCTTCAACTGGATCGGTACGCTGTGGCAGGGTTCCATCACCTTTGAAACTCCCATGCTCTGGAGCATCGGCTTCCTGGTGACCTTCCTCTTCGGTGGTCTCACCGGCATCATCCTGGCCTCTCCGCCGCTCGATTTCCACGTTTCGGACTCCTACTTCGTGGTGGCGCACTTCCACTACGTGGTCTTCGGTACCGTGGTGTTCGCGATGTTCGCAGGCTTCTACTTCTGGTGGCCCAAGTGGACCGGCAAGATGCTCAACGAACGGCTCGGCAAGATTCACTTCTGGCTGCTCTTCCTGGGCTTCCACGGCACGTTCCTCATCCAGCACTGGCTGGGTGTCGAAGGCATGCCGCGTCGTTACGCCGACTACATGCCGCAGGATAACTTCACGTGGATGAACCAGTTCTCCACCATCTCTTCCTTCGTCCTGGGTGCTTCGCTGCTGCCGTTCTTCTGGAACGTCTACATCACTTGGCGGAGCAACAAGAAGGTTGAGGTTGACGATCCGTGGGGCTTTGGTGCTTCGCTCGAATGGGCAACATCCTGCCCGCCGCCGCGTCACAACTTCACCTCCTTGCCGCGCATCCGCTCGGAGCGCCCGGCACTGGACCTGCACCACCCTGAGTTGGCCCAGGTCCACACTGCCGAGGCCCCGTCGCCGGCCGCAGCTGTTTTGGGTAACGCCGACCAGAAGGACGTCAGCAAGTGAAAATCGAATCATGGCTCTTTGGAGCCGGAGTCTTCTTCTTTGTCCCCGTGGCCATTGCCTACGGACTCCTGACCGAGTGGTCCGAGTGGGTGGGTGTCCTTGGCATCCTGCTGGTTGGTGGCCTCGCCGGAATGATCGGTGCATACCTCGGTTTCACCGGTAAGCGGATCGGCCTTCGTCCCGAGGATCGTCCGGACGCAGAGGTTCACGAGGGTGCAGGCGAACAGGGCCACTTCAGCCCCTGGAGCTGGTGGCCCCTGGTTCTCGGCCTGGCATGCGCCGGCGGATTCCTCGGCCTGGCCATTGGCTTCTGGGTCACCTACGTCGCCGGTGGCCTCGCCCTGGTCGCGTTGGTTGGCTGGGTGTTCGAATACAGCCGTGGCGACCACGCCCACTAGCATATAGCTGGACAAAAGAACGGCCCCACCTTATGGTGGGGCCGTTCTGTGTTTAAGACCTTCTCAGCGGGCCCCTGTGGCCTCCAGAACGGTCGAAAGAGAGGTCAACGCGCTCTGTACTCCCGAGACTGTCTGACCGTCGCTGAGAGCGTCTGGCGACACTTCCAGGAAAACTTCGCAGCCGTGTCCGAAGTCCTCGGTCATGACTTCCAGAAGTGAGCGCGCATCCACTGGCCGGCCATCCTGCTTGCGGATGGTGACCGGCAATCCTGTTTCGGTGACAGCGCGGACGAATACCGCTGCCGCCCGTGCGTGCAATCCGATTTCGGCGGCAACGAAGGCCCTCTGCTCCGGCAACCCAACTCCCTTGTTATGCGACGGGGTCCCCGTCGGAAAATTGTCCATACCAGCGTAGCTTCCGGAGGCTTGGCTGCTCCACACCGGGCGGAGGTGGTCTAGACCTGCGGGTGGACTGAATTATCCTTGAAGCATGACTCAAACGCTGGACAGCTGTCGTGCCTGAAGCAGCAAGTATTGCCGGCGAGATTGACCGCACCAGCGGTACGCCGATCTATGTTCAACTACGTGAAATCCTGCGGGCGTTCATTGCGCAATCCTGCCCACCCGGCTCCGCACTCCCATCGGAACGGGATCTGTCAGACCGTTTCGGCCTCGCCCGGATGACGGTACGCCAAGCGATTGACGCCTTGGTGGGCGAGGAGGTCATCGAGCGTGTCGTTGGTCTCGGGACGTTCGTGAGGAAGCCGAAGCTGGATCTCCAGGTGAAGCTGACGTCCTACAGCGAGGAGATGCAGCGACGAGGCATGGTGCCGGCTGCAAAAGTGCTCAGCTTCGAGCAGATCGCGGCCAGTGCGTTCCTCGCACGTGAGCTGCAACTGGAGGAGGGGACCCCGCTGGTCCGCTTCAGGCGCCTGCTGCTGGCCGACAACGAACCCATGAGTGTTGATGAGAACTTCATCCCGGCCCATCGGGTGCCAGGTCTGCTGGATGAAGCGCCCCCGACGTCCCTCTACAACGTCCTGAGCGAACGCTTCGGGCTGGTGATGGAGTGGGGTGAGGACATGATTGAGGCCACTGCAGCTTCGCCCTCCACCGCCCGGCTGCTCAACGTTGACGTCGGAGCGCCGCTGCTGAAAATCCAACGCCATGCTTTTGTTGCCCGCGCGATGGTGGACTACTCCGTGTCGTACTACCGGGCTGACCGCTACAAGCTCTGGGTTCCCCTCCAACGCCCCGGCGTACGGCCCACCCGCAACTACTCGTCGGGATACCGCACGCAGCCATAGCACCCCGCCGTGGTTGGAATTTGAACGCATAAAGGAAGGGCCTGGTCCAATGGACCGGGCCCTTCCTTTAGGTGAACTCCAAGCGCTAGTGGCTCAGGCTCTTCTGGTCTTCGCTTGCTGCAATGGCTTCGTGGTGGCCATGTGCGTGGGCGGCTTCAAGCTCAGCCGGAGTTGCCGGAGCAACGCGGTCTTCGAAGAACCACCTGGACAATGCCGCACGGCGCTTTTCCTTGCGGGTGACAACGCCGTGTTCGTTCGGTTCTGCCGGCAGGGGAGCCGGGGACTCGAAGCCAACGAGCTTGTAGCGCTTGTACTCGTCGAGCGGAGCGTGGACCTCGATGAACTCGCCGTGCGGAAGTCGCACGATACGTCCGGTTTCGCGGCCGTGCAGGGCAATTTCGCGGTCCTTGCGCTGGAGAGCAAGTGCAATGCGCTTGGTCACGAAGAAGGCGATGATTGGGCCGATGAAGAACAGCGTCCGCAGCCAATAGGTCACATCGTTCAGCGACACATGGAAGTGCGTTGCGATGAGGTCGGAACCAGCTGCTGCCCACATCACGCAGTACCACGTGAAGCCTGCAACACCGATCGCGGTGCGGGTTGGCATGTTGCGGGGACGGTCGAGAACATGGTGTTCGCGGTTGTCCTTGGTGATCCAGCGCTCGATCCACGGGTACATGAACAGAACGGTGAAGATAATTCCGGCGGGTACCAGGGCCGGCAGCAACACGTTGAGCGTCAGCGTCCGGCCGAAGATGACCCATTCGAAGTGGAAGTCGTTGACGACACCCGGCATGAGGCGCAGGGCACCATCCACGAAGCCGATGTACCAGTCAGGCTGGGTACCGGCGGAAACCGGTGAGGGGTCGTAGGGGCCGTAGTTCCAGATCGGGTTGATCGTGAATGCGGCCGCCATGAGCGCCAGAACGCCGAAGACGATGAAGAAGAATCCACCGGCCTTTGCAGCGTAGACCGGGCCTAGAGGGTAGCCGACGACGTTGCCGTCGTTGCGTCCCGGGCCGGGGTACTGGGTGTGCTTGTGCACCACAACCATGAAGAGGTGGATCACGATCATCAGCAGGATGAGCGCGGGAACCAGGAGGATGTGCAGGACATACAGCCGGCCGATGATGGCCGTACCCGGGAATTCCCCACCGAAGAGGAAGAACGAGGTGTAGGTTCCGATCACCGGGATGGACTTGATAACGCCGTCGATGATGCGCAGGCCGTTGCCGGAGAGCAGGTCATCGGGGAGCGAGTAGCCGGTGAAGCCGGCTGCCATGGCCAGGATCAGCAGGACGCCGCCCACTACCCAGTTCATTTCGCGGGGCTTGCGGAAAGCACCCGTGAAGAAAACACGAAGCATGTGGACACCCAGGGAGGCCACGAACAGCAGTGCCGCCCAGTGGTGGACCTGGCGCATGAACAGACCGCCGCGGACATCGAACGAGATGTTCAGCGACGAGCTGTAGGCAACGGACATTTCGACGTTGTACAGCGGTGTGTACGAACCCTGGTAGTGGGTTTCCGCCATGGACGGATCGAAGAAGAAGGTCAGGAAGGTACCCGACATCAGCAGGATGACGAAGGAATACAGCGCCACCTCACCGAACATGAACGACCAGTGGTCGGGGAAGACCTTCCGGCCGAACTCACGCAGGATGCCGGAGCCACCCACACGCTCGTCCACGAAGTTGGTGAAACTACCAACCTTGGTCTTCGGAACGAAGGGGGCTTCAGCTGTTGATGAGGCGCTCATGCTCGTCACGCTCCCAGTAACTCGGTCCTACAGGTTCTCTGAAGTCGCTTGTCGCGACGAGGTAGCCCTCTGCATCAACTGCGATGGGCAGCTGGGGGAGCGGACGGCTGGCCGGTCCAAAGATGACCTTGCATTCCTGCGTAAGGTCAAACGTGGACTGGTGGCACGGGCACAGAAGGTGGTGTGTCTGCTGCTCGTAAAGAGCAACGGGGCAGCCAACGTGCGTGCAGATCTTGGAGTAGGCAACGATTCCGTTGTAGCTCCAGTTTTCGCGTCCCTCTGAGGGGTGCAGGGAGTTCGGATCCAGGCGCATGAGCAGGACGACCGCTTTGGCCTTCTCGTTCAGCTTGCCTTCGTGGAGCTCGTTGAGTCCTTCAGGAATGACGTGGAACGCAGAACCGATGGTGACGTCAGAGGCCTTGATGGGAGTGCCATCAGGGTCGCGGGTCAGACGCTTGAGCTTGCCGCCCTCAGGAGCCCACATGGTATGGGCCAAGGCATCATCGGGACGCGGACCCAGGTCGCCGAAGATGGCGAGAGCGGGCAGCGGGGCAAGCGCAACGGCACCAAGAAGGGTGTTGCGGATCAGCGGGCGGCGCTTGATGCCGGTCTCTTCGACAATGTCGTCGACGATCCGGACTGCTGCCTGGCGATCTTCTTCGGTGCGGATGGCGTGACGCTCTTCCGACACTTCGTGATCGGGCATCAGGGCCTTGGCCCAATGCACAATGCCGGTGCCGATTCCAAGCATTGCGAACGCCGTACCGAGCCCCAGGAGGAGGTTCTGGGTACGGATGGTCGCAATGGTGGTGTCGTCGCCCAGGTCGATGGCGAAGTACGCCACCAGGAAGACCAGCGTGCCAATGACGGAGGTGCCAAACAGAATGGCTACCTGACGCTCGGCGCGCTTTGCGGCTACCGGGTCCGTGTCAGCCAGGCGCAAACGATGCGGAGGAAGCCCAGGATCCTGGAACTTCTCCACCTCATTCTGACCAGCCGTAGCTACGGTGCCCGAGTGGTTCGGACTGCCGTCACTATGGTTGCCCATAATTCGCCTCATCCTTCTCTCGTTGTCTCGGCCGGGGCCGAGTTATTTTCAGTTTCAAACTGCTGACCGTGCAGCAGAAGTTTTTGTTGTGTCCGGATCAGGACGTGCGTGACGTCAGCCAGATGGTGAATGCGATGATGACGCCCAGACCGGCAACCCAAACAAACAGACCTTCAGATACCGGACCAAGTGATCCGAGGTCGGCGCCACCGGGTGATCCGTTGGCTTCGATGGTCTTCAGGAAGGTGATGATGTCCCGCTTGTCTTCGGGCGTGACGTTGGAATCACTGAAGACAGGCATGTTCTGCGGTCCAGTCACCATGGCCTCGTAGATGTGCTCTGCGCTGACACCGGCCAGTGCCGGAGCAAACTTGCCGCGGGTCAGGGCGCCGCCTGCAGCGGCCGCGTTGTGGCACATGGCGCAGTTGACGCGGAAGAGTTCGCCACCGTTGGCGGCGTCTCCCTTGCCATCAAGGAGGTGTTCCTCGGGGATGGCCGGACCTGCGCCAAGGGAAGCAACGTAGGCGGCCAGTTGCTTGGTCTGCTCTTCGTTGAACTGGGCGGGCTTCTGCTGGGCCTGCGGTCCGCTCATCTGCATGGGCATACGACCGGTACCAACCTGGAAGTCAACAGCAGCAGCACCCACGCCGACCAGCGAGGGGCCGTCCTGGGTTCCGGACGCACCCATGCCGTGGCAGGTGGCGCAGTTGGCGGCAAAGAGCTTGCCGCCTTGTTCTACGTCACTGGCGCTGTAGCTGGTGGTGTCGGCCTTGGCCTGGTTGACAGTTGTGGCAACGGCGTAAAGCCCACCAGTGAGGAGGAGGCCCATCAACAGCAGCGCAATGGCTGCCAGTGGGTGACGTCGCTTCTGCGAGAGTGCCTTCACGTGGTGGTTCCTTTATTCGATCCTGCGTCGGCTCCGCGAGCCGCTTCTTGAAATTCTGCCTCTTGTAGAAAAAGAGTCAAAGCCGGGCTTACTTGAGGACGTAGATGACCAGGAAGAGGCCGATCCACACAACGTCGACAAAGTGCCAGTAGTACGAGGTGACGATCGCCGACGTCGCTTCAAAGTGCCCGAACTTCTTGGCTGCAAAAGCGCGGCCGATGATGAACAGGAACGCGATCAGACCGCCGATGACGTGCAGGCCGTGGAAGCCGGTGGTCATGTAGAAGGCGGAGCCGTAAGCGTTGGAGGACAGGGATACGTGCTCGGAGACGAGCATGGCGTATTCCGTGGTCTGTCCGGCTACGAAGAAGGCACCCATGATGAAGGTCAGGACAAACCATTCAGTCATGCCCCAGCGGGTAAATTGGAGCGGCCTGCCGGTGCGGCGGGGTTCCAGCCGCTCGGCGGCGAAGACGCCCATCTGGCAAGTAAACGAACTTGCCACAAGGACGATGGTGTTGACGAGCGCAAACGGGAAGTTGAGCTTGGCCGTCTCCTCGGCCCACATCAGTCCGGATGTGGAGCGCAGGGTGAAGTACATGGCAAAGAGGCCGGCGAAGAACATCAACTCACTGGACAGCCAAACAACGGTTCCAACAGAAACCAGGTTGGGGCGGTTCAGCGTCGGGTGCGCCGGGGTACTGGGGGCATGGGTCGCAGATGTCACAAGGACATTATGTCTGTAAAAGTCCAGACTTCCCAATGCAAACCACCGATTCGGGAGACTTTTTCTACAAAGACGCGAAATCGCGCGGAAAAGTTCCCGGCCCCGTTCACATTGGTCATCGGCGTGGCTGGCTCGATAGCATCAGTGGGTGACTTCTCCGGCATCGGCACCTGCAGCCAGCAATACCTGGCCAGGGCTCATCTCAGCACTGATCAACGGCGACGACCTTGCAGTGGGCAACACAGAGTGGGCCATGAATACGATCATGTCCGGCGAGGCGACTCCGGCGCAGATCGCCGGGTTCCTGGTTGCGCTTCGGGCCAAGGGTGAAACGGTGGAGGAGTTGGCCGGCCTGGTGGAGGCCATGGTCCAGCACGCCAATCCGATTGAAATTTCCGGAGAGAAGCTCGACATCGTCGGAACCGGCGGAGACCGGCTGAACACCGTGAACATCTCCACCATGGCGGCCCTCGTTGCCGCCGGCGCAGGTGCCAAGGTGGTCAAGCACGGCAACAGGGCCGCTTCTTCCACCTCAGGCTCAGCCGATGTACTCGAGGCTTTGGGCGTTCGGCTTGACCTGTCGATCGAGCAGGTGGCCCGAAACGCGGAAGAGGCAGGAATCACCTTCTGCTTCGCGCAGGTTTTCCACCCATCCTTCCGGCACACGGCTGTTCCCCGTCGCGAACTGGCCGTTCCCACGGCCTTCAACTTCCTGGGGCCCATGACCAATCCCGCACATGTCCAAGCGTCGGCCGTTGGTGTGGCCAATGTGCGGATGGCTCCCTTGGTGGCCGGCGTGCTGGCGCACCGGGGGAGCCGTGGCCTGGTGTTCCGGGGTGACGACGGGTTGGATGAGCTGACCCCCACCGGGCCGTCCACAGTCTGGGAAATCAGGAACGGTGCAGTCACCGAACAGGTGTTTGCCCCCGCCGATCTAGGCATCGGACCATCGACGGTGGCGGATCTCAGGGGCGGAGACGCCGCTGCGAATGCGGGAGTTGTCCGCGACATTCTTGACGGCAAGACCGGTCCAGTCAGGGACGCAGTTCTCCTCAACGCGGCGGCGGGCCTGGTGTCCTTCGATCTGGATTCCGACGGTAGCCTGACCGACCGGATGCGGAGTGCGTATGCCAGGGCGGCGGAATCGGTGGATTCCGGAAAAGCTGCCGAAGTCCTCGCGAAGTGGACGGAACTGAGCCGAAGCGACGCCTAGGAAGGCTTCGACCTACTCGAAACCGAGCGCGAAGGCCGCGTCGAGGTCGTGCTGGGAGTAGGCGCGGAAGGCGATGTGGGTGGTGGTGTGGACCACGGATTCGACCTTCGACAAACGGTCGGCTATCACGTCCGCCAGATCTTCGTGCTTGGTCACCCTCGCCACGGCAATGAGGTCCCACTCGCCCGTGACGGAATAGACCTCACTGATGCCCTGGATGGCTGAGATCTGCTCAGCGGTCTCCGGTATGCGTGAGGCATCGGTCTTGATCAGGACGAAAGCGGTGATCACGTGGGGCCTTTCCGGAAAAGCATCGTTGCGGACTGTTCCAGCCTAGTGCATTGACTGGGGGCAGGACTTGATCAAACGCGGTGTTGCCGCTTGCGCGATGTCCGCGTCCACAGAGCTGAAAGGGCCCGGTATCCGAGCAGGAAAACCCCCAGGCTGATCAAGGCCACCACAACGAAAGGCAGGACAACTGTTTGGCCGGTTAAGGCCCGCAAAAGCATGCCCACCAGTACTGCACCGAGCCAAACAGCGACGCCCGACGGCCACAAGGCCAAGGGTGCCCGCCATACCCGCAGGACCACCCACGCAATGGCAGCCCCGGCGAGGAAGGGCCATGCTGTGGCGAAAGCACCGGTGATGATATCCCCGCGGGCGTGGGCGTCCCGGCCAATGGCCGCGAAAATAAGAATCAACAGAACGTCCGCAATAGCTGCAGGAATCCATGGGCGTGATGGTGAAGGCATGTTCCTGACCCTATCGGGGGTATCTGTCCTGTGAGAAGTTGGGAAGGCGCACCCTGTCCGGATATACGGAGTCTTCTTGCACAGACCAGCCGTAGTGGCCACGATGGTGGCACGAAGCAAAGGACCCGACCATCACCGGAGGATGCCGTGCGATTTGTCCAGGTTGCCCAGCATGCCGAGGACCTGCAACGGGCGGCGGCGTTCTACTCTGCCCTGTTGAATGCCCAGCCCAGGGCAATATTCGAACCGCCGGGCCTGGTGTTTTTTGATGTAGGAGGTGTCCGGCTTCTCCTGGAGAGCGGCGCGCCATCTGCGCTCTTGTACTTTGAAGTGGCAGACCTTCATGGAACCGTGGCAAGCCTACGGGGCAGGGGAGTGAGGATCATCTCAGAGCCGCATCTGATTTTCACCCACGAGGACGACGTCCTGGGACCGGCGGACTCAGAGGAATGGATGGCCTTCCTTGAGGACAGTGAGGGAAATACCGTGGGGCTGGTCAGCCGAATCCGCAGTCTGGGGGAGTAGCCGTTGGCTGCCCTGGTGGTGTTGCTTCCGCTCCGCAGAGCGGACGGCCCGATTCGCCGTCGGGCGTTGTGTGTGGCCGCCCGCAGTACTAGCCTCTGTCGGGGGAGCATGGTAACCCCTCTGTCGGGGGAGCATGGTAACCCCTCAATCCTGGAGGAGTGGTTGATGCAAAAGATTTCCACCTGTTTATGGTTCGACGGCCAAGCTGTCGAGGCAGCGGAGTTCTACACGTCAACCTTCGATAATTCGTCAATGGGTCAGGTTATGCCGGGTCCTGACGGGCAGGCACTGACGGTCGGGTTCGAGATCGAGGGCCGGCAGTTCATGGGGCTCAACGGTGGGCCCGCTTTCGTTTTCAACGAGGCAGTATCGCTCGTGGTGAATTGCGGGTCCCAGGAGGAGGTTGACCGATACTGGGACGCCCTTCTGGCCGGGGGAGAGGAGAGCATGTGCGGGTGGTTGAAGGACAGATTCGGTCTGTCCTGGCAGATCGTCCCCTCGGGCATGCCGGCACTCCTGAATGGCCCGGATCCTGCAGGTTCCCGTCGTGCCATTGAGGCCATGCTGGCGATGCGCAAGCTGGACATCAGCGCTCTGCAAAAAGCGTACGACGGCGGCTGAAGGCCTTCGGGACGCAGGCGCCGCCTGGAGCTGTTTACCAAGCCGCACGTCGCCGTGCGCACCCACAACAACGATGAGGAGAACCGACCAATGACTACCCGCCTCAATCCGTACATCTCTTTCCGGGACAATGCCCGGGATGCCATCACCTTCTACGAATCCGTTTTCGGCGGCGAACTCAACATCAGCACTTTCGGCGACTATCAGGCGAGCGACGATCCGGCCGAGGCCGGCAAGGTCATGCATGCCATGCTGGAGACGCCCGGTGGACTGACGCTGATGGCCGCTGACACCCCCCAGGGCATGCCGTACAACCCCGGAGACAACATAGCCGTGTCACTGAGTGGCGAATCGTCGGACGAGGCGGAACTACGTGGCTTTTGGGAGAAGCTCGTCGACGGCGGCACCGTTACGGTACCGCTCGAAACGGCGCCTTGGGGTGACACCTTCGGCATGTGCGTCGACAAGTTCGGAATCGGATGGCTGGTCAACATCGCAGGAGCCCAACAAGCACAGTAGCGACACAGGGTAATCACCAAGTCCCGGCGGCCCGTCCGGGCCGAAGAGGGTGGAACTGCAAGAAGATTCCTTTTACTTTACATAATGTAGATTATCGGCGTTATATGAGGTTGCGTGGGAGGGGTGCCTGGAGCGTCGTTGTCGTGGTCATCTTCCAGGTTCGCCCAAACGCGCGGCGGCCTTCTTCTGGATTTCCGCGGCTTTGGCGGAGTAATCCGCAATGACACGCAGCTCGTCGTCGCCGTAACCCTCAAGCAGGTTCGTCAGGCCGCTCATGAAATCGACGAAATATGGCGTTGCTGCGGTTACTTGGTCGCCGATCAGCTCTATCAGGACCTTCCGCTTATCCTCGTCATGCTTCACCCGGCGGGCTATGCCCTTGCTCTCCAGTCGCTGCATCAGGCCGGTCACCGATGCTGGCGCCAGGCCTGAATGCTGGCCGAATTCCCCCGCCGTCATGGGTCCGAATCTCAGTAGGACATCGATGGCTTTGCCTTCAGTGGCGGACAATCCGCGGAGTTCCGAGAGCTTCGTGTGGAACATGACGGCCGCCGTCGACAGTTCCCGTCCGGAGGCGAAAACGGCCTCCATCAGGGCCTTTCGGGCACTAGATTCGCTACCTGAGTCCATAAACCGAGGCTAGCAAGATCTTTCGTGATTCCGAAAGGATTGACGTCCCCGGCGTCCGGTTATATATTTCGTTTGTCCGAACGAAATATAATTGCCGGAGGTCATCATGTTGAACTGCCTGGTTGTTGGGGCCGGTATAGCCGGCTTAGCCAGCGGCATAGCTTTGCACAAAGCAGGTCACCGGCCGGTGATCTTCGAAGCCTACGGAGCGCCGTCGGACGGCATCGGCGGCTTTCTGACGGTGGCTGTTAACGGCTTCGATGCCCTGGGCACCCTCGGGCTCAGAGCGCCGGCAGTCCGCTTGGGTTTCAGCACTCCCCTGATGTCCATGTACTTGGGGAGCAACGGCAAACACCTGATCGACTTCGACTACGGCGGCTCCCTGCCTGACGGCACCACCGCCCGCACCATGACCCGTTCCGACTTGTACAGCATGCTGCGGGAGGAAGCCGGACGGCGTGGCATCCCCGTCGCCTACGGCAAGCAGTTGACGACGGTGGAAGAACGCCCCGACGGCGTGAGGGCCGTCTTCCAGGACCGAACCACCGCAGAAGGAGACCTGGTGGTTGGTGCCGATGGCCTTCACTCACGGGTGAGGCCGCTGATCGACCCTGCGTCACCGGCGCCCAGGAACATTCCTCTGTTGAACACAGGCGGCATCGTCAAAGCAGGCGTTCTGTCGCCCGGGCTGCTTGATGTGGAAACACGGCGGATGAAAATGGTCTTCGGCAAGCGCTGCTTCTATTGCTACATGCAGGACCCCGATGGCAGGGTCTGGTGGTTTGCCAATCCCCTGCAGCGGTCCTCCGAAGATCCTGCCACCTTGGACTCCGGTGCCCGCAAAGCATGGCTGCTCAGGCTCGTAGCCGGGGATCGAACGCCCATGGCGGCCATCATCAACGCCACGGAGGACATCATCAGGCCTTACACGACCTCGGACTTTCCGAGCATTCCACGATGGCACCGGGACAGGCTTGTTCTAGTGGGCGATGCCGCCCACGCAGCGTCGCCATCGTCGGGGCAGGGAGCTTCCATGGCGATCGAAGACGCAGTCGCGTTGGGTCGTTCAGTCCGGGACCTGCGTCCGGGTTCACTACCGGAGGCTCTGGAGCGTTACGAACATGAACGCAGGGCAAGGGCAGAGTTGATCGTCGAATGGGGCCGCAGAAATGCGGCGCCGAAGATCCGCGGCCAGTTCAAGCGCGTTTTCGAAGACTTGGTGCTGCCCGCAGTCTTCCGCGGAATGGCGCGAAGGTCGCCGGACAATTTCGATTGGGTGTATAGGCACCACATTGAGTGGGATGCTGCGAATTCACCCATCCACTGAGTGGGTTGACGTGTCTGTCAGTCACCAACGTAGGCTGCCAGGTGCTGCCCCGTCAGCGTCCCTTTCTCTGCCACCAGATCAGCCGGCGTTCCGGCGAAAACGATCCTGCCGCCATCGTGTCCGGCCCCGGGTCCGAGGTCGATGATCCAGTCGGCGTGCGCCATGACGGCCTGATGGTGTTCGATGACAATGACGGATTTGCCCGACTCCACCAGGCGGTCCAGCATTCCCAGCAGATTCTGGACATCGGCCAGGTGAAGTCCGGTAGTTGGCTCGTCCAGGACGTAGATTTCGCCTTTTTCAGACATCTGGGTAGCCAGCTTCAGCCGTTGGCGCTCACCGCCGGACAAGGTGGTCAGCGGCTGGCCCAAGGTCAGATAGCCCAGGCCCACATCCGCCAAGCGGTCCAGAATTTTGTGGGCCGCCGGAGTCCTGGCTTCGCCCTCGTTGAAGAAGACCTCAGCTTCATCCACAGACATTGCAAGAACCTCTGCAATATTCCGGTCCCCCAGTTTGTACTCAAGAACCGAAGCCTGGAAGCGCTTTCCATCGCACTCTTCACACGTTGACTCCACAGTCGCCATGACCCCAAGGTCCGTATAAATGACACCCGCGCCGTTGCACGTGGGGCAGGCGCCTTCGGAATTGGAGCTGAACAGTGCAGGCTTCACGCCGTTGGCTTTGGCAAAGGCTTTGCGTATCGGTTCCAGGAGCCCGGTGTACGTGGCAGGGTTGCTTCTGCGCGACCCGCGGATGGCTCCTTGATCGATCACCAGGACGCCGTCACGGTTGGCCACGGAGCCGTGAATCAACGAGCTCTTTCCGGAGCCGGCCACCCCGGTCAGGACGCAAAGGACACCAAGGGGAATATCGACGTCGACGTTCTTGAGGTTGTTGGTTGAGGCTCCGCGAACCTCCAACTGGCCGGACGCAGAACGTACGCCCTCCTTAATGGAAGCACGGTCGTCGAGGTGGCGTCCTGTGATGGTGCCGCTTCGCCTCAACCCTTCCAGATCGCCCTCGAAGCAAACAGATCCGCCGCCAGTCCCGGCACCGGGCCCAAGGTCGATCACGTGATCGGCGATCGCGATCGTTTCAGGTTTGTGCTCCACCACGAGCACTGTGTTGCCTTTGTCCCTCAGCTGCAGCAGCAACTGGTTCATGCGCTCGATATCGTGCGGGTGGAGGCCGATGGTGGGTTCGTCAAAAACATAGGTCACGTCTGTGAGGGATGATCCGAGGTGCCGGATCATCTTGGTCCGCTGGGCCTCTCCCCCGGACAAGGTTCCGGCGGGCCGGTCAAGGGAGAGATATCCCAGTCCAATGTCCGCAAAGGAATCCAGAAGGTGCTGAAGTCCCTTAAGGAGCGGCGCGACTGATGGCTCATCTAGCTCGCGGATCCAGCCGGCGAGGTCACTGATCTGCATCGTGCAGACATCAGCAATACTCTTGCCCTTGATCTTGGATGACCTGGCTTCGGGGCTTAGCCTGGTGCCCTCACACTCGGGGCAGGTGGTGAAGGTAATCGCGCGCTCAACGAACGCGCGGATATGGGGCTGCAACGCGTCCACATCCTTGCTGAGCATCGACTTCTGGATCTTGGGGATGACGCCTTCGTAGGTGAGATTGATGCCTTCCACCTTGATTTTGGTGGGCTCACGGTAAAGGAGATCGTGGAGTTCCTTCTTGGTGAACTTGGCGATGGGCTTGTCCATGTTGAAGAAACCTGAGCCGCTGAAGATCCGCCCGTACCAACCGTCCATGGTGTAGCCGGGAATCGTGAGGGCACCTTCGTTGAGCGACTTGGTCTCGTCGTAGAGGGCCGTGAGATCGAAGTCGTTGACGGAACCCATGCCTTCGCACCGCGAACACATACCTCCGAGGCGGTTGAAGCTGGCCTTTTCCGTCTTTGTCTTACCCTCACCACGATCCACGGTGATGGCTCCGCTGGCCTTCACCGTAGGAACGTTGAAGGAGTACGCATTGGGTGAGCCGATGTGAGGTTGGCCGAGGCGGCTGAAGAGGATGCGAAGCATCGCATTGGCGTCGGTGGCGGTGCCAACCGTTGAACGCGGGTTGGAACCCATCCGTTCCTGGTCAACAATGATCGCCGTCGTCAGGCCTTCCAGCATGTCGACATCGGGACGTGCCAGGGAGGGCATGAAGCCCTGGACGAAAGCACTGTAGGTTTCGTTGATCATGCGTTGTGACTCTGCAGCGATGGTGGCGAAAACCAAGGAGCTCTTCCCGGAGCCCGAAACACCCGTGAACACCGTCAGCCTGCGCTTGGGAATCTCGATGCTGACGTCTTTCAGGTTGTTCTCGCGCGCACCCTGGACCCTGATGAGATCGTGGGTGTCTGCGACGTGCGAGGCGGGAGATTGGGTGTCAGTGCTCTCGGCAATAGTCATCATTTCTCCATCTGTGGGGCGACGCTGTCCAACAGCCGCCGTCGGCGTCGCCTGGCTTTCATGACCAACCTCGGTCAGTATGTTCGATTCTGCCATTGTCTTCCAAGGTTTACTCGCTAAGAATGAAGCATGCCGGTATACATGAGGTCCCTAGAAACCGCAGTTCCGCCTACCCTCCTCGTCCAGCAGCAGGCCCGTGAGGTCTTTGCCTCCCAACCAGGCCTGACACGGCTGGGAACGCGCCTCGTCACCACCTGTTTCGACTCAGCAGCGATCGACACCCGCTACACGGCAGTTGCCGAACTCAGTCTTGACGCCCACCCTGAGGATCCCAAGTTTTTCGACCCGGCAACGAACAGGGTGCTCAGCCCCAGCACCAAGGTGCGCAACGAGATTTTCGCCACCGAAGCCACCAAGCTTTTTGTGGAGGCGGGAAAGACGGCGGTGGCCCAGGCCCCGGGTATCGACCTTGATGACATAACGCACGTCATTACCGTCTCCTGCACAGGGTTCTTCAACCCCGGTCCCGATTACAAGGTTGTCAGGGCCCTGGGCCTGAACCCGGCCGTGCAGCGCTACCATCTCGGATTCATGGGCTGCTACGCCGCCTTTCCCGCCCTCAAGGCTGCCAAGCAGTTCTGCATGGCCGATCCGGCGGCCGTGGTCCTGGTGATCTGTGTTGAGCTCTGCTCGCTGCATGTCCGCACGTCCAACGATCCGGACACCATCATGGGTTCGGCCATTTTCGGCGACGGCGCGGCGGCCGCCGTCGTATCCGCACGGGAACCGGAAGGGCCGGAGCCGGTCATCAGGTTGGACCACTTCGAAACGGTCCTCACCCCCGTCGGCGAGGAAGCCATGGCATGGAACATCGGAGACGAAGGTTTTGAGATGGTGCTCGGCTCCTATGTGCCCCACATCATCGAAGAACACATCACCGGAGCCCTGGAACCCCTCCTCGCCAAGGAACCCCTTTTGGCAGGGCTCCCGTACCGGGACATCACGCATTGGGCCATTCATCCGGGCGGACGGAGCATCCTGGACAAGGTGGAGTCCAAGCTCGAACTGACGCAGGAACAGTTGATACCGGCCCGGGAGACTCTGCGGGAATACGGCAACATGAGCAGCGCCACGGTGCTTTTTGTCCTGAAGTACATGCTTGGACAGGCCGCCACTGAACGCGAGGAACGGATTTGTTCCATGGCGTTCGGCCCCGGGCTGACGGTGGAGACGGGTCTCTTCACGTTGGTCTCCCCCGACCTGTGAGTCCTTGGGGGTCCCTCCGAAGCAGGGACCTGCACGCAGTTGAGGAGATGGACAGGGCTGACTGCGACCCCGATCGCCTCACCAGGACCTATGCCAGGTTCCCGGTGGTCAACCGGCTTCTTTCGGGGTGGCACCGTACCTACCGCCGCAGGATCCGGCCGGTACTGGCGGCGAAGGGCACGGCCACGCTCCTGGACATCGGATGCGGCAGCGGGGACGTGGCCAGGAGCCTCTCAGGCTGGGCCCGCAAGGACGGATACCGGCTCACGGTCACAGCGATCGATCCTGATGCCAGGGCCTATGCCTTTGCCTCCCGGACACCCCTCAAGGAGGGTGTCACGTACCGCCAGGCGCACAGCTCCGAGCTCGTGGCAGAGGGCCTGGTGTTCGACGTCGTGATTTCCAACCACATCCTTCACCACCTCGACGCCGGGCAACTCGCCGGGGTTTTAGCCGACTCGGCGTCCCTCAGCCGTGGCCTGGCACTCCATAACGACCTCAGGCGCAGCAACCTCGCGTATCTGCTGTTCATGGTGGGCTTCTGGCCGCTGGGCCTGGGCTCCTACATATGGGGTGATGGCCTGGTGTCCCTCAAACGCAGCTACACCGCGGTGGAGCTGGAATCGGCTGTTCCACCAAGCTGGAAAGTCGAGGCCAACGGCCCATGGCATCATCTGCTCGTCCATGAGCGACACCCCGCTGAAGCCGTTGCCCCGGAGGGGCCGCCGCATGCTTGACGTGGTGATCGTTGGTGCCGGCCCCGTGGGGCTTTTCATGGGTGCCTTGTTGCTCCAGCAGGGGCACGACGTACGGATCCTTGAGCGCAGGACCACCAGGAGTGACCTTTCGCGGGCCATCGGGATCCATCCTCCGGCGTTGGCGGAACTGGCACGTGCAGGGGTGGCCGGGGAGCTCATTGCCGCAGGGGTCCACATCCGGAAGGGTATTGCCTACAGCCAGCGACGAAAAATCGCCGGCTTGGCGTTCGACGGCGACCCCGCCTTTCCGTTCATCCTCGCAGTACCGCAGACGGTCACCGAGGCCGTCCTGGAGAAGACCGTCCTGGATTTGGACCCCCAGGCCATCGTCCGTGGCGCAGACGTCCATGAAGTACGGGACGACTTCAGGTCCGTGCGCGTCGCGGCCACTTCGCCGTCCGGCGGGCGTGAGTTCCGCGCCAAGCTGGTGGTAGCTGCCGACGGGGCGCATTCGGCGATCCGACTAAGGATCCTGCCGCACCTGCCCTCGAGGAGCTACCCGGACTGCTACATCATGGGCGACTTTGCTGACACTACCGGCCACGGGACGGACGCTGTCCTCTACCTGGAGCCTGCCGGAATTGTGGAGTCGTTTCCTCTGCCGGGCGGCGTCCGTAGGTGGGTGGTCAGGCTGGGGTCACCGGACAAGGGCACGACGGCGGAGGGGCTGGCTGAGCTGGTCGGCGCCAGAACGGGAGAAGTGCCGGATGCCGCCGGCAACACCATGGTGAGCGCCTTCGAGGTACGCTCCCGCCTGGCGGGACGGATGGTCCACCGCAGGGTGGTGTTGCTGGGCGACGCCGCCCACGAAATCAGCCCGATCGGAGGTCAGGGCATGAACCTCGGCTGGTTGGACGCCGCAGCCCTGGCACCCATCATGGACGCTTCATTCGCTGGAGCCGATGTAGGGCGCCGACTGGAGGACTTTGAAAGGGCCCGCAGAAAAGCCGCACGTCGGGCTTCTCATCAAGCCGGCCTGAACATGGCACTCGGCAGGCCGTTGCCGCCATCGACCATGGACGTCCGGAACAGGCTTTTTGCGGGCGCGCTCGAGGTTCCAGCCGTCGCCGGGTGGGTGGAGCGGCGCTTCACTATGCGCTAGTTATTCAGGCGCCGTGTAGTAGCAGTCGTAAGTGTCCTGGCTGATGATCAGACCGTCACGCAGCTCAAAGACCGCAGTGCTCCTGGCCCGGATGGTGTCTCCACGGTCCCAGTGCGGGAGATCGAGGAGCAGGGTGGCCGACCAGTTCATTTCAAGGACCACCCGGTTGCCTTCACTTGTAGTCCGGACCACGTCGAATCGCTGATCGGCAACAATTTCCTTGCTGTGGTCGGCGCCCGCCAAGGTTTCCTGCAGGTCCCTCGTGGAGCCCGTCTTGGACAGGGCATGCGGCCACTCCGTGAGCTTGAAGTCCTCAGCAAGGTAGGGGCGGATATCAGCAGCTCCGCCGCCGGCTTCAACTGTTCGGATGAACCCGAGTACGTGGTCCAAAGTTGGTGAATTGCTCATCCGTTGAGCCTAACCCAGCGGAGCAGAGGCCCATGGCGCTAGGCTCGTGACATGAACCATCAACCTCATCCCGAGGCCGCAAGCCCTGCCACGGATTTCAACCCGACCCAAATACGGGATGCTGTCCGCAGGCTGCTTGATGCTGATGAACTGCCGCCCATTGTCCAGGCGGGGCACCCGGTACTGCGCCAACTGGCCGCTCCCTATGACGGTCAGTTGGACGACGTTGAGCTCATGGCCCTGGTGGATCGTATGCGCGATGTCATGCACGATGCTCCGGGCGTTGGTTTGGCCGCTCCCCAGCTGGGTATCCCCCTGCAGCTGGCCGTGCTCGAGGACAAGTACGACGTCGACCCGGCTTCCGCAGCGCTGCGGCATCGGGAGCACTTGGAGTTCTTCGCCATAGTGAACCCGGTATATCGACCGCTGGGTGTGGAAACAGCCTCCTTCTACGAAGGATGCCTCTCAGTGGAGGGCTACCAGGCAGTAGTGACAAGGCACCGGAACGTGGAGCTGAGTTTTCTTACCCCTGCTGGTGAACCAGTGGAGGAATGGTTCTCGGGGTGGCAAGCGCGCATTGTGCAACACGAAACAGACCATCTTCACGGCATCTTGTACTTGGACCGTGCAGAGATCCGTTCGTTGGCCATCAATGCGGAGCACTCTGCCCGCTGGGCTGCCCCGGACATCGATGAAGCGCGCCGTAGCCTGGGCTTCCTTCGCTGAAACGGGAAATGCCCGGTGTCCTGCTAAGGCTCCAGGTTGTTGGAGGCGGTGGGAAGGTATTTGGCCCACCAACGAAGAATGTGCTCAAAGCGGTGCCTGCGGTGATGCGGAGTCCCGGACCGGGACAGTTCGTGGTCTTCGCCCGGAAAGACCAACAACGCTGTGTCCACGCCCTGGTTCTTCAGTGCCGAGTAGTAGCGCTGGCCTTGCTCGACGGGGCATCGAAGGTCGTTTTCGCTGTGCACCACGAGGGTTGGAGTCTTGACGGCCTCTGCTACGGCCATGGGGCTCTGGGCTGCCATCTGCCCAGGAGTGCCTCCGGTGTACTCAGTTCCGAAGAACCAGCCGATGTCCGAGGAACCGGCGAAGCTCACCGGATCCAGGAAGCCGCGTTCCACGATCGCAGCCTTGAACCGGTGATCGTGGGCGATGGTCCAGGCAGTCAGGTAACCTCCGTACGAACCGCCCATGATGCCCACTCGGTCCTGGTCCAGCGCCTTGTGGCCGGCCAGGGCGGCATCCAGGAACGCGAGCACGTCCTGCATGTCCAGTGTCCCCATCCGCTCCTTAATGGCGCGACCATGGGCTTGGCCGTATCCTGCTGAACCTCGCGGATTGCACATCACCACTGCGTATCCCGCGGCAGCGTAGACCTGGGCCTCATCGAAGAGGGCGCCGGTGTACTGGGCAAACGGACCGCCATGGATCGAGAGCAGGACCGGATGTGGTCCGGGCCCGTCCGGCAGTACCAACCATCCGTGCACGGGGTGCCCGTCAGACGATTCGGCTTCGAAGTCCAGAGGCTCACTCAGGCGGGAGTTATTCCTCAAGCCCGCCGAGAAGTCTGTCAGCAGGCGCAGTTCCCCGCGTTCCAGGGAAGCGACGTCCCCCATGGTTGAGCCGTCGGAAAGACTCACGGCTATCTCCCCGTTGGCGGCCACGGTTGCTCCAATGACAACCCGGGAACCGTGGACCAGTGGGGTGATGTCGCCTTCGGCGGGAACCTCCAGTAGTTCAACGCTGCCCAATGCCGTGTTCAGGACAAGCACGCTGGCAGGGCCGCTCGGTTCCAATGGACCGGAAACGTCCAGATACTCGGCATCGGTCAGCGGCACGGCCTCTCCCCCGCCGATTGGCATGACGAAGAGAATACCGTTCCGGGCGACAAAGTCCTTGCCCGTATCGCCAAGATCCTGGGCGGTGAAGAACAGCCACCGTCCATCCGCTGAGGCGCGCACGCCCGTGACGGTCCTGGGGCTGCGGTTGGAAGGCTCGACGAGGGTCGGCTCACCGCCGCCGGCATCCACCCTGTAAACAGAGGTGACGAGATCGTCGTCGTGCCCTTCATGCAGGGCCGCCACAAAGTAGAGCTGCGAACCGTCGGCAGAAAAGGACGGGGACTCGTGGTCCGAATCGCCGAACGTCAGTTGCTTGGCCGCCGGGATGCCGACGGTTCCGGGAGGGGGTTGTTCGTGGGCGGCCCGGCCGCGTGGAGCAACGGCCGGTTCGCCGCCCAACTCCGGAACCTCAACCACAAACACTTGCTGGCGCTGATCCGCGGTGTACCCCAGGCCGTTCATCCTGTACTGGTTGGCCGTGATCAAACGGGGATCCTCGCTGCCGGAAGCAACGCCGTCCACCGTTCCGTAACGCCCCTGTTCCGGCACCCGGGCCACGAAAGCAATCCGATGTGAATCAGGGGCCCACGCAAAGCCACCTACTCCAGCGTGCTGATCCGTCATTCTTTGCGGTTCGCCACCAGCAGCTTCCACCACGAACAATTGCGGCTTGCCCTCGGGATCACTCCGAAGGAAGGCCAGCACAAGCCCGTCGGGTGAGAAGGAAGGGGAACTGTCCCTGAAGCCACGGGTGATGCGCCGCGGGTGCTTGGTGGTGTCCAACGGGACGGACCACAGCTGGCCGACGTAGGTGTCGGCGTCAAAATCCGGCCTCGTGACAGATACCACCGCCTTTGTTCCATCGGGGTGGATGGCCGGGGCGGACACGGAGTTCAGCAGGGGCAATTGCTCGGGTTTCACGAGGCCGAGCCTAGCCCGGCCGTCCGGCCCGCGGCACCTGACACTCCGTCCCACCGTAGGATTGGAGCCATGTTGTCCGATGCAGTCGCTGCCCTCCGTTGTCCACTGTGCCGGGGGGCATTCCAGCTCACGGATGGTCAGCAACGAACGCTTGCCTGCGGGTCCGGACATTTTTTCGACGCTGCCAAACAGGGCTACTTCAACTTGCTGACGGGCAAAGGGACAGTCTTCGAGGCGGACAGCGCCGACATGGTGGGGGCACGGGTCAGGTTTCTGGACGCGGGTCACTACTCCGCTCTGGCCAAGGCCGTTGCTGAGGAGGCGTCAGGGTCGCTCCGTGGCCCCGATGCGTTGGTCCTTGACGCCGGGACCGGCACCGGACACTACCTTCATGCGGTCATCGAAGCGACCGGGGCTGCTGCGATCGGCCTGGACATCAGCAAGTTCGCGCTGCGCAGGGCGGCCCGCCTCAACCCCCAGGCTGCGAACCTTGTGTGGGACATATGGCGTCCGTTGCCCGTGGCGGACAATTCCGTGGACGTGGTCATGGTGGTGTTCGCCCCGAGGAACCCAGCCGAGTTTGCGCGGGTGATACGCCCTGGGGGGAAACTGATCGTCGTGACACCGAGGCCCGGTCATCTGGCCGAGATCGTTTCCAGGACGGGGATGCTGGGCATTGAAACAGGCAAGGAAGAGCGTCTGGCCGACACCATGCGCGGGCACTTCAGCCCCGGTACCAGCCAGAGCCTCGATGTTTCCTTGGAGCTGACGGACGCGGAGATGGCCGACCTTGCCTACATGGGACCGGCGGGGCACCACCGTCCACAAGAACGGCAGTTGACTGAATCCAGCAGCACCGTTGCCGCTACTGCGAAGTTCCGGATCAGTGTCTTTACCGTGTCCTGACGTGGGACAGCGCATCGGGCTAGGATGGAGGAACAGCGACTGTGATCCCGCCCGCGGGATCCGGGACCAAGGGGGAAATGATGTTCGAATGGCTCGGCGAGAATTGGTGGGCCCTCTGGCTCACGGTCTTCCTCGCGTTCGCGGTGGTCGAGATGCTGACCCTCGACCTCTTCTTCATCATGCTGGGCGGCGGTGCCCTGGCCGGGCTGGTCGCTGACTTTGCCGGCGCGGATTTTTGGCTTCAGATCGTCATTTTCTGCGTGGTCTCCCTCCTCATGATCGCCTTCGTGCGTCCCGTTGCGCTGAAGCACCTGCATAAGGGGCCTGAAGAGCAGCGATCCAACATCGACCGGCTGATTGGCCAGTCCGCTCTCGTCATCGAAGCCGTGAGCGGCACCAGTGGGCTGGTCAAGATTGGCGGCGACGTCTGGAGCGCCCGCAGCACGGCCGGAGTCATCGACCCCGGCGCCACCGTGCAGGTCACCAAGATTGACGGCGCGACGGCGGTTGTCGCCTCGCCTGCCGAAAACAGCCCGCGCTAAAGCGCGCCTGGGATTCAAGCGGTTGGGAAGACAACCCGGACCGCCGCATCAAACCACGCAATTGGGGAACGAAGGAGATGTATGGACGGCTTAGGAGGAACAGCAGCAGCAATTGTGCTGATTGTTCTCGTCATTTTTGTCATCATTGTGTTGGTCCGGTCGGTACGGATCATTCCGCAGGCGCGTGCCGGGGTCGTTGAACGGCTCGGCAAGTACCAGCGCACACTCAACCCGGGCCTGACCATCCTTATCCCGTTCGTCGACCGGCTCCTGCCGTTGCTTGACCTTCGCGAACAAGTGGTCTCATTCCCGCCGCAGCCGGTTATCACCGAAGACAACCTGGTGGTCTCGATCGACACCGTGGTCTATTTCCAGGTCACTGATCCCCGGGCAGCCACCTATGAGATCGCCAACTACATCCAGGCAGTAGAACAGCTGACAACCACGACGCTTCGCAACGTGGTGGGCGGGCTCAACCTCGAAGAGGCCCTCACGTCCCGCGACCAGATCAATGGCCAGCTGCGTGGCGTCCTTGACGAAGCCACAGGCCGCTGGGGAATCCGCGTGTCCCGTGTGGAACTGAAGGCGATTGATCCGCCCCACTCCATCCAGGACTCGATGGAGAAGCAGATGCGCGCAGAGCGCGACCGCCGTGCTGCAATCCTGACAGCAGAGGGAACCAAGCAGTCGCAGATCCTCACGGCGGAAGGCCAGCGACAGGCGGCCATCCTTGCTGCTGAAGGTGACGCCAAGGCAGCCATCCTGCGCGCTGATGGAGAAGCGCAAGCCATCCAGAAGGTCTTCGATGCCATCCACAAGGGCAACCCTGACCAGAAGCTCCTGGCCTACCAGTACTTGCAGACCCTTCCGAAGATCGCTGAAGGAAGCTCGAACAAGCTCTGGATCATTCCCAGCGAAGTCGGCGAAGCCCTTAAAGGCATCGGCGGCGCGCTTGGAGGGAACAACGGGGACTCCCCCGTTGGCCTCTTTGGTGGCAATGATGAAGCCAAGGCAACTACACCGGCAGCGTCCACACCGCCCGCGAGGCCCGCTGAGTAACCACGGGTTGCGGTGTCACGAGCGGTCAGCCCTTCCGGCTGGCCGCTCGTTGCTTGTGCCGGCTTTTGAGTAGTGGGACATGATCGGCGTATAATGTGATATTTGTCCGGCTGTCTCAGCGTGGATGGAACATTAAAGCTTGGCCAGGCGTTGCAATTAGTGATGCAAGGTGTGCAGAAGTAGTCCGTAAGGATCGTGAAAACGGCTTACGGCCAGCGCGGGGTTCCTGCTCCGCGTACAGACAGAGGGAGTAATCATGAGCGATCGCAGCCTGCGGGGTATGCGTCTTGGCGCCCAAAGCATGGAAACCGAATCCGGCGTTGAACCGGCACCGCGCCAGCGGGTCGAGTACCGTTGCGAGGACGGCGAACAGGTCTTCGTGACCTTCTCCAGCGAAGCCGAGATTCCCCCGGTATGGGTTTCCAAGACCGGCAAGGAAGCTCTTTTGGTTGACGGCGAGCGTCCGGTGGATGCCAACGAGAAAGCTGTGCGCACCCACTGGGACATGCTGCTGGAGCGCCGCAGCCTTCCTGAGTTGGAACAGATCCTTGAGGATCGTCTGAACATCCTGCGTGAGCGCCGTGGAGAACGCCGCTCCGCATAGTCCCTTATCCGGACAAGAAAAGGCCGGGCCCGGTTCCCTTGGGAACCGGGCCCGGCCTTTCTTTGTGGCGGACTTCTCTGACTACGGCTGCTTTGCCGTGGCCGGTGACTTGCGGGTGAGCTTTGCCCAGCGCGCTGCCAGTCCCCACTTGGTGACGTTGATCATGGCTTCCACCACGATGTTGCCGCTCATTTTGGAGGCACCAAGCTCACGCTCCACGAACGTAATGGGGCGTTCTTCGATGCGCAGGCCCAGCTTGGCTACCCGCCATGCGAGGTCAACCTGGAAGCCGTAGCCAACCGACTCGACTTCATCGAGGTTGAGTGCTTCAAGTGTGCTGCGCCGGAAGGCGCGGTAGCCACCGGTAACATCCTTGATCTTCACGCCGAGCATGATGCGGGCATAGGTGCTGCCAACGCGAGAGATGGCCTGGCGGTAAAGCGGCCAGTTAACAACGCTGCCACCGGGGACCCAGCGCGAACCCATCGCCAGGTCGGCCCCGTCCTTGACGGCATCCAGAAGTAACGGCAATTGTTCCGGCTTGTGCGAACCGTCCGCGTCCATTTCCACCAGGACGTCGTATCCCGCGGCCAGACCCCACTTGAAGCCGGCGATATAGGCGGCCCCGAGGCCTTCCTTGCCCTTCCGGTGCAGGACGTGCACCTGGCTGTCCGCGGCAGCGAACTCGTCGGCAAGCCTTCCCGTGCCGTCAGGGCTGTTATCGTCAACCACCAGGACATCAGACTCGGGAACTGCTGCGCGCAGCCGTCCCAGCGTCACAGGGAGCGATTCCAGCTCGTTGTAGGTGGGAATGATCGTCAGGACACGCAAGAAGAGGCCTTTCCTTGATGGAGCGGTCAGTGTGCCGGCCCAACCTGGCGGCTGGGATTCTGGCGCAACTCTCCATTATAGGACGCCCGAGCGTACTCCCCGGGCGGTTGTGGTCCGGGACACAGGGGCCTGGGGTGCAGGAACCAGGATGCGCCGGGCAGGTCCACAAGCCCAGGACCAGTGACGCCGGGAAAACCAAACCCGGACGAACTGTTTTCTGGGTCACTGTGGACCTGCCACCAGGTGCCGCCACCATGAACGTCTTCCGGTCACGGCCGGATGATCATGCCGCGGCTGTCGCCCCTGTGTGATCGTCCGTTGAGCCTCAATGCTACGGGCTCCCCCCACGCTGTCAACCGGCCTGTGACCTGCGGATCCTTGCGTCGGTCCAGTTCAGTGATCCAGCTCGTTGGTGGAAATTTTTCCCCCTAGGAGCGAAGCGACTCGTGGGCGAACAGTTCGCGTCCTTCGCGGACCGTCTGCAGGCAACGGGGGTCGCTGCCCGTGTCCAGCGCTGGCAACAGCGGCGTCCGCGCCCGCGGGTCCGTGCTCCAGGACTGTACGCGGCTGTCAGCCACCTGAACCATGAGCTCTTCGACCTCCCACACAGCGAAGCTGGCAGGTGCCCCGGGCACCAGCTGGCCCATCAGGGGGTTTCGGTGCTTTGCGGCGCGCCAGCCTGCCCGGGTATGGCCGAGGAAGGCGGCCCGGGCAGAAATTCGCTGATCGGGGTTGCTGTGCTCCAGGCAGGCGCGGACACTGGACCACGGCCGCAAGGGGGTTACGGGGCTGTCACTGCCAAAGGCGATGGGCACACCACTTGCGTAGAAGGAAGCGAAAGGGTTCATGGCGTTGCTTCGGCCGCCGAGGCGTCGTTCATAGAGTCCGCCCGGAGTTCCCCACGCGGCGTCGAAGCCCGGCTGCACACTGACGGTGATGGAGTACTTGGCCAGCCTGTCGATGGCAGACTGGTCAGCCAACTCGACGTGTTCCAGTCGGTGGCCGGCTGCCCGGATACGTTGCTCCCCCACGTCGGCCGCTGCTGCATCCAAAGCATCGAGGACAGCGGCGAGCCCGGCGTCGCCGATGACGTGGAACCCCGCCTGGACGCCCAGTCGGGAGGTGGCAGCAAGATGCTTGGCCGCCTCTTCAGCTGAGAGGTACAAGCTGCCGCGGTTTCCGGGCGCGTCGGAGTAATCCTCCAGGAGTGCCGCCGTCCGGGATCCCAGGGAACCATCCACGTTGAGGTCCCCGGCGAGCCCCAGGACATTGGTTCCCAAGCCATCAAGGATGCTCTGGGCGTGCTCTTCGGACGAGGCCAGCTCACCCCAATAAGCAAGGACCTCCGGGTAGCCTCCGTGCTCATTCCAGGAAGCCGCCATCCGGAGGTCCTCCGGCCCGCTGATGTGGGGTGCAGACATTTCCGCCAACGCAACATAACCGTGGGACGCGGCTTCCTGGAGGGCCTGCTCCTGGTATCCACGACGCTCCGACGCAGGGAATTGCCGGGCTGCCAGCCGTGCCGCGGTATGTGCTGCCCGCAGCACCTGGGCGCTGCCGTTGAAACCATCCAGGCCCTGCAGGCCCGCAGCCGCAGCAAGGGATAAGGAAACCAAGGCCGAGTGGACGTCGATGCGTGAGAGATAAACCTGCCGTCCGGCCGCTGCACGCTCGAGCCCGTCAAGCGTGGGCAGCGTGGGGTCGTCCCATCCCGTTTCATCCCAGCCGTGTCCCACGATGGTGCCGGTGCCGGCGGCGGTGGCAACGGCGTCGAGCAGTTGCTGTGCAGAACGCACCGGGGAAAGGTCCAAGCCGGACAAGGCCAGCCCTGTTTCGGTCAGGTGCGCATGCGAATCCACGAATCCCGGCGCAAGGAGGGCCCCGCGAAGGTCGATGATTTCCATGGATGAATCGGCGATGGACGTGGCCGCCTGTTCCGAGCCCACCCACGCGACGGTATCGCCGTCGACCACCATCGCTGTCGCGAAAGGATCAGCGGCCGTATAGATCGACCCGTTGCGGTACATCGTGACCTTGCGGTCCTTGGCGGTGGGGTGCTGGCCGGCGGGCACGCCTGGCTGGTTCATGCGTTGTGCTCCTTGAGCGTTGAAATCAGTCGATCAATGACGGGATGCGTCATGCCACCGTGGAGTAGGCGACGACGCCGCGGCGAACCAGGTCAATGGACTCGCGGCAGATGCGGGCAACCCGGGGGTCCAATTGCGGAATCTTGGCCAGTTGGTCCAGGAGGTCCACCACTTGCTTGGCCCAGCGGACAAAGTCGCCGGCGGCGAGGTCGGTTCCGCTGAGGACCTCCTGGAGATGGCGTCCCTTGGCCCACTTGTACATGGGCCACATCAGCCCGAGTTCCGGCTCGCCGGTCAAGGGAAGCCTGTGGTGTTCTTCGGTGTCCTCCAACTGGGACCATTCGCGGATGACGATATCCACGGCAGCCTCCAGCGAAACAGAGGGCATCCTGGGGCGAAGCCCGCGGTCTTCGCGTTTGGCTTGGTAGACCAGGGTGCTGGCCAGGGAGGCGAGCTCGGCGGCATCGAGATCGTTGAGGGCACCACGGCGGACCGACTGGGAAATCAGCAGATCCTTTTCGCCGTAGATCCGGCGCAGCCTCTGCCCATCCACGCTGATGCTGACCTGTCCGGCGTCGTTCGACTCCAGGTATCCGTACACGGAGAGAACATCGCAGACGCGGTCGAACGTCTTGGCGATGGTGTTGGTACGGCCCTGGATCTGGCGAACCAGACCGTCGGTTTCTTTACGAAGCTTCCACCAACGCTCAGACCACCTGGCATGGTCTTCACGCTCACTGCAGCCGTGGCACGGGTGTGCCCGCAGGGCCCGCCTCAAGTCGGCGATCTTCTTTTCCTGGTCGGGAAGGCGGGCGCCGAGGCCGAAGTCCTCATGCCGGCTGTTGCGATGGCTGTGCGGCGCATCCTCACTGATGGCGTGGCGCATGGACGAGGCGAGGTCGCGGCGCGCCTTGGGAACTTTGGCATTAAAGGACTTGGGAATCCGGATCCTCGTCACGGGAGATACCGGCCCGTCGAGGTCGTGCACGCCGATGCGACGGAGTTGGTTGTCCGATGTGAGGACCGAGGGCCGGGGTTCGCGGGCATTCCGGTCCACTTCAAGAACCACTGCATGCCCTGTCAACCGGCCGCTGTAGATGCTGATGACGTCGCCGGGGGTCAGCCGGGACAGGGAATCGGCAACGTGGGATTTACGGGCGCGCTGGTAGTCGCGAGCCGCGAAGTTCTCCGCCTCGCCCAATTCGCGGCGAAGTTTTGCGTACTCGGTGAAATCGCCCAGATGACACTGCATGGATTTGGCAAAGCCTGCCAAGGACTCTTCGCGCCCACGAACCTGCCGGGCGAGGCCCACCACGGAACGGTCTGCCTGGAATTGCGCGAAGGAGGACTCCAGGATTTCGCGGGCCCGCACGCGTCCAAACTGGGCAATCAGGTTGATGCTCATGTTGTATGTGGGCCTGAAGCTGGAGTTCAGGGGGTACGTGCGCCGGGAGGCCAGGCCGGCCACTGCTGCGGGGTCTGTTCCGGGTTGCCACAGCACCACGGCGTGACCCTCAACATCAATGCCTCGTCGGCCTGCGCGTCCAGTCAGCTGGGTGTACTCCCCCGCCGTGATGTTGACGTGGGCTTCACCGTTGAACTTCTCCAGTTTTTCCAGCACGACGCAGCGGGCAGGCATGTTGACGCCGAGGGCCAGCGTTTCAGTGGCGAAGACGGCCTTGACCAAGCCGTCGGCAAAGAGCTTCTCCACTACTTCCTTGAAGGTGGGAAGCATGCCTGCGTGATGCGCGGCAAAGCCCCTGACGAGTCCGTCGCGCCAACCCCAGAAACCGAGGACATCGAGGTCGTCCGCCGGAATCTCGTGGCTCGCCTCGTCCACGCGTTGGGCAATGATCTGCTGTTCCCGCTCCGTTGTCAGCCACAGCCCCGAAGCTGCGCACTGGGCCACCGCAGCGTCACAGCCTGCCCTGGAGAAGATGAACGTAATGGCAGGAAGGAGATCCTGGCGCCTGAGGCTCTCAATGACCTGCGGGCGGCTTGCCTTCCGGACGGGGCTGCGCTGCTCGGACTGCTGCCGGTCGTCGCGGTGCCGGTCCTGACGACGGCGGCTGCGTCCACCATGGCCAAAGCGGCCGCTCATATTCATGCGGCTTTCAGAACGGGCCATGGCAAGAAGATCAGGATTAACTTCAAATTCCGGCCCCATGACGGCCTGGCTGACCTTGGCTGCTGCCGAACGCTTGGCGTGGACGTTCCTGCGGCCCCTGTCGCCCTGTTCGCCCGGCACCTCCGCTGCCTCAGCGGCCTCGGAAAGGTCCGGAACTTCGGTTTCCGGTACTCCAGGTGCTTGCGGTGCAATCTCATCGAAAGTGGTGTCGCCGGCGAAGAGGTCTACTATTTCCCGGCCGACCATGACGTGCTGCCACAATGGCACGGGGCGGTGCTCGGAGACGATGACGTCGGTATCGCCCCTGACAGTGTCCAGCCAGGCACCGAACTCTTCAGCGTTGGAGACTGTGGCACTCAGCGAGGCCACCTGCACCTCACTGGGCAGGTGGATAATCACTTCTTCCCACACTGCACCCCGGAAGCGGTCGGCCAGGTAGTGGACTTCGTCCATCACCACGAAACCCAGGTCACCCAGGGTTTCGGAATCCGCGTACAGCATGTTCCGCAGGACTTCGGTGGTCATGACTACGACGGGGGCTTCGCCGTTGATGGTGGTGTCGCCTGTCAGCAGCCCAACATTTTCCGCACCGTACTTTGATGCCAGTTCGGAGAATTTCTGGTTGCTCAACGCCTTGATAGGCGTGGTGTAGAAAGCTTTGAGTCCCCGCTCCAGAGCAAGATAGATGGCGAACTCGCCCACGATCGTCTTGCCGGCACCTGTGGGTGCTGCCACCAGGACGCCGCGGCCCTCCTGAAGCGACTTGCACGCCTCCCGCTGGAAGTCGTCAAGCTCAAAATCCAGGGATCGGGCAAAGGCACCGAGGTAGGTTTTCGACTCAGCAGCCCGCTGCGCCGCAGCCTGGTAGCTCTCTGATGGTGATGGAGACCCGGAAATGGAGGACATGCATCAAGCCTAGTGGCCCACGGTCTAGAGATTCTCCAGATCCGTTGCCGGGGTGGCGATGTCTGCCGTGGCTTCCGTCTCAGCTGCGCGCCTGATGGCCCGGCGCTCACGGCGCCTGTCGTTCAGGACGCAAACTCCGATGGCAGCGAAGAACAGCAGGAGCATGGGTGCTGCGAGGTAGAACATGCTCATGGCATCGGCGCCGGGAGCGGCCATCGCGGCGAACAAGCAGACCAGGAAGATGGTGATGCGCCAACTCTTGATGAGCTGCTTTCCCTTGACGATTCCGGCGAGGTTCAATCCAACAAGGACAACAGGAACCAGGAAGGCAATGCCGAAGGCCAGCAGAAGCCTGAGGACGAACGCCAGGTAGATCTCGGCACTGATGAAGTTGGACCCGCCCACGGGAGTGAAATCGGTCAACACGCGGACTGCGTTGGGGAGTACCAGCCAGGCGAGGAGGACGCCGCCAATAAAGAGGGGTACCGCCGCGGCTACGAAGGACAGCGCCAAGCGGCGCTCCTTCTTGTGGAGCCCGGGCACAATGAAGGCCCACAGCTGGTAGATCCACACTGGGCTGGCGAGGAGCACGCCAAGGAAGACGGAGACCTGGACCATCAGGTCAAACGAACTGGCTACGCCATCAAAGTTGAGGGTCGCCGCGCGGCCCTCTTTCTCATTGAGGTCCTTGATCGGCTTGATCAGGGCCTCCAGGAGCGGCTGGTAGACGATGAAGCCCACCACGGTCCCCAGGATGACGCCGATTGCAGCCTTGAAGAGCCGGTTCTTCAGCTCCTTGAGGTGGTCAAGGAGCGCCATCCGGGCTTCGGGGTTGGCCTTGCGCCCCTTCGTCTCTACCACTTCTCTTTAGACGCGGTTGGAGGGCGGAACGTCGGTCTCGCCGCTGTTCTTGGCCTTTACGTCGGGGTGGCCCACTACCTTGCCTTCGACGGCGTCGGAAGCGTCCTGGGAGTCCTTCGTTTCGGAAGAACCGTCCTTCTTCATCTCCCGGACTTCAGACTTGAAAATACGCATCGACTGCCCAATGCTGCGCGCCATGGACGGCAGCTTCGGCGCTGCAAAGAGCACCAGAGCCAGGACGATGATGATGATGAGATGCCAGCCTTCGAGCCTCATGTGGGGAGGTCCTTTCCTTTTGGATACATCCTACGTCTAACTGAATTCAATGTCGTGCAGGGACTGGGGTTGACCCCGCTCGGCTTTGCGCTTGACGCGCCTTTGGCGACGAACTTCCTGGCGGAAGGCTTTGGCCGTCAGGTAATCATGACGCATCTGATCCGGTGAGGCAAAAATTGCCGACCCCGGCTCGGCGCGGACTTCCGGCGTTTCAACATCGGAGGTTTCCAAGGAGGGCGAAAGGTTGCTGAAACGTTTACCCGCGTCGCCCAGTTCATGAACAGTTGACATGAATTTCCTGAACAAGCGATACCCCAGCGTCAAGTGAAGCAGCAACGAAAGGGCTATGAGCGCGATCCACAACAGGATCCAGAACCACCAAGGCATCTGTGTAGTCTAGCGAGCCGGACGGTCGGACAGGGAGTCGTACTGGGCCAACGCCGAGTCAAGCCATACTCGGGTTTGCTTTCGGAGGGCCTCTGGAGCAAGGATCCGGACCGAGCCTCCGTGCTGCGACACGAACATGGGCAGCCAGTCGGCGTTGCCGAACCTTACCTCGGCGAGGAGGCCGCCGTCGGAGAGTTGCGCCGTGCGCTCAGCGTAATAATCGTCCGCCAGCCCGGAACCCTGCCTCGTCAGGTGCAGGACCACCAGGACGTCGTCGTCACTGGGGGTGAACAAGCGGGCTGGAAAGTCCTGCTCTGCGGTGGCGGCCCCCGTCACCGGACGCCCGTTGGGTTCCACGAGTTCCACCCTGTCGAGCCGGAAGTTCCTGATGCCTGCCTTGCTGTGGCAATACGCTTCGAAATACCACGTATTGTCCAAGGAGTAGAGCCGCAGCGGGTCCACGTCGCGTTCCGACAACTCGTCCCTTTGCCGGGACAAATACTTCAGGTGCAGTTGTTGGCCGTCCCTGATCGCCTGAGTAATGACGGCGAAGGCTTGCGATTGTTCGGGCTCAACCGACTGGCCGGCCACAGCTCCCGCCAATCGACCCGCCTGGCCTGCGGCGCCGGTCAGTTTGATGGTGACGGATTCCAAGGCGCTGCCCGGCTGGTCTTCGGACATGCCCGCCAACGCCGGGAGATCTCCCAGCATGGCCAGGCCAGTCAGCAGCGCGGCGGCCTCATCCTCGCTGAAACGCACCGGACGGTTCAGGTCCAGATGCTCGGAAATGTAGACGTGGTCGTTCTCCCACTGGATGTCCAAGAGGTCATCGGGATATCCCTCGGGGAGTCCCGAACAGATGAGGATCTTGAGATCGTCAATCAACGCCCTGCGGGTAATGCCGAAATGGTCTGCGACCTGCTGGACATGGAGTCCCTGATGATGCACCAGGAACGGGACCAGCTGAAGCATCCTGGCCAGTTGGTCCTCCGAAGTGCGTTTCCGTGCGCGTTGGGCGCGCCCAGCCTCCGGGAACACCACTGGCATGGGCGGCGCAGCGTCGAAATCCACGGCACCTTGGAGGCGGCGTACGACGGCGGCACGCAGTTCAGCGGGGCCATCCACCTTCACCAAGGGGCCGTAGGATGCCAGCTCTTCGGCAAACACCTCGGGGTCACGGAACTCCACGACGATGTGGTCGCGCTTGTCATCGCCGGAAACCGTGTCAACGATTCTTTTCCGGAGGGCGAGCAGCCGATCCTTGTCGACGGCGAGCGTGGCCTGCTGCACCGGCAACTCGTTGAGTGCGTCCAGTTCGGCACGGGCATTGAAGGCGACCGGAGGTTCGAAGCTGCTGCCTGGCACGACGCTGACCGCGGTGGTCATCCGAGAGAGCCGGAAGAGCCGCTTGGCGCCCCTCCCCCGGTCAAAGCCCACAAGGTACCACTGGCCAAAGCGGCTGCCCAGGCCCCACGGCTCGACCTCGCGGACTTCTTCGCGCCCCGTACTGACCGCTAGGTAGCCGAAGCGGACCGGATGGTTTCCGTGCATGGCTGCCACGACGTCGTCGAAGGCTTGTCCTGCAGGCTTGATCCGGGGTTGGACCCCGGCGGGGAGGTCGACGTCCGTGAATCCCCCTGCGGCCTGCAGCTTGCGGACGGCATTGGCAGCTGCCGATCCCAGGGCTGCACGTTCCCATAGCTGCGCTGCGAGCAGGAGCACCGTGCACTCCGCCGGGGTCAGGCTCACGTCAGGAAGCCTGTTGGAGTCCTTGCCGATCCGGTAGCGCGTTGATGCGGGGTCGTCCCCGCCGAAGCTGCGCGGGTCCGTGAGTGTCTCGATCTCAAACCCAAACTGCTTCAAATCCACTTTGTCACGCTCGAACATGCGTCCAAAGGCCACATCATTCTCGGCGGAATCGTGGTACACCTTCTCGCGCAAGACGGAGCGTGGGAGCCCCACCCGGGTGTTGAGCAAGGCCAGGAGGAGGTTCAGAAGTCGTTCAGTGCGGGATGCGGACACGTAGCTACGTTACTAAAGACCGGCGGGAATGCAGCAAGGCGCGTCACCGACCGGTGAAACCGGAAGGAAACGCGCCTTGCGAAAGCGGTCGGTCCTAGCGGACAGCCACGAGGTCGACAACGAAGATCAAGGCTTCGTTGGGCTTGATGGCTCCGCCGGCACCGCGGGAGCCATAGGCGAGCTCCGAGGGGATCTCCAGGCGGCGACGGCCGCCGACCTTCATGCCCAGCAGGCCCTGGTCCCAGCCCTGGATGACCTGGCCAACGCCAACGCGGAAGTCCAGCGGTGCACCGCGGCCCCAGGAAGCGTCGAACTCTTCGCCCGTGGACCAGGCGACGCCAACGTAGTGGGTGGACACGGTGTCTCCGGCTTTGGCCTCCGTGCCGGTGCCCTCAATAAGGTCCGTGATGACAAGGTCCGTGGGTACGTCACCTTCCGGGAAGTCGATTTCGGGCTTGGTGCGGTCGAAGTCACGCTGACCAAATGACATGGTTGCTCCTTGTGATGTGAGGGACGGATTGATGTCAGGAACCAGCCTAAGGCAGTGCCCGGCAGTCTTGTCGAAGTTGTGGCAGTGGTTACTTGACGCCGAGGATATCGACGACGAACACGAGGTCGCCCTTGGCTTCGCCCTGGCCAGCTTCACCGTAGGCGAGGTCCTGCGGGATGACCAGGAGGACGCGGGACCCAACCGTCTTGCCTTCAAGCCCCTGGGTCCAGCCCTTGATCACGCCAGTGAGCGGGAAGCTGGTGGGTTCCCCCCGGTCATAGCTGGAATCGAACTTGGTGCCACCGACGAGGTTGACGCCGACGTAGTTGACCGTCAGGGTGTCAGTTGCCTTGACTGCGGCTCCGGAACCCTTGATGAGATCCTGGGCCACGAGTTCCTTGGGTGCAGCGACGCCTTCCACGGAGATCTGGGGAATGCCCTTGTCGTCTTCCTTGACAGTGGGAAGTCCCGCCGGAGGGGTGACGGTTTCGCCTTCGGGCTTCTCCAGCACAGGTGCAGCATCTTCGGCTGAGACGATCTTGAAGACCACCAGTTGCGTCGACGCGGGGGTACCGCCCGAGGAATTACCGGGAGCAGCGATGGCAACGTGGCTGCCTACCTTGGCCCCGATAATGGCGTTGTAGATCAGTTCGTTGCTGGACTTGATCTGGTCCGTCAGCTCGATCGGCTGGGGTCCGTTCGCGTAGCCGTCTTCAAGCGTCTTGCCATCGTTTCCGTCTACGGCGACGTAAGCCAGTTCGGCTGTTTGACCCGCCTTGACGCGGGCTCCATCGCCTTCGCTGACGACGTCAACCGTGGGCTCGGCCACGGTGAGGGGCTTGGAGAATTCAATGCTCGGCGCTTTGTCGTTGCCGTTGTCCGTCACCTTTACGGAGTCAAGCTTGGAGACGTCGCCAACGGACTTGCTGGTGGGCTCGGCGGCCGGAGTGCTCTGGCCACCACACGCGGTGATGAGCAAAAGGGCGGGCAGGAGAATTGCTAGGAGTCGGCGCACAAAAAAGACACTTTCGTCGGGGCAAGGGACACTCGGAAAGGCGCGTTGCGCATCCAAGCCGGTGGTCTCTCGGGAAGAGACCACTATCCAGAATAGCCCGCGAAGCTGGGAGCCAGCTTTTAAGCCGGGTCAGCCCATGGAGTCCAGGAGGGCATCGACGCGCTCGTCGACGCTCCGGAATGGATCTTTGCAAAGAATCGTCTGGTGCGCGCGGTCGTTCAGCTTCAGGTGGACCCAGTCAACGGTGTAATCGCGGCCAAGCTCCTGGGCCCGGCGGACAAAGTCCCCGCGCAGTTTCGCCCGGGTTGTTTGCGGCGGCGCATCCACTGCGTCCTTGACGTCCGTTTCCGTGACCAGTCGGCGGGCTGCCCCCCGCGCTTGCAGCAGGAAGAAGATTCCCCGTTGCCGGGAGATGTCGTGGTAGGTGAGGTCGAGCTGGGCGATGCGCGGCGAATCCAGGCTGAGATCGTGGCGGCGCATGTAGCCGTCCATCAATTTCTTCTTGATGGCCCAGTCCACCTCGGTATCGATGGTGCTGGTGTCACCGCTTTCGATGGCATCCAGCGTGCGCTTCCACAAGTCCAGGATGAGGGGAACGTGGGCATTGTGCGCGCCGTTCGTGGCCACGAACTCAGTAACCTTCGTCAGGTACTCCCGCTGGATATCAAGGGCAGTGAGCTGCCTGCCGTTGGCCAGCCTGACCAGGGCCCGGCCCGTGAGGTCGTGCGAAATCTCGCGGATGCTGCGGATGGGGTTCTCCATCCGCATGTCCCTCATGATCACTCCCGACTCGATCATGCGCAGGATAAGGTCCACTGTTCCCACCTTGAGCAAGGCGGTGGTTTCCGACATGTTCGAGTCCCCCACGATGACATGGAGCCTGCGGTAGAACTCGGCGTCGGCGTGGGGCTCGTCCCGGGTATTGATGATGGGCCTGGACCGTGTGGTAGCCGAGGACACGCCTTCCCAGATGTGGTCGGCGCGCTGTGAGAAAGCGAAGGTGGCACCGTGTGGCGTCTTGAGCACCTTGCCGGCGCCGGCGATCAGCTGGCGCGTTACAAGGAAGGGTATGAGGATCTCGGCCAGGCGCGAGAACTCCCCGCGCCGGGGTATCAGGTAGTTCTCGTGGCTGCCGTAGGAGTTCCCCGCGGAGTCGGTGTTGTTCTTGAACAGGTACACCGTGCCATTGAAGCCTTCGGCCGCCAGCCGCGCCTGGGCTTCGTCCACGAGGTCGTCGAGGATGAGCTCCCCGGCCCTGTCGTGGGCGATCAACTGTGCAAGGTCGTCACACTCGGCAGTGGCGTACTCAGGATGCGAACCCACGTCCAGGTAAAGCCGCGATCCGTTGGTCAGGAACACATTGGAGGAGCGACCCCAGCTGACGACCTTGCGGAACAGGTAGCGGGCCACTTCCTCAGGGGCCAGCGGACGCGAATCGGGGCTGGAATAGGAGATGCCGAATTCCGTTTCGATGCCAAATATTCTCTTGTCCATCTCAAGCCTCCTCTGTGAGCAACCGGGTCATGTCCTCCGGCAAAAGCCGCCGAAACGCCCTGCGGGAACCGCGATGGCTTTCGGACGCGCGATACAGGACTGCAGCTTCGACGGCGGTAGCCGGCAGCGCCTCAAGTTCCTTGTCCGTGGCCAGGGCGCGCAGGGCCAGGCGCATGGCCCCGGCCAAGCTGAGTTCGGGATCCCAAGCCCCGCTGACGACGTCGGATATTTGGTCAGCCAGCCCGCCCATGACCACGAAGCCGTTCTCGTCTGCGATTGAGCCGTCAAAAGTCAACCGGTAGAGGTGGTCCTGTTCCTGCGCCAAACCGACTTCAGCGACGGCCAGTTCCACTTCGAAGGGTTTCTGTTCGGCTGTGAACACGGCGCCGAGGCTTTGGGCATAGACGCTGGCCAGGCCTCGGGCGGTGACATCTTCACGGTCGTAGGAGTAGCCCCTGACGTCGGCGTAACGGACGCCTGCCTGCCGGAGGCTTTCGAACTCGTTGTACTTGCCCACTGCTGCGAACGCGATCTTGTCGTAGATCTCACCAATCTTGTGCAGCGACGGTGAGGGGTTCTCCGCAATCAACGCGATGCCATCCGAGCAACTGATCACCACCACTGACCTGCCACGTGCAATGCCTTTCCGTGCGAAATCCGCACGGTCCTTCATCAGTTGTTCGGGCGAGACATAGAACTGCTGGGTCACGTCAGGCCTCCCGTCCGGCAATGGCCCGGGATTCGACGATGTCGCCTGCTATCGCCGCAAGGTCCCGTTCCGGGACCCGGCGGTTCCCGGCACGGTTCACGGTGTAGACCACAGGCCACAGCTGGCGGACGGGGTCGGGCCCGCCAGTGGCTGAATCGTCGTCGGCGGCGTCGTACAGCGCTTCAACGGCCACGGCAACTGCTGCTTCCTCTGAAAGGTTCGGCTTCCACAGCTTCTTCAGGGCTCCACGGGCAAACACGGATCCCGAGCCTACGGAGTGGTGTTCCTGCTCTTCGTAGCGGCCGCCGGTGACGTCGTAGGAGAACAGCCTGCCCACGCCCGAGACGTGGTCGAAGCCGGCGAACAACGGAACGACCGCCATTCCCTGCATGGCCATGGGCAGGTTTCCGCGGATCATGGCTCCAAGACGGTTGGCCTTGCCCACCAGGCTGAGCAGAGTGCCCTCGATCTTCTCGTAATGTTCCAGTTCGACCTGGAAAAGACGGGTGATGTCGATGGCGAGGCCGGCAGTACCTGCAATGCCCAGGACGGAAAACTCGTCAGCGGGGAACACTTTCTCGATGTGCCTGCTGGCGATGACATTGCCCATGGTGGCGCGACGGTCCCCCGCCATGAGCACGCCGCCTGGATACGTCAACGCGACAATGGTGGTGGCGTGTGGCGTGGACGGTACCGTGCCTGCCGGTAATGACTGGTTGAACGGAAGGAGCTCGGGACGCGAGCGTTGGAGATGCTCCGTGAAAGAGGATGTTGCCTGGGTGGCCAGGGGGCCGGTTGATGGGTCCTGCATTGCTGCACTCCTTCGACTCTGCGTTCCGATGCCCGGCGGCCTCACGCCGGCCGGGCAGTACATCCTGTGGTGGGGTCCGGTTACTGGCCGCCCTTTTGAACGAAGGCCCTGACGAATTCTTCGGCGTTGGATTCCAAAACGCCGTCGATTTCATCGAGGAGGTCATCCACACCCTGGGTCGCGTCCGAGGCCTGGGCCTCGGGTGCTGCCGGCGGGGCTTCCGGGACGTCCACTTCAGTTTCGGTTTCCCGCGACTGTGGTTGTTGTTGCTCCTGAGCTGCCATTTTCTTTCTCCCTACTGTCAGTCCCCTGATGGCGGAGACTTCCTACTGCCATATTGCCACGCTGCGGGCTGCTGCGTACGGCTTTGGCCAGGCCCGAATCCTCCCGTGGCGGGACGGTTCAGCTCTTCGACGGCGGTTGATTCCGGCCCATCAACTCCGAGAGGAACGAGCCGGCATCCTGGTGGCGTTCAAAGAGCGCGCCGGTCAATGACTCGGTGCCCCGCAAGGGCTCGCGCGTGGGTACTCTCTGCAGCTTGCCCAGGCTCGGAACATCGAAAATCACAGAGTCCCAACTGGCCCCGACAACATCTTTGCCAAATTTGGACACGCATCGCCCGCGGAAGTACGCGCGGGTGTCCGACGGCGGTTCGGTCACCGCCCGGACAATGTCACCGTCGTCGACAATCCGCACCATACGGTCCTTGGACAGGAGCCTGTAGTACAGGCCCTTTTCCGGCCTGATGTCGGACCACTGAAGATCCACCAAGCCGAGCCGGGCGTCGTTCCATTCCAGTCCGTCGCGGTTCCGGTAACCTTCCAGCAGCGACTTCTTGGCCACCCACTCCACGGAGGAAGCGGCTGCGTCCAGGTCGCTTCCCAGAGTCGTCAGCGTGGATTCCCAACGGGACAAAACATCATGCGTGTGGCCATCGCCGGTGACCGAATCGGCCACCCCGGTCTCCTGGGCCAGTTTGGCGGCCGCTTCGTAGTACATCCATTGGACGTCCAAGGCCGTAACCCGCCGGCCGTCGAGCAACCTGACGGTAGCCGTCAGCGTTGTGTCATGGCTGATGGCCTGCAGTGCCTGGACGGGCTCGTGGACCTCTATCCTGGGTGCCTGCCCGGCCTCAATGAGGCTCAGGACCATGGCCGTCGTGCCGAACTTCAGGTAGTTCGAGGACTGGCTGAGGTTTGCGTCCCCAATGATGACGTGGAGCCGGCGGTACTTGTCAGCTGTTGCGTGGGGCTCATCCCTGGTGTTGATGATGGGACGCCGGATGGTTGTCTCCAGCCCCACCTCGGCCTCGAAGAAGTCCGCCCTTTGGCTGATCTGGTAGCCGGGAGTCGAACTGTCCTGGCCCAGGCCCACCCGGCCGGCGCCGCAGATTACCTGCCGGGACACGAAGAATGGAGTCAGGCCCCGGATGATGTCACCGAAGGGAACAGAGCGGGGCATGAGGTAGTTCTCGTGCGAACCGTAGGACACCGATTTGTTGTCGGTGTTGTTCTTGTAGAGGTTGATGGGCGGAAGGCTGATGTCAGCGGCGACCTTCCGGACGGTAGCCAAGGCAACCAGGTCGCCTGCGGCGTCCCACGCCACGGCATCGCGCGGGTTGGTGACCTCAGGACTCGAATACTCCGGGTGCGCGTGGTCCACATACAGGCGTGCACCATTGCCCAGGACCATGTTCATCAGCAAGGATCCGGACTCGTCCGCTCCGTCGAGTTCCAACTCCTGGCGCCCGTACGCCAAGGCGACTGCCTCGGCGTCGAGCACTGGCGGTTGGTCCGTGAGTTGGCTGGGATCCGCCGTTGCCCTGTCCACCGTCCACCCGCGGGCATCGTGCAACGGTTCCTCATCGGTGTAGTCCCAGCGCGTTTCGGCTCCCCCGGCTGCCCGTTGCCGGGTCACCGTGGCATACGCCTGGATGATCCTGGCGGACATCATCGTGGCATTTGCCCCAGGAGCCGACGGAGCGTGGATTCCGTATTCAGTTTCCGAGCCCATGACGCGCATGGCACCGCCGGCGGGCAACTTTCCAGCAGTCGTACCCTCAGGTCTTGCTGTCACAGGTACTGGCCCGTGTTGGCGGTGGTTTCAATGGACTTGCCCGGCTCCTGGCCGGCCTTGCCCTGGACGATCGTGCGGATATAGGTGATCCGCTCGCCCTTCTTGCCCGAGATCCGTGCCCAGTCATCCGGGTTGGTGGTGTTGGGCATGTCCTCGTGCTCACGGAATTCGTCCACCACTGCCCGCAGCAAGTGCTCGATCCGGAGCCCTTTTTGGTTGTTGGTCAGGAGGTCCTTGATGGCGTATTTCTTGGCGCGGTCCACCACGTTCTGCACCACGGCACCGGAGTTGAAGTCCTTGAAGTACAGCATCTCCGTGTCGCCATTGGCGTAGGTGACTTCGAGGTACTCATTGGACTTCTCCGTGGAGTACATGGCCTCCACGGTGCGCTGCACCATGGCGTCAACGGTTGCCTGCACGTCTCCCCCGTACTCAGCCAGGTCCTGGGCATGGAATGGGAGGTCGGTGGTGATGTATTTCCCGAAAATGTCCGCTGCCGCTTCGGCGTCGGGACGCTGGATCTTGACTTTGACGTCTAGGCGTCCCGGCCGGAGGATGGCGGGATCGATCATGTCCTCACGGTTGGAGGCGCCAATGACGATCACGTTGTCCAAGCGCTCCACACCATCGATTTCGCTCAGCAGCTGCGGCACGATGGTGGTTTCGACGTCGGAGGACACGCCGGTTCCGCGCGTGCGGAAGAGCGAGTCCATTTCGTCGAAGAAGACAACTACCGGACTGCCATCGGAAGCCTTTTCCCGGGCACGCGAGAAGATGAGACGGATGTGCCGCTCGGTTTCTCCCACGTACTTGTCCAGGAGCTCCGGGCCCTTGATATTCAGGAAGTAGCTCTTGAGGTCGGTGTTGCCGGCACGTTCCGCGGCCCGCGCCGCAAGCGAATTGGCGACGGCCTTGGCGATGAGGGTCTTGCCGCAGCCTGGGGGGCCGTAGAGGAGAATGCCCTTGGGGGCCTTCAACCCGTGCTCACGGTAAAGGTCCGGATGCAGGAACGGCAGTTCCACGGCGTCGCGGATCTGTTCGATCTGGGGACCGAGACCGCCAATGTCCTGGTAGGTGATGTCCGGGACTTCTTCGAGCACGAGGTTCTCCACCTCGGCGCGGGGTACCTTCTCCAGCGCATAGCCGGTGCGGGAGTCCAGGGACAAAGCGTCGCCGACCTTCAGGTGGACACTTTGCAGCGCACCTGAAAGCCGGACTACGCGTTCCTCATCAGCCCGGCCCACGACGAGGGCGCGGTCCTTGCCCAGCATTTCCTTGAGCGTCACCAGTTCGCCCGCACGCTCATAGCCGAGCCCGGCCACCACCAGCAATGCTTCGTTGAGGAGGACCTCCTGCCCCACCGCGAGCTGGTTCACGTTGACCAACGGGCTGACCCCGACGCGCATCTTGCGGCCGGCATTGAAGATGTCCACTGACTCTTCAGTGGCGGCTTGACCGGAACTGCCGGCAGCAGGCTGCTTCCTCGGGTTGATCTGCACCACTGTTCCGAAGCTGTAAGGCGGTTGGCCTTCCTGCTCCAGGGCGCCCTTCAAACGGAGAATTTCAGCCTTGGCCGTTTCCAGCATGCTCACGAGCTTGCTGTTGTTCTGGGTAGCGGCTGCCAACTGGCGGTCGATATGGCGAAGCTTGTCCCTGAGGATATTGATTTGCCGTTCGGCAACAGTCAGTTCACTCGAGGGCTCGGGCGGTTGGACCGCGGCAAGCCCCCGGCTTGCTGCTTCTTCCGCTGCGGCGTGTGCTTCTTCCGGCGTCGGTCGTCCAAGGTCGTTGTTTGACGTATCCACGATTCATCAGCCCCTTCCTGCGCTTAACAAGACCTTAGTCCCGAAAAGCTCAGGGTGCTGGGTGACATCCGGAATGCGGACCCTATTGTGACCTTTGTCAGTTTGTGACCGGGGGATCATCCTGAACGTTGGTTCCGGCGATGGCGTCCCGCGCAGCCCGACGAAGTTTCTTGTCGGAAACAGATCGCTCCCCTACCGCTCCGGGGGTCCACGCGTTGAGGTCCTCTTCGCTGAACTCGGTCTTTGACGGGCGGCGCTTGACGGAGATTCCGGTGACGCCATCTGCCAGGCGGCGGGTCACCAGGAGGAAACCGGTGTGGGCCACCATGCGGTGGTCCGGGCGGACGGCAAGGCCCTCAAGGTGCCAACCGCGGACCATCGATTCCCAGGCGTCGGGCTCGGTAAAACGGCCGTCGGCGCGGATGGCCTCAGCAGTGCGGGACAGCTGGGTGACAGTTGCTACGTAGTTGATCCAGACACCGCCAGGGGCCAGGACGGTGGCAACGGCATCCAGGCACTCCCACGGAGCGAGCATGTCCAGTACTACCCGGTCCACGGAGCCGGGGGCCTCGGCCTTGACCACTTCTTCCTGGAAGTCTCCCAGGGAGATCTGCCATGCGGGGTGCGGTCCACCGAAGATGGTCTCCACGTTTCCGCGGGCGATGTCGGCGAATTCTTCGCGACGCTCAAAGGAGTGGAGGTAGCCGCCGTCGCCTACTGCCCGCAGCAACGAGATCGAAAGGGCGCCGGAGCCCACGCCTGCTTCCACAACACGTGCGCCCGGGAAGATGTCCGCCATGGTGACGATCTGGCCGGCGTCCTTGGGGTAAACGACAGCGGCGCCACGGGGCATGGACAGGACGAAGTCGGACAACAGCGGACGGAGGGTCTGGTACTGCTGGCCAACGTTGTTGCTGACCACGGAGCCATCCACCTTGCCGATGATCTCATCGTGGTTCAGGAAGCCGCGGTGGGTATGGAAAGCGCCGCCGACCTCCAAGGTGATGGTGTTCATGCGGCCGCGTTCATCCGTGAGCTGGACCCGCTCGCCAACGCGGAAAGGCCCGCGGCGGCGGGCAGCGCCGGTGGGCTGCATCCCCTGGCCTGCCAGGTTCCGGCCGGCAGGTGCCTCGTCGGTGCCTGCATTTGCTTCGGGGGCGGCGGTTTCGCTGCTCATGTACTGTTCCTCGCTCCTGTACGGCTGTGCCGCAACGTCTTGCTGGCGGGTGGACGCCAAAAATATGTAGGTTCTTCGGTAAAACCGCCGGCATGCAACTCTACCGGCAAGGATGTCAGGCGCGCCCGCTCCGGCGGGCTTCCTTGCCTGTAATGGCCGTCACCACGGCCTGCTGGCGGAGGAGGCCTGTGACGACTCCGTTGTGATCCACCACAGCGTATTCGCCGCCCTCCAGCCGTGCCAAGTACTGGATCAGCTCCTGGCCCTTGGACCATTCCGGCACATACGCCCCTGCAGCGAGGGCGTGTGCCACGGCGGTGACGGGCGTCGACGTCGTGGCTTGCGCGGGCACAGCTGCCGCTGCGCCGAAGTCCACCACACCCTGCGGTTTCCCGTCCGGACCGCAGATCACGACGGCGGGAGTCCCCGCCGGGGAAATGTCCAGGACATCGGCAACGGTGGACGAGTTCGGCACGCCTACGGCGCGCTCTGCCAGGCCCGCAGCGCTCACCAGGTAGAGGCGGCTGCGGAGCTTGGCGTGGTGGATGGAACTTGACGCGCCCATCCACAGGAAACCGCAGACGAGGACGGTGATCAGCATCAGGTTGATGTCCAGGGGCGAGCCGCTCAGGAGCGGAAGGCCGATGAACCAGATGACCAAAGCGGCAACGATAATGCGGCCGGACCAGCCCGCGGCGATGGTGCCCTTGTCCTGGCTGCCGGTTGCTTTCCAGACAGCAGATTCCACCAGGCGGCCGCCATCCAGCGGCAAGCCTGGGAGGATATTGAACAAGCCGATCAAGAGGTTTGCCCACATCAGGATGTTGGCAAGGATGTCTGCCACGCCGCTGAGCGAGCCGGATGAAAGCACGGCCCACATTCCGGCGGCCAAGACGAAGTTGGACGCCGGGCCGGCAAGGGCCACCACCACTGAACGTCCCGGCGAAGCCGTGAAATTCTCAAATTGGGTGTGGCCGCCCCACAGGTTCAGCACAATCTTTTCCGTCGGCCAGTTGAAGGCCTTGGCGCTGAGCGCGTGGGCAAGCTCATGGACCAGAACGGAAACAGCAAGCAGCAGGGCGTAACCCAGGGCAACGAAGTATGCTCCGAGACCAAGATCGGGCATCCGCACCAGCAGGGCCGGACCATAAACGATCACGGTGAAGCCGGCAATCACAAACCACGAATAGGCGAGGAAGACAGGAATGCCCGCAATTTTCCCGAGGGGTATGCCGTCCTTCTTGCTGGCAACGTGATGCGGTGCGGGAGAGGTGCTCACCTAGTTGGCCCCTTCCAACAGGTTTGCTGCAGCCAAGCGTTCAACCACCAGGCTCTGGACGTCGTGGGTGTTCCTGCCCACCAGGGTGTCCCACCTGACCATGCGCGGGTCCTCGGGCAGGGGCACCTGGTGTGGAATCCCCACCGTCACCACCCCCGAAGCAATGGCCGCCGTGGCGCCGGGAACGGAGTCTTCCAAGGCGACACAATGATGGATGGTGAGGGACGGGTCGTCCAGGCGGAGTCGTTCAACCGCCGTGAGGTAGGCCTCCGGGTGCGGCTTTCCGTTGGCGACGGTATCGCCAGTGACCATGAACTCGAAGTAGGGCTTGGGCAGGCTCTCGACAACTACGCCTGCCAAGGGGCCCTCGGACATTGTCACCAAGGCACAACGGATGCCGGCTTCGTTGAGGTCGTCCAACAGTTCGCGCGCACCGGGCCGCCATGGGACCTCGTTGCGGACCTGCTCAATGACCTGGGCACTCAGGGTGTCGACGATGTCGCGTGCCTCAAGCCTGACCCCGGCGGCTTGAAGGACGGCAGCCGAGTGCAGCAATGATTGCCCCACCAACTGCATGGCCTGCTGGTGGGACCAGCTTCCGCCATGGGACTCCACCAGCGCACGCTCGGCCGCGATCCAGTAGGGCTCGGTGTCCACGAGTGTGCCATCCATATCCCAGAGCACGGCTTTGAGGAGGGGCTGGCTGGGTGAGGAATGCATGGTTTCAAGTCTACGTGGAACCTGGCGGACGGCTGTGCGTGCATTGCGCTGTGGGCGAATCGGTGACACGCATTGACATGAAATGCCATGCATCCACGAGGGTCTTGGACGTAGGGTGAGTGGATGAACAGTGTGGACGGGACCCCCGAAGGGCAGGACATCACCGCGGAGCCCGAGCGTTTCCTCAAGGAACCCGCGGAAGGCCGGCGAGTCACCGTAATGCTCGCTGCGTTTGAGGGCTGGAACGACGCCGGTGAGGCCGCCAGCGATGCGCTGCACTACTTGAACAAGTTGTGGGACGGCAAGAAGGTTGCCACTGTGGATGCCGAGGAGTACTACGACTTCCAGTTCACCCGGCCCACCGTGAGGCGAACGTCCTCCGGTGCCCGGAAGGTCAAATGGCCATCAACCCGGATTTACAAGGCGTCCGTACCGGACAGCAACGTGGACGTGGTGTTCGTCCTCGGCACCGAACCTTCCTACCGCTGGCGTGCTTACACCACTGAGCTGTTGGTCCATGCCGAAGCACTCAAGGTTGACTCCGTCATCCTGATCGGTGCGTTGCTGGCCGATGTGCCGCACAGCCGTCCCATCCCTGTCAGCACCACCACCGAGGACAGCTCCCTGAGGGAGCGGCTCAACCTCGAGGCTTCCCAGTACGAAGGGCCGGTGGGCATCGTAGGCGTCCTGGCGGAGTTTGCCATGCTGGCGGGTCTGCCGACAGTGTCCTTGTGGGCGGCAGTTCCGCACTACGTCGCCCAGCCGCCGTCGCCCAAAGCCCAGCTCGCGATCCTGCACAAGGTTGAGGACCTGCTCCAGGTTCCGTTGGACAGCCTTGCACTGGCCGAAGAATCCGAGGCTTGGGAGCGTGGAGTGGACGAGCTCGCCACCGAGGATCCTGAGATTGCCGCGTACGTGCGGCAACTGGAAGAGGCCAAGGACACGGCAGACCTCCCGGAAGCCTCGGGCGAATCCATTGCCCGCGAATTCGAGCGTTACCTCAAGCGTCGCGGTAAAGAGCGGCCGTAACGACCCCCACAACAAGCAACGGCCCTGACGATATGTCAGGGCCGTTGCTTGTGGAGTCGCTTTTTCGTGCAGCTGCTTGTCGTGCAGTTGCTTGTTCCTAGAGTTCCACGCCAAGCAAAGCGTCGATGGCATCGGTAACCAAGGCACTGTCCTGCGCGGACTTTGCGGCACCGGAGGCAAGGGAATCCCGGGCCCACCGATCGACGGCGGCAAGGGCTCCAGGGGCGTTGAGGTCGTTGGCCAATTCCGTGCGCATGGCCGCTACCAGGGATCCCGCGGAACCGTCCGGAGCGTGTTCTGCGGCTTCACGCCACTGGGCCAACCGCGTCTTGGCGGCAGCGAACCCTTCGTCCGTCCACGACCAGTCTGAACGGTAGTGGTTGGCAAGAATGGCCAGGCGGATGGCTGCGGGTTCTTCGCCAGCTGCGCGCAGCTTGGAGACCAGCACCAGGTTGCCCTTGGACTTGCTCATCTTCTCCCCGTCCAGGCCCACCATGCCCGCATGGGAATAGTGCTTGGCCAGCGGGACGCCGGACAGCGAGTAGGCGTGGCCGGCGCCCATTTCGTGGTGCGGGAAAACGAGGTCGGAACCGCCGCCCTGAACCGTGAAGGGCGCCGGAAGGTACTTCTGTGCAATGACCGTACACTCGATGTGCCAACCGGGTCGGCCGTTTCCGAGGGATGCCCCGGGCCAGCTCGGTTCGCCGTCGCGGGCAACCCGCCAGAGCAATGGGTCCAGGGCGTGGCGCTTTCCTGCCCTGCCAGGATCTCCGCCGCGTTCGGCGAACAGGGCCAGCATCTCGGTTTCGCCGAGTCCCGACACGTCACCCAGAGTCCAGGCATCGGTGGCGTCCGAGCGCTTGCCCGCCATTTCGACGTCGTAATAGACGTCACCGTCGGGCTCTCCGTCGGAGCCGTGAACGCGGTAGGCGACGCCATCCGCGATGAGCCGTTCGATGGCGGGGACAATGTCCGGGATGGCCTCAACAGCGCCGATGTAATGATTTGGTGCCAGGACATTGAGGGCGTCCATGTCGGTCTGGAACAGTTCGATCTGGCTCTGGGCCAGTTCGCGCCAGTCCACCCCGGTGGCGGTAGCCCGTTCCAGCAGGGGGTCGTCGACGTCCGTGACGTTCTGGACGTAGGAAACACGCACGCCGGCGTCGCGCCAGGCCCGGTTCAGGAGATCGAAAGCGACATAGCTGGCCGCGTGGCCCATGTGAGTAGCGTCATACGGCGTGATGCCGCAGACGTACATGGACTGTTCCGGTTGCCGTTCGACCTCCACCAGACGGCCAAGGGCTGTGTCGAACAGCCGTAGTTGCGGCATGCTGCCGGGCAGCTCAGGTACAGGGCGGGAGGTCCACGATTTCACGACTCAACCTTAGTGCTAGGCACTGATGACATTGAAATACAGCAGGACATACAAGGCCAGTCCAAGAAGGATCCGGTACCAGACAAAGAGCCGGTAGCTGCGGGTGGAGACAAACTTCAGGAACCAGCCGATGATGATGTAGCCCACCACAAAGGCGATGACGGTAGCCAACGCGGTCTCCGCCAGCCCGTAGGGCCCGGCCAAGCCTTCATTCGAAACCGTCTTGTAGAGCTGGTAGAGGCCACTGCCGAACACCGCCGGTATGGCGAGCAGGAACGAATACCTGGCGGCGGCTTCGCGGGTGTAGCCCATGAGCAGGCCTGCAGTGATGGTGCCGCCGGAGCGGGAAACACCCGGAATCAACGCCATGGCCTGGGCAAAGCCGTACAGGATGCCGTGCTTGTAGGTCAGTTGTGTGAGATCCCTCTCCTGCCGCCCTATGGCATCGGCGACTGCCAGGATCATGCCGAAGACGATCAGCATGGTGGCCACGATCCACATGCTGCGAAGCACGGACTCGATCTGATCCTGGAACAACAGGCCCAGGACAATGATCGGAAGGCTGCCGAGGATGACGAGCCAGCCCATGCGGGCATCGGGATTGTTGCGTTCCACTTTGCCGGTGAGGGACCCGAACCATGCGCGGATGATCCGGACGATGTCCCGCCAGAAGTAGACGATGACGGCGGTTTCGGTTCCCAGCTGCGTGATGGCAGTAAACGCTGCACCGGGATCGGACGCATTCGGAAGGAATGAGCCGACAATCCGCAGGTGTGCGCTTGAGGAGATCGGGAGGAATTCGGTGAGGCCCTGCACGAGGCCCAGCAAGGCTGCTTCTATCCAGTTCACGTGAATAGACCCTACGTCATGAAGACTGGGAACTCCCCGTAAGCTAGCAGCTATGCAGCAGCGTTATGTCGGGAACAGTGGGTTCCGTGTGTCCTCTTTGTCCCTTGGAACCATGTCCTGGGCGCAGGAGACTGATGAACAGGACGCTGCCGAGGTTCTCCACGCTTTTGTCGCCGCCGGCGGCACAGTGGTGGATACGGCGGCCTCCTATGCGCAGGGCCAGGCCGAAGCGATGCTGGGATCCATGCTGGGCGACGTGGTGGCGCGTTCGGAGGTCGTGATCTCCACAAAGGCCGGCGTGTCGTCGTCGGACTCCCGGCGCAGCATCAACGCTTCACGCGGTGCGATGCTGTCCGCCCTCGATGCCAGTCTTGCCAGGCTGGGCACCGATTACATCGACATATGGTTCGCCCACGAATGGGACCCCAACGTACCCCTTGACGAAACCCTCTCCGCACTGGAACTGGCCCAGCGGACCGGCCGTGCCCGCTATGTGGGTATTTCGAATTACAACGGCTGGCAGACGGCCAAGGCAGCTGCCGTGGCCGGTTTTACCCTGGTGGCCAACCAGTCGGAGTACTCCTTGGTTCAGCGAAAGGCCGAGGACGAACTGATCCCTGCCGTCGAAGACGCCGGACTGGGACTCATGGCGTGGGCGCCGCTGGGCAGGGGCGTCCTGAGCGGCAAATACCGGGGTCAGATCCCGGCCGATTCCCGGGCCGCCCAAAGCCGGCTGGCTGCCTATGTGGAGCCCTACCTGGAGCCAAGGGCCTCCCGCGTGGTGGAGGCCCTGGCAATGGCTGCCCGGGGCCTGGGGCGCTCCCCCATGGATGTTGCCTTGAGCTGGTTGCTGTCCAGGCCCGGCGTTTCGACAGCGATCATCGGGGCGAGGAACGCCGTGCAGCTCAAGGAATTGCTGGACGCACAATTGACGGTCCTGCCCGCCGAAATCGGGCGGGCCCTCGAGGACGTTTCGGCCGGCTAAAGCGCCCTAGCGGCGGTCCAGGATGTCCAGGAGGTAGCTGCCGTACCCGCTTTTGGCCAGCTTTGCGGCCTGCTGGCGAAGTTCGTCGTCGTTCAGGTAACCCATGCGCCACGCCACTTCTTCCGGAGCACCGATCTTCAAACCCTGCCGGTTCTCTGTGGTGCGGACATAGTTGGAGGCATCGTTCAGGTCGCTGAAGGTGCCTGTGTCCAACCAGGCGGTGCCACGTGGAAATTTCTGGACGTGCAATTGTCCCATTTCCATGTATTTCCTGTTGATGTCCGTGATTTCCAACTCCCCCCGTGGGGAAGGTTTAAGGTCCTTTGCCATGGCGACCACGGTGTTGTCATAGAAGTACAGGCCGGGGACGGCGTAGTTGCTCTTGGGCTCGGACGGTTTCTCCTCGATGGAAACCGCCAGGCCGTCGTCGTCGAACTCCACCACACCGTAGGCGGACGGGTCCTTGACCCAATACCCGAAGATGGCGCCGCCGTCGACGTTCACATAATGCCGCAGCTGGTTGCCCATGCCGGGCCCATTGAAAATGTTGTCGCCGAGGATGAGTGCCACTTTGCCGCTCCCGATGTGCTCCTCCCCCAGGATGAACGCCTGGGCAAGTCCGTCCGGCGTCGGCTGCTCCGCGTAGGTGAGGTTGATGCCGAACTGTGAACCATCGCCGAGGAGCCGCTGGAATTGCGTGGCATCTCCGGGCGTGGTGATGATCAGGACATCGCGGATTCCTGCGAGCATCAGGGTGCACAGGGGGTAATAGATCATCGGTTTGTCGAACACGGGAACCAACTGTTTGCTGATTCCGAGCGTAATGGGATGAAGCCTGGAGCCAGTCCCACCTGCAAGAATAATTCCTCGCAAACCTGCCGTCCTCACCTGTGCCCAGTGACGCCGCGGACGGCTACTCTAGGGCCATGCAGAGAATCCTTGTCACCGGCGGGGCCGGATTCATTGGATGCAACTTTGTCCACTACATCATGGAGCACACCGGCCTGCATGTCACGGTCCTGGACAAATTGACCTACGCAGGCAACCTCGAATCCCTCGCCGGGCTGCCGCCGGAACGATTCGACTTCGTCCACGGCGACATCTGCGATGCGCCCGTGGTGGACGGATTGACTGCTGCTGTCGACGCCGTGGTCCATTTCGCTGCCGAGTCCCACAACGACAACTCCCTGGCAGAACCGCGGCCATTCGTTGACACCAACGTGCTGGGTACCTTCACGCTGATCGAGGCCGCGCGGAAGCACGGCACCCGCTTCCATCACATTTCCACGGACGAAGTCTACGGAGACCTGGCCCTGGATGATCCGCATCGTTTCACCGAAGAATCCGTGTACCGTCCCACCAGTCCCTACTCGGCCACCAAAGCCGGCTCGGACCTGCTGGTACGGGCGTGGGTGCGGTCCTTTGACCTCAAAGCGACCATCAGCAACTGCTCCAACAACTATGGCCCCTACCAACACGTTGAGAAATTCATCCCGCGGCAGATCACGAACATCCTGGCAGGTGCCCGGCCCCGGCTTTACGGCCAAGGACGCAACGTCAGGGATTGGATCCACGTGGAAGACCACTCTTCGGCGGTACTCGCCATTCTCGAGGGCGGACGCGTGGGCGAGACCTACTTGATTGGAGCCGACGGCGAACGGTCCAACCGGGAGGTAGTCGAACTGCTCCTGTCCCTCACCGGCCAACCCCGCCACGCCTATGACCTGGTGGGTGACCGCCCGGGCCACGACCTCCGCTACGCCATCGACTCAGGCAAGCTTCGGAGGGAACTGGGGTGGCATCCCCGGTATTCAGACTTCGACGCCGGCCTCGCCGACACCGTCCAGTGGTACCGGGACAACGAAGCGTGGTGGCGGCCACAGAAAGCGTCGACGGAATCCAAATACGCCGGTCAAGGCCACTGAACCGTGGAACCGGTGCAGCAGTTGCGCTCAAGGACCACGACGATCCCCGGGCTGGTCCTGTTTGAGTTGCCCGTTCATGGCGATGCCAGAGGATGGTTCAAGGAAAACTGGCATCGGCAAAAGATGCTGGATGTGGGGCTGCCGGATTTCGGGCCGGTGCAAAACAACATTTCGTTCAACGCTGCGCGGGGAACTACCCGGGGTATCCACGCCGAGCCGTGGGACAAGTTCATTTCTGTGGCGTCGGGGAGGATCTTTGGAGCCTGGGTGGACCTGCGTGAAGGTCCTGGATTCGGCACGATGTTCTGCTCGGAGATGTCAGCCCGGGACGCCATTTTCGTTCCACGGGGTGTCGGCAATGCCTTCCAGACGCTGGAGGATGATACCGCGTACACGTACCTGGTCAATGACCATTGGAGTGTGGAGGCGCAGAAAGACTACACCTTCCTCAATGTTGCCGACGCACAAGCAGCAATTCCGTGGCCGATCCCCCTGGACAAGGCTGTCTTATCACCACAGGACAGGAGCCATCCCCGCTTGGCGGACGTCCTCCCCATGGAGCCGCGCCGAATACTGGTCCTCGGAGCGGACGGCCAGCTCGGCAAAGCCTTGCGGGCGGCGTTTGCAGGTGATCGGACGGTTGACTTCGCCGGCCGGTCCGGGTTCGACCTCACCTCCGGAGCATCGTATGCGGCGCGGGACTGGCGGAAGTACTCCGCCATCATCAATGCGGCAGCGTTCACGGGGGTCGACGCTGCCGAGACCGCGGATGGACGCGCAGCTGCCTGGGCCATCAACGCAACTGCGGTGGCCCGCCTGGCGAGGACCGCCGTCGAGCATTCACTGACTCTGGTCCATGTCTCCAGCGACTACGTGTTCGACGGCACCACTGACGTTCATCGGGAAGACGAAAATCCCACACCCCTGGGGGCCTACGGCCAAAGCAAGGCGGCCGGGGACATTGCCGTCTCGACCGTGCCCCGGCACTACATCGTGCGGACCAGCTGGGTGGTTGGCGAGGGGCGGAACTTTGTTCGAACCATGGCGGCGTTGGCCGCCCAGGGTGCATCCCCGACGGTAGTCGATGACCAATGGGGCCGGCTGAGCTTCGCCGACGACATCGCGGCGGGCATCCGGCATCTGCTGGAGAACCGGCCTCCCTACGGCACGTACAACATCAGCAACGGCGGGGAACGGGCAAGCTGGGCCGGCATTGCCCGGGACGTGTTCCGGCTCTGCGGCGCCGATCCCGGCCGGATCACGCCCGTCAGCACTGCGGACTATGCCAAACCCGGAACAGCGCCGCGTCCGCGAAGCAGCGTCCTGGATCTGTCGAAAATCCGCGCCACCGGATTTGACCCCCCTTCCGCGGACCAACGCCTTGCCCGCTACGTGCACGCGGTGAAACCCTAGCGGAGTTCGGCAAAACGGCTTACAGTGGCCCTACGGCAGCCCATGAAGGCAAGGCCGGGAGACACCTCAAGTAAACAAGTTGGATGGACAGCAGTTGCTGTCCACGGCGATCCAGGCAGTGCAGCAGCAGGGATCGCCGGCTCAATTGTTGTGCCCTGAGCTGGACCCTGAAGCCTGGAGAGCCGAGAATGCTGCTGCCGAAGACCGCGTCCCGAAAGGCCGCCCTCCCCCACCGTTCCACCGCCATGGAGGCACACCGCAGTTCGCTGCCGGTGACGCCACACGTTCCCCCGTCAGCCGGGACCATCCCCGACGGGACCACGGACGGCACCGGCACGTACCCGTGGGTGAATCTGGGCGGAGCACCCGTGAAACTCCTCGACTTCGAGCACGCGGTGGGCGAAATTCTCGATCGTGCAGAGGCCATGGGCGCCAAGCCGCTGGGCGTTTGTTCCGCCAACCTTGACCATATCCGCCACTTCGGCTCCCATGGCCGCTGGAATGGCACGCTGAACCAGCCTGCGGCGGTGGAGTGGCTGACACTGCTCGACGGAGCGCCGTTGGTTTCAGAAGCCGCACGGGTCACTGGTCGGCCCTGGCCCCGCCTGGCCGGCAGCGACCTTGTGGGACCCCTGTTGGACGAGGCCGAACGCCGGGGTCTGCGGGTGGGCTTCCTGGGCGGGAGCCCACAAGCGCAGGCACTGATCCGAGACAGGTTTGCCGTGGAGCGGCCGGGTTTGCGGGTCAGCGGCTGGTGGGCCCCTGAACGTTCGGTCCTGGCCAATGTGGACTCATCGTCGCTGTTGGCAGCGGATATCGCTGCCAGTGACGTCGATATCCTGGTGGTGGGCCTGGGGAAGCCCCGGCAAGAGCTGTGGATCGCCGAGTACGGGCAGTTGACGGGCGCCAAGGTCCTCCTTGCCTTCGGTGCGGTTGTTGACTTCCTCGCGGGCCGGATCAGGCGCGCCCCGGTGTGGGTGAGCTCTCATGGTTTGGAATGGGCGTGGCGACTCATGCTGGAACCGCGCAGGCTGGCGCGGCGGTACCTGGTGGACGGTCCGGGCGCCTACCTGACGCTGCGAACGTCCAGTAACGGCGCCCCGGCCGAACCAGGGCCGGACCCGGAGCCGGGTGGCCCGTCACCAGCCGTTTCGACCGCCCCGGAGGACGGGCCCAGCCGTGCTCCGGGGCAGTTCATCCCGGCCGGGCCCGTGGACGTCGCCGTCGTTGTGGTGACCTACAACAACGCCGACGACGTCGAAGCGTTGGTGGCCAGCCTCCGCGCCGAGGCAAGCGGGCAATCCATCAGGGTTGTGGTGGCCGATAACTCCCCGGACGACCAGACCATGGCCGAACTGCGGCGTCATCCAGACGTCATCGCCGTCCGTACCGGCGGGAACCTCGGATATGCAGGAGGAATCAATGCGGCCATGCGGGTGGCCGGGACCGCGGATGCCTACCTCATCCTCAACCCGGACCTGCGGGTGGAGCCGGGCGCAATAGCACTCATGCGGCGACGGATGGCAGTGTCCGGCGCAGGCATGGTGGTGCCGGTCCTCCTGGACGACGACGGCAGCGTCTACCCATCGCTGCGGCGGGAGCCGGGAGTCCTGCGAGCGCTTGGTGATGCCGCTTTTGGCGGCCGGGTGCGGGGCCGGCCGGAATGGTTGTCCGAGATGGACTTCGATCCTGAAAGTTATCTGCATGCTCATCGTGTTGATTGGGCGACAGGTGCTGCGCTCTTGATCAGTTCGGACACCGCAGGGGCCGTGGGTGAGTGGGATGAGCAGTTCTTCCTGTACTCCGAAGAGACCGATTATTGCCGACGGGTGCGCGAGTCGGGCCGTTCCATTTGGTGTGAGCCGCTGGCCCGCATGTGGCATGAACGTGGGGGTTCAGGGACGTCGCCCCAGTTGACGGCGCTGATGTCCGTGAACCGGCTGAGGTATGCGGGTAAGTATTGTGGCCGCGGGACGTTGGCGGCGTTTACTGCGGTGGTCCTGGCTGCTGAGCTTGTCCGCCTGCATCAGCCGGGGCACCGTCAGGCTGCCCTTGCGGTGGTTGACCGCAGGCGGTGGGATAGGTTGCCGCGCGCTACCCGGGGAGAGGTGTCCCCGTTGACGGGCGCGGCGCCACCATCGGGTGCGGTGATTATTCCGGCTCACAACGAAGAAGCGGTCATTGCCAGGACTTTGGAGTCGTTGGGGGGTGTCATCTCCTGGGGCACCGTGGAGGTCATTGTGGCGTGCAACGGGTGTACGGACGGGACGGAAGGGGTGGCCGCGGGTTTCCCGGGGGTCCGTGTGCTGCACGTGGATGCTGCTTCCAAGGCTGCTGCCTTGAATGCGGCAGACCAGGCGGCGGGGCGGTGGCCCCGCCTGTATCTCGATGCTGACATAGAGGTCACCTCCGAGGCCGTCTGCGCGGTCCTGACGGCCCTTGCCGATGGGCCGTTGCTGGCTGCCCGCCCGGCCTTCCGTTATGACACCAGGGGTGCTTCGGCGCTGGTGAAGTGCTATTACCGGGCGCGGGTCCGGGTGCCTTCCAATGCCCACGGGCTTTGGGGCGCGGGGGCCTATGCGCTCAGTGAGGCCGGGCACGACCGACTGGGAGTGTTTCCGTCACTGACCGGTGATGACTACTTCGTGGACCGGCTCTTCAGCGGAGTGGAGAAGGCAGTGCTGCCGACGGTGCCAGTGGTGGTCCGGACGCCAAGGACGCGGGCGGCCCTGCTGGCTGTTCTTCGGCGGACCTACCGCGGCAATGCCGAGCAGGATGGGCTTGAGGCGGAGGCCCCGACGTCGCGTACTGCCCGGGAGCTTCTGTCCTCTGTCAGGGGTCCGCTGTCCGCGGTTGACGCCGTCGTTTACGCTGCCTTCGCTGGTGCGGGCCGCGGTCGTCCGCTAGCGGGACGCAACCGGGCGGCAACGTGGGAACGGGATGACAGCAGCCGGTAGTCAGAAGCCGCAGCTCCCGCCTCCGTCGATGCGGTAGAGGTGAACGGCGTTCCCGTCGGCAAAGGTGTCGGTGAAGGTGCCGTTCACCACCGGGATGCTCCGGTTTTCGTCAATCACGACGGCGGTGCTGCCGCCGCATTGGATGTGGAAGCCTGCCTGGCCGCCGGCGTTGCTGTTCGCCCCGGCGAAGATGTAGACCTTCCCGTCATGGAGTTTGGTGGTGAAGTCAACGGGGCCGGTGGCTGCGGTGGCGCCGTCGAGGAAGGGGCCGTTAAGGACAGGGGCGAGGTCTGTGATTTGTCGGTTGAGGGCCGTCACTGTGGGACGCACTGCCACTCCGCAGTCGCGCAGGACGTGTTGGGAGATGCAGTCACCTCCGAAGTTGTGGTTGAAGTAGATGACTCCCCGGGCTCCGTGGATCAGGCTGCTCCAGACCGCTGCCCTGATCTGGGGCGCGGTGATGGTGGTGGCGTCGGGCGAGTCCTTGAAGGGGTGGCCGGCTTCGACGAAGGCCCAGATGGGGGTGCGGTTGCCGGCTGCTTGCAGGGTCCGGATCCTTTCGATGGTCCAGCCGTAGTTTGCGGCCAGCCGGCATTCAGCCGGTGTCAGGTCACGGGTGTATTTGACGATCGCACCGCCTTCGCCTTTGGCGCAGATGCTGGGGTCGGTGAACCAGTAGGTATCGGCGGACACGAGGTCCTGGATACCTTTGAAGAACTCCACTGACTCCTCGTCCGAGAGCCAGAACGCCACTCCCTTGCCGTAGTTGGCGTAGAGCATCGCTCCCCGGGGTGCGGCTGCACGCCGTTCCTTCTGGACCGTGTACCCGCATTTGCTGTCTTCCGGCACGCACAGGGGACCTTCGCCGGGATACTTTCCTGTCCACGGAGCACTGCCCGGGCCGGCCCACATGTCTACTTCGTCGCTGAGGGCAAATCCGGAGGCATCTGCGGAATCGAACGTTGGTATGGCGTACATGCCCGAGGCCTTGACCAGTTGCAGGTCAGAGTTGGCCGTCAGCTCGACGTAGGTGTTGAGTCCGGCTTCCTTATCCAGCGCAATGTTGCCCTTGTCCAGGACGCTTTCGAACCACACGGCGATCGGGAAGAACGACGGGTCGGGAGGAAGGCCGTCCCTGAACTGTGCGTAGTAGCCGGCACCACCATCGACGGGTCGAAGTGTCACGCCGTCATAGCTCGCAGCGGACGTCGTGGGGCTGGGTGGGCCACCGGCCGGGGCGGCCGTTCCGGGGAAGGGTGGCACCCCGCTGGCTGCCGCAACTGCGAGGGCAAGGCTGACCAGAACAGTCCCGCCCACGACGCCTGCTGTCCTTGCTTTCACGGACTACCTTTCAGGCAGATGTTTCCTTGACGGGAGACTTGGCATTGCTGCGGGACCGCAGGGATTCGCCAAGGGGGCCGTTTCCTGCGAAAAGCCGGTCCGCCTCTGCAGGCTCCAGGATTTCCTTGACGGTGAGCTCATCGAGGCCCGGCACCACTGGCGGTTCCTTTGGATCAGGCTCATGGTCCTCGTCCCGGCGACGGGCCTTCTTTCGCCGCTCCCCTGCCGGAGACGCTGCACGGGCCCGCATCCGTGAGGATTCCAGGCCCCGGGCTATGGACACTGCTCCAAAGGTGAGCACGACACCGGCCACCAGGACCACGATCAGTGACCGCAGACGGCTGGAGAACTGCTCGGTGGCGTTGTCCGGGGCGGCAACCATGAGGGATGTGTAGAGGAATCGCTCATCAGCGCCGTTGATGGACTGGATGGCCAGGAGATCAGCCTCCAGCCGGGCCCCCAGGGCCTTGACGGTGGCAACCGCCTTTTCCTTGCTCTCTGAAGCCGCTGAAATCTCGATCAGGAATGAAGCTGGTGGTCGTTGGACCGTGAAGTCAGTGCTCAGTCCCTCCCGCAGAAGGGCATCGCCGGTGGTGTCATCATTCAACCTTGTGCCAACTACCTGGGCAATCAGCGAGGAATCGGCTGATCGGAGGTACGGGTTGTCCGAGTTGAGCAGGTTCAGTGCCGGGTTTTTCTCCAGCTCCGCGGAGGTCGGGATTTTTGGATTGACGATCGCGTAGGTTGCCTTGGCTTCATAGGAGCGTGGGGCGAAGGAGTACACGTAGATGGCTGCGAGCGCTGTCACCAGCAGGACAGGAAGCACGATGAACTTGTGGTGCCACAACGTCTTGATGACTGCTACCGGGTCCATGTGATCGCCTCGACATTCGGAGTGGAAGGTTTACAGGTGGGGCCGTTAAGCGGCGGACCGCTGGTGTTCTTGTCGGGAGCTTTGGTCTCCCTGAGCTCGATTTCACGGCGGATCATGATCCATGCGCCTCCTCCGAGGCCGACGATGAAGGGATATACCAGGGCAAAAACGGGGAAGGCCATGGAGTCGAAGGTCAGTGAGCACCCGGCGGCGACCGCGCCTGCGGCTGCTGTTGCTCCGGCAAGGCAGCGGAGCGCCGGGATCCTGGAGGCGCGGGCGGCGATGATCGAGGACGTGGCCGGCAGGATCAGGTAGGCCACCATGCCGATGAAGCCGACCAGGCCCAGGGTCACCAGTGAGTTGAGGTACTGGTTGTCCAGGATGTAGAGGGCGTTGTCCGGCATGTAGTTTCCTGGCCCCAGTCCCAGGAAGGGCAGCTCACCGAACATCTCGGCCACGCGGGGGTAGTTGTTGGTGCGGGTTGTCAATGATGGGTCGCTGTCCCCGGCCGTGAAGGACGATGTCAGGGTTCCCACCAGTCCCGGGATGGCAACGAACAGTGCCGCCATGGCAGCAGGCGCTGCGACAACGGCCCATCGCCGCGCTGAGCGGGGCAGGAACGGGATAAACACCATCATTCCCAGGAACAGTCCGAGGACACCGGACCGTGAAACGGTGGAGGCAATGGCTACGATCAGCAGGGCTGTGCCGGTCCAGTGGAACCATTTGTAGCCGGTTCGGTCATAGAGTGCCCGCCAGATGGACAAGGGCAGGAGCATGGCGCATACAACGGCCAGCTCGATGGAGTGGAAGGTGCTTCCGGCGACGCGTGTCATCAGGCCACGTACTTGGAAGGCCGTGTTTCCGCCGTTGTCGGTGAATCCCGGCATCACTTCCTGGATCCAAAGCATGGGGTTGATCCGGAAAAGGAACTGGATGAGTGCCACGACGCAGCAGAAGAAGGCACCGGCGAGGATGGCCCGGACCAACGACATGGCGTTGTCCAGGGTGCGGATGGTTTCGCTGGTCACCAATGCGATCCCGCCGCAGGCAAGGATGAGGATCAGCCAGCGGTCTGCCGCCGCTTGGGCGGATACGTTGGTGTTGCCTGTGAAGCCGGAGAACAGTGCCACGTAGGACGCGCATGTTCCCACCCACAGCAGTCCCAACCCCAACCGTCCCGGGTTCCTGGTCCGCAGTGGATTGTGCAGCCCGAAAAAAGCTGAGCAGAGCCAAAATACCAGCAGCAGGAGGGCAAGCATGATGGGGACTGTCCCTACGGCTCCTATGGGTTTGACCACCATGTTGGAGGGGAAGAAAAACACAGCGAAGGCCGTAAATTTCAGCAGGAGGCTTATCTGACCGGTGCCCGTGGTCCCCTCAAGGTCTCGAAGGCCGATGTCCCTGGCCGGAGGGAAGGCCAGGATCTTCTTCATCCGTTTCATGTCCTGCCTCCTTGCAGGGCATCCCGGGGGTCCTCTTGTTGCAGCCGGGCACAGGCTGTTTCCAGGAAACGGGCAAAGGAGTTACGGGTATCGGCCCAGTCCAGCCGTTGCCTGTCCGCGATGGCCTTGGCCCGTTCCTCGATGCATGGCGCGCTGACGACTTCCGCGAGCGCGGCAGCGAGCCCGGCAGGGGTCGGAGGCGCCCATACGGCGTCGGGGTCTTTGAGAAGCCCTGAGGCGAACGACGCATGGTTCATGACCGGGACGTTTCCTGCTGCGAGGAGCTCACCGGGGACCAAGGAAATGTTGGTGAAGGAAATAGCCAAACCGGCGATCGTTTGGTTGTACAGCTCGTTCAGTTCTTCTGGCGGGAGGTTGCCGTGGTTCGTCACGGGAATGTCCCACCCGGTGACGGTGTCGCCGTACAGGTGGATTTCCTGTTCGGGATGGAGCGTATGGAAGCGTTCCAGGGCCAGCTTGGCCAGGAGGTAGCCGCGCCGGTCCACCTTCTTCTTCGCGTAATAGACCACTCCGCTCCGTGGGACCCGGTTTGTGGGATGCAGGAGTCGGTAGGTGCCGGTGTCGCACCCGAAAGGGATGATGGTTTCCGGGCCTTGGCCGATCTCTGCCTGCATGACCTCGGCGATCATCCCACCCAGCGCCACGTTGGTCAGTCCCAGGCGATAGCTGTCCTCTGCCAGTGCGTAGAGGAATCCTCGGGGGTGGAAATAGGGTTCGTAGTCCTGGATGAAATAGAAGAGGTGGACGCCGCGCGGTGCCCGTCCAGCGACAGCGTGTGCCGTAGGCCAGGAACTGGCAACCAGTGCGTCCACCCCTTCCATCCCATATGTGGCGCTGCGAACCCCGGCACGCAGCGCCGGCCAGTGGCGGTGGATGGTCTCTTGATGGCGGCTGGTGTCGTCATCGTTGGTGTCGTAGAGGAACAAGGTGCACTGGTGGCCCCGTAGTTCCATCTCCTCCACCATCCTGAAGAAGGTGGTGTGTCCCCCCGAACCGGGAGACGGCGGAGTGCAGACCCAGCCCACGTTGAGGCTGCCGCTCTTAGCGGGTGCCGGTGGGGAGGGCCGGACAAGGGAACGGGAGTCCATGATGTCTTCCTCCCGCAAGGGAAGCCCCGGCTCGGCCAGCTGCCAGGCCTCCACGGCTGCGCTGGCAAGCCTGGCCGCCACCGTGCGGGCCACAGGACGCCAGCCATCCCTGCGGAGCCTTTTCGCTACCAAGCGCGCTGTAGACATTGCCGGCTGTATCATCGCTGGCCTGCGCTTTCGGGACGCCCCGCGATGGATGGCCCCGGTGTGCCGGCCTTGACTCTGAGCAGCCCGCGGACTTCCGCCACAAGCTGTTGTCCCTGGCGGAATGTCAGGAGGACGTAAAGGACTGAACCAACAAGTGTGCCCGCAGCGAGGGCCATGGCCGGGTTGGCCATCCCTTGTGTGGCCAGCCAGGCAGCAGCCCCAGCCAAGGAGGCCGCCACGAGTGGCCGGATGCTTCCCCGAAGGAGCTTCCACGCGCTGGTGTGCAGGACTGATGTCAAGGATGTGACGTAGACGGGAATGACCACCAGGCAGGCCACCGCTGCGTGGGCGATCCCGGCACCGGCAATACCCCACCAAGTGATCCCCAGGAACAGCGCCGGCGTGAGGGTCGCGAGCCAGGCCACCTGGACCCAAAAGAGCCATCCGGTGCGGCCGGCGCCCACGCTTAGGTCGGCGAAGAGTTCCACCAGGATCCTGGTGGCCCCAAATACTCCCAACGTGGCAAGTGCAATCCCCGCCGGTGCCCAGGCCCCACCGTAGGCGGTCACGATCAAGGGATGCGCCAGCGCTGTCACCATCGCCGAGATCGGAAAGGCGCAGTAGGAAACACCGGTCACGAACTTGCTGGCCAGCGCACCGAGGGTGCCCTCGGAGTAGAGCCTGCCGAACGTTGGCACCGCAGTGGCTCGGATGACCGCTGTGATGACCGAACTTGGCAGCCCCGCCAGGTTGAATGCCAGCAGATAGAGCCCCAGGGCCGTTGGATCCAGCATCCGGCCAATCAGCAGATAGTCCACATTCAGGGTCACGAACACCACGAGGTTGGCCATCGCCAGCGGCATGCCCAACCGCAGGATCTCCACAGCGGCCACCCTGTCAAAACCGGGCGCGTACCTTTTCGGCGTAATCATCCAATACCCGGCCATCGCCACCAGCTGTCCGCCGACCCTGGACCACGCGAGCGCCATGGCACCCCAGCCGTCCAAAGCCATCGGCACCACGAGCACCAGCACAGTTACCAGGCTGCACAGGTCGACGACGACCCGCGGCTTTTGCAGGAACTCCCGCCACACCATGGTGGAGGGTACGGCGCCGATTCCCTGCAGGAGAATGGTGATCGAGAGAACCTGGATCACCGGCGTCGCGGCCGGGTCATCGAAGGCAGCCGCCAAGGAGGGTGCGAGCACGATGGCGGCCGCGGTCATGATTCCGCTGGTCACCAAGGCGATGGAGAAGACCGTGGGGGCGATCTTGTCCGGGTCCCCGGTGCCGCGGGCCAAGGAGGCAGTCGCGCCGAGCTCAGCCATGTTCGTGGCAACGGTCTGCACCACAATGGCTACCGCGAGCGCTCCGAAGTGTTCCGGCGCCATCAGCCGGGCCACGATGATGGTGGTGGCAAACTGCACGACCCTGCCCAGTGCCATGTTGACGCCGCCCCACAGCGTGGCGCTCGCAGCCCGGTTGCCCAGCGTGCGGTCCTGCCCGTTCAGCGTCGTCATGAGATTCCTGTCATGGCCCAGATGCGCCAACGGACACGGTCCAGTTGGCTGCGGACGTACCCGGAGGCCAGCCGCACGGCGCCGGGTTTGTGGCCGCGGTTCGCCCGGATAATCCTGGCCTGCAAGGCGTTGGCCCGGTGGACGTTCCCAGGGACCTCGTGGAGGCACTCGATGAACTTGCGCAGCTCGACGGCAGCTTCCACGGATCCGCCGCCGTTGATTTCCTTGAACCCCAAGTGTGCGGCTTCCTTGCTCAGGGCACACTTGGCCCGCTGCAACTGCCTCGCACGGATTTTGGGGCTGGTGGGAAACCGGGGATCCTCGAGGACCCGGAAGGCTTCCAGCCGGTGTTTGAGGTCAACGGCGGCTGCGGCGAACTCGGTCTGGTGCATGTTGGCCCCATGGACCCGGTAAAACGCCTGGACGGGTCCGTTGATCCGGCCCACATCCCAGGAGCCTGCGGCCCGCAACCAATACTCCAGGTCCCCGGAGTGCGGAAGCATGGTGCTGTAAGCCCCAACGCTGAGCACGGCAGCGGTCCTCATGACCACTTCGGGGGAAAGGATGAAGTTCCTCCCCCGGGCGCATGCCAGCGAAACCCAGGCTTTGCCCTCCCAGACAGTCCACGTGGTGCGTTCGTGCAGGGGAACGGCCGGAGGTCGTTCCGTGAAGTCCCGGGGGAGGCCGTAGACCATACCTACCCGCGGGTTGGCCTCCATCAAGGCCGCGGCCCGGGACAACGCACCGGGAGCGATCACGTCATCGGCAGACAGGAGCGTGACATACCGGCCCCGCGCCCTGGACAGCCCGTCGTTGTACGTCGCGATGTGCCCCTGGTTGCTTTCGTGCAGGACAACAGTGATGCGGGGGTCCTCCGATGCCAGCCGCCACGCCACGGCGGCGCTGCCATCGGTGGAGGCATCATCGACCACGATGACCTCCACATCCACGCCGTCCTGGGACAACGCACTGGCCACAGCTTCAGGGAGGTAATGTCCGTAGTTGTAGCAAGGCACCACCACGGACACGCTCGCAGGGTGCAGCAGAGGTATGGGCCGCATCAGTTTCATAGGATGCCCTCCAGGGCAGGAGAATTTCCCCGCCTGATCACCCGTGCCGGTACTCCGGCCCAGGTCTCGTCCTCAGGCACGTCGGTCAAAACGGCGGCACCCATCCCGATGGTGGCCTTCGCGCCGATGGATGTGCGCTCGCGGACGCTGGCGTTCATGCCGATGTAGGCGGCCCTGCCGATGTGGACGTTTCCTCCGAGCGAGACGCCGGAGGCGAACGTCGCGAAATCGCTGATCTCGTCGTCGTGGGTGAACGTGACACCCGGCATGGCGACAACATGGTTGCCGACGCTCACGGATGCGGTCATGCTCACATGTGCCAAAAGGATGCTGCCCCTGCCGATCATGCAGCCCTCGGGCACCTGGACGGAAGGATCGATGGCGGTGGCGTAGCGCTTTTCATCCAGTCCGAGGGTCCGGAGCCGCATCACGACGCTTTCGCGGCCCGCTCCGGAGCCGATGCAGACGAGCAGGAGTGCATGGGGGAATTTGAGTGCGTCGCGGATGGGGCCGAGCACATGTGCACCGTCCACCACCCGCCCGAGTTTGTCTTCGTCGTCGTCGAGGATGCCAATGACGTCAAAGGGTCCGCTGCTGCGGACCATGGCCAGGACTTCCCTGGCCAAGCCGCTCGCTGCGATGAGGAGAAGTTCACTCATGCCGGTCACCCCGCTGCCCGAAGCACGGAATCGATGACGCGGACCTGGTCGTGCAATGAGAGCTGGTGGTAAAGGGGCAGGATGAGGGTGTGGTCCGTCAACCATTCGGTGGCGTCCAAAGCGGCGCCGCCGGTATCTTTGCCCGCATACGCCGGTTGGCGGTGGGCTGCCATGATGCCGCGCCGCGCGGAGATCCCGTCGTCGGCCAAAAGGGACATCAACCCGTCCCGTCCCACAGGGAAACCTGGTCCTACTTCAAGCCAGCAGGACTGGAAATTGCTGATCCCGTAGGTCGGGTCAGTGACCATGCGCAAGCCCTCGACGCCGGCAAAGGCGTGGGCGTACGTGGCGGCCAGTTCCCGTCGCCGCCGGATGGCTTCGCGAAGCCTGCCCAGCTGGACGATTCCGACGGCGGCCTGAAGGTCGGTCATGCGGTAGTTGAACCCGATCTCGCGGTACTCTTCCGCGGGGGCGAGAATGCTGGCGTGGCGGTCTGCGGCAGAAACGCTCATGGCGTGTTCACGCAGGCGCCGTGAGGTGTCCGCGAAGTCCTGCCGTGAGGTGGTGAGCATGCCGCCCTCTCCTGTGGTGAGGACCTTGCGGGGGTGGAAGGACCAGGCGGCCACTTCCGCGCCGGCCCCTACCGGCCGGCCGTGATAGCGGGAACCGATGGCGCAGGCAGCATCTTCCACCACGGTAATGCCGCGGGGGTCGCAGAGCGCGCGGATGGGATCGAGATCAACAGGGACTCCGCCCTGATCCACGGCGATGACTGCCTTGGTTGCCGGAGTCAGGGCGGCCTGCACGGTCTCAACTGTGACGCAACCGGTCGTGACGTCGACGTCGGCGAACACCGGACGGGCGCCCACGTACGTTACTGCGTTCGCTGTGGCGATGAAGGAGAAGGACGGAACCACCACGTCGTCACCCGCGCCCACGCCGGCCACCAGGAGGGCGAGGTGCAGGGCGGTGGTGCAGCTGGAGGTCGCGACAGCGTAGCCTGCTTGTTGCTCCGTGCAGAAGGCTTCTTCGAATTCGCGGACTTTGGGGCCTTGGGCTACCCACCCTGAGGCGATGACCTCGGCCACGGCCTGGGCTTCCTCCTCACCCAGCCAGGGCTTCATGACATCGATGCGTCCCAAGCGCGTCCCGGACACGGTCATCGCGCACCAACTACCGGAGACCCGGGCTGGTTGGCGGTCCGGGCGGCTGCGATTTCCTCGCGCAGCGGCTCCCACCACGTCACCAGCGAGCGCAGCCCGTCTTCCAGGCCGACGGCAGCCTCGAAACCGAGGTCCTTCCGTGCTGCCGAGACGTCGGCGAGGCGCCGCGCGACACCGTTGACGGCCCTTTCCGGTCCGTGGTCCAGGTGCAAGGGGGAACCCATGACATCCAGCAGGGTTTGGGCCAGCCCGGCAAGGCTGGTTTCGGTGCCGCTGGCGATGTTGTAGACCCCTTCAGTGACATCGCTGGTCGCGGCCAGAACGTTGGCCCGGGCGACATCGGCGGTGTGGATGAAGTCCATCGTCTGCTCTCCGCTGCCGAAGATCAGCGGCGGTTGCCCATCGACGATGCGCTCCATCCAACGGACCAGCACTTCGGTGTACAGGCCGTGCACGTCCATCCGTGGGCCGTAAACGTTGAAGTACCTCAGGGCCACGTAGTTCAGGCCGGACATGGCCCGGAAACTTCTGGCCATTCCTTCGTTGAACGATTTTGCGGCACCGTAGAACGTGTCGTTGTTGTGGTGGTGGTGGCGTTCGCTGGTGGGGAACTCCTCGGCCATGCCATAGACGGAGGCACTGGAGGCCAGGATGAGTTTCTCCAGCGGGTGTCCGGCAGCGGCCTCGAGCACGTTGAACGTTCCGTCCACCAGTACTTCGAGTGCCAGCCGGGGTTCCTCGGCACACTGGGTGATGCGGATGGCGGCCTGGTGGAATACCAGGTCCTTGCCGCGGGTGAGGTCGTGTACAAGGTCGCGGTCCCGAAGGTCCCCTTTGACGAGGTCCACCCGTTCGCTGGCCAAGGCGTTGTCCAGGTTCGCCAGGCGTCCCCGCACCAGGTTGTCCAGTACGTCGACGTGCGCCGCGCCGGCGTCGAGCAGTTGGTCAACGAGCGTGGATCCTATGGTTCCGGCGCCACCCGTGACCAGGATGTTGGCGCCGAGCAGCTCTTTCACCGCACTACCTGGAGATTGACCTCGTTGCCGGCCACCACGGTGGACTGCCCGTCAGTGCTCAGGCTCTGGGTAACCGCCTCCAGTACTGACAGGACGCGGAGCCCGGATTCGCCGCTGGTGCGCGGCATGGTGTGGTTCCGGATGGACGTTGCCAGTTCTGCCACCACTTGGCCCAAAGGCTCGCGTTCCTGCAGCGCAGGCGACCAGGTGTCGCCAAGGCGGTAGGAAATGGCGGATGTCCGTTTGTCCGCCGCTGACCTCGGCTGGTGTTCCAGGCTGACCCCGCGGTCGTAGACGCTCAGGCGTTGCTGCGGGTTGAGGTCATCCCATACCAAGGTCCTCTTTGACCCGCCGATGATCATCTGCCGGATCTTGGTGGGGCTGAGCCAGTTCACGTGGATGTGCACCATGGCGTCGTTGGGCAAGCCGAACGTCAGATGTCCCACGCAGTCCCGGCCCGTGCCCAAGGGGTCTGCCCCATGGGCTGCGATCTCGGTGGGGTGCAATCCTCCCGGCAGGACGAAGTCAAGGATGGAAAGATCATGTGGGGCAAGGTCCCAGAAGACGTTGACGTCCGGTTGGACGAGTCCCAGGTTGATCCGGACCGAGTCGACGTAGAGGATGTCGCCCAGGGCCCCGCTGGCCACGAGCTCCTGGATCTTCAGGACTGCGGGAGTGAAGCAGTAGGTATGGTCCGCCATCAGCACCAGTCCCCTGGACTTGGCTTCCTCCACCATTTCAAGGCCTTTCGCCCGGCTGTCTGCCAGTGGCTTTTCCACCAGGACATGTTTCCCGGCCCGAAGCGCTGTCATCACCACGCCGTGATGGGTATGGGCAGGTGTCGCTACAGCGACGGCGTCCAGGTTGTAGGTGTCCAACAGTTCGTCCAAGGATTCGACGACGGCCACGCCGCCTACCGTTTCGGCCAGCCTGAGGCCCCTTTCGACGTCAAGGTCGCAAATGGCCACCAGGTCCCAGTCGGGGCTGGCTTTCAGGTTCCTGGCGAGGTTGGGTCCCCAATACCCTGCCCCTACCACGGCGATGCGAAGCCTTGGCCGCAGTGCCTGGCCGTTCAGTTGTCCTGATGGAATAGTTCGTATGCTCATTTCCCACTCGACTTCTGTGTTGATAGCGCGGATCTTGTCAGGTACTGCATGACTTTCATTAGTAGGCGCCGGATGGCCGGGTCATGGCCCGGAAGGTCCGCCACATGATCATTAAGTCCCCCGCTATTGACCAGTTCTCCACGTAGTAGAGGTCCAGCCGGACCGCCTCGTCCCATGGGAGGTCCGAGCGTCCGTTGATTTGCCACAGTCCCGTAATGCCCGGCTTGATCAAGAGCCGGCGGTGCGTGTGGCGCTCGTAACCGCTGACTTCCCGTGAGAGCGGCGGCCTGGGTCCCACCAGGCTCATGGTGCCCGTCAGGACGTTCCAGAATTGGGGCAGTTCGTCCAGGGAGTACTTCCGCATCCACCTCCCGCACCGGGTGACACGTGGGTCGCCGCGGATCTTGAACAAGACCCCCGCACCCTCGTCCTGGCTGCTCAGGGCCTCCAGGTTCGCTTCGGCGTCCACCACCATGGAACGGAACTTCAGCATCTGGAAGGTGCTGCCCTGCTTGCCGATCCGTTCCTGTTTGAACAGGACCGGCCCGGGGCTGTCCGCACGGACAATCGCGGCCAGGATGAGCAGGACGGGTGCCAGGACGAGCAAGGCAACCGCGGACACCACAATGTCCATCAGCCGCTTGAGCGTATGTTTGCCCCCGGAATAGTGCGGGATGTCCACGTGCATCAGTGGAAGTCCTTCAACAGGCCGCCAGTGAATACGGGGGCCGGCCACGTTGGTCAGCGTCGCGGCCAGAACCAGCTCGGCAGCGTTTTCCTCCAGTTGCCAGCCAAGTTCCTGGATGAATTGGTTTCCACCGGGCACAGGACCGGCCACGATCACGGCGTTCGCCCCGGTCGTCCGGACAGTGTGGGCTACTCCGTAGATCGAGGACAGGACCGGGACGCGCAGATGGTCCACAGCCAGGACAGTTCCGCGGCGGGCACCCGGAAGGCAGGCGCCCAGGATGTCGTAGGCCGCGCCGGACTTTCGGTTGATCTGCTTGATGACGTACCTGACGTCCTGGGGCTCGCCAACAACGATGGCCCGGGAAAGGCAACGCCCCCGTGCTTTCTCGTGGCTCAGCCACCGGCGGAAACCCCACCGGCTCCCCGTCAGGGCGACCAAGCCCACGGGCAAGGAGACCAGGACAAACGAGCTGACAGCCTCCAAACGGAAGACGACCGCTACGATGCCGAGAAAGCCGAAGACCCGGAAGCTGGCCGAGAGAACACGTTTGTACTCCTCCGGACCTACACCGAGCACTTTGGGGTCCCGGGTCCTGTACACCTCAAGGGCGGCCAGCCAGACGACTCCGAGGATCACACCCAGTAACAGGTGTCGTGCCTGCTCAGGGCTGCCGTCTGCAAGCACCATGTCGTTCGTGTTGACCACCAGCCCTGCCAGGACAGCGCCTGCAACCAAGGCGGTGTCTGCCAGGCGGAGGCTGTTGGTCAGGTATCGGGTCCACGTCCAGCGGTCCTTCAGCGGAGCCTTGGCGCGGGGGCGGCGGTGGGTGACTGGCGGCAGCACGAGGTCCAGGGTGACATCCGATCCCAGCGCCGCCAGTCCCGCCTTTTCAGTCCGCTGTGCAGCAGCGGACTTGTCAATCCAGGGAGACGCCGGCGGATTGACGTCGGCGGCGACAGACTGGCCGGAAAACGCTGACCCCGCGGAGGCATGGACCACACCCTTCGGTGCCGTTGCCTTGCCCAATCGCAAGACTGGAACTTTCACCATGTCAGCCTTCTTCGCAGACCTGCCGTTGCCTACCTATCAGTGAAGCCGTGGCTCCCTTGGGGCGCACCAGTAGTCGATACTCAACTTTGCGCAGGATTACCTATGACCCCTACGTGCAAGTACCTGACCGGCACTTCACGGACTACGTGGTCCCACACGTAAAATCCCCGGAAATCCGGGCCGGAAACGCCACAAACAGGAAGGAAAAGGGCACAAAAAACCGGCCACCCGAAGGTGGCCGGTTCCCGGTTTCCTAGTCTTCGACGATTTCCAGGTCTTCGTCGACCACTTCGTCGTCTTCTTCATCCTCGTCGTCGAAGACCTGCAGCGGGGTGACTTCGGAATACGCCTCGTAGAGTGCGTCCTCGTAGACTTCGAAAGCATCGGCGACGGCGAAAAACGCGGCCTCGACAGTAGGGTCGCCCTCACCGCGCCGGGCGGATGCGGCGGCCAAGTGCTCTTCGAGGGCGGCGGTCAGTGATTGAAGCGCGACACGCGGATCGATGCTCATGACTTCACGTTAGCCGGAAAAAGACGAAAATGGAGAGGGATGAGAGAACAATTTCCAGGTAGCTCCGTGGAGCGCCAAAGAGACTATGCACGTCAGTACGAGTACCTCGTCCTGACGGTGGGACCTGAGGATTCGCTGCCCGAAGCCAGGCGCCGGCTCGCAGAACATTCCGAGTACGGCAAATGGGAACTCGAGCGCAGCGTGCTCTACCTTGGCGGTGGTCGTCGCTTCTGGCTGCGGCGCAAGGTGTACTCCATACAGCGGACCGTCTAGGATCCTGACGTCCCGGGCCGTGGGTCTTCCAACGGCCCCAACCAGGCGTTGGCCACCGTGTTGTGTGCGGATTCATCGTTGGACGGATGGAAAATCCCGGCGAGGACATCACGGTAGAGGCGTTCCATTTCCGAGCCCCTGAAGTAGCTGGAGCCCCCCGTGACCCTGACGGCCAGGTCCACCACGTAGCGGGCGTTTTCCGTGGCGCGGGATTTGAGGCCCACCAGTTTGGGGAACCATTGGGCGCCGTGGTCAACAAGGTTGTCCACGTCGCGGGCAAGGGTGGATATCTGTGGTGAAATGCCATCCATGGCCAGGGCGGCGTCGGCCACCTTCCACCGGATATCCGGATCCTGCGCGTAGCTGCGTCCGCCGTACTTGGCCGAGACCCTGCGCTTGACGTTCTGCACGCCAAGAGTGAAAGCGCGCTCCGCCACACCCGTATAGACCGCGGCGAGCAGGGTCTCGAAGCAGGCGAAAATCGCAAAGATCAGCAAGTCTCTGTTGGGCCCCACCGGCAACTTGCGGAAGATCCGTTCCGCCGGAACCACTGCGCCGTGTAGCAGCGTGGTGTTCGAGGCGCTGGCCCGCATGCCCATGGTGTCCCAGTCACTGAGCGTTTCGTGGCCTGGTTCATCGCGGCGGAGGAAACCGAAAACCAGTTCCCCTTCACCGTCCCTGGCATCGGCGTCCTTCCCGAACGTCCCCAGCCGGGTCCAACCGCGGGAGAGGCTCGTGAAAATTTTCCGGCCAGTGAATTTGTAGCCCCCATCGGGCAGCGGCTCGGCAACCGTGCCGGAATCGAACAGCATGGAATCGTTGCCGGCTTCGGAAATGCCGAAGGCAAAGACTTCCCCCTGCGCTGCTTCCTTGAGGACGAAGTCCAGCGACGCATCGCCCCTGGCGGCAAGGACCTGCGCGACGCCGGTCCACACCAGGTGCATATTCACGGCCAGCGCCGTGGCCGGGGCCGCCGTGGCGAGACGCTGCTGCAAGGCAGCTACCGCTTCGAGACCGAGTCCGAATCCGCCGTCGGCCTCCGGCACGAAGAGTTTGAGGTAACCGGCAGCGGCCAGTTCTTCCAGGTCCTCGTGGAAGAACCGGTTGTTCTGGTCATAACCGGCAGCACGGCCGCGCAGGCGCTCAAGCAGCGCATCGGGAAGGATTTCCTCGGGAGCCATCGCCAGCCTCCTTCTGTTGGTGTGCGTTTAGTAGTTGCTCAGCAGGGTGTTCAAGACGCGGGCGCCGAACTGGAGCGATTCCGCAGGGACGCGCTCGTCAACACCATGGAACATCCCGGTGAAATCGAGGTCCTCCGGCAGCATCAGCGGCGCAAAACCGTAGCCGGTAATGCCGATCTTGCTCAACGACTTGTTATCCGTGCCGCCTGACAGCGTGTACGGAAGGACCTTGGCGCCGGGATCCTCTGAATGCAGGGCGTCGATCATGGAATCGACCAGGTTCCCCGCGAACGGTACTTCCAGTGAAACATCCTTGTTCACGTAGTTGACGTCGATGCCATCGCCTGCAAGCTCTTTGATGGTCTCGAAAACCAATTCCTGCTGCCCGGGCAGGGTGCGGCAGTCCACGAAGGCCTCGGCAGATTCCGGAATGACGTTGTGTTTGTAGCCTGAACGCAGCAGCGTGGGGTTGGACGTGTTCTGCAGCGTCGCGCCCACAAACCTGGCGACCGTGCCGAGTTCCTTGAGGATGATGTCCGGGTTGTCCGGATCGAACTCGACGCCGGTCAGTTCCGTCACGCCGTCCAGGAACTGGCGCGTGGTGGGGGTCAATTCCACCGGCCACTTGTACTCGCCGATCCTGGTGACGGCCGCAGCCAAACGGGTGACAGCGTTGTCGGTGTTGATCTGCGATCCGTGGCCAGCGCGTCCGTGTGCTACCAACCGCAGCCAGGAGAGGCCCTTTTCTGCAGTCTGGAGCAGGTAGGTGCGTTGCCCGCCGATGGTTGCGGAAAAGCCGCCCACTTCCGAGATGGCCTCCGTGGCGCCATCGAACAATTCCCGCCGGTGTTCCACGGCGTAGCGGGCACCATAGGTGCCGCCGGCTTCCTCGTCGGCAAAGAACGCAAAGATAATGTCCCGCTTGGGTTTGCGGCCTGTGCGGGCGAAGTCACGCATGACAGAGAGAATCATGGCGTCCATGTCCTTCATGTCCACGGCGCCACGGCCCCAGACCAGTCCATCCTTAAGCTCGCCACTGAACGGATCAACACTCCACTGGTCCTTGAGGGCCGGAACAACGTCCAGGTGGCCATGGACCACCAGGGCATCCGCTGAGGGGTCCTCGCCGGCCATGCGTGTGACCACGTTGGCGCGGCCGGGGGCGGATTCGAAGATCTCGGCCTCGAGGCCCACTTCGGTAATGAGTCCGGCCGTGTATTCGGCGGCTGCTCGCTCCCCCGGTCCGGTGTCGTCGCCGAAGTTGGAGGAATCGATGCGGATCAGTTCCTGGCAGATCCGGACGACTTCATCTTCGGGGCGGATGACAGACATGGAAATTCTCCTTGCGTGGCTGGGCTGCAGGTTTCGGCGACGTGCACTGCGGATTCCGCAGCATGGCCGTCCCGTATCCCATCAGCCTACTCACCGGCAGGTGCGGTCGTCAGGAATTCATATCGCCGTAAGACGTCAGGCGTCCCTGGAGGCGTCCCTGACCAGCACCGATTTTTCAGGCATCGGAAACCGTGTTAGAGTTTTTCTCGCTGCTTCGGAGGAAAGTGAAGCACCGGAAGGTGCAAACAGGCTCCTCTGAACACCACCTGCGCGGGTGGCGGAATGGCAGACGCGCTAGCTTGAGGTGCTAGTCCTCGAAAGGGGGTGGGGGTTCAAGTCCCCCTCCGCGCACCAGCACAAGGCCTGGAATCCATGGATTCCAGGCCTTGTTTTGTTTTGTGTTGTTTCATCCCGGTAAGGGGAGCCGCACGAGGACCAACAACGACGGCGGCGGCCACCCTTTGGTGGCCGCCGCTCACGGTGTCTTGGAGAGTCAGCCCAAGGCGGCCACGCTGCCGGTGAAATGCCGACGGCCGCTGCGGGCATTCCACGCAACATAGTCCGAGCGTTCCCAACTCCCTGAACCGGACTGGACCGTCGCGATATCCACGGCGACGCGGGCAGGGAGGAACACGGGAGCTTCAAAGGCGACGTTCCACGTAAAGGAATCAGCCTTGACTGCCCCCACGTCGGCCAGTGCGCGGGAGGCCAAGTACATGCCATGCGCGATCGACCCCCGCAACCCCAGCGCTTTGGCAGAGAGCACGCTCAGGTGGATGGGGTTGAAGTCGCCGGAGACAGTGGCGTAGCTTCGTCCCGTTTCCAGGCCCAAATGCCACAGGCCTGTGGGATTCGGCGGCGAGAAGTCCGTGGGTGCTGTTGCGCCGTTCGCGCCTCCGGGTTTGTCGATTCCCGGCAGGAAGACTCCCTTGGCCAGATAGGTGGAGATGCCACGCCACAGCAGCCCGCCGTTGGTACTGGAACGGACCTCTGCCACTATGTCCAGTTGGGTTCCTGACTTATGGCCCGCCAGGTTTTCAGCCCAGGACCGGATGTCCAGGGCCTCGGAGAACGTAATGGGAACCCGCTGTTCCACGTAGTTCTTCAGGTGGATCATCCCCAGGAGCGGCAACGGAAAGTCGTCCCGGTTCATGACGCTCATGGACACCGGGAAAGCCAGCGCGTGGACATACCCGGCCGGCAGGATGTCACTGGCCGTCTCCCCCACCAAGTGCTGGTAAGCAGTCAGGTTCTCGACGTCGGCCCTGATGTTCCGGACCTCATGGCTGACCGTGGGCAAAGTATGCTGGCCGGCTGATGCGCCCAACACCCGACGACGGGCAGCTGTAGTGGCCGCGTTGACGTACAGCTTGGACAGGGACGGCAATTCGCCAAGGACCACGGGCTGGGACGTCGTCATGCTCCCACCAGCTGTTGTCCGCAAACGCGCAGCACCTCACCGGATATTCCACCGGCGGCGTCACTGGCCAGGAAGGCAATGGCTTCGGCAACGTCCTGGGGCTGCCCGCCTTGCTTGAGCGAGTTGAGCCTGCGCGCAGCCTCGCGGATGGCAAAGGGCATCCGGGCTGTCATCTCGGTTTCAATGAATCCCGGGGCGACGGCGTTGATGGTGCCGCCGAATGGCTCCATCAAGGAGGCTGTGGACCTCACCATGCCGATCACGCCGCCCTTGGAAGCGCCATAGTTGGTCTGTCCCCGGTTGCCCGCAATGCCGCTGGTGGAAGCCACGGATACGATGCGGGGTGAGTTCTTGAAATGCTCTGATGCCAACAGGGCTTCATTGATGTTCAATTGCGCTGCGATGTTCACTGCGATGACCGATTGCCAGCGGCCTTCGTCCATGTTCGCAAGAAGTCTGTCGCGCGTGATTCCGGCATTGTGGACCACAATGTCGAGCCGGCCGTGGCGTTCCACGGCGTGTTCGATGATCCGGTGGCCGGCGTCGTCACGACTGATGTCGAGCTGGAGCGCCGTACCCCGTACTTCATTGGCCACTGCAGCCAGGTGATCCCCGGCCGCAGGGATGTCCACGGCCACTACCGTTGCGCCGTCGCGGTGCAGCGTCCTGGCGATGGCAGCTCCGATGCCACGGGCCGCGCCGGTCACTACTGCGACTTTCCCGGCAAGCGGCTGTTCCGAGGTGGTTGGCAAGGTGCCGGCAGTGGAGCTGACGGTCAGGAACTGCCCGTCAACATAGGCCGAACGCCCGGAAAGGAAGAACCTCAGGGCGCCAAGGGCGGAGGGGCTGGTGGTCGCCAGGTTGTCGTCCAGGAGGATGCCGTTGGCTGTTGCACCGGCGCGGAGTTCTTTGGCCAGGGACCGCAACAAACCGTCAACACCTTGCCGTGCTGCAGCCGAGGCGGGGTTATCGGCGGACCCGGACGTCCGGGATATGGTGACAACCCGTGCGTTGGGTGCCAGGTCCCGGAGCGAAGTGCCCGCGGTCAGCACGGGTTTGGCCAGGTCTCCAGGATGCTGGACAGCATCGAGCACCACGATGATGGCGCCCAGCTTTTCCTTGGGCAACGCGTTCCGCCGGACGTCCAGGCCCCATCCAAGGAGGGTGGTGGCAATATCGTCGGCACCTGCGCTGTCGCCGTTCACCAGAACCGGGCCAGTGATCAGCGGGGCGCCGGCCTGGTAGCGCCGGAGCACCACGGGCTGCGGCAATCCGAGCCTTTTCGCGACGTCTTTGCCGAGCCCGTGGCTCACCAATTGTGTGTACTTGTCTGTCATGGAATCCCCCTACGCTGCTTCCAGAAGGGCAACGACGCCTTGGCCGCCGGCAGCACAGACGGAGATGAGGCCGCGTGCCGGCCGCCCGTTGACGGAGCCCTTTTCGTGCAGCATTTTCGCCAACGATGCCACAATCCTGCCACCTGTCGCAGCGAACGGATGCCCCGCTGCGAGGGATGATCCATTGATGTTGAGCTTGGCCCGATCCACCTTTCCTAGCGCTCCATCGAGTCCGAGGCGTGTGCGTCCAAAGTCTTCGTCTTCCCAGGCAGCGAGCGTGCTCAGGACGGTTCCTGCGAAGGCCTCATGGATTTCGAAGAAGTCAATGTCCTCGAACGTCAATCCGTGACGGGCCAGGAGGCGCGGTACGGCGAAGACCGGCGCCATCAGCAGACCGTCCTTGCCGTGCACGAAATCGACCGCTGCGGCTTCGCCGTCGACGACGGTTGCCAGCTTGGGGAGGCCATGGGCGTCGGCCCAATCTCCCGTTGCCAAAAGAACCGTCGATGCGCCATCGGTCAGCGGTGTTGAATTGCCGGCGGTCATGGTGGCCTCCGAGCCCAGGTTCTTGCCGAAGACGGGCTTCAACGCCGCCAGCTTCTCCAAGGTGGTGTCCGCGCGGAGGTTGGAGTCCCGGCTGAGTCCACGGTACGGGGTGATCAGGTCATCGAAGAAGCCGCGCTCGTAGGCTGCTGCGAGATTGCGGTGGCTGTTGAAGGCAAGTTCGTCCTGGGCCTCGCGGGTGATCTTCCATTGGGCAGTGGTGAGTGCCTGGTGCTCCCCCATGGACAGGCCGGTGCGGGGTTCTCCTGTGTTCGGAGCGTCGGGTGCCAGATCCTTGGGGCGGATCCGACCGATGATCTTCAGCTTTTGCACCGGAGTTCTCGCGCGGTTCAGGTCCAGCAGGATCTCACGAAGCCCCTCGCTCACGGCGATGGGGGCATCCGACGCCGAGTCCACTCCGCCGGCGATTCCTGAGTCGATCTGGCCCAGCTTGATCTTGTTGGACAAGCCGATCACTGTTTCCAGGCCGGTCGCGCAAGCCTGCTGGAGGTCATAGGCCGGGGTCTCCGGTGACAATGCCGAGCCCAGGACCGCTTCCCGGGTGAGGTTGAAGTCCCGGGAGTGCTTGAGCACAGCACCCGCAGCTACCTCACCGATGCGCTCATCCTGCAACCCGAACCTCGCGATCAGGCCATCCAGTGCTGCGGTGAGCATGTCCTGGTTGGAGGACTTGACGTAAGGTCCCCCGGTCCGGGCGAACGGGATGCGGTTGCCGCCCACGATGACCGCCGCGCGTGGCGCTTGGGGGGTGGAAGCCGGTTCCCGGGTTCCGCCCGTGGTGACGTCTGCTGCAGTCATGCCTGTCTCCTTCGATCATTGCCAGTTACTGATACCCAGCGTACCTGATACGCTGGGTATCGTGAACAGTCGCCACGAAGAATCCGCCCAGGCCGCAGCGGGTGCGCAGGATGCCGCCGTCGACGGCCGGGCTGCCCGGTGGCAGTCCCACCGCGAGGAGCGGCGCGGGGAGCTCATCAGGTCGGCCCGTAAAGCGGTCCACAGACTCGGCAGCGATGCCTCCATGGAGGACATCGCGGGGGCCGCTGGGACATCCAAATCGGTCTTCTACCGCTACTTCGGCGACAAGGCCGGCCTTCAGCAAGCCATGGGCGAGGTAGTCCTGGGGCAGATGCAGCGCCGCATGCAGGAAGCAGCCCAACTGGCCCAGACTCCCCGCGAGGGGCTCTTCGCCATGGTCTCCGCCTACTTGCAGATGGCCGAATCCAGTCCCCATGTGTACGCGTTCATTACGCGGCTTACTCCCGGAGAGGCCTCGGCCCAGGATGCCATTGCAGCGTCCGGAGCGCTGGGAAACTTCTTCGAACAAATTTCGGACATGATCGCCACGCCCATGCGGGAATACCTGGGCGACGAGAACCAGGCGGTGATCGTCTATTGGCCCACCGCCGCCATCGGACTCGTCAGGAACGCCGGTGAGATGTGGTTGGGAAGCCCGGCCGGCATCGGCAAACCGGACCAGGCAACGATGGCCGGACAGATCACCGATTGGTTGTGCCTGGGCATCGCCCCGGCACTCAAAACCACCACCTGACACCAGTAATGACTCATCAGTTGTCGGAACCAAAGAAGGAAGCAACATGACTGAAGTAGTGGACCGGACCGCATCGGGGCAGCAGCCCGCGGGCAGCAACGACGCCGCCACCACTGGCGCCACGCCTGTGGTTGATGTCGCCGCGTTGGGAGAACAACTCCTCGGCAAATGGGCCGACATCCGGCACCAGGCGCGTGAAGTGGCAGGGAACCCGGCTGTGCAGAAAATTGAAGGGATGCACCACACGGAGCATCGTGCCCGTGTGTTCGAACAACTGAAGTTCCTGGTGGACAACAACGCCGTCCACCGCGCATTCCCTACCCGCCTGGGTGGCTCGGATGATCACGGCGGCAATATCGCCGGCTTCGAGGAACTGGTCACCGCTGACCCATCCCTCCAGATCAAGGCCGGTGTTCAATGGGGCCTCTTCGGTTCCGCCGTGATGCACCTCGGGACTGCCGGGCACCACGACAAGTGGCTTCCCGGGATCATGAACCTGGACATCCCGGGTTGTTTTGCCATGACTGAGACCGGCCATGGCTCGGACGTCGCCAGCATCGCCACGACGGCCACCTATGACGAAGCCAGCCAGGAGTTCGTCATCAACACGCCCTTCCGCGCCGCGTGGAAGGACTACATCGGCAATGCTGCCAATGACGGCCTGGCCGCTGTGGTCTTCGCCCAACTGATCACCCAGGACGTCAACCGCGGCGTTCATGCCTTCTACGTTGAACTCCGCGATCCTTCCACCAAGGAATTCCTGCCCGGCATCGGCGGCGAAGATGACGGCATCAAGGGTGGACTCAACGGAATTGACAATGGCCGGCTGCACTTCACAGACGTACGTATCCCCCGCGCCAACCTGCTGAACCGTTACGGCGACGTAGCCGCGGACGGGGCCTACTCCTCCACCATCGAAAGCCCGGGGCGCCGTTTCTTCACCATGCTGGGCACCCTCGTCCAAGGACGTGTTTCCTTGGACGGCGCCGCGGTTGCTGCCAGCAAGGTGGCACTGAAAACAGCAATCCAGTACGCCACGGAGCGCCGTCAGTTCAACGCCTCTTCGGCAACCGACGAAGAGGTCCTGCTGGACTACCAGCGGCACCAGCGCCGCCTCTTCACCCGGCTGGCCACCACCTATGCGGCGAGCTTCGCGCACGAACAGCTCCTGCAGAAGTTCGACGACGTGTTCTCGGGTGCCCACGATACCGATGCCGACCGCCAGGACCTGGAAACGCTGGCAGCCGCGCTCAAGCCGCTGAGCACCTGGCACGCCCTGGACACCCTGCAGGAATGCCGCGAAGCCTGCGGCGGGGCTGGTTTCCTGATCGAAAACCGTTTCGCTTCGCTGCGCGCGGACCTCGATGTCTATGTCACCTTCGAAGGCGACAACACCGTCCTGCTGCAGTTGGTGGCCAAGCGTCTTCTGGCCGACTACGCCAAGGAATTCCGCAGCGCAGACTTCGGTGTGCTTGCCCGCTACGTGGTGGACCAGGCGGCCGGAGTGGCGCTCCACCGGACGGGGCTTCGCCAGGTTGCCCAGTTCGTGGCCGATACGGGGTCGGTCCAGAAAGCCGCCCTGGCCCTGCGGGACGAGGAAGGCCAGCGGACGTTGCTCGCCGACCGGGTGCAGTCCATGGTTGCCGAGGTAGGTGCTGCACTTAAGGGAGCCAACAAGCTTCCGCAGCACCAAGCGGCGGCCCTCTTCAACCAGCATCAGAACGAGCTCATCGAAGCTGCCCAGGCGCACGCAGAACTGCTCCAGTGGGAGGCCTTCACCGAAGCCCTGGCACAAGTCTCCGATGAGGGAACCAAGCGTGTCCTGACGTGGCTGCGTGACCTCTTCGGACTGTCCCTGATTGAGAAGCACCTGTCCTGGTACCTCATGAACGGACGGCTCTCGATGCAGCGGGGACGGACAGTGGGCGCGTACATCAACCGCTTGCTGGTCAAGATCCGCCCGCATGCCGTGGACCTGGTTGATGCTTTTGGCTATGGGCCGGAGCATCTCAGGGCCTCCATCGCCACCGGTGCTGAATCCACCCGCCAGGACGAAGCGCGGAAGCATTTCCGCGAGCAGCGCGCCAGCGGCAGCGCCCCCGTGGACGAGAAGACCCTTCTCGCCCGCAAGGCAAACAAAACCCGCTAGCAGCGTCGCGCCGCCGGATGGTGAACATCGGCGGAACGTCTGGAAAAGCCCGACGGCGCCGTCCCCGCCAAGGGGGGCGGCGCCGTCGGGCTTTCCTGCTGAGGTGGTGCCTGGATTGCCTTTATCGAAGGACGGAGCGGTAGACCTCAAGCGTGGTTTCCGTGATGGATTCCCAGGAGAAGTGTTCCTCCGCCCGGCGTCGTCCGGCAATCCCCATCTCGCGGGCCCGCGCAGGATCGGCGACAACCTCGTTCAAGGCTGCCGCGAAGTCGCTCACGAACTTCTCCGGATCCAACGGCGTTCCAGTGCCGTCGGTGACCTGCTCCAGCTGGACGAGGAGTCCGGTTTCACCATGCTGGACGACCTCCGGAATACCGCCTGTGGCACTGGCCACCACCGCGGCGCCGCAGGCCATGGCTTCGAGGTTAACGATGCCCAGGGGCTCGTAAATCGACGGGCAGGCGAAGGCCGTGGCATGGCTGAGAACCTGGATGAGCTCCTTCCGGGGCAGCATCCGTTCTATGAGAATGACGCCCTGGCGCTTTGCCTGAAGTTCCTCAATGAGGCGGGCAGTTTCCGCGGCGAGCTCTGGAGTATCCGCCGCCCCGAGGCACAGGACCACCTGGACGTCGTCGGGCAGGCTGGATGCGGCGCGGAGCAAGTACGGAACGCCCTTCTGGCGGGTGTTCCGTCCCACGAAGACCACGCTGGGCTTGGCAGGATCGATCCCCAGGGCACGGATCGCGTCATCGTTTTCATCACGTTCCCAGAGGGAAACGTCGATGCCGTTGTGCACTACGCGGACCTTGTCCGGATCCACCGTGGGGTAGCTGCGGAGGATGTCCTGGCGCATGCCGTCGGAGACGGCGATGATCGCTGCGGCTGCCTCGTAGGCGGTCTTTTCCACCCAGGAGGACAGCGCATAGCCGCCGCCCAGCTGCTCAGCCTTCCACGGGCGCAGGGGCTCAAGGCTGTGGGCGCTGAGCACGTGCGGAATGCCGTGCAGCAGCGAGGCGAGGTGGCCGGCCATGTTGGCGTACCAGGTGTGCGAGTGGACAACGTCCGCTCCCGCAATGTCCGGAACGATCCTCAGGTCCACGCCGAGGGTCTGGATGGCGGCGTTGGCATCGCCGAGGTCTTCGGGCGTGGCGTAGGACGCCACGGAAGCCCCATGATAGTCGGCGTCACGGGGCGCACCGAACGCCCGGACGTGAAGGTCGACGTGCTTTGCCAGCACGCGGCTGAGCTCGGCAACGTGGACACCGGCACCGCCGTATATTTCCGGAGGGAATTCTTTAGTCACAATGTCTATTCGCACGCTAACCAACGTAGTCGTTCCGGCGTATGTGTTCTAGTGTGAAAGGGTCCGGAAAATCGGACTTTTGGGGGATACGAAGACGTACGGGGAGCTGTGACCATGGCGTTGAAGAAAGTTCTGGCAATCGTATTGGCAGGCGGAGAAGGCAACCGACTGATGCCGCTGACGGCGGATCGGGCCAAGCCCGCGGTTCCGTTCGCAGGCGGCTACAGGTTAATTGACTTTGCACTATCCAATCTCGTTAATTCGGGATATTTGAAAATCGTTGTTCTGACGCAGTACAAATCGCACAGCCTTGACCGGCACATCTCGGAAACCTGGCGCATGTCCACGCAGCTGGGCCGGTATGTGGCTTCTGTTCCCGCGCAGCAACGCGTGGGAAAGAGCTGGTTCCTTGGCAGCGCCAACGCAATCTACCAATCGCTTAACCTCATCCATGACGACGCCCCGGACATCGTGGTTGTGGTCGGCGCAGACCACGTGTACCGGATGGACTTCTCCCAAATGGTGGAGCAGCACATTGCCAGTGGCGCCAAGGCTACAGTCGCGGCCGTCCGCCAGCCGCTGAACATGGCGAACCAGTTCGGCGTGATCGAAGTGGACCAGAACGATCCCCAAAAGATTGCCGCCTTCGTGGAGAAGCCGGCCAGCACCCCCGGGCTGGCAGCAGACCCCACGCAATTCCTTGCTTCCATGGGAAATTACGTGTTCAACGCGGACGCCTTGGTGGAGGCCTTGCACGTGGATGCCGAACGCCTCGATACCAAGCACGACATGGGCGGGGACATCATTCCCTACTTCGTCGACCAAGGCGAAGCAGGAGTGTACGACTTCACGCTCAACGACATTCCCGGTGCTACTGAACGGGACCGGACGTACTGGCGCGACGTCGGTACCATCGACTCGTTCTACGACGCGCATATGGACCTCATCTCCCCCGTACCGATCTTCAACCTCTATAACTCGGAGTGGCCGATCTACACCCGCCAGAGCATCTCGCCGCCTGCGAAGTTTGTCCGTGGCGAGAACAACACGGTGGGAACGGCCCTCGATTCCATTGTTGCCAGCGGCGTGGTGGTCTCCGGCGGCATCGTGGAGGGCTCCGTCCTCTCCAACGATGCCTACGTGGCGGCCGGCAGCAGGGTCCAGGACTCCGTGCTGATGGATAAGGTCCGCGTTGGCGAAGGCGCCGTGATCAAGAGGGCGATTCTGGACAAGAACGTGAAGGTTCCTGCAGGGGCCGCCATTGGCCTCGACCCGGCCCTGGACAAGGCCCGCGGGTACAAGGTCACGGAGTCGGGCATCACGGTCCTGGCGAAGGGCCAGGTTGTCCCCGAACCCGGTGAAGCAGAGCTCGCACTTTCTGCACAGTACCGCCGGGGGCTGCCGGAAGCCGTCAAGGCGGCCACGCACCACGACCCCGACATCCGTGACTCCGCAGAAAAAGTCGCTGCCGGAATCCAGTCCAGGGTGCCGGACGCCGCATCACAGGGCGCAGCTAACTAACCACCTGGCACGTCGCTGACGCAGACAGAACCCGAGGCGGGCCAAAGGGTCCCAAGGCTGTAAAATCAGGTCAATGAGCTCTACCGATCTGACGCCTGAAGAGATCCAGGCCTGCCTCAAGGTTCTGACAACGATCCACGTCTACGACGAAGAGCACCCGGATTATGTTGCCGTCCGTCGTGCCACCGGCAAGATGTTCAAGGCGGTCAAACGCCACCGCCGCGTCACCAAGCGCGATTCCATCGCCGAGGCCGATCGGGCTGTGATTGCCCTCACTGCCACCGCAGCGCCGGACCGGATTGATGACGAAACCCGCGGCAACAAGCTTGCTCCCTCCGCAACAGGAGAGATCGCGGGCCATCTCATCCGATCGCGTCCTTGCTATATCTGCAAGAAGCACTACACCCAGGTAGATGCCTTTTACCATCAGCTGTGCCCCGAATGCGCCTTGTTCAGCCATAGCAAGCGCGACGCCCGGACCGACCTCACGGGGCGTCGGGCACTGCTGACCGGCGGCCGTGCCAAGATCGGCATGTACATTGCGTTGCGACTCCTGCGGGACGGAGCGCACACGACGATCACCACCCGTTTCCCCAAGGACGCTGCCCGACGCTTCGCCGCCATGGAAGACAGCGCGGAATGGCTGCACCGACTACGGATCGTTGGCATCGACCTCCGTGACCCCGCACAGGTGATGGCGTTGACCGATTCCCTCAACGACGCCGGTCCCCTGGACATCATCATCAACAACGCCGCACAGACCGTGCGTCGCTCCGGCAACGCTTACAAACCGCTGGTGGACGCCGAGGACGAGCCGTTGCCTGCCGCCCTGGAACCTGCCAACGGTGGTCCGGAACTCGTGACGTTCGGCCATGCGCACGACAAGCACCCCCTCGCTTTGGCCAGCAGTGTCACCGAGCACCCGGTGCTCGCCGGTGATGCGATCACCTCGTTGGCACTGTCCACGGGGTCGGCATCGCTGGAGAGGATCGAATCAGGAACGGCGATCGACGCCGGCGGGCTGGTTCCCGATCTCGCAACGATCAACAGCTGGACCCAGATGGTGGATGAAGTGGACCCCTTGGAGATGCTGGAAGTGCAGCTGTGCAACGTCACCGCGCCGTTCCTGCTGGTCAGCCGGTTGCGCGATGCCATGAGGCGATCCACGGCGCACCGTAAATACATCGTCAATGTCTCAGCCATGGAGGGGCAGTTCTCCCGCGCCTATAAGGGCCCGGGACACCCGCACACCAACATGGCCAAAGCTGCCCTGAACATGATGACCCGGACCAGCGCCCAGGAAATGCTGGATTCCGATGGCATCCTCATGACCGCGGTGGACACCGGATGGATCACGGATGAGCGCCCCCACTACACCAAGGTGCGGCTGATGGAGGAAGGGTTCCACGCTCCCCTGGACCTGGTGGACGGTGCCGCCCGTGTTTACGACCCCATCGTGATGGGCGAAAAGGGCGAGGACCAGTATGGTGTCTTCCTCAAGGACTACAAGCCGTCACCCTGGTAGGAAGTCTCTCGCGTTGTGTACGGATAAGGCCCTTAAGAGCGACTCTTAAGGGCCTTATCCGTTCAAAGACTGCTAGGCGAGGCGGGTAATCTCCACCGACACGGAGAGTCCGGAACCACCGCCACCGGACAGAATCCCCTTCAGCGGGGGTACATCGCGGTAATCCCGCCCCCTGGCCACCGTCACGTGGTAATCACCGGCGGGCTTGTGGTTGGTGGGGTCCCAGCTGCGCCATTCGCCGTCCCACCATTCCAACCAGGCGTGCGACTGTCCGGCAACCGTTTCGCCGATATCCGCGGAGGATCGCGGATGGATGTACCCGGAAACGTAACGCGCCGGAATTCCGCTGCAGCGCAGGGCTCCAATGGCAAGGTGCGCCAGGTCCTGGCACACGCCCTGGCGCTGCGACCACGCCTGCTCGGCATTGGTCGTCACGCCGGTGGTGCCCTTCATATAGGTCATTTCGCCCGCCATCCAGGCGAACACAGCCAAAGCCGCCTCGTGGGGGTTCTTTCCGTCGACAATTCCAGGCACGATATCGAGCACTTCATCGCCGGGGCCGCTCAACCTTGACTGGGGCAACCAGTCGCTGAACTCGTCCTGGACCTTGTCGGAGGCAATGACATCCCACCCCACGATGTCGTCCTCGACGGCTACGCGCTCGATGCGATGCACTTCCACTGTGGCCGTCGCCAGGACCTCGAGGCTCTCATGCGGCATCTGCATATCGAATGCCGTGACGCGTGTTCCCCAGTAGTCACGGTAGGTGCTGACTGACGCCTGGTTGGGTGCGACTTTCAGTGAGGACTCCAGGACCACCTGCTGGCCGTCCGTCAACGGAGTCATCCGGGCTTCGTTGTAGGACAACGTCACTCGGCGGTTGTACTTGTAGGCCGTCTTGTGGACGATGCTCAGCCGGGTCATGAAACTTCTCCCACCCAGGCGTGCTCATCAGCCTGATTGAAGTACTTACGGGAAATTGCGTCCGACGCCTGCGTCACGGCCTTCTGCACACGTTCCATGTGTTCAGGCAGTTCGGACATGAGGTCATCCGTACGGTGGAACTCAAGGAACGTGCGCGCCTGGCCGACAATGCGGCGGGCATCGTTGATGAAGCCCACACGCTGGGCTGACGGATCCAGCTTGGCAAGGCATTCATCGGCATCACGCAAGGCATAGACAATGGAACGTGGGAACAGGCGGTCCAGGAGGAGGAACTCGGCGGCGTGTTGGTCACCGAAAGCTGCCCTGCGTGTGCGGATGAAGGACTCGTAGGCCCCGGCACAGCGGAGCATGTTGACCCACGACATTCCCGCCGACTGGACATCGCGCGTCGACAGCATGCGGGCCGTCATATCGGCCCGTTCAAGGGAGCGTCCAAGGACCATGAACAGCCAGCTTTCGTCGTGGCTGACGGTGGTGTCCGCCAGGCCGCGAACCATGGCCGTCCGTTCCAGGACCCAGTTGCAGAAACGGTAGGTTCCCACTACGTCCTTACGGTGCTGGTTGAGGCCGTAGTAGGTGGTGTTGAGGCTTTCCCAGAGCGACTGGGAGACGGTCTCCCGGGCACGCCGTGCATTCTCGCGGGCTGCACCGAGTGAACCGGCAATGGAGGACGCGCTCTGCTTGTCGTAGGCCAGTGCATGCAGGAGCTCGGGCAAGCCGAAGTCCTCACTCTGGGGTTTGGCGCCCATGACGGCAAGGAGCTCGCGGGCAACGCTTCGCTGCTCTTCAAGGGGCAGATGGTTAAGCCGCTCCAAGTGCACATCCAGGATCCTGGAGGTGCCGTCGGCGCGTTCTACGTAGCGTCCGATCCAAAAAAGAGACTCAGCAATACGGCTCAGCATGGAACTGCCTCCTTCGCGGGGTGCAGGTCGAAGTTCAAGTGGTGGTGGATCCGGGTCACTGCTGTTGCTCCGTTTGGCGGTCACGCCAGTTGCTTTCCACGGGCCACACGGAGACCTGTTCACGGACAGTAAGGGACTGGCGTGGAATGACCTCGGCCGGCATCTGCGGCGAGTCGGCCAATACCCACGTGTCCTTGGAGCCGCCGCCCTGGCTGGAGTTCACAATCAGGGAACCTTCCTTGAGCGCCACCCTGGTGAGGCCGCCGGGCAGGACCCAGACGTCGTCGCCGTCGTTGACCGCAAAAGGCCGAAGGTCAACGTGCCGGGGCCCGAACCTGTCCCCGGAGAGTGTCGGGACGGTCGAAAGCTGCAGGACAGGCTGGGCGATCCAGCCGCGGGGATCGGCAATGACGCGCTTGCGCAGGGCATCGAGCTCGTCTTTGGTGGCGTCGGGTCCAATGACCAAGCCCTTGCCGCCGGAGCCGTCAACCGGCTTGACCACCAGCTCGTCCAGGCGGTCCAGCACATGTTCCCTGGCTTCCTTTTCCTCAAGCCGGAAAGTGTCCACGTTGGCGATGATCGGCTCTTCGTGAAGGTAGTACCGGATCAGGTCAGGGACGTAACTGTACACGAGCTTGTCGTCGGCTACGCCGTTGCCCACCGCGTTGGCGATGGTCACTCCCCCGGCCCGGGCGGCATTGACCAGACCCGGGCAACCCAGCATGGAATCGGAACGGAACTGGAGCGGATCCAGGAAGTCGTCGTCGATGCGCTTGTAGATGACATCCACGCGCTGCTCACCTGCAGTGGTCCGCATGTACACACGGTTGCCGCGGCAAATGAGGTCCCGGCCTTCCACCAGCTCCACGCCCATGAGCCCTGCAAGGAGGGTGTGCTCAAAGTAGGCGCTGTTGAAGACGCCCGGTGTCAGGACAACAACGGTGGGGTCGTCCACACCCGCCGGAGCTGTCTTCCGGAGTGCGGAGAGGAGCCGGCGCGGGTATTCCTCGACAGGACGGATATGCTGCTGGCCGAAGGCCTCGGGCAGGCCCTTGGCCATGGCGCGCCGATTCTCAAGGACGTAGCTGACTCCGGAAGGAACGCGGACATTGTCCTCGAGCACCCTGAAGGTTCCTGCAGCATCACGGACGACGTCGATGCCGGAAACGTGGACACGGACACCACCGGCCGGCTCGAAACCGTGGACTGCCCGATGGAAGTGTGCGCTGGTGGTCACGAGTTGCCTCGGGATCACCCCATCGGTCACCACCGCCATCCTTCCGTAGACGTCATTGAGGAAGGCTTCGAGCGCTTTGACGCGCTGGGCAACCCCGCGTTCCAGGACATCCCACTCATCGGCGGGAATAACGCGGGGAACGATGTCCAGCGGGAAGGGGCGCTCCTCCCCCGCGTAATCGAACGTGACGCCCCGGTCCAGGAACGTGCGTGCCATGGAGTCCGCGCGGGCTGTCACATCCGCAAGGGATAGCTCCCGCAGGGCACCGGAAACCTGACCGTAGGATTTTCTGGCCACGTGGCCTGGGGCAAACATCTCGTCATAGGCGCCACTGCGGGCAGCGGCCTCGGAGTAATCCTGGAATAGGTCAGACATGGGAATTAGACAATCACCTTTTTGAGTCGAGCGCATTACGCGCTGATTGTGTCGCGGTTTCCGGAAGCTCCCGGTTCGCCTTTCCGTGCCCCCATCCGGCAGGGTTGAGGCATGCCCTTCAACAGTCTCGCGCCCCAGCTCTCCCGGCTGGGGCCCGGCTTGGTCCTGAGCATCGCCGCTACGGGTCTTGCTTTCGCAATCCACACCGTGTTTCCGGCTGTTCCCGCCATGACGCTCGCTGTTGCTTTGGGCTTGCTCTCAGCAAATATACCGGGGACGGCGGTACTCACCGCGGGGCGCGCCCGCCCGGGCCTCGACTTCGCCGGGAAACACCTCATGCGTGCGGGCATCGTCCTGCTGGGTCTCAAGGTCAGCATGGCCGACGTTCTCGGACTGGGATGGCTGGCGCTGCTGTTGATCGCCGGAGTGGTTCTGGTGAGCTTCGCCGGGACGTATGGCCTGGCGAGGCTGTTGCGCCTTCCCGGAGAGGCAGCTTTGCTGATTGCCACTGGCTTCTCCATCTGCGGTGCCTCCGCGATTGGTGCCATGGCCGCAGTGCGGCGGATCAAGCACCAGGACACCGTCCTTCCCGTAGCACTCGTGACTTTGTGCGGCACTTTGGCGATCGGCGTGCTCCCGCTTCTCATGCACCCGCTGAACCTGGATCCCGAGCAGTTCGGCGCCTGGACCGGCGCCTCCGTCCACGATGTCGGACAGGTGGTGGCCACCGCCCAAACCGCCGGGACCCCGGCCCTGGCGATCGCCGTCGTCGTGAAGTTAACACGGGTTGTCCTGCTGGCGCCGGTGGCGGCCACGGCAGGGTTGCACCAGCGAATCCTTCATGTCAGGGAACGCGCCAACGGCGCCGCGCGCACCGAAGCGGACGGCAGGTTCCCGCCGATCGTGCCCCTGTTCGTCGTGGGATTCCTCGCGATGGTGGCGGTGCGTTCCCTGGGTTGGGTGCCGCCCACTGGCCTGGATATCGCGGCAGCCGTCCAGGATCTTCTGTTGGCGACGGCGCTGTTCGGACTGGGCTCGGCGGTGCGCATCAGGACCCTGATCCACACTGGAGGCCGGGCTGTTGTGGTGGCCCTGGGCTCCTGGCTGCTCATCGCCTCGCTGGGCTTGGGCGCTGCCGTGATCATGATTAGATAGCTGTGTGTCGAATCACAACCTCTCGCGCGATGAAGCCGCTACCCGTTCAGCCCTGATCACCACCCACAGCTACGACGTCACCCTCGATGTCCGTGACGCGGAAGATCCCGCAGTCTCCGGTTACCCGAGTACCAGCACCATCACTTTCTCCGCTCAGCCTGGCTCTGCCACCTTCCTGGATTTCATCCATGGCGGCGTGGACTCAGTGGTGCTCAATGGGAAGGAACTGGACCTGGGGACAGCGGTGGACCGCGACAGGATCATCCTGGAAGGGCTCACGGCCGAGAACACGGTCACGGTGACCGGAACGGCACTCTACAGCCGCTCCGGAGAGGGCATGCACCGCTTCGTGGATCCCGCCGACGGCCAGTGCTACCTCTACACCCAGTACGAACCGGCGGACAGCCGCCGGGTCTTCGCCAATTTCGAACAGCCCGACCTCAAAGCCGAATTCACCTTCCATGTGTTCGCCCCCGCCGGTTGGAAGGTCGCGTCCAACGGGGTTCAGGACGCGTGCACTGCAGTCCCGGACGATACCGCCGTTGCGCGCTGGGATTTCGCCACCACCAAGCGCATGTCCACGTACATCACCACGGTGCTCGCCGGGCCCTACTTCATGGCAACAGATCAGTGGGAAGCAACGTTCGACGACGGCACCCGCCTTGACGTGCCGCTGGCACTCTACTGCCGCGCATCGTTGGCCGACTTCTTCGATACCGACGAACTGTTTCGGTTAACCAAGAGTGGTCTGGCCTTCTTCAACGAGCTCTTCGACTACCCCTACCCTTGGGGCAAGTACGATCAGGCCTTCGTGCCCGAATACAACCTCGGCGCCATGGAAAACCCCGGCCTGGTCACGTTCACAGAGAAGTACGTCTACGCCTCCCGGGCCACCGATGCCCAGTACCAGGCCCGTGCCAATACCTTGATGCACGAAATGGCCCATATGTGGTTCGGCGATCTCGTGACGATGAACTGGTGGGACGATCTCTGGCTCAAAGAGTCGTTTGCCGACTACATGGGGACACTGGGCGTGGACCGGGCCACGGACTGGGACACCGCCTGGGTGAACTTTGCCAGCAAACGCAAAGCGTGGGCCTACGTCCAGGACCAGCTTCCCACCACGCATCCAATTGTTGCCGACATCCCGGACCTGGAAGCAGCCAAGCAGAACTTCGACGGCATCACGTACGCCAAGGGAGCTTCGGTCCTGAAGCAACTGGTGGCCTACGTCGGCTTTGACGCTTTCATTGCCGGTTCCAGGCAGTACTTCCGTGACAACGAGTTCGGCAACACGTCCCTCCAGGATCTTCTTCAGGCACTGAGCACCGCTTCCGGAAGGGACCTTGGGGGCTGGGCGCGGCAATGGCTGCAGACGTCCGGTATCTCCACGATCCAAGCCGATATTGTCGACGATGAAGGGGTCCTGGGTGCGGTGACGCTCCAGCAGGATGCCGTCGACCCCCTTACCGGGCACCAGGAACTCCGTCCCCATCGGTTGCGGTTGGGCCTGTATGACGCTGATGCTTCGGGAAACCTTGTGCGGTCCGAAAGTATCGAGATCGACGTTGCAGGGCCCAGCACATTGGTACCCGAACTGAACGGGAAGCGCCGTCCTGCCTTGCTTCTGGTTAACGACGACGACCTTAGTTACGCCAAGGTGCGGCTGGATCCCGGCTCCGAAAAGACGGTCCGGACGTTGCTCGACAAAATCACCGACCCCATGGCCCGCGCGCTTTGCTGGACTGCCTTGTGGGATTCCGCCCGTGACGGCGCAACACCGGCTGTCCAGTACGTGGCCGCGGTGGAGCAGTTTGCGCCCTCGGAGACCGGTATTGGTGTCCTCCTGAATGTCCTCGGCAACGCCTCGATCGCCATCGAACGCTACGTTCCGGCCCCGGCACGCAGCGGGGTGCGCAACGACTTCCTCGCTGTGGTGGCTGCCCAGCTCAAGGCAGCGGCTCCTGGATCCGACCAGCAGCTGGCTTGGGCCCGGACCCTGGCTGACGTCTCCAGGCATGGCGACAGTGAACTTACCCTGGTGCGGGGAATCCTGGATGGCAGCAACGTCATCGACGGGCTGGCCGTCGACGCTGAGCTGCGGTGGAGCTTCTGGCAGGCCTTGTCCGCCCAGGGCCAGGCGACCCGCGCCGACCTGGACAGGGAACTGGAAGCGGATAAGACGGCGTCGGGCCGGGAAGGCCATGCCCTCGCGTCGGCAGCCATCCCGGATGCTTCAGTGAAGGCAGCTGCATGGGACTCAGCTGTTAACAGCACCGGACTCTCCAACGAGATCCTGAGCGCAACCATCGCCGGCTTTGCCACTGCACCCCGCACCCTGCTGGAACCTTATGAAGAGCCGTACTTCGACTGCCTCGAACGGGTGTGGGCCGAGCGCAGCATGGAAATTGCCGGCAGGATCGTGCGTGGCTTGTTCCCCGGTGCCCAGGATCTGTCGGAGGGCATGCAACCTGCCGACCACCCGGTCCTCGCCAGGACCGACGATTGGCTGCAGGGCCACGCTGATGCCCCCCGGGCGCTGCGCCGCATCATCATCGAGCAACGGAGCCACCTGCTTCGGTCACTCACTGCACAGGCCGCCCGGGGCTAGGCCGACGGGGCAGGCCGCAGTTACGGAACCCGGTTCAACCATTCGCCGGTGCCAAACTTCGTGTCGACTCGTTTCTTCGCCTCACCGAGCTCTGCCTCGGTGAGGCGCGATTCGACGGCGCCATAGCGCTCGATGAAGACCTCCTGCATGGCCTCAAGGATGGTTGCCCGGGCCAATCCGGTTTGGCGACGCAAGGGATCCACGCGCTTTTTGGCGCTTCGTGTTCCTTTGTCCGAGAGCTTTTCCTTGCCGATGCGCAGGACGTCAACCATCTTGTCGGCGTCGATGTCATAGCTCATGGTGACGTGGTGCAGCATGCCACCGTTGGCGAGCCGCTTCTGTGCAGCGCCACCGATCTTGCCTTGTTCGGTGGCAATGTCGTTGAGGGGAACGTAGAACGCAGTGATACCCAGCTTTTCCAGTGCAGCCATCACCCAGGCATCCAGGAACGCGTAGGAGTCGGCAAAGCTGATGCCATCCACCAGGGTCTGCGGCAGGTAGAGCGAGTACGTGATGCAGTTTCCCGCTTCCATGAACATGGCGCCGCCCCCACTGATGCGTCGCACCACGGTAATGCCGTGGCGGGCCACACCCTCGGGATCAACTTCGTTCCGAACCGACTGGAAGCTGCCGATGACCACCGATGGCTCTTCCCAATCCCAGAACCGGAGCGTGGGGTTGCGCCTGCCGGCCCCGACTTCTTCGGTGAGGACCTCGTCCAGCGCCACGTTCACCTGCGTGGGCAGGACTGATGGCGGGATGACCTCCCACTGGTGGTCCGCCCAGCTGGTGGCTTTGGACAATGCCCGTCGTACGGTGACTGCCACGGCTTCCGCGGAGAATCCGAACAGTACAGCTCCTTCGGGCAGGCGCTCTGTCACTGCCGCTGCGATGTCTGCAGCCGTGGAGGTCTCGGGAAGGCCGGTGAGCGCCCCGTTGATGTCCTGCAGGGCCTCGTCCGGTTCCAGGAAGAAGTCCCCGCTCAGTGAGACGTTCGCGAATCGGCCATCCACCAGATCCAGGTCCACCACCACGAGTTTGCCTCCGGGGACTTTATATTCGCCGTGGAGGCGAGTGCCGTCGTCGTGCTTTACCGTCTCATGTGCAGGCAGGGAAGTCATGCGTTCCATCTTGCCGGAAAACGCAAAGGCCCGCATCGCCGGAGATCCAGCAATGCGGGCCTTGAAAGCCTTGGGGTGAAGTGGTTACTTCTTGCCGCCGAAGCCCTTGAAGCGGGCGTTGAAGCGCTCGACGCGGCCAGCGGAGTCCATGATGCGCTGCTTACCCGTGTAGAACGGGTGGGACTCCGAAGAGATTTCGACGTCGATAACCGGGTAGGTGTTTCCGTCTTCCCACTCGATGGTCTTCGAGGAAGACACGGTGGACTTGGTCAGGAACTGCGTACCGGAAGCCAGGTCGTTGAAAACAACAGCTTCGTACTTCGGGTGGATATCAGACTTCATAATGGGACCTTTTGTTCGCGCAACTGGATTTTGCCAGCTGCCAGGTATGAATGGAGGTGGTCTGGTCGCTGGAAGATGAACATTCCAGTGTCCGGGCCAACAACCAATCATAGCGGAAACCGCACCGCCGTACGAACCGACCTCAGCCGCGTGGGCGGAGTTCCCAAAAGGCGACCGCTGAGGCCGCGGCAACATTGAGCGAATCGACCCCAGCGCGCATGGGAATTTTGACGGCGAGGTCGACGGCCGACAACGTGTCCGCGCTCATGCCGGCGCCTTCCGTTCCGAGCACCAGGGCGAGCTTCCGGTAGTCCCGGGCAGCGAGATCATCCAGATCCAACGCGTCGTCGGTCAACTCCATGGCGGCGACCGTGAAGCCTTGCTCCTTCAGGCGTTCCAAGTCATCCGGCCAGCTTTCAAGCCGCGCCCAGGGCACCTGGAACACGGTTCCCATGCTGACGCGGACGCTGCGCCGGTAAAGGGGATCTCCACAGCGCGGAGAAACAAGGACTGCGTCCACGCCCAGGGCGGCAGCGGACCGGAAGATCGCTCCGACATTGGTGTGGTCAACAATGTCTTCAAGCACGGCAACGCGCTGTGCGCTGGCCAGGAGCTCCTCCAACGGGACAGGGGCCGGCCGCTGCATTGCCGCCATGGCTCCCCTGTGCAGGTGGAAGCCCGTAATCTCTTCCAACAAGGAAGCCTTGCCAATGAATACCGGGACGTCGGGATACGCCTGGAAAACGTCGTCGAGATCGTCCAGCCATTTCTCGGCCAGGAAAAATGAACGCGGCTGGTGCCCTGCAGCCAACGCCCTGCGCAGGACCCTCGAGGATTCAGCGATATACATCCCTTCTTCGGGCTCACGCAGTTTCCGGAGGTGCACATCAGTGAGCGTGGTGTAGTCCGTCACCCGCGGATCGTCCGCGGACTCAAGGTAGTGGAAGGTCACGGGGGGATTATTTCAGCAGGTTGGCGATCATGAAGCCAAGGGCCACGATGCCAAGGGTGAAGATGACGGCCCGGAGGACCCGGGGTGACAGCCTCCGGCCCACCCTTGATCCCACAAGGCCGCCGATGGTGGAGCTCACGGCAATCAGGAGGACCACCAGCCAGTTGATGCGGTCAAAGGCGAAGATGAGGTAGGAGATTGCGGCCACCATGTTGACGCCCAACACCAGGATGTTCTTCATGGCGTTGGCGTTTTGCATGGTTCCCGTCAGGAACACACCGAGGATGCCCACCAGCAGGATTCCCTGGGCAGCAACGAAATATCCGCCATAGACGCCGGCAAGGTAGACGAGGACCACCAGAAGAAGCCCGTGGCTGCGGTCGCGAATGGCATGTTCAGGATTCTGTTCCCGGCTCCGCACCCACGCCTGCAGCTTGGGCTGGAACAACACCATCAGCAGCGCCAGGACCAGCAGGAAGGGAGCTACGTAGTGGAAGACTTTCTCCGGCAGATGCAGCAACAGCCACGCACCGGTGATGCCGCCCAGCAGTGAGGCCGGCAACAGCTTCATCAGCTGCCGTCCCCTGCCGGCCAACTCGCGGCGGTAACCCCAGGCCCCTGCTGCTGTGCCAGCCACCAGGCCCATGGCGTTGCTCATGGACGCAACCACGGGTGTGATGCCGATGGCGATGAGCACGGGGAAGGTCACCAGCGTGCCGGAGCCGACTACCGCGTTGATGGTGCCGGCCCACAAGCCAGCAAAAAAGACCAGGATGCTGCTAAGAATTTCCACTGTTGGCTACTGAACCGTTCTAGCGGCGGGCGGTGGCAGTGTAACGGCCACTGTTTTCCGAGACGTCCAGGGCAAGGCCGAACGTATTGCTCAGGTGTTCGTCGGTGAGGACTTCCTTGATGGGGCCGGCAGCGACCACGCCACCTTCGCGAAGCAGCATGGCGTGGGTGAACCCTGGAGGCACTTCTTCAAGGTGGTGGGTGACCAGCACCATGGCGGGTGCGGCTTCGTCGCTGGCCAACTCGCCGAGCTTGTGGACCAGTTCCTCGCGGCCACCCAGGTCCAAACCTGCGGCGGGTTCATCCAGCAGCAGAAGCTCGGGGTCGGTCATCAGAGCGCGGGCTATCTGGACACGCTTCCTCTCCCCCTCGGACAGCGTGGCGAACGTCCGGTTGAGCAGAGGGCCCATTCCCCAATCGTTGAGCAGGCCAAAGGCGCGCCGTTCGTCGTCGCGCTCGTAGCCTTCGCGCCAGCGGCCGGTGACACCATAGGCAGCAGTGACCACCACATTCAGGACGTTCTCGTGCTCGGGAATCTGGGTAGCAAGAGCTGCGGACGACAGTCCAATCCGTGGGCGGAGTTCGAAGACGTCAACACGGCCCAGGACTTCATCGAGGATCCCGGCCTTGCCGCTGCTTGGATGGAGCCGGGCCGCGGCTATTTGGAGCAGGGTGGTCTTGCCGGCACCGTTCGGTCCCAGGATGACCCAGCGTTCGCCCTCGTTGACCTGCCAGTCAACCTTGTCCAGCAGGGTCTTCTTGCCTCGGACAACGCTGACGGAAGCCAGTTCCAGAACATCACTCATAGCAGTAGACACTAGGACAAAAATCCACATGACTGATAACCGGTCCCTTCCTGCCGTTTATCAGGTGAAACGAATTCGGGGGGACGCGGCGCCCTCAGTAGGATTGAGGCCATGACTTCGAACTTGGCTGCGGTCAGCTATGGCGTGCATTTGTCCCCCGAATCCCTCCAGAACGTTCGGAAGGTCCTCGCCGACGCCGGCGTTGCAGTGTCATCGGAATCACAGGGTGGGAACGAACGCTTCGACGTCGTTACCGCCGGACTTGATGCGGGTGTGGATGCCACTGCCGCCCTCCGCCGGGAGCTTGCTGCGGCGGCCCGCCCCGGTATGGATACGGCCATCGTTCCGGAAGGGCTGCGCAATGCATCCCGGAAGTTCCTCATCATGGATGTGGATTCAACCTTGATTCAGCAGGAAGTCATCGAGTTGCTGGCTGCACATGCAGGCAAGCGCGAGGAAGTCGCCGCGGTCACCGAGGCTGCCATGCGCGGTGAGTTGGACTTTGCCCAAAGTCTCCATGCCCGGGTTGCTGTGCTCGCCGGGCTGCCGGTCGACGTTGTCGACTCCGTAAGGAGGGAGGTGCGGCTGAGCCTTGGTGCTGCGGAATTGGTGGCGGCCTTCAAGGAGGCCGGTCACATTGTGGCTGTGGTGTCCGGTGGCTTCAACCAGATCCTCCGTCCCATAGCCGTCGATCTCGGCCTGGACCATTGGATTGCCAATGAGCTTGAAATCGTCGACGGCGTCCTCACCGGCAAGGTGCTGGGCGCCGTTATCGATCGTGCAGCCAAGGAGAAGTACTTGCGTGAGTGGGCCGCTGCCGAGGGAATCAGCCTTGAGCACACCATCGCAGTAGGAGACGGCGCCAACGACCTGGACATGCTTGGTGCCGCGGGCATCGGTATCGCGTTCAATGCCAAGCCGGCGGTTCGCGCGGTGGCCGACGCTGCCATCAACATGCCGTACCTCGATGCCGTCAGGCACATCGCCAACGTCTGACGTCCGGCTGCCCTGCCGCAGCCGTTGATGCCGCTGAACCACCGCCATGCTTGGAGTCGCTTCAGCGCGCCCAAAAACAAGGCCGGTGCTGCGCGGCTTACGAGCTGAAACGCAAAACCTCAATTCGTGACGCCACTTTTCTCACTGTTTATCAAATCGTCATTAATTGGGAAGTGCGTGACGAATATCCTCCTGCAATTTGCCTTTTTCCTCATTTATGAGCCATTGATGTGTAGAGTGAAAAACTCAATGAGGAAATCCGTGGAGCATATGGCAGTCCAGGACAATGGAAGTGCAGGGGCAGTAAGTGAACCGTTCGGAGCGTACGTGGAAATGGTGGAAACGTCGCGAGGGTTTTCAAACCCTTCCGACGCCCCTCCACGAATTCATCCATGACCGGCACCCCGACTCGGTGGCATCAGGAATGGTTCCCAATCAGTGGAACTCCGCCCCCAGCACGTCCTCGTACGGGGAAATCGCGTCGGACAACTTCATGGCTACCCGGGATGACACAACAGAACAGGAAGAACGTATTATGAGCTCGCTTGATGAAGCAACGAAGCAATTGCTGTCCATCGAAGGTGCCACTGGTGCGGCCATCGTCGATTACACCAGCGGCATGGCATTGGCCCAAGGTGGCAACCCTGGCTTCGACCTTGGCGTTGCCGCAGCGGGAAACTCCAATGTCGTCAGTTCAAAGCTGCGCACGATGGCCGACCTCGGTCTCGACAGCACCATCGAAGATGTCCTGATCACGCTGGATTCCCAGTACCACCTGATCAACGTCCTGAACTCGGCCGGCTCCAAGGGCCTTTTCGTTTATCTGGTTCTGGATCGTACCTATGCCAACCTGGCCCTGGCACGCCATAAGCTCAATAACATCTCCAAGGTCATTGCCATCTGAGGCTCCGGGAAACGATGAGAGCGGCCGCGACATGAGCGGCCGCCCTCATGGTGGTGTTGAAGGTTCCCTCAGTTCTTCACGCGGCGGGCCGGGCGGCTTCCGGACTCGAATTTAACGCCCATCATGTGGTGCACCAGAACATCCTCATTGGTATTGGCGTTTGCCTCGATGGTCACCAGCCCGCCGTCGCGCATGACGCCGATCCTGTGACACCAGTTCACGATCTCGGAGAGATCCGATGACACGAGGATGATAGCGACGCCTGTCCGGGTGAGTTGTGTGAGCATCCTGTACACCATCTCCTTGGCCCCAATGTCGATCCCTCGGCTGGGATGGCTCAGGATCAGGACATCGCAGTCTGCGGAGATCCATCGGGCGAGTTCCACCTTCTGGCGGTCACCACCGGAAAGCGTGGAGATAGCTCCCTGGAGGTTGGTCGTGTTGATGCGCATCCGGTGTACCACGTCGGCTATACCCCGGAGTTGGGTTATTTCGTCCTGCAGGCTCTCTCGGCGCGCATCGTTTCCCTGCTGGAGACCCGCAGCTATGCTGGACGCGCTGTCCAGGGTGTCGGCGACATTCGGGGAATAGCCAATTTTCAGGCGCTCCGCATCCTGGGTCCGCCGGATGTGGACGAGGCTTCCCTGAAGATAAATTCCACCCGAGGTGCATGGATTCACTCCCGCAAGCGCTTCGACCAGCTCGTAGACACCGGATTTGTGCGTTCCCACCAGTCCGAAGACTTCGCCTTTGGCCACGGAGAAGCTCACGCCCCGGACCCTGTCCGCCACGCTGAGGTTGGCGATGCGCAGGGCTTCCTCGCCATCTGCCGGCCCCACGGGCCGGGCAACCTTCTCCAGTTCCTGTTGCAGCAGTAGGAAGGCAAGTTCGTCGACGTCGGTTTGGCTGGCTTCCACCATCGTGTGCACCCGGCCATCGCGCATCACGGCGATGCGGTGGGCAATGGAGCGGACTTCATCCAGGCGGTGCGTGATGTAGATGATCGCGCGCCCCTGCATTATCAGCATCCTCAGGACCTGATGCAGGACGGCGACATCGTGGTCCGGCAATGAGGCGGCCACTTCGTCCATGATCACCAGTTGGGCTTCTTCCGCAACCATCCGGAGGACTTCCACCAGGGCCTGTTCGGCTCGAATCAGTGTTCCGACTGTGACGTCAGGGTCCATGCTGATACCGATGTCCCGGATGAGTTTGGCCGCGTGGTCGCGGAGTTCCCCGTGGGACTTTCCTGACTGGAAGGTCCCCCTGAAGATGGCCTCGGCAACGGTCAGTTCCGGGTCGATCCGGAAGTTTTGGGGAATATGGCCGACTCCGCAGGCCTGCGCTTCGGCGATGGAGTCAGGCACAAACTTTTCTCCGTCCAAAGTGATACGGCCGTGATCGTGTTTGTGGGTTCCGGCCAGGACGCCCATCAAGGTGGTCTTGCCGGCGCCATTTGTTCCGATCAACCCAAGGATCTCGCCACGATGCAACGAAAGTCCGACGCCTTTGAGGACGCGGCGTTGATCGTACGATGCGTAAATATCGTCAGCCTGTAATAACAGATCCAAAGAAGCTCCTAATGCCGGCATAAACGACCCCACCGTAGGTTTATGCAACGTGCTGACATCCAAGCGCGGGGGTGCCTTGGAGATTCAACCAGATGGACTCCGTTAAAGCAACGCAGAATTGACGAAACTGCAATTCCCATTTCGTGACGCGAAAATCTGGATATTTATCACATTGTCATAAATGGACGTTGTGGAGTCCCCGGGAGCCCGGGAGTTAAACAACAATGGCCCGGGACGCAGGTTCCGGGCCATTGTTGTTCAGATGCTTGCTACTCGGCAGCCTTACCGAAATAGTCGGCGCCGCCGACGTATTCCGTGTGGCCGCTCTCGACGTCCGCGGTGACCATCTTGGCAACCTCGGCCGCAAATTCTTCGACGGAGTACAACTTGCCGGCTTCGGCGCGGCGCGCTTCGATTGCTCCGGGGTTGGAACGGTCCAGCAAGGTTGCCGTGACAGTGCCCTCGATCATGTCACCGGAGACGACAACCAGTGAGATGCCCTTGTCCGCAAGGTTCGGCAGGAGCTCCCGCAGCGCATCCTCGCCGGCGCGCTTGCTCTTGGCTACCGGCTCGTACTCAGGCATGGTGGGGACGGTTTCCACAAAGTGCGCCTGGTGGCTGGTGACGAAAACGACGCGTGAGCCCTCGGGCATGAGCGGAACTGCCGCATTGAGCATGTTGACTTGGGCGTCGCGGTTCAACTTGAGCGCGTACCCCTCTTCCATGCCCGATTCCATGCCGCCGGATGCATTGAGCACCAGGACGTCAAGGGAGCCGAATTCTTCCATGGCTTTGCTGGCGAGGGCGTGCACGCCCTCATCGGTGGTGAGGTCCGCCCCCACTGCTGCTGCACGACCGCCTGCTGCCTGGATATCGGCCACTACCTTGTTGGCGCGGGGCGCCTTCTGGCGGTAGTTAACAACGACGGCGGCCCCCTCGCCTGCGAGGATCTTGGCAACTTCGGCGCCGATTCCGCGGGAAGAACCCGTGACGATGGCAGTCTTGTTATCCAGCGTTCCCATTCATGCTCCTTTTGTTCACTTCATCCAAATTCCGTGGCGTCGCCTTCCATCATGCCAGCGGCAAGGATGAAATCCGTTGTCGGCCCCGGACAAAAACTGTGCTGGCGACTAGTGGGCTAGTGGCCCATGCCCAGGCCGCCGTCAACCGGGATGACGGCGCCCGAGATGTAGGCGGCTTCGTCACTGGCAATCCAGCGGACGACGTCTGCTACCTCGGAGGCCTCGGCGAAGCGTCCTGCCGGAACATTGGCCAAGTAGGACTTCTGGGTCTCTTCCGGCAGTTCAGCGGTCATATCTGTGTTGATGAAGCCGGGCGCTACGACGTTGGCGGTGATGCCCCGGCTGCCGAGTTCCCGGGTCAGGGACCGCGCAATGCCCACCATGCCGGCCTTGGAGGCGGAGTAGTTGATCTGGCCGGGGGCACCATAAAGGCCGGAGACAGAGGAGATCAGGACTACGCGGCCCTTGCGAAGCCGGATCATGCCCTTTGACGCCCGCTTGATGACCCGGAAGGCGCCTGTGAGGTTGGTGTCCAGGACGGAAGTGAAGTCGTCCTCACTCATGCGGAGGAGGAGCGTGTCCTTGGTGATCCCGGCGTTCGCCACCAGTACTTCGACGGGGCCGTGGGCCTCTTCGACGATCTTGAATGCAGCGTCAACAGATGCTTCGTCCGTGACATCGGCCTTGACGCCCAGGATGCCCTCAGGCAGTTCTGTTTCACTTCGGTAGGTGACAGCTACCTTGTCACCGTTGGCAAGGAACGATTCCGCGATGGCGAGGCCGATCCCTCGGTTGCCGCCCGTTATCAGGACACTGCGGCCGGTTGATACTGCTTCAGACATGCTTTCGCTCCAGGTTCCGCGGCATATGTCAGCCGCTTTGAAGGGGGATTTTCCTGTGTCGATCTTATCCGCCGGCCGGCACAACCCGTGGGTAACCGGCAACCCGCGCGGTTTGGGCCCCCAAGGCCTTGGTGAGAGAATTGAGAGAGGCCTTTGGAGCGTGATGATTCAGTTGTGACACGAGACAACATTCCCCTGCAGCAAGTGCCCGGGGACCCGGACGCTACTTCCGGCGACCCTGAGGTCCACAGCATCACCGACGCCGCTGCGGCCCACTCCGAAGACATGCGTGAGCGCATGATCAAGTACGCGGTAGCCATGGGCATCCGCATGGTCTGCATCGTCCTCATCTTTGTGGTTGATGGCTGGTTCAAGATGATTGCGATCGCCGGGGCCGTGTTCCTTCCGTGGATCGCCGTGGTGATCGCCAACGGCAACGACAAGGCGGAGGACCACAGCGAATCCCTGCTGGACTACGTCGCAGTTCCGGAACTGGGGCGCTCGGACCAGCCGGAAGAAGTCCCTGTTGACACGCCCACGGTGCTCCAGGGCGAACTGGTGGATGACGAACCGGCAAGCAATCAAGAGGGCCCCGCGACGGGCCGGACAAGCGAGGCCGGACACCCCGGCGACGAACGGGCGGCTTCATGAACATCTTTAATCTTGGCGGCCAAGGTGCGGCAGGCCAGGAGCCTGGACGTGACGCGGCGCCGGCGGTGTGCTCGCGTAAGGGCTGCCGTTCGGTGGCCGAGTGGCAGCTCCTGTGGAACAACCCCCGCATCCACACCCCCGAACGGCGAAAGGTGTGGCTTTCGTGCGGAGACCACCGGGAGTGGCTGGAGGATTACTTGTCCACCCGGGGTCTGTGGAAAGAAACCCTGCCCTTCACGGCCAGCGAAGCTGCAACGAACGAGGCCGGCTGAATGTACCGTTTTCTTTTCTCCAGCAAGTGGCTGGGGTACTTCGTCCTGGCCGTCATCTTCGCCACTGCCTGCGTTTTCCTGGGCCGCTGGCAGATGGACCGGCGCGCCGAGACCCTGGCCGAGATCAACCGCGTAGTCAGTAACTACTCAGCCACGCCCATCCCCTACCCGGAGATCAAGGACCAGTTCCACGCCTTGGACCCTGAAAGGGAATGGACACAGGTTCAGTTGCGCGGCAGCTACGACCTTGAGGGCCAGCGGGTTGTCCGTAACCGGCCGCTGAATGGGCAGCCCGGCTACGACGTCGTCGTTCCTTTCCGCCTGACCACCGGCGAAGCGGTGGTGATTGACCGCGGATGGCTGCCCATTGGCAACAACACTCCCGGCCGTCCTGACGTCGTGCCGGCACCTCCCACGGGCGAGGTCACCGTGGTGGCCCGGCTCAAACCTGCCGAACCGAAACTGGACCGTGGGGCTGTGGACGGGCAGTTGGCGTCCATTGACCTGGCCAGTTTTGCCGGGGAACTCCCCTACCCTATTGCCACGGGTGCCTACGGGCAGCTGGCCAGCGAAGATCCTGCGGTGCAACCGATGCCCACCCCCTTCCCCAAGCCGGCCACTGAAGAGGGCACGCACCTTTCCTACTCCCTGCAGTGGTTCGCTTTCGGCGTCCTGATGTTCATCGGATTCGGCTACGCAGCACGGCAACAAGCCCGCAATGCTGCCATCGATGCCGAGGAAGAAGAAGATGAGCAGATCATGGCAGCCGGGGGCACGCCGAAAAAGCGGACTCCCGCTCCGCGGAAGAACAAGCGTGCCACGTCCGAAGAAGAGGAAGACGCTATCCTGGACGCCCAAGGGTACTGAATGATTCCGGATCCTGTACTGAACGTGAAATCTGCCCTGACTGCCGCCGGAGTTTCGGACACGGTGCAAATCTTCGAGGACAAGGTTCCGACGGCGGCCGCAGCTGCGTCGGTCCTGGGGTGCGAGGTCGCCGCGATCACCAACAGCCTGATCTTCGAGCTCGACGGCGCACCCCTGCTCATCCTTGCCAGCGGCGCGGCAAGAGTAGATACGGCGTTGGTGGCAGATCAGCTGGGAAGTGGAAAGATCCGGCGCGCAACGCCGGACTTCGTACTGGAACACACCGGCCAGGAAGTAGGAGGTGTAGCCCCAGTGGGCCACCCCCGGCCTATAAGGACCATTCTGGACACCTCGCTGCGGGAATACCCACTGCTCTGGGCCGGAGCCGGAGACCACAACTCCATGTTCTCCATCAGCTACGAAGAACTGGCGCGCATCACCTCCGCGGAACCACTGCAAGTCCGCTAGGCCGCGCGAAGGCCACTTGCCCGGGCGAAGCGACGCGGTTGATCTGCGTAGCGCGCGTCCAAACGAGGAACGAGCGAGCACGCGGCAGATCAAGCGCGCCGCGCAGCGGACACGAGTAGCGCGCAGCGGACGGCCAAGCGGGGCTTAAGCCAGCGTAATGAGGTCCAGGTAGTCTTCGTTCCAGTGGTCTTCCACGCCGTCCGGCAGCAGCACGACGCGTTCCGGGTTCAGCGCTGACACCGCACCTTCGTCGTGGCTGACCATGACGACGGCGCCACTGTAGTTCTTGAGCGCGCCCAGGATTTCCGCACGGCTGGCGGGGTCCAGGTTGTTGGTGGGCTCATCGAGGAGCAGGACGTTGGCGCTGGAAGCGACGATGGTGGCGAGTGCCAGGCGGGTCTTCTCACCGCCGGAGAGAACACCTGCAGGCTTGTCGACGTCGTCTCCGGAGAACAGGAACGAGCCCAGGATGCCGCGGACCTCCGCATCCTTCATATCCGGCGCCGATGAACGCATGTTCTCCAGGACGGTGCGGTCGACGTCGAGGGTTTCATGTTCCTGGGCGTAGTAGCCCACCTTGAGGCCGTGGCCGGGGATGATGTCGCCCGTGTCGGGTTTGTCGACGCCCGCCAGCATGCGCAGCAGCGTGGTTTTGCCGGCACCGTTCAGGCCAAGGATGACAACCTTGGAGCCGCGGTCAATGGCCAGATCCACGTCCGTGAAGATCTCCAGCGAACCGTACGACTTGCTGAGGCCTTCGGCCGTCAGCGGGGTCTTGCCACAGGGCGAGGGATCGGGGAAGCGCAATGCGGCTACGCGATCGTTTTCCCGCACGGCTTCCAATCCGCTCAGGAGCCGTTCGGCACGCTTGGCCATGTTCTGGGCTGCTACGGCCTTCGTGGCCTTTGCGCGCATCTTGTTGGCTTGGTCGATCAGGACCTGGGCCTTCTTTTCGGCATTTGCGCGTTCGCGCTTCCTGGCCCGCTCGTCCGTTTCACGCTGGAGCAAGTAGCGCTTCCAGTCCATGTTGTAGTAATCGATCTGGGCGCGGTTGGCATCAAGCAGATACACCTTGTTCACCGTCGCTTCGAGCAGCTCGGTGTCGTGGCTGATGACAATCAGACCACCTTGGTGGTTCTTCAGGAAGTCCCGAAGCCAGGTGATGGAGTCGGCATCGAGGTGGTTGGTGGGCTCGTCAAGGAGCAGGGTCTCGGCATCCGAGTACAGAATGCGGGCCAATTCGACGCGTCGGCGCTGGCCGCCTGAGAGGGTCTTCAGCGGCTGGTTGAGGAGGCGGTCGGGCAGTGCGAGGTTGGAGGAGATCGCAGCGGCTTCAGCCTCTGCGGCGTAACCGCCTCCGGCGATGAACTCGGCTTCGAGGCGGTCGTAGCGGTTCATGGCCTTGCGCTGGATGGCGGCGTCGTCACTGGCCATCTCATCGTGGGCCTTTTTGAGTTTGCCGACCACGACGTCCAGCCCGCGGGCGGAAAGGATGCGGTCCCGGGCGAGCTGCTCCATGTCGGGGGTCCGGGGGTCCTGCGGCAGGTAGCCGATCTCGCCACTGCGGGTTACTTTGCCGCCGGCCGGAAGGCCCTCCCCTGCGAGAACGCGGGTAAGAGTGGTCTTGCCGGCGCCGTTGCGTCCGACCAGTCCGATTTTGTCCCCTTTGTCCACCCGGAAGTTAACCTGGTCCATGAGCAGGCGTGCGCCGGCGCGGAGTTCAAGGTCCTGGACGGTAATCAATTCGGGTGATGCCTTTCAATGGGGAACGCTCGCGGGGACCGGCGGGTCCGATAAGTGCGGCGGGGGCGGCCGTGGGAACAGCCTGTTCAAGTCTACCGGCACCCTGGCCTTGGGGTGACATCGGCGCCCGAAGGAGGAAACTGTGCCACCCGTCAAAGAACTTCCGTTCCGGTTTGTGGAAACGCTCCAAAAACGGTCCTGCCTGGCATCCGTAGTCTCAAATGCAGGGAGTTGAAGCTCCACTTACTTCGCATCGCACCACACCCGATTGGACCCCTCATGAGCCAGACCAACGCTGCTGTCACGCAACGAACACCGTCATCCCGTAAGCGCTGGACCGCTACCGACATCGGCCTCATCGCGGTTTTCGCGGCCCTCGTGGCAGCCTCCTCGATTGTCCCCGGCATTCCGGTCGGCGCGCTGGGCGTTCCCATCACCCTGGTGACCCTGACTGTGATGCTGAGCGGCCTGGTTCTCGGCGCCGGACGCGGTTTCGCCGCCGTCGGGCTTTATGTGTTGCTGGGCCTCGCGGGGCTGCCGATCTTCAGCGGTGGCCGGAGCGGTTTGGGGATCCTGGCAACTCCCTCTGCCGGGTACATCGTCGCGTTCCCCCTGGCAGCAGCGGCCACCGGTTATCTGGCAGCGATCGTTATCCGCAGGACAGTCAAGTTCCGCGCCCTCTGGCTCTTCGCCGCCACAATGGCAAGCAGCATCGTCATCATCCACGGCCTGGGTGTTGTGGGCATGATGGTCAATGCACGGTTGGACTTTTCCAAGGCCGTCCTCGCCGACCTTCCTTTCGTCCCCGGCGATATCCTGAAGAATGTGCTGGCTGTGATCATCGCCATGGCCATCCACAAGGCCTTCCCGGATGTCCTTGTACGTCGGGTCAAGTAAAGCGAAACAGTCACTTAATGAATTCCATCAGCTTCAGCAACGTCTCGGTACGCGTCACGGTCGATGGCAGCGATGCCTCGAAGACCCTGCTGCACACTGTTTCCCTGGACCTCCCTGAGCATCGGATTGGGGTGATCGGTGCCAACGGATCCGGGAAGTCCACTCTGTTGCGGCTCCTCAATGGCTTGGTTGAACCGAGCGAAGGCACGGTTTCGGTCCACGGCGACGACACCGTGGCAGCTGTCCGCAAGGTTCGAAGCACCGTGGGTTTCGTCTTCACCGATCCCCTGTCTCAGTTGGTGATGCCCACCGGGCGGGAAGACGTGGAGTTGTCTTTGCGCCGTTCCATCAGGAATTCCAAGGAACGGTCCGCCCGTGCCGAAGCCGTGCTGGATCGTTTTGGACTGCTTCATCTCGCCGATCAAAGCATTTACGAGCTTTCAGGCGGCGAGCGGCAACTTTTGGCCTTGGCCGCTGTGCTCGCTGTCGACCCCACGGTGCTGGTCCTCGACGAGCCGTCCACTCTTCTGGACCTCCGGAACCGCGAACTCCTGCGGCGTACTGTCGCCGGCTTGGAGCAGCAGGTCATCATGTCCACCCACGATTTGGACCTTGCCCTTGATATGGACCGCGTTCTGGTGGTGGAGTCCGGGCGCGTCGTGTTCGACGGCGGTGCGGCCGAGGGCGTGGCCCGGTACCGTGCGCTGTGCGCGGTTGGTGTGGACGGGGATGCGCTGAGTGGGCCAGTGACGGGCGGAGCGCCGACGTGAGGGGCCACGGATTCCTGATCGCCAACTACGTCCGTGGAAACTCGATCATCCACCGCACTCCCCTTTGGCTCAAATTCCTGGTGGTGGCGGCCTGCGGGGCGGCATCGTTCCTGATGGTCGACTGGGTCGTTTCACTGTCCGTGCTCCTCGTTATGTGCGCCCTGTTCCTGCTGAGTGGGGCCGGGATGCGAAGGCTCATGAAGGCTGTCTGGATGGTCGCGCCGATAGTGTCCGTCATCGGACTCTTCCAGTGGTGGCAGCTCGGTGGGCCCACAGCCGCACGCATCGTGCTGAATGTCCTGGTGTGCGTCATAGCTGCGTCGGTGCTCACCGCCACGACTCCCGTCCAGAAACTGCTGGACGGGGTGGTTGCCCTCGCCAGGCCCTTCAGGCGTTTCGGCGCAGACCCCGAACGCTTCGCTTTGACCATCGCGGTGATGCTGCGGAGTATCCCTTTCATAGCAGGCGTCTTCTCGGACGTGCGGGACTCGGCACGGGCCCGCGGGCTGGAACGCAATCCGAGGGCCCTTGTCCTCCCGGTCTTTATTGCCACGGTGGGTTATGCACGGCAGACCGGTGATGCTTTGGCTGCACGGGGTCTGGGTGAACCCGATGACGCCACCACGGCCACCTCTTGATGGAGGAGAATTAGAGCCGGGAGTACTCCAGCAGCGCTGCCGTGCCCATGCCACCGGCGATGCTGATCATCGCCAATGCCAGCGGGCTCACGCCCCGCTCCGAGTAGCGGCTTCGTGACTGGGCCAACAACCGTGTCACCAGAACTGCACCCGAAGCTCCGTAACCATGGCCCAGTGCCAGCGCGCCGCCGTCGAGGTTTGCCCGCTCCGGGCTGATGCCCAGATGGTCCAGGCACGCAATGGTCTGGGAAGCGAAGGCTTCATTGAACTCGATGAGATCCACCCTCCCGGCCGGCACATCATGCTGTGTTAAAAGGCGTTGGGCTGCGCGGGCCGCGCCGATCCCGAGGAGTTGGGGATCAACCCCTGCGGTGTCGCACCCCAGGACCAAGAGTCCGTCCGTCGCCCCCATGGCGCGCGCACGCTTCAGGGAGGTGATGACGACGGCGGACGCAGCGTCGGCGTCGAAGCAAGAGTTCCCTGCCGTTACCGTTCCGCCGGGCACGAAGGCAGCAGGAAACCGTGCCATGGTTGACTCCCGCAGCGAGCCCCGGGGGCCGTCGTCGGAAACCACCATGGTCCCGTTGCTGTCCACCGGAACGACCTCGGCGTCGAACCTGCCTTCCCTGGCCGCTTCAGCCGCGCGGCGATGGCTTCGGAGCGCATACTCATCCTGCTGTTCCCGTGTCACTCCCGCGTGGCGCGCGACGTTCTCCGCGGCGACGCCCATGTCCGGATCGCCAAACTGCTCCGGCACGAACGTGGCGCGCGTGTAGAAGTCCAGCCCGCCGTCGTCGTTCCTGGTGGCCCGAGCAGGTGCAGTGCTGATGCTTTCCACCCCGCCGGCCAGATACAGGGGATCGCCACCGGCCGCCACCAGCTTTGATGCCAGTGCAATCGCGTCCAGGCCGGACCCGCATTGCCGGTCCACGGTGAGGCCCGGGACGGAAACCGGCAGTCCGGCTTGGAGCGCGGCGTATCTGGCCACATTTCCTCCCCCGCCCACGGCATTTCCGACGATGACATCGTCCACGTCACCGGGATCAACTGCCAGGGCGTCCAGCAGTGACCTCAAGACCGGTGCCAGGAGGTCGTGGGCGCGGAGGTGCTTCAACCTGCCGTTGGCTCGGCAAATCGGCGAGCGGAAGGCTCCCACAATGACCGGCTGGCGGGAGTCGTCGACACCCCAGGGGCGGCTGTCCGCGCTAGCCAAGTGGCTGGGCCCGGGCGTCATGGTTCTTGATCCAGTCCAGAAGGACCATCCTGCTGACTTTGCCGCGGTCCGTCACCGGCAACTCTGACAGCACGTAGTACTGCAACGGCCTTTTGTCACGGGCCAACAGTCCATCCAGGCCGCTGCGGAGTTGTATCGCGGTGACAGCGCCGTAGGACGGCACGACGCCGGCAATCACCTTCTGGCCGCGAATATCGTCAGGAGCTCCGGCTGCCACGGCAATCTCGATACCCGGAACCGAAGCGAGGGCAAGTTCAACCTCATGGGGGTAGACGTTCTTACCCGAGGTAATGATCATGTCCGATCTTCGGCCCAGTATGTGCAGGGTACCTTCCTCCAGGTAACCTTGGTCGCCCACCGTGTACCAACCATCGAGGCACCTGAGGGCTTGACCATCATCGCCCCAGAGGTAACCGTTGCTGACCATTCCGCTGCGGACGCAGATGTTGCCGTGCCCTCCCTCGGGAAGGGGGCGGCCTGAGTCGTCGAGAATGCGCAGTTCCACTCCCGGGAAGGGCAGCCCGATTCCTGTTCCGCCGGCGTCCAGCGGCTCACCGGCGGCCAGTCGCGTGCCTGAGACGAAGCTCAGTTCGGAAGCACCGTAATATTCGAAGATGGCCGCGTGTGGCGCCCACCGCCGGGCCGCTTCCAACGTCCGGGCGTCCAGCTTGGAGCCGGCGCAAACGATACTCCGGATGCCGGATGCGTCCACCTCCCCGGCCAAGCCCCGCTCACTGAGCAATCGCAGCATGGTGGGCACCAAAACCAAGCGGGTGATGCCATCGTGGGTGATCGCCGCATGTGCGGCTCCAACATCAAATGATTCAAGGGTGTGGAACGCAGCGCCGGCGTAAAGGCATTCCGAGAGGGCGTAGAGGTTGAGGCTGGCAGAGAGAGGTCCCGTCGCCAAGGTGCGGTCCTCCTGCGAGAGGCCGAAAAACTCAATGGACGCCTCGAACGACACCTGCCAGGAACTGCGCGAACGCGTGAAGGCCTTGGGAACCGAGGTGGTGCCCGAGGTGAGGCCGATGAGGAAGGTACTGCCAGCGTTCCCATCCACCAACTGCGTGTCGGTGCGCTTCCCGGCTCCGCCAATCCGCGCCGCCACTTCCTGGATCAACGGCAGCGGCCATTCCGGGTCGAGCACCGCACAACGTCGGTCCCCGGCAACGGCCGCCACGTAGCGCTCCACGAAACGGGCAGAGTTTGGTTCGGCGAGGACAGTAATGTCCGCAGTGTTCTGCAGCAGCATCGTTGCGGCGTCGCGGAGTCCCGCCCAGGTGAGCCGGCTGGTGCCCACCACGACGGCGGTGTCGTGGGGGCGCTCGTCGGCCCAAAGCTGAAGTTTGTCCAGGAAAGGCATCCAAGCAATTTTACGGCAGTGTCTGGCACCAGGCACCATAAGTGACGCATATTCTGACTGTATGAGTTTCAATGACGGCGCACAGCTTGACCCCTCCCAGGTGGAGGACCGACGTGGCAGTGGCATGGGCCGCGGGACAAAGATCGGCGGCGGGATTGGTGGCGGCATTGTGGTGCTGCTGCTGGCACTTTTCGGCATCAATCCCAACATTCTTGGAGACCTGACCGGGGGCGGAAGCCAGCCACCCGCCGTCGACGGCGGCAGTGCAGGCGCCGGTGGCGTCCAGGAATGCCAGACCGGTGCCGACGCGGACAAACGCCTGGACTGCCGGATCACCGGCACGGTGAACAGCCTCAATGCTTTCTGGCCCGGCTATCTGGCTGACTACAACGTCCAGTACCCGCGGCCGAAGACTGTCATCTTCACCGAGGCCACCAACACAGGCTGCGGTGCAGCCACCAGCGCAGTGGGTCCCTTCTACTGTCCTGCCGACACGACTGCCTACTTCGACCCCGGCTTCTTCGATGAGCTGGTGACCCGGTTTGGCTCCTCCGGTGGTCCCTTGGCGCAGGAGTACGTGGTGGCTCACGAATTCGGGCACCACGTCCAGAACCTCCTCGGAAACCTGGACCAGGCGCAGCAGGATCCCCAAGGCCCCCAGTCGGGTGCGGTCAGGGTGGAGCTTCAAGCTGACTGCTATGCAGGATTGTGGGTCCGCCACGCTACGACGCAGACGGATGCGGGCGGCAAGCCGTTCCTCGATCCCCTGACCGAGCAGGACTTGCAGGACGCGCTCTCCGCCGCTTCCGCCGTCGGAGACGACCGCATCCAGGAAGCCGCGACAGGCCGGGTCTCGCCCGAGTCATGGACGCACGGCTCCAGCGAGCAGCGGCAGAAATGGTTCTACCAGGGGTACACCACCGGGGACATCAACAAGTGCGACACGTTCGGAGTGGCTGCGCCTTAAAGCTTGAGCGAAGGGAAAAGGAGGGGTTCCGGGCAAATAGCCCGGAACCCCTCCTTTTGTTTGCCCGTTGGTTGGGCTTCGAGAGATCAGATGTTGAAGCCCAGGGCCCGCATCTGGTCCTTGCCGTCGTCGGTGATCCGCTCGGGACCCCATGGCGGCATCCAAACCCAGTTGAGGCGCCAATCATCAACGACGCCGTCGAGGGACTTGCCAACCTGCTCTTCGAGGACGTCCGTCAGCGGGCAAGCCGCCGTGGTCAGCGTCATATCGATCAGGAGCGCGCCGTCTTCTTCAGAGTACTTGAGCCCGTAAAGAAGGCCCAGGTCCACCACGTTGACGCCGAGTTCCGGGTCGATCACGTCCTTGAGCGCTTCCTCGACATCTTCGAGGCTGGTGCGCGCCGTGTTGATTTCGGTCATGGAACGATCCTAACTAGGCCTGCACGGCAGGAGCAACGGCAACGCCGGCACCCGGGGCGTAGCGGTCGTAGCCCTCGTCTTCAAGGCGGTCGGCGAGCTCGGGGCCGCCCTCTTCAACAACCTTGCCGTCAACGAATACGTGGACGAAGTCCGGCTTGATGTAGCGCAGGATACGGGTGTAGTGGGTGATGAGCAGCGTGCCCATGTTGCCCTCTTCGTGAGCACGGTTAACGCCCTCGGAAACAACCTTCAAGGCGTCGACGTCCAGGCCGGAGTCCGTCTCGTCAAGGATGGCGAACTTCGGCTTGAAGAGTTCGAGCTGAAGGATTTCGACGCGCTTCTTTTCGCCGCCGGAGAAGCCTTCGTTGACGTTGCGCTGTGCGAAGTCGGCATCGATGCGGAGCTGCTGCATGGCAGCCTTGACGTCCTTGGTCCACGTGCGAAGTGCGGGTGCTTCGCCGTCGATTGCCGTCTTGGCGGTGCGCAGGAAGTTGGTCATGGTGACGCCGGGAACCTCTACCGGGTACTGCATGGCCAGGAAGACACCTGCGCGGGCGCGCTCGTCGACGCTCATCTCCAAGACGTCTTCGCCGTCAAGCGTGATGGTACCGCTGGTGACGTTGTAGCGAGGGTGACCGGCAATGGTGGAGGCGAGGGTTGACTTGCCCGAGCCGTTGGGGCCCATAATGGCGTGCGTTTCACCAGTCTTGATGGTGAGGCTGACGCCCTTCAGGATCTCCTTGGTGCCCTGCTCCGTCTCGATGCTGACGTGCAGGTCCTTGATTTCAAGAGTTGACATGCTCTTCTTTCTTTCCGTTCGTAAGTCTGGCGGTACTGGGCGCTCAGTAGTGGTCTACCGAGGCGCCGTTCACAACATTGGTCACGTCCACATAAACGTCGTCTCCGTCGATGGTGACGGCGAAAACGGGGACGGGGTCATAAGCAGGCAGCTGGAGCGGCTGTCCGCTGCGCAGGTCGAACTGGGAGCCATGCCCCCAGCATTCGATGGCGCAGCCTTCAACTTCACCCTCGGACAAGGAGATGTCCGCGTGCGAGCAGGTATCGGCGATGGCGTGGATGTCGCCCATCGAGTCCTTCACGATGGCTACGGGGTAGTCATCAATCAGGACGCGCAGCGCTTGCTTGACCTGGATGTCATTGGCGTTGCATACCAGTTCGCCCTTGGTTTCTTCACTCATGGTTACTCTGCCTGGCCTGTCTTAGTTGTCGGTCGCGGCGAGTTCGCGCTCAACAGCTGCGGTCAGGCGATCTTCGATTGCCGGGACCTTGATCTGCTGGATGATCTCGTTGAGGAAGCCTCGGACCACCAGGCGGCGGGCCACCTTTTCGGGGATGCCGCGGGCCATGAGGTAGAACAGGTGTTCGTCATCGAACCGGCCGGTGGCGCTGGCATGGCCGGCGCCTTCAATCAAGCCGGTTTCAATTTCGAGGTTGGGCACGGAGTCGGCGCGGGCGCCGTCCGTGAGCACCAGGTTGCGGTTGGCCTCGTAGGTGTCCGTGCCTTCTGCTTCCTTACGGATCAGGACGTCGCCAACCCACACGCTGTGTGCGTTGCGGCCCTGAAGAGCGCCCTTGTAGAGAACCCGGGACTTGCAGTTGGCCACTGCGTGGTCGACGAAGAGACGCTGTTCAAGGTGCTGTCCGGCATCGGCAAAGTACAGGCCGAACATCTCGACGTCGGCACCAGGCGCGGTAAAGCGCGTGGAGGGCGTGACGCGAACGAGGTCGCCGCCAAGGCTGACCACGATGTGCTTGAACTTGGCATCGCGGCCGATTTTTGCCTGCTGCGATGACGCGTGGACGGCGTTGTCGGCCCATTCCTGAAGGGAGACAACGGTCAGCTCAGCGCCGTCCTCGACGATGATCTCCACATTCTCGGAGACAACGGCGGTGCCCTGGTGGTCCAGGACAACGACGGCCTTGGAGAAGCGTTCTGCCACAATCACGATGTGCTGTGCGGACGGTGCCTCTGAGGAGCCCGTGATCAGGACGGAGACTTCGCTTTCAGCCTGCAGCTCGGCAGGGACGGTGACGACCGTAGCTTCGGAGAAGTTCTCCCAGGCGTTGGCGGATACGAGGTCCTCCGGGATGGCGGCCTGACCAATGCGCTGGTCGTCGCGGCCCACGGTCTCAACGACGACGCCGGCCGGTGCGGTAACGCTGAGGGCAGGCGCAGCCCCGTTGAGGACTTCGGTGTGGAGGCCGCGCAGGCGCTTCAGCGGGGTGAAGCGCCAGTCTTCTTCAAGGCCGTTCAGGGGCGTGAAGTCCGCGAGCTTGTATGACGTGAGGCGCCCTGCACGGGAGCTGTCCGGGATGCCTACGCCGCCACCATGCGAGTGGCTCTTGGCGGAAGCGCCGGCCAGCGGACCAGCAGAAGGCTGCTCCGACGTCGTGCTGGTGTTTGTTCCGGTGTTCACGGGCGAAAGGTTCTCGCCTTCCTCGGTGAAGCCGTTGATAAACGGCTGGGCCGAGGGCGCGCCGATGCGCGCCTTTTCAGTAGTGATATCAGTCATTGTTAACCGACGGACCCTTCCATCTGCAGTTCAATCAGGCGGTTCAGCTCAAGAGCGTATTCCATGGGCAATTCGCGGGCGATCGGCTCGATGAAGCCGCGCACGATCATGGCCATGGCCTCGTCCTCGGGCATGCCGCGGGACATCAGATAGAAGAGCTGCTCTTCGCTGACGCGTGAAACGGTGGCCTCGTGGCCCATGACGACGTCATCTTCGCGGATGTCGATGTACGGGTACGTATCCGAACGGGAAATGGTATCCACCAGGAGGGCATCACAACGGACCGTGTTGGCCGAGTGCTTGGCACCCTCCCGGACCTGGACCAGGCCGCGGTAGGCAGCGCGGCCGCCACCACGGGCCACGGACTTGGAAATGATGGAGCTCTTGGTGTTCGGTGCGATGTGCACCATCTTGGATCCGGTGTCCTGGTGCTGGCCCTCGCCGGCGAAGGCGATGGACAGGGTCTCACCCTTGGCGTGCTCGCCAACAAGGTAGACGGCCGGGTACTTCATGGTCACCTTGGAACCGATGTTGCCATCGATCCACTCCATGGTGGCGCCCTCTTCGCAGATGGCACGCTTGGTGACGAGGTTGTACACGTTGGTGGACCAGTTCTGGATGGTCGTGTAACGGACGCGGGCGCCCTTCTTCACGATGATCTCCACCACGGCAGAGTGCAGCGAGTCCGAGGTGTAGATCGGAGCCGTGCAGCCCTCAATGTAGTGAACATATGAGTCTTCATCGGCGATGATCAGCGTGCGCTCGAACTGGCCCATGTTTTCCGTGTTGATGCGGAAGTAGGCCTGCAGCGGGATGTCCACGTGAACGCCCTTGGGCACGTACACGAAGGAACCGCCGGACCACACGGCCGTGTTCAGCGAAGCGAACTTGTTGTCACCCACGGGGATGATGGTTCCGAAGTACTCCTGGAAGATCTCCGGGTGCTCGCGCAGGGCGGTGTCAGTGTCCAGGAAGATGACGCCCTGGGCTTCCAGGTCCTCACGGATCTGGTGGTAGACAACCTCGGACTCGTACTGGGCTGCGACACCGGAGACAAGGCGGCTGCGCTCAGCTTCCGGGATACCCAGCTTTTCGTAGGTGTTCCGGATGTCCTCGGGGAGGTCTTCCCACGTTGCAGCCTGCTTCTCCGTGGAACGCACGAAGTATTTGATGTTGTCGAAGTCGATGCCGGAGAGGTCTGCACCCCAGGTAGGCATGGGCTTGCGATCGAAGTACTTCAGGCCCTTGAGGCGCAGATCGAGCATCCATTCGGGCTCGTTCTTCTTCGAGGAGATGTCGCGGACAACCTCCTCGTTGAGGCCACGACGGGCATTGGCGCCTACGTCGTTCTTGTCGGCCCAGCCGTACTCGTAGTTTCCGATACCGTGCAGTTCGGGATTCTTCTCCAGAATCTCCGAGATCACAGTGCCGTCAGCTACCGCTTTCTCTGCTATTTGGTCCGTCATCACGGCCTTTCTTGCTGGTTGTTTGATTCCTGGTACGGATTCCCGGACTGCTCTGCGACATCCTGGGATGCCGTGGCAGCCGGGCGCCCGGTAGGTATATGGGTTGTGCAGACATGTCCACCCTGCGCAAGCGTGGAAAGCCGCCGGACATCGACGCCGACCAAGCGTGAGAACACCTTGGTCTCGGTGTCGCAAAACACCGGGAACTCCGCAGCGAGCCTCTGGATGGGGCAGTGGCCCTGGCATAGCTGGACACTGGACAGTGCGGCCGGCAACGGGGCCTTGGCCTCGATGGAATGGGCCGAAGCAACAAAGCGGTCCCGGCTCAGGGCCCGGGAAAGTGCCATCGCCCGGGCGGTGATGTCGTCCCCCGCGGCGTCGACCTCCGGGGCGTAACGCTGTTCCATGTCCGAGAAACGCTCTTCCGCATACTCGCGGACGGCGTCCTCACCGGCGAGTTCCTGAAGGCGCCTCAGTGCAGAACTGGCGATGTTCAGGTAGTCATCGCCGAGGGTGGACTGGCCTTGGGAACTCAGGACGTACCGGCGTGCGGGGCGGCCCGCGCCGGAACCGGCCTTGGCCACGCGCTTGACTTCGATGACGCCGCTGCGTTCCAAGTGGTCAAGGTGCCGGCGGACTGCCGCTGGCGTGAAGCCGAGGAGATCGCCAAGTTCGGCGGCGCTCACTGGGCCATTCTCCAGGACGGCGCTCAGGACGCGGTCCCGGGTGCGGTCGTCCGCGTCCGGCAGCGCAGGCGGGGCCGGGAAGGCTCCTGCCGCATGCCGCTTTGAAGGCATGGATACTGGACTGCTCATGGAATACACAACACAATCATGTCGTAATTTGTTTCACGCATCCAGTAAGGCAAGGCTGACCTGGACTGCCCGCCAAGTGTGACCGTACTACTTCACGTAGAATACTCTGGTGCGATCATCCGAATCCCCTGTCCTCACCATAGACGGACTCATTAAGGATGTAGGCCCCTTGGCCTCCCTTGACGGCAAAATGCTCCGGGTGGTCAGCGGACTGTCCTTAGTGGCCGAGCGAGGCCAGGTCACCGCCCTGTTGGGTGCCAACGGGGCCGGCAAGACCACCACCCTGGAGTGCGCCCAGGGACTCCAGAAGCGAACAGGCGGGACAATTTCCCTCCTCGGCGAGGACCCGGATACTGCCGGCGCCACCTTGAGGGCCCGCGTAGGCGTGATGCTCCAGGACGGCGGGCTGCCGCCGTCGGCCCGTCCCATCCCGCTGTTGCGGCACGTAGCCGGCATGTACCGAAACCCCATGAACGTCGATGACCTGGTGGAGCGGCTCGGCATCAACCATTTCAGCCGGACCGGGGTGCGACGCCTCTCCGGCGGACAAAAGCAACGACTCGCCCTGGCGGCGGCGCTGGTGGGGAACCCGGAGATCCTGTTCCTGGACGAACCCAGCGCAGGACTCGATCCACAGTCGCGCCAAATGGTTTTCGATGTGATTGCCGAGCTCCGTGACGCCGGGATGGGTATCGTCCTGACCACCCACCTGATGGACGATGCCGAGCGCCTTGCCGACTACGTGTACATCATCGACGGAGGCCATAACGTGGTGGAGGGAACCGTGGCGGAACTTCTGCGCCACCACCACTCCACGGACACTGCCGTCACGGACCGAACGCTCTATTTCGATGCGCCGGGCGGACTCGACTTCGCCGGCGCCCTGGGGGCCGGCCTTCAGCTGACCGAGACACGCTCCGGGAGCTACTCCATTACGGGCGCGATCACGCCGAAAGACCTCGCAGCATTGACTGCGTGGTGGGCGGAACGGAACATTATGCCCGCATCGCTGCGGCTGGAAGCCCGAAGCCTTGAAGACGTGTTCCTGGACATTTCCGGAAGGGACCTCCGATGAGCAAGCTTCTCTCCCCCAACGCAGGACCGGCTTCACTTCCACGCCGGATCATGCAGCAGGGACGCTACGAGACCATCACCATGCTGCGGAACGGTGAGCAACTGATCCTCGCGATCGTGCTGCCCTTGATGGCATTGGTCGGGCTCGTCGTGACACCCCTGCTCGATGGCCTGGGCGGTTCCCGGGTGGACATCGCAACGCCTGGAATTCTTGCCCTGTGCGCGATGTCCACCGCCTTCACCGGCCAGGGAATCGCCACCGGATTTGACCGGCGCTATGGTGTCCTCCGGTTCCTGTCCACCACTCCGCTCGGCCGGGGCGGCCTCATTGCCGGAAAAATCCTCGCTGTGCTGGTGATCCTTTTCCTGCAGGTTGCTGTGGTTGGTGCAATTGCCGGCATTCTGGGGTGGCAGCCCCGGCCTGAGGCCTGGCTCCCCGGGCTGGGCCTGTTGGTCCTGGGTGCCGCCGCCTTCACCGCCCTTGGGCTTCTGGTTGCGGGGACGGTTCGCCCGGAAGCTACGCTAGCGATCACCAACCTGCTGTGGATCCTGCTGGGGGCGCTGGGTGGGATCGTGGTGCCGTCCGAACGCCTTCCCGGCCTTCTCCAGGGCATAGTCCACTTCCTTCCGTCCGGTGCCTTGGGCCAAGCGCTACGGGACGCCTTCCTGCTGGGCGCCGTTCCGCTCCCGGCCGTCCTGATCCTCCTGCTGTGGACCGTACTTGCCGGCGCTGCAGCCATCCGCTGGTTCAAGTGGAACTAAACCCATCCGGCACCAACCACCAATGCAGAACTGAGAAGTGAGAAAACTGTGAGCACGGCATCGCGCCTCCCGAAAACCATTCAGCGGTTCACGTCCAAGTTACCGACAGAGGTCAACAAGGCCGTGCGTCGCCTGGCATTGCTGTCACTCATCGGTCAGACAGTTCTCGTAGTGACCGGCGGTGCCGTGCGACTGACTGCCTCAGGCCTCGGATGCCCCACCTGGCCGCGGTGCACCGGCGATTCCCTGGTCAACACGCCGGAGATGGGTATTCACGGTTTCATCGAATTCGGCAACCGCCTGCTCACCTTCGCCCTTGCCGCCGTCGCCGCACTCATGCTGGTCTACTTGTGGAACCTCCGCAAGGAGCGTCGCGACCTGTTCCTCCTCGCCGTCGGCCTGCTGGCAAGCATCCCGGCGCAGGCTGTCATTGGTGGCATCACGGTCCTGTCCGGCCTAAACCCCTGGGTAGTCGGCCTGCACTTCCTGGTCTCCATGGCACTGGTGGTTTTCGCTACTCTGCTGGTCAACAGGGCTTACGGCCGCACCGGACGCTTCATGAACCGCACCCTGGCTGCGCTCCCTGCCGTGGCACGTCCCGTAATGCTGGCTGTTGCCGTTTTCTCGGGCCTGTCGGTCATGCTCGGTGTAGTGGTCACCGGTGCAGGCCCGCACGCCGGAGACGCCGACGCTCCCCGCAATGACCTTGACTGGGACCTCTTTTCCCACATTCATGCCGTCCCCGCCTACCTCATCACGGCAGGAACCGTATTCGCCGTCTACCTGGTCATCCGCCACAGAATCGAAGGCCCGTTCCGGACGGCGGCGTACCTTCTGCTGGGCGTGACGCTGCTGCAGGCTGTCATCGGATTCACCCAGTATTACAACGGCATTCCGGCACTCCTGGTTGGCGCGCACATGTTCGGGGCAGCCGTCCTCATGAGTGCAGCCACCAATGCCGCCGACCTCGCGAAGCACAGCCCGGTCCGATAAGTGATCTCCTCAGCCCGGATCAGGGTGCGCCGGGTTGGAACGCATGGCCAGCACGGCCGGATGCACAGCAGACAAGGTGCCGCTGGCGAGGTCCGCAGCAATGCCCCACAGTGACGCGTACCAGGGGATCACAGCGGCCCACCCTTCAGTGGATGCGTAGGCCAGCACAGCCCCCATGCCGACAGCTGCGCCTGCACCACCGCCCAGGACTCCCGCCACCGCACCTTCGGCTTTCGGGCGGGAATTAGGTGCCCGGAGGCCCGAAATCAGGTGCTGCATTGGGCCTTCCAGGTATCCAAACTTCTTCAGGCGCTCCGCTGCCTTCATCCGACATACTTGTCCCATGCAGGCGACGACGGTGTTGGTTGAGGGCGAAAGCGACAGGTTGGCGGTGGAGGCGTTGGCCCTTCGACACGGCCATGACCTGGCGGCAGAACGTGTACAAATCGTCCCCATGGGTGGCGCTACGAGCATCATCCACTTCCTCGAGAGGTACGGCCCGCAGGGAGCAGGAGACAGGTTGCTTGGTCTGTGTGACGCCGGGGAGTCGCCAGGGGTAGCCCGCGCGCTTTTCCGGGCCGGTATTGGATCCGGACCGTTGGAACAGAACGGGTTCCAGGTGTGCCACACAGATCTGGAAGACGAGCTGGTGCGCTGCCTGGGAGTCGAAGCCGTACTCAATGTCATTGAGTCACAAGGCGAACTGCCCTCCTTCAGATTGCTTCAACGCCAACCGTCCCTTCGGCAGCAGCCCGTGACAGCACAATTGCGACGATTCTTTGGAGGGCGAAGCGGGAACAAGGTCCGTTACGCACCATTGCTCGTCGCCTCACTCCCTGCCGGGCAGGCGCCCCCGCCGCTGGCGCGTCTCGTCGAATCGTTCGTGGGTGATATCTGACGCTGTCCAGCGCGGGGGACGTGAGAGAACGATGAAACGGCAACGCCGGCACTCAGGTGAGTACCGGCGTCGAATGTTGTCCTGGGGAGAGCTGCGGAACCTAGCCGCCGATGATCGGGGAACCGATGAAGGGGTCCACCGCCAGCGCGATGAAGAGCAGTGTGAGGTAGCTGATGGAACCATGGAAGACCTTCATGGCTCCCTTGTTGGAGACGTCGCCTCCCTGTGCGCGCTTGTACAGGGCGTGGCTTTCGTACAGGAACCAGGCGCCGGCAGCTACTGCAACGATCGTGTAGACCCAGCCGGCTCCACCGACCGGAACCATCAGCAGCGAGCAAGCCACCATGGCCCATGCGTAAAGGACGACCTGCACCGAAACGACCTTGGCTCCGGCAATGGCGCCAAGCATGGGTACCTTGGCGTTGCGGTAATCCTCGCCGTAACGCATGGACAGCGGCCAGTAGTGCGGGGGCGTCCAAAGGAAGATGACCATGAACAGCACGACGGCGGGCCATTCCACCGTGTTGGTGACTGCGGCCCACGCGATCAAGACGGGGAAGCAGCCGGCCGCTCCACCCCAGACAATGTTCTGGGCCGTGCGTCGCTTCAGGATCATGGTGTAGATCACTACGTAGAACACGATGGCGCCGAGGCCGAGCCAGGCGGACAATGGGTTGGCGCCGAACCACAGAATGGCAATCGAGGCCGCACCGAGGATCCAGGCGAAGACCAGGGCCTCACGCGGGGTCACTTCACCGGTGACCAGGGGACGCTTCTCGGTACGGTGCATCAGTTTGTCGATGTCACGGTCGATGTAGCAGTTGAAGACGCCTGCGCTTCCGGCGGCAAAGGCGCCGCCGACCAAGGTGGCCAGAATCAGGCCGATGGAAGGGAAGCCCCGCTGGGCAAAGATCATGGTGGGCAGGGTGCTGACCAGGAGCAGCTCGATGACGCGGGGTTTGGTCAGTGCCAGATACGCCTTGAACTTACGGGAGATTCCGATGCTTCCCCGGGCCGGGGACGCGTTGAGGGGCGTATCAGTTGTGCTCACGGCGGCAGTCACTCTGTTCTATGCTCTGGGGTTCTCGCAGCGGCTGCCATCCCGGTTGTCGAAAGCAAACACGGGCGCATGAACCGCTGGTGGCCTCCAAATATCATACCGTGGCTGGAAGTGCCCCACGTTCCGCAAAATGCGTCAATGTTTCCGAATCTTCACTGCCCTGCCGGGGCGCCGTGATTCATATAAGGGAATTTCTGTCCAGTTAGTGGGATTCCCTGAGTTCCATGACACGTTTAGGGATAAGCTGTTGAGCAGATCAGCACACGTTGACGATCCGGGAAACCGTATTCTTGGATATCCGTGCGTCTGGATGAGAGATCAACGTTTCAATGGTGAACGGCTGGTAGACACATTGCAGCGGGCGCCATCCTGTGCTTCCTGCGTGCCGTGTCAACACGCCTGCCGTCAGCACAGAGAGGGGCTCGGTTTTCGTGCCACATTTGGAAGAGCAAGAACTGTCATGGACCGATCTGGACAAGAAGGCAGTTGACACCGTTCGCGTGTTGGCCGCTGACGCCGTGGAGAAGGTCGGCAACGGCCACCCTGGTACGGCGATGAGCTTGGCTCCGGCAGCATACTTGCTGTTCCAGAAGCTGATGCGGCATGACCCGAAGAACCCGGACTGGATTGGCCGTGACCGGTTTGTCCTGTCTCCCGGCCACACCTCGCTGACCCTGTACATCCAGCTGTTCCTGTCCGGTTACGGGCTGGAGCTGAAGGACCTTGAGGCATTGCGTACCTGGGGTTCGTTGACCCCGGGTCACCCTGAGTACAAGCACACCGCCGGTGTGGAAATCACCACCGGCCCGCTGGGCCAGGGTCTTGCGTCAGCGGTTGGTTTTGCCTACTCGCAGCGCCGCCAGCGCGGCCTGTTCGACGCCGATGCTCCCGCCGGCGAATCGCCGTTCGACCACACCATCTGGGTGATCGCCTCCGACGGCGACCTGCAGGAAGGCGTGACGTCCGAGGCATCCTCGCTCGCCGGCCACCAGGAACTGGGCAACCTCGTAGTGATCTACGACGAGAACCACATCTCCATCGAAGACGACACCGACATTGCCTTCACCGAAGATGTCCTCAAGCGCTACGAAGCTTACGGCTGGCACACCCAGCGCGTGGACTGGACCAAGACCGGCGACTACGTCGAAGACGTCCAGGAACTCTACTCCGCACTTCAGGCAGCCAAGGCTGAGACGACCAAGCCGTCCATCATTTCGCTGCGCACCATCATCGGTTACCCGGCCCCGAAGAAGCAGAACACCGGCAAGATCCACGGTTCCGCACTGGGTGCCGACGAGGTCGCAGCGCTGAAGACCGTGCTCGGTTTCGATCCGGCCAAGTCCTTCGACGTTGACGAAGAAGTTCTGGCACACGCACGCAAGGTCCTCGACCGCGGCGCCGAGTCACGTGCCGCTTGGCAGACCTCCTTCGAGGCGTGGCAGTCCGCCAACCCGGACGCCGCTGCCCTGCTGGAGCGTGTTGAAGCCAAGAAGCTCCCCGTCGGCATCGACGCTGCGCTTCCGGTGTTTGAAGCCGGCAAGGACGTTTCCACCCGTGCTGCTTCGGGCAAGGTCCTGAATGCCATCGGACCGGTCCTCCCGGAGCTGTGGGGCGGTTCGGCCGACCTCGCGGAGTCCAACAACACCACCATCGAAGGTTCGCCCTCGTTCATCCCGACGTCCCGCTCCACTGACGCTTGGAAGGGCAACCCGTACGGACGCGTCCTGCACTTCGGCATCCGTGAGCACGCTGCGGCGTCGATCGTGAACGGCATTTCGCTGCACGGCCGGACCCGGGCGTTCTCCGGTACGTTCCTGATCTTCTCGGACTACCAGCGCCCGGCCATCCGCCTGGGTGCCCTGATGGGGGTGCCGTCCCTGTACGTATGGACGCACGACTCCATCGGCCTCGGCGAAGACGGCCCCACGCACCAGCCGGTGGAGCAGCTCGCTTCGCTGCGCGCCATCCCGGGCCTGGACGTTGTCCGTCCCGGTGATGCGAACGAGGTTTCCGCGGCATGGAAGGCCATGCTGGAGAACCACGAGAACCCGGCAGGTATCGTCCTGACCCGCCAGAACATCCCCACCTACGCCCGCGGCGAAGGTGAAGCCACCGGTGACACCTTCGGTTCCACCGCAGGTGTGGCCAAGGGTGGTTACGTCCTGGCCGAAGCCTCCAAGGACGGCGAAACCGTTGACGCCCAGGTGATCCTGATCGGCACCGGCTCGGAAGTCCAGCTGGCAGTGCAGGCCCGCGAAGCCCTTCAGGCCGAAGGCATCGCAGCCCGCGTTGTCTCCATGCCCTGCGTTGAGTGGTTCAACAAGCAGGACGAGGCCTACCGCGAATCCGTGCTCCCCGCTTCCGTGAAAGCCCGCGTTTCTGTTGAAGCCGGCCTGGCACTGGGCTGGCGCGAATTTGTCGGCGACGCCGGCCGCTCCATCTCCCTGGAGCACTTCGGTGCCTCGGCCGACTACAAGCGGCTCTTCAACGAATTCGGCATCACCGCCGAAGCCGTCGCAGCCGCAGCCAAAGACTCCCTCGCAGACGTCAACGCATAACAGTCTGCTCCCCTCTCACAGGAGAAAAACACATGTCTAGCACTCCCACGCAGCAGCTCTCTGATGCCGGCGTTTCCATCTGGCTCGATGATCTCTCCCGCACCCGCCTGGACACTGGCACCCTGCAGAAGCTCATCGACGAAAAGAACGTCGTTGGTGTGACCACCAACCCGTCCATCTTCCACGCCGCCATCACCTCCGGCACGGACTACGACGCCACTATCGCAGCACAGGCTGCCGCGGGCGCCAGCGTTGAAGAGACCATCTTCGAAATCACCACCACGGACGTCGCTGACGCCTGCGATCTGTTCGCACCGATCGCCGCCGCGACCAACGGTGTGGACGGCCGCGTCTCCATCGAGGTGGACCCCCGCCTCGCCTGGGACACCGCGGGAACCATTGCCGAGGCCAAGAACCTCTACGCGAAGGTCAACAAGGACAACGTCCACATCAAGATCCCGGCCACTTTGGAAGGCCTTGAAGCCATCACGGCTACCCTGGCCGAGGGCATCAGCGTCAACGTGACCCTGATCTTCTCCTTGGAGCGCTACCGCGCGGTCATCAATGCCTTCCAGTCCGGGCTTGAGCAGGCCAAGGAGAACGGCCACGACCTCTCCAGGATCCACTCCGTGGCTTCGTTCTTCGTTTCCCGCGTTGATTCCGAGATCGACAAGCGCCTGGACGCCATCGGCACCGATGAAGCCAAGGCACTCAAGGGCAAGGCCGGCGTCGCCAACGCACGCCTGGCCTACCAGGTCTACGAAGAGCTCTTCTCCACCGAACGCTGGGCAGTGCTGGCCGAAGCCGGCGCCCTCCCCCAGCGCCCGCTGTGGGCTTCCACCGGCGTCAAGGATCCGGCCTACCCGGACACCCTCTACGTGACCGAACTCGTCGCCGCCGGCGTGGTCAACACCATGCCGGAAAAGACGCTCGACGCCACGTTCGACCACGGCGTAGTCACCGGTGACACCATCACCGGAACCTATGACGAAGCGAACGGGACGCTCAACGCCCTCGAAGCACTCGGTGTCTCCTACAACGACGTCGTTACGCTGCTCGAGACCGAAGGCCTCGAGAAGTTCGTGGGCTCCTGGAAGGAACTCCTCGCCGACGTCGAAGGCGCACTTGCCACCGCACGGAAGGCTTCCTAACCCACTATGAGCACAATCAGCTACGACGCCAGCGGTGCCGCACAGCAGGCCATCGCCCAGCATATTGACAGCTTGGTCGACGACAGGATCGCCACGCGGATTTTCGCCAAGGACCATACCCTGTGGGGTCCTGATGCGGAGTCCGAGTCGGCGATCCGGCTCGGCTGGGTAGAGGCCCCCACTGTGTCCCAGGCCCTGGTGGGCGACATTCTGGAACTCCGTGATGCCCTCCGGGCCGAAGGCGTTTCACGCATTGTCCTGTGTGGCATGGGTGGATCCTCCTTGGCGCCAGAGGTGATTGCCGGTACCGCCGGCGTCGAGCTGACTGTGCTGGACAGCACTGACCCTGAACAGGTCAGCGCTGCTTTGGCGGACCGTTTGGCAGAGACGGCGATCGTCGTTTCCTCCAAGTCCGGCTCCACTGTGGAGACCGACTCGCAGCGACGGGTCTTCGAAAAGGCGTTCAACGACGCCGGTATCGATGCCAAGAGCCGCATCATCATCGTTACGGATCCGGGCTCTCCCCTGGACAAAGCTTCCCGCGAGGCAGGCTACCGTGCGGTCTTCAACGCCGACCCCAACGTCGGTGGACGCTTTTCGGCATTGACCGCGTTCGGACTGGTCCCCTGTGGCTTGGCCGGCGTGGACATCCAGGCTTTCCTCGACGAGGCAGAAGAAGCCGCCGAGATCCTCAACGAAGACTCAGCTGACAACATCGGCTTGGCCCTGGGTATCGCCTTGGGCGGCACCAGCCCTCTTCGCAACAAGATCGTCATCGCGGAAGACGGTTCAGGCATCGTTGGTTTCGCCGACTGGGCCGAACAGCTCATCGCCGAATCCACCGGGAAGCTGGGCACCGGTGTGCTGCCGGTCGTCGCGGGCCCGGATTCCCCGGAGGCCGTCAACGGAGCGGAGGACGTACTCGTGGTGCGTCTGGTTGGCGCGGATGACGACGTCGAACTTCGTGACAATGAGGTTGCCATCGCCGGTGGGTTGCCTTCGCAGATGTTCGTCTGGGAATTCGCCACCGCAGTGGCCGGCCGCCTCCTTGGCATCAACCCGTTCGATCAGCCGGATGTCGAAGCTGCCAAGGTAGCCGCCCGCGGCTTGCTTGATGCACGCCCCGAGCCCACTCCGGCAGCCTTTACGGATGGTGTGGTGGAAGTCCGCGGCGGCGAGTGGCTCGCTTCCGCCTCATCCGTCCAAGAGGCCGTACAGGCCCTCCTTGGCCAGCTGGGGCCTGACGGCTACTTGAGTGTCCAGGCGTACTTGGACCGCATTTCCCATGCCCCCCTTGCGGGAATCCGCGATGAACTCGCAGCTGTCAGCGGACGTCCCGTGACGTTCGGCTGGGGTCCGCGGTTCCTTCACTCCACCGGCCAGTTCCACAAGGGTGGGCCGGCCATCGGAGTGTTCCTGCAGATCACGGCAGCATCCTCCACCGATCTGGACATCCCGGAGCGGCCCTTCACCTTCGGCCAGCTCATTGCCGCCCAGGCTTCAGGTGACGCCCAGGTCCTGGAAGGCCATGGACGCCCGGTCCTGCGCCTGCACCTCACCGAGCGTGCTGCCGGCGTGGCCCAACTCCAGGAAGTCGTCGCTGCGTTGGCCGGCCAGGCCAGCGCACTCGAAAGCTAAGGCACAGAACCAAACATGCCAGAAACTGAAAACGGCAGGAAGAACGCCGGTCTGCGGAATCCTTTGCGGGATCCGCGGGACCGGCGCCTGAACCGCATTGCAGGGCCATCGTCGTTGGTGTTCTTCGGAGTCACCGGTGACCTCGCCCGTAAGAAACTCATGCCTGCGGTCTACGACCTCGCCAATCGTGGTTTGCTGCCTCCCAGCTTCGCCTTGGTCGGTTTCGGCCGCCGCGACTGGGACAACGCCGACTTCGCGGCTGAGGTGAAGGAAAACGTCAAGGCGCACGCACGGACCAAGTTCGACGAAGCGGTGTGGGAGCAGCTTGCTTCCGGTATCCGCTTTGTCCAAGGCGAGTTCGACGACGACGACGCTTTCGAGCGCCTCGGTGACGTCCTGGATGAGCTCGATGAGACCCGTGGCACCCGCGGTAATCATGGCTTCTACTTGTCCATTCCGCCCAAGGCCTTTGAGCAGGTATGCCGTCAGCTGTCCAAGCACGGCCTGGCGCAGGCGAAGCCGGGTCAGTGGCGCCGCGTGGTCATCGAGAAGCCGTTCGGGCACGACCTCGAATCCGCGCGGCAGCTCAACGACATTGTGGAGTCCGTGTTCCCGGCAGATGCCGTGTTCCGGATCGACCACTACCTGGGCAAGGAGACGGTGCAGAACATCCTGGCGCTTCGCTTCGCGAACCAGCTGTTCGAACCGCTCTGGAACGCCAACTACGTGGACCACGTCCAGATCACGATGGCCGAGGACATCGGCACCGGTGGGCGTGCAGGCTACTACGACGGCGTGGGTGCTGCCCGTGACGTCATCCAGAACCACCTGCTGCAGTTGCTGGCACTGACGGCCATGGAGGAGCCCATTTCCTTCAACGCCGACGACCTGCGGGCTGAGAAGGAAAAGGTCCTCGCTGCCGTCAAGCTTCCGGAGGACCTTTCAACCCATTCGGCCCGCGGACAGTTCACCGGAGGCTGGCAGGGTGGCGAGGAAGTCCTCGGATACCTGGACGAGGACGGCATCCCGGCCGACTCCAAGACCGAAACCTATGCTGCGATCCGCGTGGACATCAATACCCGTCGCTGGAACGGTGTTCCCTTCTACCTGCGGGCCGGTAAGCGCCTGGGCCGTCGCGTGACAGAGATCGCCGTGGTCTTCAAGCGCGCTCCCAACTTGTTGTTCCGCGACCACGGGGAAGACGACTTCGGACAGAACGCCGTGGTGATCAGGGTCCAGCCGGACGAGGGCGCCACGATCCGTTTCGGTTCCAAGGTCCCGGGCACGCAGATGGAAGTCCGCGATGTCACCATGGACTTCGGCTACGGCCACTCGTTCACCGAATCCAGCCCCGAAGCCTACGAGCGGCTCATCCTGGATGTTCTGCTCGGCGAACCGCCGCTCTTCCCGCGCCACCAGGAAGTGGAACTGTCCTGGAAGATCCTGGATCCCTTCGAGGAGTACTGGGCCGGGCTGGATGAACAACCGCAACCTTACGCACCCGGCAGCTGGGGTCCGGCCTCGGCCGATGCCCTGCTGGCACGTGACGGACGAACCTGGAGAAGGCCATGATTGTAGATCTTCCCGATACCACCACCTCCAAGATCTCCAAGAAGATCATGTCGCTGCGCGAACAAGGCGGCGTCATCGCTTTGGGACGTGTGCTGACCCTGGTGGTGGTGACCAAGTCCGGGCAGGAAGAGGAGGCCATCGAGGCAGCCAATGAAGCCAGCAGGGAGCACCCCTGCCGGATCATTGTCCTGGCTGATGCCGGCGTGGAGGGTCCGGACCGCCTCGATGCACAAATCCGTGTAGGTGGTGACGCCGGTGCTTCCGAGGTCATCGTCCTGCGCGGGCACGGACATATGGCCCACGAGAGCGAATCCCTCGTAGCTGCTCTGCTCCTCCCTGATGCCCCGATCGTGGCCTGGTGGCCGCACGGTGCCCCGGAGAGCGCCTGCGAGACCTCGATAGGCCGCATCGCCCACCGACGCATCACGGACTCCGCCAACGAACCCGATCCCCGGCGCGCCTTGGAGAACATCAGGGCTACGTACAAAGCCGGTGACACCGACCTTGCCTGGACCCGCCTGACCAACTGGCGCATGCAATTGGCCGCGGTCTTCGACCAGGTCGACAGTGACCCTGTCTCCGCTGTCGCCGTCGAGGGTGCCTCCGACTCCCCCAGCACCCTGTTGTTGGCCGCATGGCTGAGCCTTGCACTGGAAGCTCCCGTCACGATCGTGGCAGACCCTGCAGGTACTGGCATCCGGCGTGTGCGGCTCACCCGGGCGAGCGGCGACGTGCAGCTCTTCCGACCCGGCCTGTCCGTAGCAGAGCTGACGCAGCCCGGACAGCCGGCGCAGCGCATCACGCTCCCCCGTCGCAGCTTGAAGGATTGCCTCGCTGAGGAGCTCCGACGGCTCGACCCGGACGAAGTCTTCGGAGAAGTGATTACGATGGGACTGCCACTTACCAGCCAGAGGAGAGTCCAGACCAGTGCACGCTGAGCCAAGAGTTAGCATCCATCCCGACTCCAAGGTGTTGATGGCCGCCATCGCGGCCCGCCTGATCACCAAGCTTGTGGATGTCCAGGACAAGCACGGCGAGGCCACGGTGGTCCTGACCGGCGGTACCGTGGGCATCGGAACGCTGAAGGCGGTGGCTGACTCAGCCGCGGCACCGGCCGTCGACTGGTCGAAAGTTAACTTCTGGTGGGGTGACGAACGTTTTGTCGCCGCAGACAGCGAGGACCGGAACACCCGACAAGCGCACCAGGCTTTGTTGGCCCACCTGGACGTGGATCCGGCTCGTATCCATGAGCCTGGTTCGGCGGATCAGTTTGCCACAGCAGCCGAAGCGGCAGCGGCCTATGCTGAAGAGCTCAAAGCGGCTGCCGAAGCCGAGCACGCAGCGGATATGTCCGATGACCGCGCCGAGCAGCCTGGCGGGCTGCCGCGCTTCGACGTCCTGCTTCTTGGCGTCGGTCCGGACGCCCATGTGGCGTCGCTCTTTCCTGAGCAGGCAGGCATCCGCGAGAAGGAACGCACCGTGGTGGGTGTCGAAAACTCCCCCAAGCCACCGTCGTCGCGCATTTCATTGACGCTGCCCGCCATCAACACCGCACAGGAGATCTGGATGGTTGTCGCCGGCGAGGACAAGGCCGGCGCTGTTGGCTTGGCTTTGGCAGGCGCCAACCCGGTCCAGGTTCCCGCTGCAGGACCCGTTGGCCGTGCGAGGACGTTGTGGCTTATCGACGAGAATGCAGCGTCACGCGTCCCCCAGCAGCTCGTCCGGAAGGACCCCGCGGGCGCGTAACCGCTCCAACGCTCCAGCCAGGACCACCTCAGCGTCTTGGCTGGAGCGTCTTTCTTTAACGTAGTCGAGGTGGGATTTGAAGAGCTCGTCCTCTGGCCTTGGCGCAGCGGGGTGTCCTGGATCCCGCGATGCAGGAAGGCCGCATTTTGGGCAGTCCCAATTCATGGGAATCTGGTCGTCCGGGAGCTTGAGGAAGACGAGCCGCGTTTCGTGTCCCTTGGCGCACCAGTAGGGAACGCGGATGCGGGGCAATTGCACGCCGTCTCCGTGGTCGCTTTGATTCCTCGGGGTGGAACCCTGGGCCACCCCTACGCGGGTGCCCCGATATCCTGGCGTGCCATGAACCATGTTCGAACCCCTAGCGAAGTCGGTGGTCGGCCGTCACGGCCCGTGGACCTTACGGCCAACAGGGCCAGTCTAATGCGGGCGGCTCCATGACGGCACTGGGGATGCGAAATTGCGGACAAAAAGGGGCGGTTCCGGTAAGGAACCACCCCTTTGGCACACCGGCATGGGGAGACTAGGAGTCGCCACCCGAGGTGAAGCGCATGATCAAGCCAAGGCCAATGATGACAAGGCCCCACGTGATACCAAGAATGATCGTGAAGCGGTTCAGGTTGCGCTCGGCTACACCGGACGAACTCAATCCGGAGCTCATGCCGCCACCGAACATGTCGGACAAACCGCCGCCACGTCCCTTGTGCAGGAGGATGAGCAGCGTCAGCAGAAGGCTGGTGATTCCCAGCAGGATCTGCAGAATGACTTGAAGAACGTCCACGACGGCCTTTCGAAGAAGCGGAAAACGGGAGCCGGACTAGTCCGTGACGAGGTGGCTCTCGAACCTGACAATGTTAGCAAACTCAGCGGGGTCCAGGCTGGCGCCACCCACAAGCAACCCGTCAACATCACTTTCGGCCATGATGGCGGCAGCGTTGTTGGCCTTGACGGAACCGCCGTAAAGAAGGCGGGTCTTCTCCGCAACTGTCGCGTCGAAGATCTCGGCGAGCTCGGCACGGATGGCTGCGCACATTTCCTGGGCATCCTCCGGCCCGGCAACTTCGCCCGTGCCGATGGCCCATACCGGCTCGTAGGCAACTACGAGTTCGGCGGCCTGCTCGGCGGTGAGTCCTTCGACACCGGCGCGCAGCTGGGCCAGGGTGTGCTGCACATGGGTGCCGGCCTGGCGAACTTCAAGGCCCTCGCCGACGCAGAGGACGGGGGTGACGCCGTGACGGAACCCCGCCTTGACCTTGGCGTTCAGGACCTCATCGGACTCGTTGTGGATGGTGCGGCGCTCACTGTGGCCAACCAGGACGTAGGTGCAGCCCAACTTGCTGAGGAACTGGCCGGAGATGTCCCCGGTGTAAGCGCCGGAGTCAAACTGCGAGAGATCCTGGCCGCCGTAGACAATGTCGAGGTCGTCGCCCTGAACAAGCGTCTGGACGCCGCGAAGGTCCGTAAACGGCGGGAACACAGCGACCTCGACACGGTTGTAGTCGTGCTTGGCGTCGGACAGCGTCCAGGCAAGTTTCTGCAGCAAGGTGATGCCCTGGACGTGGTCCATGTTCATCTTCCAGTTGCCGGCGATGAAGGGCTTGCGGACAAAGTTGCCGTTGGCAGAGGTAGTCACGTGAACTCCAAAGAATGCGTTGAGATATGGAACGGCCGGCAGGACGCAGTGGCGTCCTGCCGGCCGGTTGGTGCTTAGCGGTCCAGGACGCTTAGGCCGGGAAGTTCCTTGCCTTCAAGGTATTCCAGGCTGGCGCCACCACCGGTGGAGATATGTCCGAACTGCGAGTCCTCGAACCCGAGGGTCCGAACAGCGGCGGCTGAATCGCCGCCCCCGACCACAGTGAAGGCAACCGTATCCGTCAGCGCCTGGGCAATGGCCCGCGTGCCGCTGGAGAATGCTTCGAACTCGAAGACACCCATGGGTCCGTTCCAGAAGACGGTCTTGGCCCCTTCGATCTGTGCTGCGAAGGCGGAAGCCGATTCAGGTCCAATGTCCAGGCCGATGCCGGAAGTTCCGAATGAGCTCTCCTCGATGGCGTCTGCCTTGACCACCTCGTGCTCGGCGTCCGCTGCGAAGCGGCTCGCCACCACCACGTCGGTAGGAATCACGAAGGACGTACCGGCGGCGGATGCGCGCTTCAGGTAATCCTGGACAACGGGGATCTGGTCTTCCTCAAGGAGGCTTGCCGCCACCTTGTGGCCGGCTGCAGCAAGGAAGGTGAAGAGCATGCCGCCGCCAACGAGGATGGTGTCGGCTTTGCCGAGCAGGTTGTCAATGACTGCCAGCTTGTCCGAGACCTTGGACCCGCCAAGAACCACGACGTAGGGACGCTGGGTGTCCGTGGTGAGCTTCCGGAGAACCTCAACCTCGGTGTGGACAAGGTCACCCAGATATGACGGCAGCCGGGTGGCGACGTCATAGACGCTGGCGTGCTTGCGGTGGACAGCGCCGAAGGCGTCGTCCACGAACGCGCCATTGTTTCCCGTAAGGGCCACCAGCTCGTCAGCGAAGGCGCCGCGCTCGGCGTCGTCCTTGCTGGTTTCGCGGGCATCGAAGCGCACATTCTCGAGGATGAGTACTTCGCCGTCCTGCAGCGCAGCGGCAAGTTCCCTGGCAGAGTCTCCCACCGTGTCGGCGGCGAGCTCTACTTTGAAGTCCGCAAGTTCCGCCAGGCGGGCCGCAGCAGGCTTCAAGGAGTACTTGTCTTCGGGAGCGCCCTTGGGGCGTCCCAGGTGGGCGGTTACGAGCACACGGGCACCGGCGTCCGAGAGCTTCTTGAGGACCGGAAGGGAGGCCTTGATGCGGCCGTCGTCGGTCACTGTAGAGCCGTCGAGCGGCACATTCAGGTCACTTCTGACCAGAATGTACCGCCCGCGGACACCTTCAGCGATGAGTTCGTTGAGGGTGTGAGATGTCATGTGTCTACCCTAGCCCAGCTTGGATGCGACGAGCTCCGTGAGGTCTACGAGGCGGTTCGAGTAACCCCACTCGTTGTCATACCAGGAAACAACCTTGACCTGGTTGCCGATGACCTTGGTGAGGCCGGAATCGAAGATGGACGAAGCGGGGTCTCCGACGATGTCCGAGGACACGATCGGGGCGTCCGTGTAGCTGAGGATGCCGGCCCACTGCTCGGATTCTGCTGCGGCCTTCACGGCGGCGTTGACTTCCTCGACCGTGACTTCGCGGGAAACCGTGACCGTAAGGTCCGTTGCGGAGCCGGTGGGAACCGGGACGCGGATGGCGTAGCCGTCGAGCTTGCCCTTGAGTTCCGGAAGGACCAGACCGATTGCCTTGGCCGCACCGGTGGAGGTGGGAACCATGTTGATGGCGGCAGCGCGTGCACGGCGGAGGTCGCCGTGCGGGCCGTCCTGCAGGTTCTGGTCGGCCGTGTAGGCGTGGACCGTGGTCATGAGGCCACGCTCGATGCCGAAGGCGTCGTTGACTACCTTGGCCAGCGGGCCGAGGCAGTTGGTGGTGCAGGAGGCGTTGGAGATGATGTTGTGCGCCGCCGGGTCGTAGAGCTCGTGGTTTACGCCCATGACGATCGTGATGTCTTCGTCGCTTGCGGGTGCCGAGATGAGGACCTTCTTGGCTCCGGCATCGATGTGCTTCTGCGCTGCCGCGGCCTTGGTGAAGAAGCCGGTGGACTCGATGACGATGTCCACACCGAGCTCGCCCCAGGGAAGGTTTGCGGGATCGCGTTCGGCCAGGACCTTGATGGACTTGCCGTCGACTACCAGGTTTCCATCGACAACTTCCACGGTCTGGGCGAGGCGTCCACCGACGGAGTCGTACTTCAGGAGGTGCGCGAGGGTCTCGGGGCTGGTGAGGTCGTTGACTGCGACGATCTCAAGGTCTGCGCCCTGGGCCAGTGCTGCGCGGAAGTAGTTACGGCCGATGCGGCCGAAGCCGTTGATACCAATACGGGTGGTCACTATGTGTCAATCTCCTTGGTGCTCTTGCAAGCACGCCTAGTGAGTCGGATTAGAAATTTCCAACTAACAGACCCCGCACGTCTTTGGGCAGAGGTGATTATCAGATCGGAGGGCGACCAGCCACGTTGCTGAAGGCTAACCGCCTTCCGTGATCCATCTTACGTTTAACTAAGCCTGCCCCCGCAACTGCGGAGGCAGGCTTTCCAGCATTTAGCCGCATTTCACCCTAAAAGTGACTTTTGTTACACCAGCGTGAACTGCGGCTCACCAGCTAGAGGACGATGAGTCCCGTGGCGTTGGTGCGTGCGGCTTCGAAGCGCTTGGCAACATCCGCCCAGTTGACGATGTTCCAGAAGGCCTTGACGTAGTCCGCCTTGACGTTGACGTAGTCCAGGTAGAAGGCGTGTTCCCACATGTCCAACATCAGCAACGGGGTGGTGCCCACTGCAACGTTGCCCTGCTGATCGTAGAGCTGTTCGATGAGCAGGTTGCCACCGATGGGCTCGTAGGCCAGGAAAGCCCAGCCGGAACCCTGCAGGCCAAGAGCGGCAGCCGTGAACTGGGCACGGAAGGCATCGAACGAACCAAAAGCGTCGTCGATGGCAGCTGCGAGCTCACCTTCGGGCTTGTCGCCGCCGTCCGGGGAGATGTTGTTCCAGAAGACCGAGTGGTTGATGTGTCCACCGGTGTGGAAGGCGAGGTCCTTGGAGAGGCGGTTGATGTTGGCGTAGTCACCCTTCTCGCGGGCATCTGCCAGCTGGGAAAGGGCATTGTTGGCGCCTGCAACGTAAGCTGCATGGTGCTTGCTGTGGTGCAGCTCCATGATCTTCGCCGAAATGTGCGGCTCGAGAGCTGCGTAGTCGTAGCCGAGCTCGGGCAGAACGTACTCTGTCACGAAATCCTCCAATGTAATGGACTGACGTCCGGGTTGGTAACTCGTTATGTCATCCGGCCAGCATGCCGGCCGGAAATCCTTGGCGAAGAAGCCTGTTCTTGCCTCCACCGGGAACAACCCGGGGTGGCCTCGCAGTATTTCCTCCACGCATTTTCGATTCTATGGGTGCGGACTACTCGTCCATCATTTCGGGAGTCACATTTGCCTCAGTGCCCGGAATTCCCAAATCAAGCGCACGCTTATCCGCCATGGCAAGGAGGCGGCGGATCCGGCCCGCGATGGCGTCCTTGGTCATGGGCGGATCCGCAAGGCGTCCCAGTTCATCCAGGCTGGCCTGCTTGTGCGCTACGCGGAGCTCCCCGGCGTACTTGAGGTGGTCCGGGACGTCGTCTCCCAGGATCTCCAAGGCGCGGTCCACCCGGGCACCTGCTGCTACGGCTGCCTGGGCCGAACGACGCAGGTTTGCGTCATCAAAGTTCGCCAGTCTATTGGCGGTGGCCCGCACCTCCTTGCGCATGCGCCGCTCCTCCCAGACCATGAGGGCGTCGTGGGCGCCCATGCGGGTCAGGAGGGCTGCGATGGTGTCTCCATCACGGATCACCACACGGTCCACGCCACGCACTTCACGGGCCTTGGCCTGGATGCCCAGGCGGCGTGCAGCTCCAACGAGTGCCAGCGCTGATTCAGGGCCGGGGCAGGTTACTTCCAGGGAGGAAGACCGTCCGGGCTCCGTGAGTGAACCGTGGGCAAGGAACGCTCCCCGCCAGACAGCCTCAGCGTCTGCCGCCGAGCCGTTGACCACCACTGAGGGAAGGCCGCGCACAGGGCGTCCACGTCCATCGAGCAGGCCTGTCTGGCGGGCAAGGGCCTCGCCGTCACGCACCACGCGGACAACGTAGCGGCTCCCCCGGCGTAGGCCTCCGCCGGAGACCACGATGATTTCGCTCTGGTGCCCGTAGACCTCCGCGATCGCGGCCCGGAGGCGGCGCGCCGTGGAGGCGAGGTCGACCTCGGCCTCGATCACGATCCTGCCCGAAATAATGTGCAGGCCGCCCGCGAAGCGGAGCATTGCCGAAACTTCCGCCTTTCGGACAGAAGATTTTTTGATGTCCAGCCGGGACAGTTCGTCCTTGACCGACGCAGTAAGTGCCATCGCGTGTTCCTAACTGTTCCCGAAAATATCGTGGTACGCCGCTGCCAACAGCAGTGGATCATGGACGGGGCGGCGCCTCGACGCCCCTACTCTACCCAACACCACTTCAGCGCCGATCATCCCTGCGGCCTTCTCAAAGGCCTTAAGATCCTGGATCGCGGCAGGATCGGCAAGGACCACATCAACGCTGAACTCAGGTGCATAGCGGCGCAGGACATCCAAATGGTCGGCAGCCGTCATGCCTGAGGTTTCCTTGGTTTCGACGTCAAGGTTCATGGTCAGGCAGCGCTTTGCAGCGGTGTCGCCGAGCGCCTGGCGCAGCTCAGGCAGCAACAAATGCGGCAGCACCGAGGTGTACCAGGAGCCTGGCCCCAGAATGACCCAGTCCGCCAACTCGATGGCCGTCAGTGCCTCGGTGCACGCAGGAGCGTCTTCGGGCAGGAGCCTGACTTCTTCGAGCTTGCCCGCCACAGCACACTTTGCCTGCCCCCTGACTGTTTGCAGTTCATGGCCTCCACCCGGGAGTTCGACGCGGGCCCGGCCTTCAATGGTGAGCGGGACACTTGACATGGGAAGCACCTGGCCCCGGGCTCCCAAGAGCGCACCGGCCCATTTCAGTCCGGCAACCGTGTCGCCCAAAAGCTCCCACAGCGTCACGATGAGCAAGTTGCCCATGGCGTGATGGTCCAGTGAGCCGCCCTTGGCGGACCCGGCGTTGAACCGGTGCTGCATGACGTCCCGCCAGGTCCGGCCCCAATCGGTATCGTCGCACAGGGCGCTGAGCGCCATCCTGAGGTCACCAGGCGGGAGGACGCCGTACTCCTCGCGGAGACGCCCCGAGGAGCCGCCGTCGTCCGCTACCGTAACGATCGCCGTCAACTCGGACGTGAGCAGGCGCAGTGCGGACAGCGATGCTGCCAGGCCGTGCCCGCCGCCCAGAGCCACCACCGATGGGCTCTTCTTCTGTTGGCTGCCGGGAACCCCTTTGGGCGGAATCAGGGGCAGTGGGCCCGTGAGGACGCCCACTACTCGCGTCCCAGGTCGCGGTGGGTGGTGGTGACGGTGACGCGGGGATATTGGGCCAAACGTTTGGAAAGCTCGACGGCGACCGCCACCGAACGGTGCTTGCCACCGGTGCAGCCGACGGCCAGGGTGGCGTAGTGCTTGTTCTCCTGCCGGTAGCCGTCCAGGACCGGCTCCAACGCCCGGACGTACCTGTCCACGAACTCGTGGACGCCGTCGGCGGCCAGCACGTAGTCGCTGACGTCCTGGTCCAGCCCTGTGTGTGGCCGAAGCTTGGGTACCCAGTGCGGGTTGGGAATGAAGCGGGCGTCAGCGACGAAGTTGGCATCCACCGGGAGCCCGTATTTGAATCCGAAGCTCATGACGTTGAGGCGCAGGGTCACCGGGCCGGTATCGCTGAACAATTCCGTAATGGCCGTTGCCAGGCCATGGACGTTGAAGTCGGAAGTGTCCAGCACCACATCGGAATGTTCGCGCAGTTCACGCAGGACTTCGCGTTCAATGCCGATCCCATCGAGGATCCTGCCGCCGCCCTGCAACGGATGTGGCCGGCGTCCCTGCTCGAAACGGCGGACCAGGACCTCGTCATTGGCATCCAGGAAGAGCACCCGGAAGGTGATGCCGCTGGCACTGAGTGCGCCCAAGGCAGTCTGGATGTCGGTGAAGAGGTCCTTGCTGCGGACATCGACCACCACTGCCAGCTTGGGGATCGACTTTGGAGCATGCGAGACAATTTCAGCCAGGGTTCCCAGCATCTGTGGCGGAAGGTTGTCCACCACATACCAGCCGTGATCTTCCAGTGCATCCGAGGCTGTACTGCGTCCTGCCCCGGACATGCCGGTGACTACCAGCAGCTCCGCCTCCGGTGGCTTGACGGGCGTGAGGCCGTCCTGCTCCGTTCCGGACCCTGCCGTTGCCTCATCCATCAAATGTCCCCGTTTCGTCGGAAGTGGTGGTACCTGCCTGCGCTGCACGCCTGGAGGGGCAAGCACGCCTGGCAGGTTCAGGCGCTGGTGACCGCAGGTGCGGCCGCCAGCCAGGTTCTAACCCTAGCTAAGATTCAAGTATTTCGCCGGTGGTCATGTTGATCGCCGGGGCTGCTTCAGAGGAGTCGTCCGTGGAGCCCAGATGCTGGACCACTGCGGCAGCCAGGGCAGGACCGATTCCTTTGGCGGACGTGAGTTCCTCGACGGACGCGGCTTTGATCTTCTTGAGCGATCCGAAATGGGCCACCAAAGCCTTACGCTTGGCTTCGCCCAGGCCCGGCACACCATCCAGTACGGATACGGTCATGGCCTTCCCGCGCTTCTGGCGGTGGAAGGTGATGGCGAAGCGGTGGGCTTCGTCACGGATCCTCTGAAGCAGGTACAGTCCCTGCGATGTCCGCGGCAGGATCACCGGGAAGTCGCTGTCCGGCAGCCAGACTTCCTCCAGCCGCTTGGCGAGGCCAACCACATAAACGTCGTCGATGCCCAACCCGGCCAACGCCCGCTTTGCGGCATTAACCTGTGGCTGGCCGCCGTCCACCACCACCAGGTTGGGTGGGTACGCGAACTTGGCCTTCGGGGCAGGCATGGTGGGGTCCGACGGCGGCACGTCGGCATTGCTCTTGGCCCCGGCCCGTGTCGGGTTGACGATCTCGCCTGAGACGACAGGCACTTGCGCGGCCTTGTCGGTCAGGTAGTGCCTGAACCGGCGGGTGAGGACATCATGCATGGCCGCGGTATCGTCAACCGCTGCTGCCCCGGTGATGGAGAACTTGCGGTAATCGGCCTTCTTGGGCAGTCCGTCCTCCACCACCACCATGGAAGCCACCACGTTGGTGCCCTGTACGTGCGAGATATCGAAGCACTCAATCCGCAACAAGGGAACGGGAATTTCCAGCGCCTCCTGCAATTCCTGGAGTGCCACGGACCGGACAGTAATGTCGCCTGCCCGGCGGGTCTTGTGCAGCTTGAGCGCTTGCTCCGCGTTCTCGCGCACAGTGGACATCAGTGCTGCCTTGTCACCGCGCTGTGGCACGCGGATGTCCACCTTGGCGCCGCGCAGACCACCAAGCCATTCCGTGAGTTCGGCGTGATTGCTGGGGGTTTCCGGAACCAGTACCTCGCGGGGGATCCGGCCCTGGACCTCGCTGTCCTCGCCGTAGACCTGCTGGAGCAAGTGTTCGATGAGTTCGGGTGTGGTGGCATCTTCGACCTTCTCAACGACCCAGCCACGTTGCCCGCGGACGCGTCCGCCGCGGACGTGGAAGACCTGCACGGAGGCTTCAAGTTCGTCGTCGTGCAGTGCGAAGACGTCTGCGTCGGTGTCCTCAGCGAGGACCACGGCATTGCGTTCGAAGACCTTCCGCAGCGCGATGATGTCGTCCCGGAGCCCGGCGGCGCGTTCATAGTCCAGTTCGGCCACGGCGGCCGCCATGTCCTTCTCCAAGCGGCTGATGAAACGCTTGGCTTCGCCACCCATGAAGGAACAGAAATCTTCGGCGAGGCTCCGGTGTTCGTCGGGTGTGACGCGGCCAACGCAAGGTGCCGAGCATTTGTCGATGTAGCCAAGGAGGCAGGGGCGCCCGCTCGATTCGGCACGTTTGAAGACGCCCGCGCTGCAGCTTCGCACGGGGAAAACCCGCAACAGGGTGTCCATCGTTTCACGGATGGCCCCCGCGGTGTACGGGCCGAAGTACCTGGTGCCTTTTCTCCGCTCACCACGCATGACCTGGACCCGGGGGAACTTCTCCCCCATGGTGACAGCAAGGTAGGGATAGGTTTTGTCGTCGCGGAACACCACATTGAAGCGCGGCTTGAATTCCTTGATCCAGGTGTATTCCAGCTGCAACGATTCCAGCTCGCTGCCCACCACTGTCCATTCGACGCTGCTTGCCGCATGAACCATTGCGTGGGTCTTGGGCAGCAGCCCCGCCGGATTGGCGAAGTAGGAATTGAGCCGCGACCGGAGGTTCTTTGCTTTCCCCACATAAATGACCCGGCCATGGGGGTCGCGGAATCGATAGACGCCCGGGGTGGTGGGAATTTCACCCGTTTGGGGCCGGTAACTTGCTGGATCTGCCACGTGTCCAGTCTAGTGAACCGGAACGACAGCCGTTGCCACCCTCCCGTGGGGGACAGCGCTGTTTCAGTCGACCGATTTACTCTGGTTGTAGCTCGTGGAGCGTTCCTGGCCGCTGAGCACCGCGATGGCATCCATGATCTTGTCGGTCACTTCCCGGCGTGCCGGGAGGGAGTGGTCCGGTCCCGTCTTCTCGAAGTACAAGGGCTCGCCCACCTTCATGGTGAAGTGCTGGGGACGCACGGCGTTCTTGTCTGCGGGCTGCAGTTTCTCGGTGCCGATCAGCCCCACGGGAATGACGGGTGCACCCGTGGTCAGGGCAAGCCACCCCACTCCCGTGCGTCCCCGATAGAGGATGCCGTCCCGGGATCGGGTGCCCTCAGGGTAGATGCCGATACCTTTGCCCGACTCAAGGATGTCCAGCAACGTCTTAAGCGCCTGAACGCTGGCGGCCTGCTCGCCGCGTTCTACGGGAATCGATCCGACGGCCTCGAAGAAGGACTTCATGACGGCGCCTTTGACGCCTTTGGTGGTGAAGTATTCGGCCTTGGCGAAGAACGCGACCGGTCGCGGCATCAGGGCCTGAACGATCACACTGTCCAGGAACGAGAGATGGTTGGGCGCCACAATGAAGGGCCCCTCCTTGGGAACGTTCTCCAGCCCAATGACAGTAGGCCGGCACGTGGAAGAAATCAGTCCACGGGTGGTCCACCGGATCGCATCAAAGACTGCCATCGTTTTGTACCTCGCTCAGGGCCGCCGCACGGACAGCGTCAAGTTCTTCAATTGTGGTGCGCAACTCAAGGGCAGTTTCAACGATGGCAACCGCGCCGGCTTCCTGGAGCTCGCCATCCGGGGCGAACCCCCAACTGACGCCGATGCAGTCCAGGCCGTTCGCCAGGGCCCCTGCGACATCCTGATGCCTGTCTCCCACCATCACGGCCGGTTGCGAGTGAAGGTCAGCCAACGCTGCACCAACGATCTCCACTTTGCCTGATGCCGTATTGGCCTCCAGGGACTCGTTGTCCGCTGCCCCGCGGATGGAGACGAAGAAGTCGGCAATGTTGTGGTGTTCCAGGACGAGCCGCGCAATGGACTGCGGCTTCTGCGTGGCAACGGCTACCGGCCGGCCGGACTCGGCGAAGTATTCCAGGAGATCGAAGATTCCGGGGTACAGCTTGCTTTGGCCGATACCCGTTTCCTTGTAATGGCGCCGGTATCGCTCGATGGTTTCATTCACCAGGCTTTCCGGGACTTTGGCCAGATGCAGCAGGGAATCGCTGAGCTTGGGACCGACCATTGAATTCAAGACGGCCTGATCCGGAACGGGAAGGTTCATTTCGCGGAGGGCTGCGGAAATTCCCCCGGTTATTCCGCCGGCAGGATCGACAAGGGTGCCGTCCAGATCGAATATTACGGGCACCGTTGTTTGAGTCACCGGGTTAGTTTCTCACGAGTAGCGGCATGCCTGAAACTCGCATGCCGCTACCGGAATACTTCTAGAGACTAACCAAGAATTTCAGCCAGGAAGGTCGCTGTATGGCTGTCGGTCGATTTTGCCACCTGTTCGGGCGTTCCCGTAGCAACGATCTTCCCGCCTCCTGATCCGCCGTTGGGACCGAGGTCCACAATCCAGTCCGCAGACTTGATGACGTCCAGGTTGTGCTCAATGGTGATGACGGTATTGCCTTTGTCCACCAGGCCCTGAAGAACCATCAGCAGCTTTCGGATGTCCTCAAAGTGCAGGCCCGTGGTGGGTTCGTCCAGGACATAGATGCTGCGGCCGTTGGAACGCTTCTGGAGCTCTGCGGCAAGCTTTACGCGCTGGGCCTCACCACCGGACAAGGTGGTTGCCGGCTGCCCGAGGCGGACATAGCCGAGGCCCACGTCCACCAGGGTGTTCAAGTGCCGGGCAATCGGGGTGAAGGCGGCGAAGAACTCCGCACCCTCCTCGATGGGCATGTTGAGAACATCAGCGATGGTCTTGCCCTTGTAGTGGACCTCCAGGGTTTCCCGGTTGTATCTGGCGCCGTGGCAGACCTCGCAAGGAACATAGACGTCCGGAAGGAAGTTCATCTCGATCTTCAAGGTGCCATCCCCCGAGCAGGCCTCGCAGCGCCCGCCCTTGACGTTGAACGAGAACCGTCCGGGCTGGTAACCGCGAACCTTGGCCTCGGTGGTCTCCGCGAAGAGCTTGCGGATGTTGTCGAACACCCCGGTGTAGGTGGCGGGGTTGGACCGGGGAGTCCGGCCGATGGGGCTCTGGTCGACGTGGACCACCTTGTCCAGGTGTTCCAGGCCGGCCACGGTCCGATGCCGTCCAGCCACTTGCTTGGCGCCGTTGAGCTTGTTGGCGAGGACCTTGTACAGGATCTCGTTCACCAGCGTGGACTTGCCGGAACCGCTGACGCCCGTCACCGCGGTAAAGAGCCCCAGGGGGAACGTCGCGTCAACGTTGTTGAGGTTGTTCTCCCGGGCACCGACAACTTTGAGTTCACGTTTCTTGTCGTACTTGCGGCGCTTGGCGGGGACATCGATTTTCCGGCGCCCCGACAGGTAGTCCCCCGTCAGCGAGTCCGTATTGTCCAGGAGCTCCTTGTAAGTACCGGAGTGCACCACCTGGCCGCCGTGCTCGCCGGCCCCTGGTCCAATGTCCACCACCCAGTCGGCCTCATGGATGGTGTCTTCGTCGTGCTCCACCACAATCAGCGTGTTGCCGAGGTCCCGGAGGCGGGTGAGCGTTTCGATGAGCCGCCGGTTGTCACGTTGGTGAAGGCCGATGGATGGCTCGTCAAGGACGTACAGGACGCCCACCAAGCCGGAGCCGATCTGGGTTGCCAGGCGGATGCGCTGCGCCTCGCCGCCGGACAGGGTGCCCGAAGGCCGCTCAAGGTTGAGGTACTCCAAGCCGACGTCAAGGAGGAAGGTCAGGCGGGCCTGGATTTCCTTCAGCACCTGGTTGGCAATTTGTGCTTCCCGGTCGGTGAGGGTGAGGCTGCCCAGGAACTCTGCGCATTCCCGCATCGGCAGGGCTGCGACCGCGGCGATCGACTTGCCGTTGATCAGGACGGACAACGACGCCGGGTTGAGGCGTGCACCGTTGCACTCAGGGCAGGGAATCTGGCGCATGTACTCTTCGTACCGGTCACGGGCCCAGTCGGAATCGGTCTCACCGTGCTTGCGGTGGACATACTGGATGGCGCCTTCAAAGCCCGTGCTGTATTTGCGCTCCCGACCGAAACGGTTCTTGTACTGGACAACAACCTTGTGGTCCTTGCCGTGCAGTACGGTGTTACGGACTTCCTTGGGCAGCTTTTCCCACGGCGTCTTCATGGAGAAACCGAGTTCATGGGCGAGGCCCTCAAGGAGCCGGTTCCAGTACTCAGTGGTCGCGGTGCCCAGGGACCAAGGGGCAATGGCACCTTCGCCCAGGGAGAGCTCGGGATTCGGGACGATCAGTTCCTCGTCCACTTCGAGCTTGGTACCGATGCCACTGCAGGCCGAGCAGGCACCAAACGGGTTGTTGAAGGAGAACGACCGGGGCTCGATTTCATCGATCGCCAAAGGGTGTTCGTTGGGGCAGGCCAGATTCTCGGAGAATGCCCGGATACGTGCGGGATCCCCTGCTTCGAGATCCACGAATTCAACCAGGACACGGCCTTCGGCCAGGCCAAGGGCCGTTTCCACGGAGTCCGTCAGCCGCTGGCTGATGCCTTCTTTGACCACCAAGCGGTCAACGACGACTTCAATGGTGTGCTTGAACTGCTTGCCCAGTTTGGGAGGATCGCTCAACTGGACCAGCTCGCCGTCCACGCGGGCACGTGAATAGCCCTTTGCAGTGAGCTCCTTGAAGAGGTCGACGAACTCACCCTTGCGGCCGCGGACTACGGGAGCGAGGACCTGGAAACGCGTGCCCGTCTCCAGCTCCAGGAGCTGATCCACGATCTGCTGCGGCGTCTGGCGTGCGATGGGCTCGCCGCAGACAGGGCAGTGCGGGCGGCCAACGCGGGCCCAGAGCAACCGCATGTAGTCGTAAATCTCGGTGATGGTGCCCACCGTGGAGCGGGGGTTCTTACTGGTGGACTTTTGGTCGATGGAGACCGCAGGCGACAAGCCCTCGATGAAGTCAACATCCGGCTTGTCAACCTGGCCGAGGAATTGACGCGCGTAGGCAGAGAGGGATTCGACGTACCGGCGCTGCCCTTCGGCGAAGATGGTGTCGAAAGCCAGGGACGATTTACCGGAACCCGAGAGCCCCGTGAACACGATCATGGCGTCGCGGGGAAGGTCGAGGTCCACGTTGCGCAGATTGTGTTCCCGGGCACCCTTGACCACGAGCCGCGACAGGTCGGGCCGGGCCGGTTTGGTGTCAGGAACTGCAGGGATGCTGTTCGGGGATTCGATGGCGGTATCTTCAGCTAAGGCTTTGGGCACTTACCAATGCTAATCGAAAACTTCTTCGAATTTCCATGTCGTGCCTCACACGCTACCGATCGGTATCAATCCGCGTCGTAGGCGGCGGCTAGAAGCTGGACCGCTTCGGCGAAGGACGCCCCTTGGGCCTTGGCGGCGGACGCGTATTGAGCCGCTACCTCGGCCAATGCCCCCCAGCGGTCGTCCCGTGCACAGACCACGGTGCCGTTCCGACCGCGGGTGGCAACGACGCCTGCCGCTTCCAATTCTTTGTAAGCCCGGGCCACTGTATGCGGCGCGACGTCCAGCACGCCTGCCAAATTGCGCACGGGCGGTAGTTTCGCCCCGACTGCCAGGACTCCCGAGTCCGCGAGTTCAATGATCCGCAGCCTCAACTGTTCAAAGAGCGCAACGGCGCTGGTGGTGTTGGGGCGCCAGGTGCCAGGGAAATCGCCGGTGGGAGTCACAAGGACCTCCGCCCGGGTGCCGTCATGTGGCGGGGCGTTTGATGTCGGAAGCGTCCTTGGTCCATGCCGAGAATTAGACCAGCGACGCCGGAGCTGGACAAGCCATGACGACACCTGCCATCACAGGACCGGAAAGTCCCGGCCGCCCACGACGGGTAATCCGACCGGTTCATGCGTTTTTTCTTGCCACGGCAAAAATGCGCCGGAACGGAAAAACCGTCCCATGGCTGGTGGCTGGATAGGCTTCGCGCAGCCTTGCGGCGTATTCCATCTCAAAATCTGCAGCTTCTTCCGCGGACAGCACCGCCAGAACAGGGCGGAGCCCTGTGCCGCGGACCCACTGCAACACGGGGTCCTCGCCCGGCAGCACCTGCTGGTAGGTGGTCTCCCAAGCGTCAGCCGAACATCCGGCGTCGAGCATGATGCCCAAGTAGTCCGCCGGGCCACCTACTGCGCCGTCGTGTCGCAGGACGCCTGCCAGCCGGCCGGACCACCGTGGCGATTCCGCGAGTTCCCGCATGAGCGTGTGGGACGGCGAGGTGAAGTTTCCGGGTACCTGCATGGCGAACCATGCGCCTGGCTTCAAGGACCGCAACCAACCGGCCAGCATGTCCTGATGACCGGGAACCCACTGGAGCGCCGCATTGGTGACGACGACGTCCGTCTCCGCGTCCGGCGCCCAGTCCGCGATGTCACCCTGCTCGAACCCAAGGTGGCTGAAACGCTGCGCGAGGGATTGCGCTGTGCGGAGCATCTCCCCGGAGGAGTCGATGCCTACGATATGGGCTTCCGGCCAACGTTCGGTCAGGGTTGCGGTCAGGTTGCCGGGCCCGCAGCCGAGATCGACCACTTTCCGGGGTCCGCTGGCCTGGACCCTCGCAACGAGGTCGTGGAAGGGGCGGTCCCGATGGTTGCCGAATTCCACATATTTGGATGGATCCCACTTCATCAAAGCCTCCTTGCGCCTGACACCGCTGCTGGGCCGAGCCTAAACCGTCCGGGCACTAAGCTGGAAACCAATGAAACTTCTTGAGCAGCTCCCCGGTTCCAATGCCACGGGTCCCTTGGACCCGGACGAGATCTATACACGGTTCGTGGAGTGGACTGAGAGCCGCGGGCTGCAGCTCTACCCTGCCCAGGACGAGGCGATCATGGAGCTCGCCTCCGGAGCCAACGTCATCCTGGCCACCCCCACGGGTTCAGGAAAATCCCTGGTGGCCATCGCCGCCCACTTCGAAGCCATGGCACGCGGCCGGCGGAGCTATTACACGGCTCCCATCAAGGCGTTGGTGTCGGAAAAGTTCTTTGCCCTGTGCGACATCTTCGGCGCAGAGAATGTGGGAATGATCACCGGCGACTCGGGCGTCAACCAGGACGCCCCCATCATCTGCTGCACGGCTGAGATTCTCGCCAACATCGCCCTTCGTGAGGGCTCGACGGCGGAGCTCGGCTCGGTGGTCATGGACGAGTTCCATTTCTATTCCGACCCCCAGCGGGGCTGGGCATGGCAGGTACCCCTGCTTGAGCTCCCCCAAGCACAGTTCCTCCTGATGTCTGCCACCCTCGGCGACGTCACACGCTTCGAAACCGGACTCACTGAGTTGACGGGACGGACCACCACCACCGTAAGTTCGGCGGAACGCCCCATCCCGCTGCATTACTACTACCACCTGACCCCGGTCCACGAGAGCCTGGAGGAACTCCTCTCCACCAAGCAGGTGCCGGTCTACGTGGTTCACTTCAGCCAGGCAGAAGCGATCGAGCGTGCCCAGAACCTCATGAGCATCAACATGTGCAGCCGTGCGGAGAAGGACCGCATTGCCGAGCTGATTGCCGGATTCCGGTTCGCCGCCGGCTTCGGCAAGACGTTGAACAGGCTGGTCCGCCACGGCATTGGCGTCCACCATGCCGGCATGCTCCCTAAATACCGACGCCTGGTGGAGCAGCTGGCCCAAGCCGGGCTGTTGAAAGTCATCTGCGGCACTGACACTTTGGGGGTGGGCATCAACGTGCCCATCCGGACTGTTTTGTTGACTGCTTTGAGCAAGTACGACGGCGTACGCACCCGGTCGCTTAACTCACGTGAGTTCCACCAGATTGCCGGACGGGCCGGCCGCGCGGGATATGACACCGCCGGCACGGTAGTCGTCCAGGCTCCGGATCACGTGGTGGAGAACACCAAGGCGATGGCCAAAGCGACAGCCAAGTTCGGCGATGACCAGAAGAAGCTGCGCCAGGTGGTGAAGAAGAAGCCTCCGGAGGGTTTCGTCTCCTGGGGCGAGCCGACGTTCAAACGGCTGGTCGAGTCCGTACCCGAGCCCCTGACGTCCAGTTTCACCGTCACCCACGCGATGTTGCTGAACCTGATGGAACGTCCGGGTGACCCGTTCCAGGCAACGCGGCGCCTGCTTTCGGGAAACCACGAGAGCCGGGCCTCCCAACTGAAGCTCATGAAGAAGGCGTTGGGAATCTACCGCGAACTGCTGGCTGCGGGTGTGGTTGAACGGATCCCGGAGGAGGAACAGGAAGCGGAGGGTCGTTCGGTGCGCCTGACGGTTCACCTGCAGGCCAACTTCGCACTGAACCAGCCACTCTCCCCCTTCGCCTTGGCCGCACTGGAGTTGCTGGACCCGGAGTCGCCGTCCTATGCCCTGGACGTGGTCTCCGTCATCGAGTCAACCCTGGAGAAACCCCGCCAGATTCTCTCGGCGCAGCAGAAGAAAGCCCGGGGCGAGGCGGTTGCCGCCATGAAAGCCGACGGCATCGAGTATGACCAGCGAATGGCCATGCTGGACGAAGTCACCTACCCCATGCCCCTGGCCGGCATCCTCGGCGAAGCCTTTGAGGTGTACCGTAAGGCAGCACCGTGGGTTGGGGACTTTGAGCTCGCGCCAAAGTCCATCATCCGGGACATGTACGAGCGCGCCATGAACTTTGGTGAGTTCGTGCAGTTCTACGGTTTGGCCCGCTCTGAGGGCATCGTCCTGCGCTACCTTGCGGACGGGTTCCGGGCGTTGCGGCAGACCGTTCCCCAGGATTCGCTCCGTGAGGACCTTGAGGACCTTATTGCCTGGCTGGGGGAACTGGTCCGCCAGGTTGATTCCAGCCTGCTGGATGAGTGGGAAGAGCTGACATCCGGGCTTGCGCCCACTCCGCACGACGCTCCCCCGCCCCCGCCGCCGCTCCTGACGGCCAATATCCGGGCATTCCGGGTGATGGTCCGGAACGAGATGTTCCGCAGGGTTGAACTCTTCGCCGATGAGGACTCGGCCGCGCTGGGTGAACTCGACGGCGATGCCGGCTGGGAAGCGGAGCGCTGGGAGGAAGTCCTGGACGACTACTTCGACGAACACGACGACATTGGCACAGGTCCTGACGCGCGCGGTCCCGGATTGCTCATCATCACAGAGGAACCCGGCTCCTGGAAGGTACGGCAGATCTTCGACGATCCTGCCGGCAACCACGACTGGGGCATCTCTGCCGAGGTGGACCTGGCAGCATCGGACGAGACCGGTACAGCTGTCGTCCGCGTGACAGACGTCAACAGGCTCTAAGGTCCCGCTGCTGTGGAGACCATCCCGGACCTGACCGGCGAGCTGCGGACGTTGAAGGCCCTCAGTGACGCGCAGCCCGCTGCTTGCGAGGGTCCGCGCCGGTGGTGGGGTGGCAGCCTGGACGTCGAAGGGCTGGCGCTGGGGTCTGTCCGGGCCGCAGCCACCGCCCTTGAAGCCCTCACGGGTTCTGCAGGGCGCTACTCTGTGGCAGCCCATCGGACAGCGGCTTCTTTCGATTCTCTGCAACACCTCAGGATCGCCGGCCGGAAGCCCCAGGGTTTTGCTCCGATGTCGGGATTCCGGCCCACCGGAGACGGCTGGATCCGCCTTCACGCCAACTACCCACACCATGCCGCACGGTTGATGGAGACGCTCTCGGCCAGCACTGCCCATGATGTGGACCGGGTCCTGCTTTCCATGACTTCGGTGGAAGCTGAACAGGCCATCATCGCCGGGCAAGGAGCAGCTGCGGCCGTCCGCACCCGGGAGGCGTGGGTTTCCACGTCGATGTACGAGGCGGCCTGCAGGGGTCCTTGGATCCGTCTGCTCCGTCCACCGGCAGCCGGGACGTCGCGGCCGTCGTCGTGGGTTCCTTCAGCCGATCCGTTTCGTCCGCTGGCAGGGCTCCGGGTCCTGGACTTGACGCGTGTCATCGCCGGGCCTGCGGCCACACGCCTCCTGGCTGCCCTGGGTGCAGACGTGCTGCGCATCGATCCGCCCGGCCTCCCGGAACTCACCGAAGCCTTTGTCGACTCCGGTTTCGATAAACGCAGCGCCGAGGCTGACATGGGCAATGCCGGGACCGCGAAGACGGTGCATCACCTGTTCGACACTGCGGACGTCGTGGTGACGGGCTATCGCCGTGGTGGACTGGAAAAATTCGGCCTTGGCCCGGAGGCGATGCTGGCGGCAAGGCCGGATCTGGTGGTGGTGACGTTGACCGCCTGGGGAAGCGCCGGACCGTGGCAGGGGCAGCGGGGCTTCGACAGTTTGGTCCAGGCAGCCTGCGGAATCGCGGAACGGTATGGGAGCCTGCACGACGACGGGTGGAGGCCCGGCGCACTGCCCGTCCAGGCACTCGACCACGCGACGGGGTACGGAATGGCCGCTGCTGCCCTGGCGCTCCTGGCAGAACGTCTCAGGACCGGAACCGGTGGACTGGCCGAACTCTCCCTGGCGGGGACGGCAGAGGAACTCTTTCGCATGACCCCGGCCGGGTCCGCCAGCAGGGTCAGCGAGTTGCCAGAGCCGGAATACCTGGAGACAGACAGCCCTTACGGACCACTCCGTTTCGTAGGGCCGCCCTTGATGGTGGACGCTGTCCCGCTCCGGTACGGGCGGGCACCCGTGCAGTACGGAACGTCGTCCCTGGCCTGGCAGCGGTAGTCCCGACTCCCCTAGTAAGCTCGGACACATGAGTGTTATCCGCCCAGCCACTGTTGACGATGTCCATGCCATCCTCCGGATGATCCACGATCTTGCGATCTACGAGAAGGAACCGGATGCCGTCAAAAATACGCCGGCCATGCTCACCGAGGTACTTTTCGGAGAGAACCCCCGGGTCTACGCCACCATCGCCGAAAACAGTGCGGGCACAGTCCAAGGGTTCGCCCTGTGGTTCCTGAACTACTCCACGTGGGAAGGTGTCCACGGCATCTACCTCGAAGATCTCTACGTGGTTCCCGACGCGCGCGGCGAAGGCCACGGCAAGGCGCTGTTGCAGCATCTGGCTGCAACCGCCGTCGAACGGGGCTACGCCCGGGTGGAGTGGAGTGTCCTGAACTGGAACGAACCATCCATCAACTTCTACAAGAAGCTTGGCGCCTTCCCCATGGACGAATGGTCCACGTTCCGCTTGACCGGTGACGCACTTGAGGCCTTCGGCACGAACGCCGGCGAGACCACCGAGGCTCTTGCACGTGGCTGACCTGGATCGTGCCGGGACGCATACCATCCGCGCCCGCCACGAATTCCGCGGGTTGCGGACGGCAGAACACTATTTCACGGTTCCTCTGGTGCACAGCGGTGAAACCGCCGCCGGTGAGTCAATCACGGTTTTCGCCAGGGAGTACTCGTCCACGGATCACACCGCGGCGGATGCTGCCAGGTTACCGTGGCTGTTGTTCCTCCAGGGCGGCCCGGGTGGCCGTGGGAACCGGGTGACGTCCCTGTCCGGCTGGATGAAAGCGGCAGCAAAAGACTTCCGCATCCTGATGCTCGACCAACGCGGGACGGGATTGTCGACGCCCGTTGAACAGCAGTCCCTGGAACTCCGGGGTGATGCAGCAGCCCAGGCCGAATATTTGACCCACTTCCGCGCCGACGCGATCGTGGCTGATGCGGAGTACATCCGGCAAGTACTCGGCTCCGGACCCTGGTCCGTCCTCGGTCAGAGTTTCGGCGGCTTCTGTGCGTTGACTTATCTTTCCTTCGCGCCGAAGGGGCTGAGGGAGGTTCTCATCACCGGTGGGCTGGCTCCCCTGCACGGTACGGCCGACCGGGTGTACCAAGCCACGTTCCAGCGCGTTGCCGCCCGGAACGCCGAATACTTCTCGTGGTACCCCGAGGACCGGGAAAAAGTCACCCGGATCGCCCGTCACCTGGAACAGGAACCTGAATTCCTTGCCAGTGGCGAGAGGCTGACGCCGGAGCGTTTCCAGATGGTCGGATCATTCCTGGGCGGCAACACCCGGGTGGACGCGCTGCACTATCTCCTCGAGGACGCCTTCATCAGCTCGCCGTCCGGGGAACGACTCTCCGAGTCCTTTCTCGAACAAGTCCGGGGTCTCGTGAGCCGCGCAGCCAATCCCCTCTACGCCGTCCTGCATGAATCCATCTACGGTCAAGGTGAGGCAACCAACTGGGCGGCCTGGCGCGTATTGGAGGACTACCCGGAGTTCAAGCCCGAGGCCAAGGAGCCCCTCCTCACCGGCGAGATGGTCTACCCGTGGTACTTCGACCAGGATCCGGCCTTGGTACCCCTTCGCGACGTAGCTGGGCAGTTGGCCGCAAGGAAAGACTGGAAGCCGCTGTATGACCCCGCACGGTTGGCGGAAAACACTGTCCCCGTGGCGGCTGCCGTTTACAGGGACGACATCTATGTGGATCACGATCTGTCCCTTGAAACCGCCGCCGCAGTGCGCGGGCTTCAACCATGGGTCACGGCGGACTTCCACCATGACGGCATCGGCGAGGACGGCGAAGGCATCTTCGGACGGCTGCTGGGGATGGTGCGGGCAGTCCGTTAGGCCGGTGGCTGGGACATCGCACCGTTCCCGGCAACAGGTGCCCGTCGGCGGGCCAGCATGACCAGAGCCAACGCCAGTACTGCCGCTGCCAGGACGCTGGAAGCAACATTGAGTCCTTGGTAGCCGATCCATGCGAGAAGAAGGCCGGAGGTGGCGCCGCCGACGGCTCCCGCGGCGCCCATGAGGGTGTCCGAGACACCCTGGACGGTCACCCGCGCATCGGCTGCAACGCTTTCGGCCAGCAACGTTGATCCGGCGATGGTTGCCGCGGACCACCCCAGGCCGAGGAGAATCAGGCCCGCGGTAACGAGGACAGGCTCATGCTGGCCGAATCCGGCGATGAACACCGCCACCAGCAGCAGACCATGCCCCATGGCGATGGTCTGCAAGCGTCCCGCCTTATCAGTCAGCCAACCCCAGAGCGGAGACAACGCGAACATCCCGGCGATATGGAGCGAAATGGTGATCCCGATGATCACCAGCGCATCCGTGCTGTCGGTGGTTCCCCCGTGGTGTCCGGCATGGGATCCGCCAACCAGCTGCTGCAGATGCAACGGTGTCATGGACATGACCGCCACCATGACGCCGTGGGCGGCAACGACGGCGGCGAGGGCCAGCATGGCCAAGGGTGATGATTGGACTGCCCGCAGGCCGGAACGCACAGTTCCTCTGGCGGTCTGCGTTCCCGCGTCTCCTTCGCCCTTTGCCTCCAACGCCAGCCTTCGGGACAGCAGCAGTGGATCCGGCCGGAGCCCGGCGAACAACAGAACGGCCGCCAGGAACAGGCCGGCCGCCGAGAACACGAAAGGACCTGCGATCGGTGCCAGCCCCAGGGCCGACCCCACGGCTGCCCCCGGCTGGATCAGGTTGGGCCCGGCGACGGCACCTATGGTGATCGCCCAGACCACGGTGGACAGTGACCGGCCACGGTGACCCGGTTCGGCGAGGTCGACGGCGGCGAACCTCGCCTGCAGGTTCGCGGCGGTGCCGAGGCCCAGGAACGCTGCGCCCAACAAGAGCAGTACGAAGGACTGTCCCATCACGGAGGCGATGATCAGGAGGGCCCCGGCCATCGCTGCCACAAGCCCGGTCACCAGCCCAACACGGCGTCCCCGCGATTCGGCCAACCGTGCCAGTGGCAGCGCGGCGATCGCGGCCGCGAGGGTCAGCACCGTGGTGATGGAGCCCGCCCAGGCTTCGGAACCTGACAGGTCAACTGCCAGCAAGGAGCCAATGGAGAGCGTGGCCCCGTTGCCGATGCCGCTGAGCAACTGCGAGGAACTCAGGAGGAAAACAGTACGGCGCTGAACCCTTTGCGGGTCCAGCGCCGTTGTTGAAGTGGTAGTCACTTCATGAGAGTACAACTTTCAAGGGAGAGTTACTCCGCTTCACTCATGCTCTTCTTGGCATCGTCCTCGAGCCGGGCATCCAGCTTTGCCTGGCGCGCCTGCGGGCTCAGGAGGCTGGCGACGACAGCCACGATGATGGTGCCAATGATGACCGCCAATGACACATACGTGGGGATCTCAGGAGCCCACTCGATGTGGTGGCCTCCGTTGATGAACGGAAGCTCGTTCACGTGCATGGCGTGCAGGACAAGCTTGACGCCGATGAACGCCAGGATCACGGACAAGGCGTGCTTCAGGTACACCAGTCGGGTCATGAGGCCACCGAGCAGGAAGTACAGCTGGCGCAGCCCCATCAGCGCGAAGATGTTCGCTGTGAAGACGATAAAGGCGCTCTGGGTCAGGCCGAAGATTGCGGGGATGGAGTCCACCGCGAACAGGAGGTCCGTGAGGCCGATGGTAATGAAAACGATCATCATGGGGGTGAAGACCTTTTTGCCATCCACCACGGTGCGGATCTTGTTGCCGTCGAATTTCTCGGACATCGGCAGGACTTTGCGGAGGCGGGCAATCAGGGGGTTCTCTGCACCCTCTTCCTCGTCCTCACCGGAATCCTTGGCCTGCTTCCAGGCAGTCCACAGCAGGAACGCACCGAAGATGTAGAAGACCCAGCTGAACTGTTCGATGACCACGGCACCCAGGGCGATGAAGATGCCACGCAGGACCAGCGCGATGATGATACCCACCATCAGCACTTCCTGCTGGTACTTACGCGGCACCGAGAACCGGGCCATGATGATGATGAAGACGAAGAGGTTGTCGATGCTGAGGCTGTACTCAGTGACCCAGCCGGCGATGAACTGGCTGCCGTACTCCGGACCCGTGAAGTAGAACATGGCTCCGGCGAACACCATGGCCAAAGCCACGTAGAAAGCGACCCAGAGGCCGGCTTCCTTCATTGAGGGTTCGTGGGGGCGCTTGACGACCAAGAGCAGGTCAATCAGCAGGATAATTCCGAGGACGACAAACGAGCCGACCTCGAACCAGACAGGAAGCTCCATTTAAGGGCCTTTCGCAGGGTACGGGAAAACGGTGTAAGTCTCTCCGGCCTGCCAGGGTGCGGTGAAGGCAAATGGTGGCGGCCCGCTACATCCGGCGAGGCATCTGTGCCTTGCGTGCTGACGGACGTAGCGCTTGGGATACTCCCCTACGTGACCTCAACCTTACCTTAGGCGTGCCCGGCGGACTGCATCTGGCGTAATTCGCGCTTCAACTCCTTGACTTCGTCGCGGATCCGGGCCGCGACTTCGAACTGCAATTCGGCAGCCGCACCGTGCATCTGCTCAGTCAGTTGCTCGATGAGTCCCACCAGGTCCTCGGCCGGAGCCGCGGCAAGACCGTCCTGGCGGACGGTCGCGGCGCCCTTTGCGGCCGACTTGCCCCGTTTGCCGCCCTTGGCCAGCCGGTTGTTGTTCAGCAGTTCCTGCGTGTCGGCATCTTCCTTGGCCAGCTGATCAGTGATGTCCGCGATCCGCTTGCGCAGCGGCTGGGGGTCGATGCCGTGGTCCGTGTTGTACTGCACCTGGATGGCACGGCGGCGGTTGGTCTCTTCGATGGCATGCGCCATGGAATCGGTAATGCGGTCAGCGTACATGTGCACCTGGCCCGAAACGTTTCGGGCTGCACGGCCGATGGTCTGGATCAACGATGTCGAGGACCGCAGGAACCCTTCCTTGTCAGCGTCCAGGATGCTCACAAGGGACACCTCAGGCAGGTCCAGTCCTTCACGGAGGAGGTTGATGCCTACCAGGACATCGAACACGCCCATTCGGAGCTCCCGAAGCAGCTCCACGCGCCGCAGGGTATCGACGTCGGAGTGGAGGTATTCCACCTTCACACCATGACCAACGAGGTAGTCAGTGAGGTCCTCCGCCATCCGCTTGGTCAGGGTGGTGACCAGAACGCGCTCGTTCTTCTCAGTGCGGGTCCGGATCTCTCCCAGGAGGTCATCGATCTGTCCCTTGGTGGGCTTGACCACAACCTCGGGATCGATGAGGCCGGTGGGGCGGATGATCTGCTGGACGTAACCGTCCGCCTTGCCGAGTTCGTATTTGCCGGGCGTTGCCGACAGGTACACCGTCTGGCCGATGCGCTCCAGGAACTCGTCCCATTTCAGGGGCCGGTTGTCCATGGCCGACGGCAGGCGGAAGCCAAAGTCCACGAGGTTCCGCTTACGGGACATGTCTCCTTCATACATGGCGCCGATCTGCGGGATGGTGACGTGGGATTCATCGACCACCAGGAGGAAGTCGTCCGGGAAGTAATCGATGAGGCAGTGTGGGGCGGTCCCGGGATTGCGGCCGTCAATGTGCACGGAATAGTTCTCGATGCCGTTGCAGAAGCCCATCTGTTGCATCATTTCGAGGTCGTAGGTGGTCCGCATCCGCAGCCGCTGTGCCTCCACCAGCTTGTTCTGGCCTTCCAGGACCTTCAAACGGTCAGCGAGTTCGTCCTCGATGCGCTTGATGGCACGGGCCATGCGCTCCGGGCCCGCGACATAGTGCGACGCCGGGAACACGTACATCTCTTCTTCGTCGCGGAGTACCTCACCTGTCAACGGATGCAACGTCTGGATGTTCTCAATCTCATCGCCGAAGAATTCGATCCTGATGGCCAGTTCCTCGTACATGGGGATGATCTCCACGGTGTCACCCCGGACACGGAACGTTCCCCGGTGGAAGTCCATGTCGTTGCGCGCGTACTGCATGGAGACGAACTTCCGCAGGAGGTGGTCCCGGTTCATCTCGGCCCCCTTGCGGAGGGTGACCATGCCCGCGATGTATTCTTCCGGCGTACCGAGGCCATAGATACAGGAAACGGTAGCCACGACGATCACATCACGACGGGTCAGCAGGGCGTTCGTAGCAGAGTGCCGGAGGCGTTCCACTTCCTCGTTGATGGAGGAATCCTTCTCAATGAAGGTATCTGTCTGCGCCACGTACGCTTCAGGCTGGTAGTAGTCGTAGTAGGAAACGAAATACTCCACCGCGTTGTTGGGCAGCAGCTCCCTGAACTCATTGGCCAGCTGCGCGGCAAGGGTCTTGTTCTGGACCATGACCAGGGTGGGGCGCTGGACCTGCTCGATGAGCCACGCCGTGGTGGCACTCTTACCCGTACCGGTGGCGCCCAGGAGGACGACGTCCTTCTCCCCGTTGTTGATGCGTTCCGTCAGTTCCGCGATGGCGGCCGGCTGGTCACCGGCAGGCTTGTATTCACTGACCACTTCGAAGGGGGCGACGACACGGTTGATCTCCTGGGCAAGGCTCATACATCAAATCTACCCCCGGCCCCGGACAACTACTGTCCGCGTTTGCCTTCAGCAGAAGAGATATACGACGGCGGCTGCCAACCTGAGCGATGGGCCCACTCTTCCATGAGCGGCCAGGCGACATCGGTGAACCACGGCTCCTTCGCATCGGCGTACGCCGCGGTCCCCTGGTCCCTGGCATGCGCTGCGGCAATGTCGCGCTTGTGCGCCTCATACAAGGCAATGCCGGTGGGGTCGGAGCGCAGCCAGTCGCGGAAAAGCAACGCGTAATGCCACCCCGGAGATCCAGCCGCGCGGACATGCACGTTCACCGGCCGCCCCGGATCCGCGTTGGCGTGGAACCGCTTCTGCCACTGGGCGGGCTCGGGGATGGTGGGTTTGGGGGTGTCCCGGGTGGCTCCCGGCACCGCAGGGAAGCCGGCTTTGGCGAGCTGCCCTGCAAGGCGATCCGCCACGTCGAGGTCGGCTACGGCCACCTGAAGGTCGATGACGTCCTTTGCGGCCAGCCCGGGCACTGAAGTAGAACCGATGTGGTCCACCGCCAGGATGTGGTCGGGCGCCGAAGCGGTAATACGGGCCGCGAGGAGTTTGGCTTGGCGGCCCCAGTCGTCATTGGATGGCGTCAAGACCGGACCGACATGCCGGTCCGCCCTGATTCCGCGGCTGAGGTTCTCCGCGAAAGGGATAAGCCTCTGCTGCCACAGCGCGTCCACCTGGGCCAGCAGCGCGTCGCGGCTTCCGGCGTTGGCAAGGACGATATCAGCAGCAGCATTGCGGTCCCCACGGGTGGCCTGGGCGGCCATCCGGGCCCGTGCGTCCTCCGGGGCCATGCCGCGGAACTCCACCATCCGCTGAAGACGCACCTCGTCAGGGGCATCAACGACCACCACCAAGTGGAATGAACTGCCCTGTCCTGTTTCGACAAGCAGCGGGATGTCCTGCACTACGATGTCGGCTGGTCCAGCACCGGACATCATGGCCGCCGCGGTTTCGCGTACCAACGGGTGGACGATCCCGTTGAGCACTTCACGCCGGGACGGGTCGTTGAAAACAATGGATCCAAGCTTGGGGCGGTCAAGCCGGCCGCCGGCATCAAGTACGCCGGGGCCGAAAGCCGCCACGACGCGGTCAAGGCCCGGCGTCCCGGGTTCCACCACTTGCCTCGCAATCACGTCCGCGTCAATGAGCAGGGCACCCAATTCCTGCAGCCTGGCAGCCACCAATGATTTCCCCGAGGCAATGCCGCCCGTCAGTCCGATCTTCAACACCCCTCAACACTAGACTGAAGCGGTGGAAATTGAGGATGACAGCCGTGCAACAACGTACACGACGCTCGCTGCGGGGCCGGATTTCCGTCACGAACTGGAGATCCGACGGTCGCGGTTCATTACAGTCCTCCGCCGTTCGCCCGATGAAGAAACTGCCCGCGCCCTGGTTGCTGACCTCCGGCGCGAATTCCACGATGCACGGCATCACTGTTCCGCGTTCGTCATCGGACCCGATCGGATGATCCAGCGGTCCAGTGACGACGGCGAGCCGTCCGGCACCGCAGGCATCCCCATGCTGGAAGCGCTCATCAAACGCGAAACGACGCCCGGGGTGACGGACCTCAGCGACGTCAGTGCCGTCGTCGTGCGCTATTTCGGTGGGATCCTCCTGGGAGCCGGCGGGCTGGTGCGTGCCTACTCCGAATCGGTTTCCTCGGCTCTTGAGGTGGCCCCCCTGGTTCAGAGGCGGAGACTGCGGTTGTGTGCCATTGACGTTGCCCATGCGGACGCCGGACGTCTCGAGAACGACCTTCGCAGCGCCGGGTACGTCATGGCTGAAACCGGCTATGAAGCCCGGCACACGAGATTACGTATCGCGTTGCGTGATGAAGCCGGGGCCATCTCCGAGGCCCACGCCAGGTTGGCTTCCCTCACGGCGGGAACGGCCGGGCTTATACCCCTCGGCACGGAATGGATCGATGTCCCGCTCTGACGACCCGGGGCTCCCCCAGTTCCGGCACCGTCCTTAAATCCGGCACCGTCCCTAAATCCGGCACCGTCCTTACGTCCGGCACCGTCCTTAAACAAGAAGAACCCCCGCCCGGAGGCAGGGGTTCTTCTTTGGCTCTTCAGCACATCCCGTGAGGGAGGCGGAATTAGTTGCCGGTCAGCTTCTCGCGCAGTGCGGCGAGGGCTTCGTCGGACGCCAGGGTGCCGGCGTTGGACTCAGCAGCAGCCGGCTCCGAGGAGTAGCTCGTGGTGCCGGAATCGCTCTCGCCGGACGTTGCAGCAGCAGCGTCGTCAGCAGCGTGCTGGGCAACCTGCTTCTTGTGGGCTTCCCAACGGGTCTGGGCGTCAGCGTACTGCTGCTCCCAAGCTGCACGCTGGGTCTCGTAGCCTTCGAGCCATTCGTTCGACTCGGGGTCGAAGCCCTCAGGGTACTTGTAGTTGCCCTCTTCGTCGTACTCAGCGGCCATGCCGTACAGAGCGGGATCGAACTCGGTGCTGTCAGCGTCAACGCCCTCGTTGGCCTGCTTGAGGGAGAGGGAGATGCGGCGACGCTCGAGGTCGATGTCGATGACCTTGACGAACAGTTCGTCACCAACGGAGACAACCTGCTCGGCGAGCTCAACGTGGCGGACAGCCAGCTCGGAGATGTGCACGAGGCCTTCGATGCCGTCTTCGACGCGAACGAACGCACCGAACGGAACGAGCTTGGTGACCTTACCCGGAACAACCTGGCCGAGGGCGTGGGTGCGGGCGAAGGTCTGCCACGGATCTTCCTGCGTAGCCTTGAGCGACAGGGAGACACGCTCGCGGTCCAGATCCACTTCGAGGACCTCGACGGTGACTTCCTGGCCAACCTCGACAACCTCGGACGGGTGGTCGATGTGCTTCCAAGACAGCTCGGAAACGTGAACGAGGCCGTCTACGCCGCCCAGGTCCACGAAGGCACCGAAGTTGACGATGGAGGAAACAACGCCCGGACGAACCTGGCCCTTTTCCAGCTTGTTGAGGAACGTCGAGCGAACCTCGGACTGGGTCTGCTCGAGCCATGCACGGCGGGACAGAACAACGTTGTTGCGGTTCTTGTCCAGCTCGATGATCTTGGCTTCGATCTGCTGACCGATGTACGGAGCGAGGTCGCGGACACGACGCATCTCGACGAGGGATGCGGGCAGGAAGCCACGCAGGCCGATGTCCAGGATGAGGCCACCCTTGACAACCTCGATGACGGTACCGGTAACGACACCGTCTTCTTCCTTGACCTTCTCGATGTCGCCCCAGGCGCGCTCGTACTGAGCACGCTTCTTGGAGAGGATCAGACGGCCTTCTTTGTCTTCCTTGGTGAGAACCAAAGCTTCGACCTGATCGCCAACGGCGACGACGTCACCGGGATCAACATCGTGCTTGATGGAAAGCTCGCGGGAAGGGATGACACCTTCGGTCTTGTAACCGATGTCGAGCAGAACTTCGTCGCGGTCGACCTTGACGACGGTACCTTCGACGAGGTCTCCGTCGTTGAAGTACTTGATGGTGGCGTCGACAGCTGCGAGGAAGTCCTCAGCGGTACCGATGTCGTTAATGGCGACTACGGGGGTACCGGGCTTCTCGGTGGAGGTGATGGTCATGTAGTAGGGGCTCCGTTGTGGATAGTGAGTCGGTCAGGCAAACCGCTGCCGTCCGGGTCCGGACGGCAGAACACGGCAAAGTACCGGGTCATCCTGATTTGTGGATTAATACAAAATGGATGCATGCACGTAGTACACGCCCGTTTATTCTAGTCGCATTGGCAAAGCAGGGTCAAAAGGAGTGTCACAGCGTCAGCACCTCTCCCAAGCGTCCGAACGTGACACCCTTGTCCAGCAGCCCGGGCAAGGCCCGCGCGTAGCCTTGGGCGGTTCCCGCTGCCGGCCTGTTGAAGTGCGAAATCACGATGTCGCCGGAAACCACCCGGCCCACCTCGGCGGCGACTGTAGCCGCCGAATAGGTGGCGCCGCCGTCGCCGTTGACCGTGAAGTTGACCGGCACCATGCCGAGGCGCCGCGTCATGGCCACCGCGACGTCATCGTAGAAGGCAGTTCCGGGCCTGAAGAACTTCGGATCCGTGCCGCTGAGTTCCTGCATCAGTGCCCGGTTTCCCATGAGTTCGTCATAGGCAGCACCGGCCGAGGGTGTTCCCGGGATCCCATAGGCCGACCTGCCGTTGACGGAGAGTGGCTGGTGCAACGTGCCGTGGTTGGCGAGTTCGAACAGCGGATCGGCCGCCAGTTCGACAGCGAGTGACGGGTTGGCATGGATCCAGCGGCTGTTGAGGAACAGCGTGGCGGGGACAGCGAGCCGGCGAAGTGTCGCCAGCAGGGCATGGTCGCAGCCCGCACCGCCCGGCCCGCCGCAGGCATCGAATGTCAGCGCAACGCGGGCAGAAGGCGAACCGTTCACCACGCCGGCGATGTGCAACCCCCATTGTGTGGGTTGCCTCCCGGAGAACTCAGCCAGGATCTGCTTCTTGTCCGGCCGGGCTGAAGGCGGAGGCGCGGCGGAGGGAGCCAGGGCAGCCGCCGCCTGCTCCGTGGACTTCAGGGCGATGGACGGCGGAGGGGTCGCTGGACCCGTGGGCGTTGCCTTGGGCCTGGCTGGTCCGCTACCGGGTGCCGGGACGGCCGGACCTCCGGTGTCCGTACAAGCCGCCAGGGCCGCGGACGCGAAGCCCGCCATTCCAAGCAGCACTGATCGCCGGCCGGCCAGTGGCCGCCGCTTGGAATCCCCCATGGATGTCCTTACTTATGGTGTGGCTATGTGGTTGTCATGCAGTGGTGCAGCTTAGAAGTGGGTCAGGCAGTGCGCGCTTCGTTCCACCGCGAACAGTTGCTGGGCCTGGAACGCCGCGCCCGCCGTCTTCTCGTGGATGCGACCGGCGGCCGCCAATGTCACCGGCGACACCGCGCCGAGGTAGATGGACGCGAGATCAGCCACGTCCATGCTGAGGTCGGGCGACTGGCCAGTGGCTTCGGTCACGACGGCGGCAGCACCGCCGTCGGACTCAAGAACCCAGGTGCCACCCGCCAGGCCCAGCGGATCCGTGAGCTCCAGGATCAGCCGCCCAGCCGCGGAATAGCGCCGTGCCTGCAAGGCGGCCCGGGCATCCAGGATCCGCAGCCAGAGCATGTCGCGGACATCGGAGGCTTCAATGCAGCGCTGGTCTTCCAAAGCCCAGGCAAGGGGGTCGTCCACGGGAGCTTCTGCCCATGTCACTTCGTCGATGAGGTCGATGCTGCCCAGAAAGCGCCAAAGGTCGAGGTAGGCGGCGTTGGTGGCAGCCACGAGATCCACGATTTCCATGGTGTAGGGCTTGTGGTCCCAGCCCTTGAAGCGGTAGGAAACGTAGCCATCCAACACGCCGGACAGGTCGTAGTGCAGGGCGCACCGGACGCTCGGGTCGGGCTTTCCGTCCTGGCCGATGGATCCGGAAGCGATGAGCCGGTAGTACTCCTGGCGGTCCACCGAGCCTGGCGTCAGCCTCTGGACCCGCTCAAAGACCTGCGGAGCCACGTCCAGGAGCACGGAAGGATCAGCAACTTCGACCCTGCCCTCCGGGTTCCCCCTCAGCCGGAACCGCGGGCCAGTGTCAACTGTGATGCTTCGTTCGAAGGTGGCAACACCGAAGCCAAAACGACCATAGATGGAGCCTTCCGACGCCGTAAGGGCTGCCATGGCCAAACCGTCGTCCTTGGCGCTTTCGAGATCGGCGCTGATCATGCCACGCAGGATTCCCTGGCGGCGGTGCGTTCCACGGACTGTCACGGCAGTGACCAGGTTCGATTCCACCTGCCGTCCAAAACCGATGTTCAGAGCCTTGCGCATGGTGGCGTAGGTTGCCACTGGCACATCGGCGCCCAGGGAGTGCTCCGGCACGGTGCCGTTGACGTAGACGCCCGTCAGCTCACGTTTGTCGGTCCGGTAGGCAGCCAGGGTCTTGGCCACGTAGTCGTCATCACGCCGTTGCTGGTGGAATCCATGGGAAACCGCCTGCACCCACGTGGCGCAGCGGCTGTAGCCAGCGGCGTTCTCTTTGTCGGCTACAACGGGAAAACGCTGGACGGAATATTTTACGGACGTTGGTTCATTGGGATCAGCCACGTCCTCGAGCCTAGTCAGACGCCGCAGGGCGCGCCACCATCACGGCGGCGCGCCCTGCGGCGATAATCGCAATCGCGGCGGGACTAGTGTCCGGCCTCGTACCAGCTTGAACCGACGCCGATCTGTACGTCGAGGGGCACAGACAAGTCAGCGGCCGAGCCCATCTGTTCGATCACCAGTTTCTCCACGGCGTCACGTTCCCCGGGCGCAACTTCCAGCACGAGTTCGTCGTGGACCTGAAGCAGCATGCGTGACTTCAGCCCCTGGCTGGCCAGCTCCGCCGAGACCCCCAGCATGGCCCGTTTGATGAGGTCGGCTGCGGAACCCTGGATGGGCGAGTTCAGCGCGATGCGCTCGGCTGCCTCGCGGGCCTGCCGGTTGGTGCTGGTCAGGTCAGGGAGGTAGCGGCGGCGGCCCTCGATGGTGGCCGTGTAGCCGTCCGTCCTGGCCTGGTCGACGACGCCGCGGAGGTAATCGCGTACGCCGCCGAAGCGGTCGAAGTAGTCCTTCATCAGCGTGCGGGCTTCGTCCACGGAGATCTCCAGCTGCTTGGACAGGCCGAAGGACGTCAGGCCGTAGGCCAGGCCGTACGACATCGCCTTTACCTTGGACCGCATGGCGCTGGTAACTTCGGCCGGCTCCACATTGAAGATCCGGGACCCCACGAAGCGGTGCAGGTCCTCGCCGTCGCGGTAGGCCTGGATCAGCGCTTCGTCACCGGACAGGTGGGCCATGATGCGCATCTCGATCTGCGAATAGTCCGCCGACAAAAGGCACTCGTAGCCTTCGCTGACCACGAAGATCCCACGGACCCGACGGCCTTCCTCGCTGCGGACCGGGATGTTCTGCAGGTTGGGGTTGTTCGACGAAATACGCCCCGTGGCGGCGATGTTCTGCGCGTAGGTGGTGTGGATCCGTCCGTCCTCGGCCACTGACTTCTTCAGCGTTTCCACCATCTGGGCCAGTTTGGAGGACTCGCGGTGGGCCATGAGCTGGACCAGGAATTCGTGGCCGGTCTTCTCCAGAAGGGCTTTGAGGGACGCGGCATCCGTGGTGTAGCCGGACTTGATCTTCTTGGTCTTGGGAAGGCCCAGCTCCTCGAAGAGCACAGTCTGTAGCTGCTTGGGCGAACCCAGGTTGACCTCGTGGCCGATGGCTGCGAAGGCCTGCTCCTGGGCGTTGTCGATCACCTTGGTGAGGTCGGCCAATTGCTCGTCCATGCGGTCCGTGGAGACAAAGATTCCCGTCAATTCCATCTGGGCAAGGACACGCGCCACGGGAAGTTCCAGCGTCGTGAGGAGGGCATCGGCCTTGCGATCGGCAAGTTCTTTTTCGAAATGCTTGCTGAGGCCATGTACGACGGCGGCATGCTGGACCAACGCTGCTGCCGCTGCCTGGTCCGTGTCCCCGGAAAGGTCGAGTTCCAGCTGGCCGGTTTGGGAAGCTGCCGTGGCGATGGAGATCTTGAGGTGAACCTGGGCGAGCTCGGCCAGGTCATAGCTGCGGCGGTCCGGCTGGATCAGGTAGCCGGAGATCGAGGTGTCATCCACCACGCCTTCCAAGCCGAGGCCACGGTTGTGCAGGGCTTTGAGCGCAGACTTGAACTCATGCAGGACTTTCGCTTCTTCGGGATCGCGGAGCCAGGCGGCCAGGACCGCTTCCGCTGCAGCGTCCAACGTGGTGAGTTCGATGTAGGCGGCACCATTGTTCCGGACCACGGCAAGGGCCTGGGCGTCGTCGCCAACCCTTCCCGGAACCATCTGAACGGCGAGGGCAGAGCGGACGCCGGATCCGGCAGCGAAGAAGGATTCCAGCGCGGAAGCGTCCGCCAGCACCGAAAACTCAGGAGTATCAATGGTGTCCGGAGCAGCCCCCGCGGTGTCGTCACCATAGAGATCGAACAGCCGGGTGCGCAGGGTCCGGAATTCGAGCTCCTCAAAGAGCTCCTCAATCGCCTGGCGGTCCGGACGGGGTTCGTGCAGGTCTTCCAGGGAGATGGGGAGATCCAGATCCGTCAGCAACTGGTTGAGTCTGCGGTTCCGCTTGACGTTGTCGAGGTTCTCCTTCAGTGCCCCGCCCACCTTGCCACCGATGGAGTCCAGGTTTTCCAGGATGCCTTCGAGGCCGCCGTACAGATTGATCCACTTGGCAGCCGTCTTCGGTCCAACTCCAGGGACGCCCGGAAGGTTGTCAGCGGTCTCGCCGACGAGGGCGGCGAGGTCCGAGTACAGGGCGGGCTTCACGAAGTACTTCTCTTCGATGGCTGCAGCGTCCATCTTGGGGATGTTGCTGACGCCCTGCTTGGGGTAGAGGACAAAGACGTTGTCGTTGATGAGCTGGAACGCGTCCCGGTCGCCGGACACCAGCAGGACCTCGAAACCCGCGGCATCACCCTGTGCTGCGAGGGTGGCCAGGACATCGTCGGCTTCGTATCCGGGCATGGCGATGGTGCGGATGCCCCAGGCCTCCATCACCTTGGCGATCAGACCGATCTGCCCCGCAAACTCCGCAGGTGTGGCGTTGCGCCCGCCCTTGTATTCGCTGTATTCGGCCTTACGGAACGTGGTGTCGTCCGAGACGTCGAAAGCTACGGCAACGTGGGTGGGCTTCTGGTCCTTGATCAGGTTGATCAACATGGACGTGAAACCGTGCACGGCGTTGGTGTACTGCCCCCGGGCCGTGGAGAAGTTCTCTGCAGGAAGGGCGTAAAAAGCCCGGAACGCCATGGAGTGGCCGTCCAGGACCAGCAACCTGGGCCGGCCCTCCCCCGTGATGCTGGCGGATGCTGTGGCAGAGGGGGTGGGTGCTGTCGCGATGGCAGCAGCTTGGGCCGTTGGAACCTGGTCCGGTTTGGTTGTTTCACTCACAGGTGCCAGCCTAGTTGGCATGATGGACAATTTCACGCTGAACCCGTTTGTCGATGAGCTCAACGAGGCAGGAGTGCCGGAAGAGTTCCACGATTGGCTCTCGGCGCACGGCGTCGGCGCCCTCGTGGTAAAACTCGGGATCCGGTTTACCGAAATGAGCGCCGAGCGGATTGTGGCCACCATGCCGGTGGAAGGAAACACCCAGGTGGCGGGCATCCTCCATGGCGGCGCCCATGTGGTCCTCGCCGAGACGTTGGGATCGTTCGCGGCCTCGCTCCACGCTGGGAGGGGCCGTCACGCCGTGGGCATTGAGGTGGGCGCCACCCATCATCGCTCGGTGGCCAGCGGCCTGGTAACGGGCACCTGCACGGCCATACACCTCGGAGGCACCCTGGCCACCCACGAGATTGTCATCACCGACGACAAGGGCCGCCGGCTCTCGACTGCCCGGATCACCAACATGATCCGGGACAACCGGCACTGAGCAGAATCCCCCGGTTTCAGCTCTTCGGGAGGCGGTAGCGCAACTCTGCTGCGGCCCCACCAAGGATTTGATGCGAGACCAACTCAAGCGGCGCCGTCGGGCCGTTGAGCGGCAACAGCCGCTTTCCTGCGCCCAGCACCACGGGGATGATGGTGACAATCATCTCGTCGAGCAGGCCGGCGTTGGCGAATTGGGCCACGAGGTCGCCTCCGCCCACGAGCCAAACGTTCTTGTCGCCGGCGTCCTTGAGCAGGTCCGGGGCAAACTCGCGGACGTCGCCGCGCACAAAGGTGATGTCCGCACCTGTTGGGGCAGAGTACTCATGGTGGGTGAAGACCCAGCACGGGGTGTCCGGGTAGGGCCATGTGCCGGGTTCGTGTTCCACGAGCCAACGGTAGGTATCCCCGCCCATGGCAATGCATCCAACGCCTGCCATGAAGGACTCGATGCTCTGGTTAACGCCCTCGACCTGGTCGAATTGCAGGAGCCAGCCGAGGTCGTCGTCCGGGGAAGCGATAAAGCCGTCAATGGTGGAAGCTACGTAGTACTGGAAGGTCGACATGGGGCCAGACTAGTCAGTCCGAGGCCGGGTTCCCATATTCCACGCGGACACTGCCATCATCCTGCAGGACCACCACACGGCCCCTCGCCAGGGACCACCCATCGTTCAACAGGAAGATCCGTCCGCCGCTGACCACCAACAGCCGCAATCCCGTATACCGATAGAGCGGCGCTGCCTCCGAGCCCGCCGACTCCTCCCGGACGTTGGGCGCCGTCACGGCAAGCCGTTCCTTGCTGTACACGACGGCGGTGGGCAGCAAGCTGGACCGCTCCTGGTAATCGAGGGCTGCTCCACGCCCCAGGGCCTGGGCGTAATCGGAGGAACCCCAGAAGAGCAACAGGGTGACGAGCACGAAAACCAGCGACCTCTCGAGCGCCCGCGACGTGATGCGCAGGGGCTGCCCCGTTGGCGCCATGGCCCGGCGGCGCACACTCAGCCCCCACGCCCCTACGACCAAGCCGCCCGCGATCAGGAACGGCGCATAGAGCACGATCTGGCCGGGACGCGCGGAGATGGCAATCCACATGGCCGCTGCGTAGGCAAAGCCAAGAAACATCACGATGGTGGCGGTCCGATGGACAGGCTTCCTGTGGCGGCCCGCCACCAGGAGCCGTGACACTGCCCGGTCCAGCATGACCCACAGCAAACCAATGACCACCAGCCAGGCCAACGGCTGGAACAGTGATTGGATGCTCCTCAGGATGAAGTCCTGGACGGTATAGCCGAACAGGCTCACATCCAGGCCCATCGCTTTGGCCTGGGCGTCAGTGCGCGCCCAACCGAAGTAGACCAGCAGGGCCGTTGCAACCGTCAACGGCGGCCCGATGACGGAAAGGACCTCAAGAGTCCTCTGCCACCGGGTGTTGGCTATGCTGCCGTCCTCGGGCTCCTGGCCACCGCTCACGGCGCGGCCGTCGGCGTGGGTTCACCAGATGGCGGCGTGGCAGGCGGGCTGCTGGTGGGCGCCTCCGTGGCGGGCGCAGTCGCAGTGGGTTCGGATGGCGACGCGGAACTGGTGGCTGCCCCCGGGTCGTCGTAGAAGAACGTCACCGTTCCGGCAATGTCCACCGTGTCCGTGATGGAAATCCGGATGGAGTCCCGGCTGCCTGACGGTGGCATCCGCAGGTAGACGGGCTGGTAGTCGTTCTTGGACCCGACAAACTCCACGTCTGAAGGAACGCCGTCGATCAGGACGTCGCCCACCCGCACGTAGTAGCCATCCAACCGGACAATCGTGCCGCCGGTGCCGGGACCGGATGCCCGGGCAAACCCTGGGATCGGCCTGAGCTCTTCATCGACCACCGTCAAACCGACCAGCTGCCTGGGGCACGCCTCGCCCTGTCCAGGCTCCACCTTGAAGACAGCGCCGGGATTGCTGCGGTGCTCGGCCAGCAATGAAGCCGTTGTGGCCGCCACCCTGAATTCAAGGCACTGTGTTTGCGGAATGTGCGGCGTGGCAGCAACCGCGAGGGAAGCCCGCTGCCAGTCCTGCTGGCTGCCGCTTTGCAGCGCCTTGCACACGGCCGCGCCTGCCAGCCAGACCGCCGCGTCATCTGCGCCCTCAACGCTTTGGGTCAGGGCGTCGCATTGGAATTGTTGGAGCAGCAGGTACCGCTGGCCCGAGGTGGGATCATTGGGCCCGACCGGACCGATGGGAACCCAGCGGACCACGGGAGATTCGGTCCGGGGTGCGCCAGGGCCGGCAGGTCCCACTGGCTGGACCGCAGTTGGAGCCACCGCGCCCGGCGGTGATGTCGGGCTGGTTCCGGCCGGGGACGAAGTGGAACCCGCAGTGGGTGATGCTCCGTCAGGAGAGGGAGGCAGGCAGGCGCTGAGGCCAAGCATCACGACCGGGACCAGTGCCAGTCCGATGAGATGGCCTCGGGATGGGCATTTCATGACAGCCCCGCATCTGCCGGATCACAACCACGCAGTTACATGTATAACCACACCGCTGATTATTCTCCCGAATGCCCCTGACTGCCAGAGACGCTGCTACTTTCCGAAGTAGGGAATGATCAGGTAAATCCCGAACAGCACAGCCACGCCACAGACACCGAAGCATATGAAAGCCAGGGAACGCACCAGGACAGGCGACTTCTGCTGTGCATCACCGGCAATGGCTGTGAGGCGCACTCCCAGCGAATAAAGGACCACCAGCGTAACGGCCGCGACGAGGGTAACTCCGGCTACCTGCAGCAACTCCAACCATTTCATCGCTGCACGTCCTCGCTCTTGGTGGTCTTTCGGGTCTTCTTCTTTTTGCGGAACCGCACGGCGTGGCCGGCTTCTTCAACCTCTACGGCGTTGTGGTGGCCCACGTGCGACTTACGGGAGGCCACGAACATGAACAGCACCGCCGCTGTTCCAACCACTGCGGCGATAATGACGCCGACGACGCCGATACTCACCAGGAGGGCGGTCAGCGCACCCACGATGGCGGACGCGGGAAGGGTGAAGAGCCACCCCAAGGCGATCTTGCCCGCAGTACCCCACCGAACAGAGGTGCCCTTGCGGCCCAGTCCGGAGCCGATGACCGAGCCCGATGCGACCTGGGTGGTGGAAAGGGCGAAGCCAAGGTGGGATGAGGCAAGAATGGCAGACGCCGTGCTGGTCTCGGCGGAGAAACCCTGGGCCGGCTTGACTTCGGTCAGTCCGGATCCCATGGTGCGGATAATGCGCCAACCGCCGGCGTAGGTTCCGATCGCGATGGCGAAAGCACAGGCAGCGATCACCCAGAACTGGGGGCCGCTGCCCGGCGCCTGGGTGCCGGCTGCAATAAGGACGAGGGTGATGATGCCCATGGTCTTCTGCGCGTCATTGGTTCCGTGGGCGAGTGCTACGAGGCTGGAAGTGAAGATCTGTCCGGTACGGAAGCCGCCGCGTTTCTGTGTGAGCTTGTCACCGGTCTCGGGGTCATGGCGTGAGGTGAGGGCATAGGCGAGGCGGGTACAGATGTACGCCACCAAGCCGGCGATCAGCGGCGCGAAGATGGCCGGCAGGATCACCTTCTGCAGCACGGTCTCGAAGTTGATCGAATGGAATCCGATGCCCACCACTGCTGCGCCGATCAGGCCCCCGAACAAGGCGTGCGAGGAACTCGACGGCAGGCCCTTGAGCCAGGTGATCATGTTCCAGAGAACCGCGCCCATGAGTCCGGCGAAGATAATGTCCGGGGTGATGTGGATTCCGTCCGAGCCTTCCCGGATCAGTCCGCCGGAAATGGTCTTGGCCACTTCGGTGGAGAGGAACGCGCCGACAAGGTTGAGCACGGCGGCCAGGGCGACAGCCGTTTTGGGCTTGATCGCCCCCGTTGCGATGGGCGTTGCCATCGCATTGGCAGTGTCGTGAAACCCGTTGGTGAAGTCAAAGAATAGGGCCAACGCTATTACCAGCGCGACCATGAAGGTGATATCCACCTGTTGCCCAATCTGCAGAGTCGTCGACGTTCAGCAGTTTCACTTCCCCATACCTGCCATCCACAGCATAGTTCAGCAAGTGTTCAACTGACTCGGCTTGCGGGATTCACTCCGGCGGGCTTGAAACCTTAAGAATCCTACGTGCCTTCCCGTGAGCGGACAAACGTATCCACCCCCGGGCTCAGCCCAGGTAGGCCCGGACCGCCGCGAGGTCGCGACGGGACAGTCCCATCCGGGGATCAGGTGAGATGCAAAGCACACGGTCCCGCTGGTATTCGGCCCAGGACCGGGCATCGGACTCCTGGCTGAGTTGGTCGTCAAGCCACACGATCCGTTGGCTCCCCGCCGTGGCCTGGTCCTTTTGGAGGGCGACGAGCTTCCACCACTCAGGCGCCTGGTCCCAGCCCTGGCTGGACAGAACCGGCCAGTCCTGTCCCTTGAGGCCGATGGCCGGGCAGAGATACTCCGGGGCAAGGCGTTCCCAGGTGGTCAGCCAGACAAAACGGGCGGCAGGATGATCCGCAAGGTCATTGAGTCCGGCCACGAGTTCCGGCGCATAGGCCACCTCAAGGATGCCGGCGTCGGCAATGGTCCATTCTCCGCCCCAATCGGTGGTTCCCACCGGACTGAACGGGTTCACCACGCCGTCGACGTCCAAGTAGATCGACACCCGCGCGGCGGCGCTTTCTTCGGAATCGATGGTCGCTCCCCCCTTCCCCAATGGTGGAACTTCAGCCTACGGGACGCCGGCCTCCCGGAAGGCAAATCAAACTCTTGACGTGCGTCATGGAAGTGATAATCTCAAATCATGGAAAAGCCCGAAGTCCATTCCGCCCAAAGCGTCCGCCCCATCGAGGACACAGTCCGTACCGATTTCCGGCACGCGATGTCTTACGGCGGATACCTGGACCTTGACCGCCTGCTCAGCTCCCAGCATCCCCTCAGCGAGCCGGAACACCACGACGAACTGCTGTTCATCATCCAGCACCAGACCAGCGAGCTGTGGCTCAAACTGGTCCTTCACGAGCTGGTGGAAGCCCGCAGGCTCTTTGACGTGGACAATCTGGGCAAGGCACTCAAATGCATCGCACGGGTGAAAGCCATCCAGCGCACCATGACGGAGCAATGGTCGGTGCTGGGAACACTCACACCGCGCGAATACTCCCAGTTCCGGGGATTCCTTGGAAGCTCGTCCGGCTTCCAGTCCTACCAGTACCGGGGTGTTGAGTTCCTGCTGGGCAACAAGAACCGCGGGATGCTGCGGGTCTTCGAAAGTGAACCCGAGGCCCACGCACTGCTCAGCAACCTCCTGGAAGAGCCCACACTCTATGACGCGTTCCTGGCTGTGCTCTCCCGCGCCGGGTATGACATTCCCGTCGACATCCTTGAGCGCGATACCAGCGAGCCCTGGACCTTCCGCAAAGACCTGGTCCCCATCTTCCAGAAGATCTACGAATCGGACGACACCCCGTGGGGCCTTTACGAGGCCTGTGAGGATCTGGTGGACATCGAGGACAACTTCCAGGCCTGGCGTTTCCGCCACCTGCGGACGGTCCAGCGAACCATCGGGTTCAAAGTAGGCACCGGCGGATCCTCCGGAGTGGACTTCCTCAAGCGGGCCCTGGACCTGACCTTCTTCCCCGAGCTCTACGCCGTACGCACCGAAATCGGCAACTAAGCACACCAGCCGGCCAACGCCGGCCCACCATTTCCGCAGGAGGAACCATGACAACAGCACAGCAAACCCAACGGCCGACGTCGGCCGAACTGGACGCTGCTGATCCCCTCGCCGCCCAGCGTGACGCTTTCTACGCGCCCGACGCCGGACAACTCACCTCATACTTGGACGGCAACTCGTTGGGTCGCCCGCTGAAGGTCACCGCGGAGAAACTTGCTTCCTTTGTCCACGATGCCTGGGGCAGCCGGCTCATCCGTGGTTGGGACGAACAATGGATGGACGAACCGACTGCCGTTGGCAACCTCATCGGTGAGGTGACCCTGGGCGCTGCCCCCGGACAAACCACCGTTGGTGACTCCACTTCCGTCATGCTCTACAAGATGATCCGTGCCGCAGTGGACGCCCAGCCCGGACGCGACGAGATCATCATCGACCGCGACAACTTCCCCACCGACCGGTTCATCATCGAAGGCATTGCCGCCGAGCGTGGGGCGACCATCAAATGGATCGCTTCCAACCCGGCCAGTGGCGTCCGCGTCGAGGACCTGGACGGATTGCTGGGTGAGCGGACCGCCGTCGTTGTCCTCAGCCACGTTGCCTACCGCTCCGGCTTCCTGGCCGATGCCGCGGGAATCACGGCCAAGGTGCACCAGGCCGGAGCCCTCATGCTCTGGGATCTGTGCCACTCCGTAGGATCAGTACCCATGGAACTGGACGCATGGGGCGTTGACCTCGCGGTGGGCTGCACCTACAAGTACCTCAATGGTGGCCCGGGATCCCCCGCCTTCGCCTATGTCAACGCCTCCCGGCAAGACCAGCTGCAGCAGCCCATCTGGGGCTGGATGGGAGCCGACAACCCCTTCGGCATGACGGACTCGTACCGGCCGGCACAAGGTATCCGCAGGTTCATCACGGGAACTCCTCCCGTGCTGGCCATGCAGCCGATGAAGGACATGCTGGACCTGATTGCCACCGCAGGAATGGACGCGGTCCGGGAAAAGTCCATCAAGCTCACCGAATATGCCATTGCCCTCTCTGAGGAACTCCTGGTCCCACTCGGCGCTGTCATCGTGAGCCCCCGGAATCCGGCCGAACGCGGATCCCACATCACTGTGGACCACCCGCTTTTCGCAGATGTCACCGCAAGGCTCTGGGAGAAGGGCGTCATCCCCGACTTCCGTCCCCCACACGGCTTGCGCATTGGCTTGTCACCGTTGAGCACAAGCTATGCCGAGGTTGAACTGGGAGTGGTCGCCATCCGCGACGCCCTCGCCGAACTGCTGTGAGCCTGACATGAGTGCCGTCCTTGACGACATGGACTCCCGGCCAGGGAGTACGACGTCGCTGCTGCGCACCGTCATCGGCCTGTATCTGCGCGACGCCGGTGGATGGATGTCCGCCAAGGACATCGTGGCGCTCATGGACGCTCTGGGAACGTCCGGCACAGTAACCCGCACGGCCTTGGGCCGCTTGCGTAAGAAAGAGGTGGTCCTCCAGGAGACTCGTGACGGCGTTCCCGGGTTCACCCTCACGGACGGTGCCGCCACGATGCTGGCCCGCGGCGACCGCCGGATCTACAACCCGCGGAGCATGTCCCTTTCCGATCCCTGGTGCCTGATCTCCTTCTCCATCCCGGAAACGGAACGCGAAAAGCGGCACCAGCTGCGGCGCAGGCTCCACTGGATCGGCTGCGGCACGGTGGCAGCCGGCTTGTGGATCTGCCCCGATACGCTGCGTACAGAGGTCGAAGAGATCCTGATTGACCTTGCGCTCCGGGATATGTCAACGATTTTCGTCACGGAAACGCCTTTGGTAGGTGGCAGCCTCAGGGAGGCCGCCGCCAAGTGGTGGGACCTGGAAGCGGTGGCCGGCCTGCACAAGGACTTCATCCGCGAACACGGGGCCCAGGGTCATGACGCGGTGGTTCCGGAGCCTTCCGGCAGCGCGGTGGAGGCCTCACCCGAAGCCTTTTCCACGTATGTCCAGTGCATCGACCGGTGGCGCATCATCCCCTATCTCGACCCCGGGCTGCCCTCGGCATTCCTGCCGGAGGATTGGCCCGGGGCCGAAGGTACAGCCCTGTTCAGCCGGCTGGTCGCCGCTTTTGCTGAGCCCAGCGCGGAGTTCGTGCGCAGTACCCTCTCTGGTGGCGTCAGGGTTTCCTGACGGCCACGCCACGCCAGTACGGCTCCCCCAGGTCCTCGATGGGCGTCGCTGCCGTCTCCCGTGAGAAAAAGGCTGCCACTGCGGCTATGGTCATGCAGGCGGCCGCGAAGAAGGCCACGGGGAGCCAGCCGTCGTGCCCCTTCCCCAGCAGCAAGCCGGCGATCAAGGGGGCGAAGCCGGCGACCACCAGGCCCAGTTGATTGCCCAACGCCATACCGGAGTAGCGGACCGGGGCGGCAAAGAGCTCGGCGAAGTACGCCGGCCAAATTCCGTTGAAGCATGAGTACAGCAGGGTCATGTTGACGAAGGCTGCCGCGAAGACCAGCAGGATGTTGCCGGTGGACAGTGCCCCGAAGTAGGCGAAGATCGTCACGGAGCAACCGATGGCTGCCGTCAGGAGAAGGGGCCGGCGGCCCACCCGGTCGGACCACGTGGCGGCCAGCGGCATGACGAACATCGACAAGCCGATGGCTACCGCATTGACGGTGAGTATCGAGGCCTTGTCGAAGCCTGCGGCTCCCGTGGCGTACGACAGCCCGAAGACCGTGAAGATGGTCTGCATGACCGACATGATGGACATCCCGATAACCCGGACCACATCTGCCGCCTGGAAGCGCAGCACCTCCCGGAGCGGCATGGGTGCAACCGCCTTGCTGTCCCTGGCTTCTTCAAACACCGGTGTCTCGTCCAGGTGGGTCCGCACCCAGTAGGCAATCGCCAAAACCACGATGGACAGCCAGAATGGTACGCGCCAGCCCCAGCTCATGAGTGCTTCGGTGGGCAGCGCAGCAACAGGAATGAAAACCAGCGTCGCGAGCACCATCCCTGACGCGTAGCCGGTCATGACGAAGCTGGTAAAGAACCCACGCCGTCCTTCCGGGGAGTGTTCCAGCGTCAGCGTGGACGCACCGGCCGACTCTGCACCTGCGGAGAAGCCCTGCGCCAGGCGTCCAACCACCAGGAGGATGGGCGCCCAAACACCTATCTGGCTGTAGCCCGGCAGGAATCCGATGCCAAGCGACGCCAGTCCCATGACCCCCAGGGTGATCAGCAGAATTTTCTTCCGCCCGATTTTGTCACCGAAATGGCCCATCACCAGCCCACCCACAGGCCGGGCAACGTACGCCACCCCAAACGTGGCGAAAGCACCGATCAAGCCGACGGCGGGGTCGTCAGAGGGAAAAAACAGGGGTCCGAAGACCAATGCTGCGGCTGAGCCGTAAATGAAGAAGTCGTAGTACTCAAGAGTGCTTCCCAGGAATGAAGCGAGGGCCGCTTTGCCGGGAGTCTTACGCAGCTTTGCGGGCTGCCGGGTTGAAGTGGGCATGGCAATTCTCCTTTGAATGGCGCAGGTTCGAACACAACGAAGCTAAAGCGGAAAATCGACGGCGATGATCTGCTCGCTGTTCGGAAACGAGTACTTCTTGAGCGGCTCATGGAGCGGATGCGTGGCATAGACCTCAAGGTCTTCCAAGGCATTGAAGTCAGCCACAATGGCGTAGTCGAAGGAACGGTCGTTCTTGACCACGTCCTCCCCATGCGTCAGCTTCAGGAGACCGGGAATACTGCCCTCCATCCGGGACAGGCCCTCTATCCAGGCGGCCTTGTCTGCCGGGGGAAAGTCCGGCTTGAACTTGAAGAGCACCGCATGGCGGATCATGCCCGGACTCCGGCCTGGGCGTCGGAGCCGTCGTACTCTGCCGGTTGGCCCGCGATGGTGCGGCCAGCCAGGTAGCCCATGGTCATGATGGGGCCCAGGGTTGCTCCGGCGCCCGGGTAGCCCGCAGCGTAGGCATTCTCCGTCGTGTTTCCTGCCGCGAACAGTCCCGGGATGGGGAGGCCGTCCACGTCCAGGACACGCGCGAGTCCATCCGTGGCCACACCTCCGTTGCTCCCGAAGGCGCCGTTGACCACCTCCATCGCGTAGAACGGACCGGTCTGGAGGGGGCCCAGGGAGGGGTTGGGCCAGGGGCAGTCGTCGTCGCCCCAGTATTTGTCGTAGGCACTTACGCCGCGGCCAAAGTCCGGGTCTTCCCCCTTGACGGCGTAGTGGTTGAAGCGGTCCACGGTGGCCTGGAGGTTTTCCGCGGGGACGCCGATCTTTGCGGCCAGTTCCACCAGCGTGGGGGCCTCACTGAGATAGGCGGGCGTCGGCTGTCCGGCCCGGTGCGCAAGGACGCCGTAGCGCTCCAGGTAGCTGTGGTCGAACACCACATGTGCCGGGGTGTTCAGCGTCTGGTTGTTGGGTGAGTCCCATGATTGCAGGCACCGGGCGAGGTCGTTGTAGTTCTGCGACTCGTTGGCAAAGCGCTTGCCATGGCGGTTGACCATGAGCGAGCCCGGTCCTTGGCGTTCAAAGCGCAGCAACGTGCCGATCGGGGCGCCGTCACGGGTGTCTCCTGTGGTGGACATGGGAGCCCACCAAGCTTCGCGGGTTCCCCTGGTTTGGGCCCCGACCCGCTGGGCCATCCTCAGGCCGTCTCCGGTGTTGGACGGCGGCGAGCACATGATGTACAAACGCGAGGCGAGCAGTGAATCAGCCAGGGCCCTGTCCCATTCAAAGCCCCCCGTGGCGAGGACGACGCCGTCGTTGGCGTGGAAAGTCCCGCCTGACTCGAGTTGGACGCCCGCCACCTTGCCGCCGTCGAGCAGGAGCCGGTGCCCGCGGGCGCCGACCACCAGCGCCGCGTCGTCACGGACCAGGCTGGCCAAGAGCATCGACACCAACGCCTGGCCCTTGGCGACCAGCCCTTCTTCCTGCCGCTGGTTCAGCTCTGCCCAGGGGAACTTGGTGAACGCACCCCATGTCTCGTACTCCTGCATGGTGAAAGGCGCCCTGCCATCGGAGCGGACGTGCGCGGCGAGGCCGCCGAGTGCCTCGCGAATGTTGTACAGCGCGGGTTCAACGGTCCTGCCCCCTTCCACCGAACCGGGCAGGTCCTGGCGGTAGTCCGGGAAGTTGTCCAGGAAGATGAACCGCACACCGCATTGTTCTTCCGTAAACCGCAGCATGGTGTCCCCGTACTCCAAGGCAGCGTCAAGGAGTTCTTCACGGCTCCTGCCGCGGGCCACGGCCCTGACATACCTGGCAGCGGCTTCCTTGGAGTCGCTCAACCCGGCTTCACGGGCATGGTGGTTGTCCGCTACCCACAACATGCCGCCCGAGACGGCCGACGTACCGCCCAGCAGCTCGGTCTTTTCGAGCACGACGACGGACTTTCCGGCACGCGCGGCGGTCGCCGCTGCGGTCAGGGCGCCTGCGCCGGAGCCGACGACGACGACGTCGTAGGTGTCGGAAGGTGTGCCGTTCAGGAATTTCATGGTGGTACCTCTCGTGTAACTGATGAAAAGAAGGTGGTGTGTCCGCGTTTCGGAGCTTCAGACGGCGGTATAGCCGCCGTCGATGACCAGCTCGGAGCCGGTGGTGAAGCGGGATTCGTCGGAGGCGAGATACAGCACCCCGTAGGCGATCTCCTCCGGTTCACCCTGCCGAGGAAGCGGGTTCCCGCCTACCAGCTGCTTGTAGTAGGCCTCCGGACCAATGTCGGACTGCTCTGCCGAACGGCGGCTCATCCGCGTGTTCATGGAACCGGGATGTAGTGAATTCACCCTTACGCCGTAGGGGCCATAGGCTGCGGCGTCGCACTTGCTCAAAAGGCGGACGGCCCCTTTGGTGGCGTGGTATAGCGGGACGTTGCGCCCGCCGGTCAGGCCGTGGATCGAGGAAAAGTTGACGATGCTGCCGGCCTGCTTCTCTATCATCGCCGGAACCACGTGCTTGGTCAGGAGCCAGACACCTTTGACGTTGACGTTGAAAATGACGTCGAAATCCTCCACCGTAGCGGTGTGGCTGGCACCAGCAGCGCCGATGATTCCGGCCGCATTGACCAGGATGTCCGGCGCACCGAGCTCTGCGCTGAGTCGTCGGACAGCGTCGGCGACGCTTGCTTCGTCAGTGACATCAACGTCGTACTCGGTGATACCTGGGTGGCTGGCCGGGGCCGGGGTGCCGGCGCGGTCCAGGCTGGCAACCCGGGCTCCGTGATCGGCGAGCAAACGGGCCGTTGCGCCGCCCAGGTCTCCCCTGCCTCCCGTGACAACGGCAACCTTTCCGGCCACGCGCCGGGGTGTGCCCTCCCGATGTGCCTGCGTAGCAGTCTCCATGTCCAACTCCTCCTGCCGCGGCATTGCGGCTCTGAAACCCTGGGTATGACGCAGGGCAGCACGGAACAGGACCCAACGGGCCTAAGTGTGTGGTGACCGGGCGAGCTGCCCTGCTGATTCCACTCTGCCAGTGGGCCTGTGAGTGGAGCCACAGCGTTACCGATGAACGGGAATCAGATGTTTCCGTTGCTTTGACGGAGTGCGCCTTTAAGCTCTCCCCGCCACCCCAGGGCGCGGGAAATGCCGCGGGCGGCGGTCATCAGGACCGGTACCCGGATGCCGGCGTTTTCTTCGTTCCTGGGAACCACGACGCTCAGGGCGGCGACCACGGTGTTTGCGCGGCTGAAAACCGGCACGGCGATACCGCTCGATTCCGGGACGATGATCCCGGGCATCGATGCGAACCCTCGTTGGCGGATGCTTGCCAGGTGACGGCGTAATTCCGCGGGATTGGTCAGCGTGGCTTCGGTGAATTTTTCGAGGGGTCGTGACAGGAAGAGATCCTGGTACGCAGGCGGCGAGTACGCCAACAGGACGAGCCCTGAGGAGGTCCCATGAACCGGCAGGCGGCCAGCGACTTTGGTGATGTCCACCAGGGAATCCCGGGATCCGATCCGTTCGATATACAGGACTTCGTCTGAATCCAGGATCCCCAGCGTCGTGGAATGCTGCACGACGGACTGCACATCTTCCATGAATGGCAGGGCGGCTTCCCGGAGGCCCACCATGCGCGAACTCCGGGACACCAACTCCCACAGCCGGGTGCCAATCCGGACCTCCGCATTCGCTTCCCGTTCCAGCAACCCTTCCAGGAGGAGCTCATCGACCAAGCGGTAGGTCGTGGTCACCGGGAGCCCGGAACGCCGGGCCAGGGTGGCGACGCTCATGGTGAGATGGGCGTCGTCGAACGCTCCCACCAAGCGGACGACGCGGCGGATGACGGACTCTCCTGAGGACGAGTTGGCCACCTCAGCCTCCGGATTTTACGCGGGAAACGAACCGGAACCTGTCCCCGCGGAAGGCGCTGCGGGTCCACTCCACCGGGGCGCCTGCGGCGTTGCGGGCCAGCCGGTGGACTACCAACAAAGGGGCGCCCATCTCGATGCCCAGCAGCCTGACATCCTCCGGACCGGCCAGTGCCGTCTCCACAGTGTCCTCAACGTCGGCAACCTGAAGCCCGTAAACATCGGCGAGCACTGCATAGAGCGAACCGGCCTTGGCCAGATTGGATTTGAAGCGCGGCAACTTGCCCGGAAGCCAGGCGACCTCGTGCGCCAGTGGCTCTCCCTCAATCAGGCGGATGCGTTCAAGGCGGGTTACCGGATCACCCTGGTCCAGGCCCAAATGGGCTGCGACGCCGGCGTCGGACTTAACAACGTCCAGCGCAAGCAGTCGGGAGTCTGGCCGAAGCCCCTGATTGCGGGCGTCGTCAGAGAAGGACGTCAGTTGCCGGACGTGGGTCACCTTGGGAGGGGCTACAAACGTGCCGTGTCCTTGGACGCGCCCAAGCCGACCCTCTGCCACCAGTTCGCTGATGGCCTGCCGGACCGTGGTGCGTGACGTCGCATACTTCTCGGCCAGTGCCCGTTCCGTAGGGATGAGGGTACCCGGTTGCAGGCCCGCGATAAGCCCGAGGACTTCGGTCTTGAGAAGGTAGTACTTCGGGGCGGCGGGCGGGACAGCTGTGGGCATATTGGACATCCTACTTGTAGACAAGTTGATTGGTCTATGCCAATCTTGATCGGGTTGGTCTCATCCGCTTCCACCACATCCCGGCAAGAGCCTACGTTTCCACCTAGTCAAGGGACAATGATGTCAATCCTGCATGGCCACTCCCGCAGAGGTGCAGGACCCTTCGCCATGTTCGGAGCACTGGCTATTATCGGGACCATGCTTGTCCGAAAATCCGCACCCGAAACGAAGGGACGTCAGTTGGAGGAAATACAGCGGTTCCGGGGGAACGACGGACAGCGGCGCGGGCGCAGCACCACAGCTCCGGTCAGTTCGACACACAACGATGCCGCAACGGAGGCACGACGGTGACGCCCCGGGTGCTGGGCCTGCACATCGGCGGTTCCAAGACTCACGCCATCCTCTCGGACAGTACGCAGCCGGACGAAACCCAGGGAGGCGCCGCCACGGCAGCCGGCCTCGAGATCACCGAAGCAAGTGCCAACCTTTCCTCGGTGGGTCACCAGGGAGCGGACGCCGTGCTGCGCAGGATCGCCGCGAGGGTCGGCGGAGGGGTCAAGGCAGTGTGTGCCGGAGCAGCCGGCGCCGATACTCCCGCGAGCCGTGCCGTACTCTCTGCGCTGTTGAGTGAACACTTTCCCGGCGCCCGCGTGGAAGTGGTCCATGACACGCGCATCATCCTCGCTGCGGCCGGGCTCGACGCCGGAGTCGTCCTGGTTGCAGGTACGGGATCGGTGGCCTGGGGGCGGAACCACGACGGATTGGAAGCCCGCAGTGGCGGCTATGGCTACCTGCTGGGTGATGAGGGCGGCGGCTACTCCGTGGTTCGCGACGCCGTCCGTGAAGCCCTGCGGGAGTACTACGCCGGGCTGGAACCCGGCACGCTGGTCCGTGCCCTGATGGCGGCCACTGCCAATGTGGACGCCTTGCAGCTCATGGACTCCTTCTATGCGAAGCCGGAGCCGGACCATTGGGCCATGCTGGCTCCGCTGGTCCTGGAACTCGCAGCTGAAGGCGACTCCGCAGCGGTACGGATTCAGGCAGACGCGGCCCACCACCTGGCGGCTCTGGCCCGACAGGTCCTGGGGGAACTTGGCCTGGACCTGCCGCTGGTCATGGCCGGCAGCCTGCTGGTGAACCACGATCAGCTGGCCGGAGCCGTTGCCCGGAAGGTCTCCCTCGAAGATCCGTCATCCATACGGATTCTCCCGAAAACTCCTGTTCATGGTGCCGTGGAACTGGCCCGCCAACTCATCAAGGACTGACGCGCGGACAGGTGATCCGTGCAGGCAACCGGAGTAGTCTGGATCCATGCCTTGCACGACGGGTGGTTGGTGACGTTGGCGCGGTCCAAGCAGCGGTGGCTGCCTGCCCTCGTGATCACCCTTGCTGTGGCCATCGCGGTGGTTTTCGGCTCGGTCCAGGCCGGGGCTACCGCGTCCCTCCCGGCGAAAACGGCTGACGAAATCCTGGCAATGATCGCCCGCTCCGAGGTTCGGGCACTCTCCGGCACCCTGGTACAGACCGCTGAGCTGGGGTTGCCCGAAATCCCCACTGCGGGACCGGGTATCGCCTCCGGAGGGGCATCAGCCATGGAATTGTTGACTGGCTCTCACACAGCACGGGTTTACGTGGACGGTCCGTCCAAAGCCCGGGTCCAGATCCTGGACCGCATGGCTGAACGTGACATTGTGGTCAATGGCGGCGACGCATGGTTCTACAACTCGGCGGACAACAGCGCCACGCACCTGTCTGCGCCGGCACCAACCATAGCGGAGGTGCCCTCCTTGGCCGGCCCGCGGGAGTCGCTTCCTCCCACACCTTCACCGGACATGTCGTCACGGGACATACCCACCCCCGAAACCATGGCTCGCCGGTTCCTTGCAGCCCTTGATGACAGTACCGAGGTGTCCGTCGGGGAGGCCTCCTCTGTCGCCGGCCGCAATGCGTACCGCTTGAGCCTGCACCCCCGCAGCACGGAGACCCTGGTTGAGTCCGTGGCCATCGACGTTGATGCCGAAACCGGTCTTCCCCTGGGCATCGAAGTCCGGGCCAGGGGCCAGTCCGAACCCGCGTATTCGCTCGCGTTCAAAGAGCTGGACCTGTCCACCCCGGACGCGGCCCTGTTCCGGTTCACCCCTCCGCCGGGCGCCACTGTGACGGAGAAGGCCCTCCCCGCCAAACCGGTTCCCACCCTGCAGGCTCCCACCATGCCCGCACCGCAGGGCTCATACCGGCCTGGCCTCCCCCACCCGACCGTAACCGGCGAGGGGTGGGACGCTGTCCTTGCTTTCCCGGCAGGGAGTGCTCCGGCTGACCTCACGTCGAACCCCCAACTCGCCCAGGTTTTGCAACCGGTCGAGGGTGGCCGCGCGTTGACGACGTCGCTGCTGAGCGTCCTGATGCTCGACGACGGCCGCATCTACGTGGGCATGGTGCCTTTGGAACGGCTTCAGTCAGCCGCTGCCGCCCTGTGAGCGAATCCGTTCCCGCTGGCTTCGCCATCGAGACTCAGGGCTTGGTGAAACGCTTCGGCCACCGCTCTGCCGTTGATGGAATTGACCTTGCGGTGCCCCGGGGCTCTGTTTACGGTTTCCTCGGTCCCAACGGTTCGGGAAAAACAACGACCATCCGGGTGTTGTTGGGCCTTGCTTCGGCGAACAGCGGCACCATCCGGATCCTCGGCCGGGAGATGCCGCAGTCTTTGGCTTCCGTCCTGCCGGAGGTCGGAGCGCTGGTGGAGGGGCCGGGTTTCTATCCCTTCCTCTCCGGTACGGGCAACCTCATGCGCCTGGATACCGCGGACCGCCACGCTTCCTCGTCCAGCAGGCGGCAACGGGTCCATGATGCTTTGGAGCGCGTCGGGCTTTCCCATGCCGCAGGAAAAAAAGTCCGCGCCTATTCCCTGGGCATGAAGCAGCGACTGGGCCTGGCAAACGCCCTGCTGAGGCCACGGGAATTGCTTGTCCTGGACGAACCAACCAACGGCCTTGACCCGCAAGGTACCCGTGAGGTGCGTGGCTTGGTTCGTTCCCTGGCTGCTGGTGGGACCACGGTGTTTGTTTCCAGCCATTTGCTGGCTGAGGTGGAGCAGATGTGCACCCACGTGGGCGTCATGAGCGCCGGCCGCTTGGTGGCCCAAGGTCCGTTGGACGAGCTGCGCTCCTCCGGACAGGCACAGGTCCTGGTCCAAACCCCCGACGTCGATCGTGCTGCCCTCGTCCTGACGAGGCTGGGTTTGGTTACCCGCGATGCTCCAGGTACTTCAGGTCGCTGGGGATCCACGGCGCTGTTGGGGGCGGGCCTCGATGGGCTGGAGCCTGAAGCCATCGTGGCCGCCCTGGTCGCTGACGGGGTCCGGGTGCGGGGGTTCAGCATCGAGAACCCTAGCCTGGAGGACCGGTTCGTGTCCCTGACCGGGGAGGGCTTCGACGTTGCCGGCTGAAACCAGAGGGAGCCGCACAGCGGTGGCTGCCCGTCCAGGCGTCGGATGGGCGCTGCTGGGCTCGGAACTGTCCGTGCTGTTCCGCCGGCTTCGCACGTGGGCCATGCTGATTGCACTGGCTGCCGTGCCCATCCTGATTGCTGTGGCGGTCAAGTTGTCGTCCCGGCCCACGCCGCCCGGACGGGGGCCGCTCTTCCTTGACCGCATCACCCAGAACGGGCTCTTTGTTGCCGTGACTGCCTTGGTGGTGTGCGTTCCGTTGTTCCTTCCGCTCACCGTTGGAGTGGTGGCAGGAGACACGATCGCCGGAGAGGCCAACGTTGGCACGTTGCGGTATCTTTTGCTGGCTCCCGCAGGTCGCATCCGCCTGTTGCTCGTCAAATATGCAGGGGCCGTCGCCTTCTGTTTCGCCGCGACGGCGACGGTCGCAGCCTTTGGCGCGCTGGCCGGCGTCGTACTTTTTCCCGTGGGACCGGTAACCCTCTTGTCCGGCGACACCATCAGCGTGGGCGAGTCTGCAGTGAGATCCCTGCTGATCGCCGCCTACATCGCGGTGTCCCTGCTGGGGCTCTCCGCTATCGGCCTGCTGATTTCCACCTTCACCGATGTGCCGGTAGGGGCCATGGCCGCCACCATCGTGCTTTCCGTGGTCTCACAGGTGCTGGACAACCTGCCCCAACTCGAGTGGCTGCATCCCTGGCTCTTCAGCCACCATTGGTTGGGTTTTGCGGATCTTTTGCGGCAACCGATCTCCTGGACCTCGTTCGGCGCGAACGCGATTCTGCAAGCCGGGTACATCGCGGTCTGCGGCGCGCTCGCCTACGCGAAATTCTCCACCAAGGACGTCTTGTCATAGCTTTGTCGTAGGCTCTGTACATGGCCAGATTCTTTGACGTGCACCCGGAAGATCCCCAACCACGCGCCATCGGCCAAGTGGTGAACATGCTTCAGGGAGGCGGCCTGATCGCCTACCCCACCGACTCCTGCTACGCGCTTGGTGCCCAGATCGGCAACAGGGACGCCTTGGACCGCATCAGGGCCATCCGGCATTTGGACGACAAACACCACTTCACCCTGGTGTGCAAGGACTTTGCCCAGATGGGGCAGTTCGTGATGCTTGACAATGACATTTTCAGGAGCATCAAGGCAGTTACCCCCGGCAGCTACACCTTCATCCTCCCTGCCACACGTGAAGTTCCCAAGCGGCTCCTGCATCCCAAGAAGAAGACTGTGGGCGTCCGCATCCCGGATCACAGGGTGGTCCAAGCACTCCTGGCCGAACTCGGTGAGCCTCTGCTGTCCAGCACGCTCCTGTTGCCGGACGAGGAGGAACCCTTGACCCAGGGGTGGGAAATCAAGGAACGGTTGGACAACCAGGTGGACGGTGTCATTGATGCCGGTGACACGGGCTCCGAACCGACAACCGTGATCGACTTTTCCAGTGGAGTGGCCGAGGTAGTCCGACGCGGAACAGGCGATCCTTCGCGTTTCGAATAAGCTGCGGGGTCCCGGAGGCCAACTCAGCGGAACTGGAAGCGGCACCCCGAGTTCAGCGCCACCTGGGCGACGCCCGTCATTTCCAACGACAAGGCGGACGGCGGCTGCGACGCAGGAAGAGGCGGGTAGGCGACGAAGATGGCCACCTGGCGATTGCCGTCGGCGCTGCTGATGGCAACGCTTCCATAGCCGGGGACATCTCCGGCATGGCCGTAGTAGGAGCCGTTCGTGCAGCGGTCGTCCCAGTGATCCAAGCCAAGGCCGTACTCACCGAACACGGTACCTTTCATGGCGATAAGGTTCCCCGGCGCCAGTAGTTGCCCCTTCAACAGCGCAGCGTGAAAAGTGCTGATGTCCTGCACGGTGGTCACCAGACCACCCGGGGAAGCGCCTCCTCCCGGCGCCGCAGGAAAGGTGATGTCCTCGGTCCCGCCGTTCACCTGGAGGTAGCCGTGGACCAGGTCGTCAGGAGCCACAGAGTCCGGCACCAGGAGCATCGTGGAATGGAGGCCCAAGGGTGACAGGATGTCCGCCCGCAGTGCGGCGTCAAGGGTCGAACCCCGGAGCTGTTCCACCAATCGGCCCAGCAAGGCGTCGGCTTGGGCAGACGGAACACCTGGCAGGTTTCCGGGGGTGCCGAGGAGTTGGCGGATCGTGAGTTGATTGCCTGGCGCCAGGGAACCAGGCAGCAGCGCCGTGACGGGGTCGTCCAAGGACAACCGGCCCTCCTCCGCCAGTCTGAGTACCGAGACAGCCAGCATGGTCCGGAGTTGCTGTCCCACAAGGAAACGGTCGCCGGGTTGGGCCGCAATCCGCCCTTCGCGGCTCCTCACCCCTGCTGCGTGCGTCCACTCCTGCCGGCCGACCCGTACCTTCATGAGCACCGCTGAAGCGCCTTCCTCAATTTTCTCGCGGGAGAAGAGCTCCAAGGTGGCCCGGAGCTCTTGGAGGGCGGGGGAAAACGTTGGCGTGTCCTGGGGCGGCGTACTGGGCGTTTCGGTGACCGTCGGAATGAGCGGAGGTTCCGGCGTCGACGGTACCGCTGTTGCTGTTGCCGGGGGCCGCAGCTGCGTGCTCGGCTGGGAGGGCAGGGGTTCCGGCGTGCCGGTGCAACCGCAGACCATCAACCCGCATACGAATGCGAGGGTCAGGAACCCCTTCCCTGGAAGTTCCGGCATGCCGGCTCCCGGCTCACTCCTCCGGCTTGCGGGCCCGGCTCGGCTGCACGCGCATGGGCTCGCCCGGCATCTTCGGGAATTCCGGCGGGAAGGGCATCTCACCCTGTCCGTTGTCGACGTCTCGTTCCCACCAGGCGAGCAGCACGTCGATATCCCCCGGGTGGTCATGCATGGCTGCCCAGGGATCCCCGGTCTTCGCCAGGCGGTCCGGGACTGTGGCGATGGTGTACTTTGCGGGATCGGCGTTCTCCAGCTCATCCCACGTCAGCGGACAGGACACCTGGGCTGTGGGGACGGCGCGGGGGCTGTACGCCCCGGCGATGGTCCTGTCCCGGTTCGCCTGGTTGAAGTCCACGAAGATCCTGCTCCCGCGTTCTTCTTTCCACCAGGCTGTTGTGACCTTGTCCGGCATGCGCCGCTCCAACTCCCGTCCAGCGGCAATCACGGCGTGGCGTACCTCAAGGAACTCGTGCTTTGGATGGATCGGCGCGTAGACGTGGAGTCCGCGGTTGCCTGAGGTCTTAATGAACGCCGTCAGGCCGGCTTCCTCCAGGACGGACCGGAGTTCCTGCGCGGCCGGAATCGCGTCGTCGAAGTCGGTGCCCGGCTGCGGGTCGAGGTCGATCCTCAACTGGTCCGGGTTGTCGGGATCATTGGCCCGCGACGCCCAGGGGTGGAACACCACGGTATTCATCTGCGCAGCCCAAACGGCTGCGGCGGGCTCGTCAATCACCAGCTGCGGATGCGACCGTGCACTGGGATAGGTCACCGGAACCGAGCGGACATACTCCGGGGCACCCTTGGGCGGATTTTTCGAGAAGAACATCTCGCCCTCGATGGTGCCGGAGTAGCGCTGAAGACTGACGGGCCGGTTGCCGTTGGCGGCAACAAACGCATCGCCGACATCTATCAGGTAGTTGGCCAGGTCCAGCTTGGTCAGTCCCGCCACAGGCCACATCACCCGGCTTGGACTGGAAATCCGGACCTCCCGCGGGCCGTCGGGACCGGGCACAGAGACAGTGGTTGCTTCGCTCGCCATGGCCACAAGCTACCCCGTTAAGGCCTTGCGCGTCAGCACCCCGGGCATTTTGGTGTCGTGGGCAATGATGGATACATGCCAAACACTGAAACACCAGTCACCATCACTGTCGGTGAAGCCACCGTCTCTGCCCTTCACATCCGGCCCGTAGGTCCCGTTGCCACGGTGGTCGTGGCGCACGGCGCCGGAGCAGGGATGGAACACCCGTTCCTGCAGGGTTTCACTGAGGCACTGGCCCGCGAAGGAGTGGCCACCCTGCGTTTCAACTTTCCGTACCGCGAAGCGGGCCGGCGCTTCCCGGAGCGCCCGCCCCTGGCCATCGCCACCTGGCGGGCCGTCATGGATAAGGCCGCTGAGCTTGGCGAGGGCGAGCCACTCTGGGCTGCGGGCAAGTCTTTCGGTGGACGCATGGCATCCATGGCAGTGGCCGACGGCATGCCTGCCAGCGGCCTGGTGTACCTCGGCTATCCGCTCCATGCCCCCGGCAAGCCGGAGAAACTGCGCGATGAGCACCTCTACGGCGTCACCACACCCATGCTCTTCCTCCAAGGCAGCCGCGACACGTTCGCAACACCGGAGTTGCTGGAGGCCGTTGTGGACAAAATCGGTCCGACGGCGACACTCCAGTGGAGCGAGGGCGGCGACCATTCGTTCGCAGTTAAGGGCGTCAAACGGGGAGCCGCCGAAACGGGGGCGTCGCTGGCTCCTGCTGTGGCAGCTTTCCTGCGGGCCAACCCGTAGACGCACTTCTCCCGTAACTACTTTCCTGCGGGCTACTTGGGAAGGGGTTCGTGGCGAAGGTAGGACCGACGGAAACGTCCTGTACCGGCCGTGAGGGCGCGCAGTTCGATGGCGTATCGGACCAGCTCCTGGTCGGGCACTTCGGCGGTGATCTCTGTCCCCTCGGCGTCTGCGGCTGTGGTGCCGGTGACCCGCCCGCGCCGTCCGGAGAGATCGCTCATCACCGCACCCACGTAATCGTCGGGAACGCTGATGACGACTGACGAGACAGGCTCCAGCAGTTGGATCCTGGCGGCGGCCGCAGCCTCACGGAGTGCCAGCGCCCCGGCCGCTTGGAAGGCCGCATCAGAGGAGTCCACACTGTGGGTCTTTCCGCCCACCAACGTCACCTTGATGTCGACCACGGGAAATCCTTCGGACACTCCCTTGAGCATCTGTGCACGGACGCCCTTCTCCACAGAGGCGACGAACGTGCCGGGGATTGCCCCACCCACGATTTTGTCCGCGAAAGCGAACCCTTCCCCCCGGGCCAGGGGTTCCACTTCGATGTCGCAGATGGCAAACTGCCCATGGCCTCCGGATTGCTTGACGTGCCGTCCGTGTCCTGCGGATTTGCTGGCGAAGGTTTCCCTGAGCGGAGTGATGACGTCAACGGTTTGCAGTTTGACCCCCTGGCCGCGCAGCCTGTCCAGGACCACCTCGGCATGGGCTTCGCCCATGCACCAAAGGATGAGCTGGTGGGTGTCCTGGTTGCGCTCCAATCGGAGCGTGGGATCGGCGGCCGCCACTTTTCCAATGCTCCTGGCCAGTGCGTCTTCATCGCTGCGTGAGGCTCCTTCGATGGCGATGGGCATCAGGGGCTCGGGCATGTTCCACGTCTCGATCAGCAGCGGTGCTTCCCTGTCGGATACTGTATCGCCCGTCTCGGCGCTGGCCAGTTTGCTGATGGCGCAGATGTCCCCGGCGATGCATTGCGGAACGGCCTTCAAGCTGGAGCCTACAGGCGCGTAGAGATGCGTGATGCGTTCGTCGGCATCGTGGTCTTCATGGCCCCTGTCCGCGAGTCCCCTGCCGCCCACATGGACCGAGGTATCTTCCCGCAGGGTCCCTGAGAACACCCGCACCAGGCAAACGCGTCCGAGGAACGGATCCACGGTGGTCCGCACCACCTCGGCGGCAAGGAGCCCCGCAGGATCGCAGTTCAGGGGCTTCAACGACGTACCGCCCAGTGTCATCACCGCGGGGTTGGTGCGTTCCAGGGGCGACGGCAACGCATCGGTCAACAAGGCCAGAAGTTCAGGGAGGCCGACGCCGGTTTCAGCGGAGGTGGGCAGGACGGGGAAGAAGGTTCCGCGGGCCACCGCGGTTTCCAGATCCTTGATGAGGTCGGCCAGTGGCAGCTCTTCGCCGCCCAGGTACCGGTCCATCAGCGTTTCGTCTTCGCTCTCGGCAATGATCCCTTCGATCAAGGTACCCCGGGCCTCCTCGAGGTCCGCAACAGGTACCCGGTCGCCATCTCCGGAGCCGTGGAGCACTCCGACAAGGCCGGCGTTGCCAGCCGCGGGAAGATACAGCGGCAGCACAGACTCGCCGAAGGCTTCCCGGCACCGTTCGACGGCGGCGCTGAAGTCAGCGCGGGGATGGTCCAGTTTGCTCAGGACAACAGCACGCGGCATCCGGACTTTTCCGCATTCCTTCCACAGGGCGATGGTGGCACCGTCGATGCTGTCGACGGCGGAGACAACAAAAAGGGCCGCATCGGCGGCCCGCAAACCAGCGCGCAATTCGCCGGTGAAGTCCGTGTATCCCGGAGTGTCGATCAGGTTGACCTTGACGTCACCCACCAGTATCGGGGCGACCGACATGGTCACGGACCGTTGCTGGTGAATCGCGGACGGATCGGAATCGCTGACGGTATTGCCCTCGCTGATGGAGCCCATTCTGCTGATGGCCCCGGTAGCTGCGAGCAAGGCCTCCACCAGTATCGTTTTGCCGGCTCCCGAATGCCCGACGAGTGCGACGTTCCGGATTCCCGCAGGGTCGGCGGCAGCAAATGCCACTCCGTTGTCACCCCGCCTGGCCTCAGTCGTGCCGCTTCCTTTAGCCGTTTCGCGCGTGCCCTTGGCGGACATGGGCACCTCCTGGTGTTGTATCCCTGCACGGAGTCCGAATGCCAGGCAGTTCGAACGTTAAAGAGGATTGGACACCCTGAGGCGACCACAGGGCAAGGGTTGGCGGCCACGAAACCAGGCAGACCGCCGTCGTGCCGGTGGCCCCCCGACACCCTCGGAACTAAACGGCGAGGATCCCCCACAGAAACCATGCGGACGCTGCCACACATCCAGCGATCACCACAGTGAACCCCGTCAACCACACGAGGGCCGGGACACCGGTGGTGCGGCCCAGGATGAAGGCGTCGGAGGCCGTGAGCCTGTCCCGGCGCCGGGTGTGGACGCCCAGAACCTTGAAGAGGTCGCGGACACCTCCCACGGACAGGGCAATGCCGAGGACGAGCACCACATAGTCGACGGTGGCAGGCGACGCAAAAAGGACCAGAAGTTGTGCGATGGCAGCACTCAACACCGCAACGAGGATTCCCGTGAGGTTGCGCAGGAAGATCAGCGACACCAGGAGGACCACGGCCCCGACGGACATGGCGGCGCCGGACCTGCCTGCAGCAAATGCGGCAATGAGGCCCAGCCCGACGACCGCGGGCGCCGGGTAGCCCCAAAAGCCTGACCACGCCGCACCGAAGGCGCTTCGTCCGCTGCTGACAAGCCGACCAGAATGGTCGAGCCCGATGCGGAGGCTGTGCACAAAACGGCCGGTCATCAATGCCGCATAGGCGTGGCCGAGCTCGTGGACGAAGGTGACGTACAGGCCGAACCACCGCCACGTGATGCGCGGAATGCTGAGGACGATGGCGCAGGCGAGGATGCCGAGCAGTGCCGGCAGCGGCACGGCGGTGGTGTGGGTGTCGGTGAAGCCGCGGATCACTGCGTCCCACCAGGTTTGGGCTATGTTTCGGTCACTTTCGACGTTCACAGGAGCGACGACTGACGGCGCGAATGCAGTCCGGCGATCAGGATTTCGAGGCCGAAATCGAAGGCAGCTTCACCGCGCTCCGTTGGTGGACCGGCGTGGGCAAGGGCCCCGGTGAGCGTGGGGTATCCCTGCTCCGGCGGCGCCCAGACAACGTCGGGTGCCGCAAGGTCCAGGGCGAACCCGAGCGCGAAACTGTCAATGGTGGAGATCGCTGACACCACGTCCCGACCACGGAATCCAGCGCCTTCCAGCGCCACGGCCAGGTTTTCATACAGGGCAAGAACCTGATCATCCTGGACAGTTTGGAGAACCAGCAGCGGTGCGAGCCGGGGATGGCGGGCAAAGGCGTCACGGTAACTGCGGACGATTGCACGCAGTGCGGCTTCCCAATCGTCCTTATCCTCCAGGACATACGGGCTTTCGGCGATAATCCGTCCGCGCATCAGCTCGAGAATTTCTTCCCGTCCACTGACGTGGTTGTAGATGGATGACTGGCTGACCCCGATCCGCTTTGCGAGTTTGGGCAGGCTGAAGTCCCCTGCCTCGTCAACCAATTCGAGCGCAGCGGTGACGAGTGCATCGACGGATATCAGCGGGACCAGCGGGCGTGCCATACGGGTGTCTCCATTCAGGTTGTTGTTACGACTCTAGCCAGAACTTTGCTTCAAGGTATTGTGCCGCCGGTCACAAGGCCGTACGCTAAACGAAAGCCTTTCGCTTAGTGATTCGCTCCCCCTGAAACTTCCCCTCCCCATAAGACCCAGAGGATTCCCATGTCTGACCTCGAAACCCGACCTCCAGCAGCGGATGCTGGAAATGGGCTCAAACGGAATGCCCTTGGCACCGGCGGGATCGCCTTCCTGGTGATTTCCGCAGCTGCTCCTTTGACCGTCATGGCCGGCGTAGCCCCTGTGGCTATTGGCATCGGGGGCATCGGCGCCCCCATGGGCTATGTCATTGCCGGCGCAGTCCTCCTGATTTTCGCGGTCTCGTTCATGGCGATGACCAAACACGTCAAAGCTGCCGGCGGATTTTATACCTACATCACGCTGGCCATGGGCAAAACCGTGGGGCTGGCTTCCGCCATCCTGGCGATCGTGTCCTATAACTGCCTGCAGATTGGTGTCTACGGACTGTTTGCCGTTCAGACCCAAGCCATGCTCCGCACCCTTTTTGGGCTGGATGTTCCATGGCCTGTCGTCGCTTTGATCGCCATCGCGGCAGTCTGGTTCCTCGGATACCGCGGGATCGATGTCGGCGCGAAGGTCCTGGGTGTCCTGCTGATCGCCGAAACCGCCATCCTGGGCATCATGGGCGTCGCAATCCTTGCCCACGGCGGCGCTGAAGGCATCAGTTTTGCCTCCTTCTCCCCCGAACACGCCTTCACGCCGGGCGTCCTTGCCATCCTTGCCATCTGCTTCGCGGCCTTCATGGGCTTCGAATCCACCGTGCTGTACCGGCGCGAGGCCCGTAATCCGGACAAGTCCGTCCCACGGGCAACGTACATCGCCGTCGGATTCATGTCGGTGTTCTACGCCTTCATCGTGTGGACCGTGATCCAGGCCTTCGGCAACGGAAATGTGGTGACCGCGGCCGGCGAGCTGGCCGATGGAATGTTCTTCGCCACCATCAACCAGTACGTAGGACCTTGGGCTGAGGTGGTCATGTACATCCTGATCGTCACCAGTGTCTACGCCTCGCAGCTGGCCTTCCACAACGCCATCAACCGCTACGTCTACATGCTCGCCAAGGACGGAGTGTTCCCCGCGTTCCTGGGCAGGACCCACCCCAAGTACAAATCGCCGCATCGTGCCGGGCAGATCCAAACCGTCCTGGCCGCCGTCATCATCATCATTTGCGCCATCCTCGGCGCCGACCCGTACAAGCAACTGCTGATCTGGGTCAACACTCCCGGGATCTTCGGGATTGTAGCCCTCCAAGGGCTGGTGTCGGTAGCCGCGGTCATCTACCTGCGCCGCAACCCTGCCGCAGTGACCCATCGCCTGCTCATTCCGCTCAGCGTGGCGTCGGCCATCCTCCTGTTCGGGGTGGCGGCGCTGATCGCCATCAACATTGAACTGCTCACCTTCGCGGATGCTCTGACGAACACCATCCTGCTCCTGGTGGCACCCGCCGTTTTCCTTGCAGGCCTGCTGATTGCGCGCAGCCTGCGCACCACCCGACCCAACGTTTTTGCACGGATTGGAAGCTTCGAAACCCATGATTCCTGACCTCATTGTCCTCGCCGACACCGTTCACACCATGGACGGCGGCCACAGTGACCCGATCCAAGCCGTAGCTGTCCGTGCCGGGGTGGTTGCCGCCGTCGGCAGCCGTCTTGAAGCCCAGGACTGGGCGCAGGACGGCACGCGCGTGGTGGACCTCGGCAGTGCAACGCTGACCCCTGGCCTGGTGGACTGCCACATGCACCCGGTGTTCGGCCTGGACCTGACCATCGGGGTTGATCTTTCCGGCGCTGCCGGCCTGGAGGACGTCCGCACCCTGTTGGCGTCGGAATCACGGAACGACGACGCGTGGCTGCGTGGCTGGGGCCTGAATCCGAACTCTTTTGGCGAAGTTCCGTTGCACCGGAGCGTGCTGGACGACGTCAGCGGCGACAAGCCGGCGCTGATCCGGTTGTTCGACGGACATTCAGCCCTGGCAAACAGCCGGGCACTGGAAGCGGCAGGAATCCACGGTCCCTGCGGGTTTGAGCAAGCGGCCGAGGTGGTGTGCGATGGCGACGGCGTTCCCACCGGCCTCCTCCTCGAAGCCGCGGCCATGGAACTCGTCCAGCGGCACATTCCCCAAGAGCCGTTCAGCGAACGCAAGGCCCGCCTGGCCGACCTCCTCAGGGACTTTGCCCGCTCAGGGCTGACCGGTGGACACGTCATGGACCACAGCGAGGAGTCCTCCGCGCTGTTTCAGGCTCTGGAGGCCGACGGCGAACTTCCACTGCGGCTGCGCAGCGCTCCGTGGTGCATGCCGGGAAGCGATGAAACCGAGTGGAAAAGGCTCGCCCGGACCATGGGAACCGGTGGCCGGCGGTGGTCCGTTGAAGCCATCAAGCTCTTCGTCGACGGAACAGTGGACAACGGAACTGCCTGGCTCTACGAGCCAGACACCCATGGCCAGTCCACGGCACCTTTCTGGCCCCGGCCGGAAGAGTACGCGGCCGCCGTCCGCTACTTCGCTGCGCGCGGAATCCCCACCGCCACGCACGCCATTGGTGACGCGGGAGTGGAGTACGTGCTGGACGCACTGGAGTCGCTGCGAGGCGATGTGCCTGCGGACATCCTGCGCGGAACAGTCCATCGGATTGAGCACCTCGAGACGGTTCCGGACGGGCTCGTAGAGCGTTTCAAGGGAACGGGGATAGTTGCCAGCATGCAACCGACGCATTGCACCCATTACTCCCTGGCAGACCAAAGCGACAACTGGTCCATCCGGCTGGGCAAGGAGCGTGCTGACCGGGCCTGGCGCTGCCGGGACCTCCGCGAGGCCGGCGTGACGCTGGGCATCGGTTCGGACTGGCCGATCGCCCCCTTTGAACCACTTCCGATCATCGCGGACGCCCAGTTGCGCCGGCGGTCCGGGCACCCCGGAGAGGAACCCATCGCACCGGCCCAAGCTCTCACCGCACTGCAGGCCCTTGAGGGCTACACCTCGCATGCGGCAAAAGCTGCAGGCCTATGGGAGGTTTCCGGTTCCATCAGCGTGGGCAAACGGGCAGACTTCACGGCCTTCGACCTGAATCCCCTGACCACGGACCCGGACGAGTTCGCTGCCAGTGCTGTTCTGGGAACCTTTGTGGACGGCGAGATCCAGTTCATGCTGGACCGGACCGCCTGACAGAAGGCCTGGACTACATCCTGTTCTTCGTCCTGGCGGTCGCCGGCGCGGTCCAAGGGTCTTCGGGCCAGGGATGCTTGGGATAACGCCCACGCATCTCGGCCCGGACCTGGGAGTAGGGGCCGGACCAGAAGGAGGCGAGGTCGTCGGTGACCGCCAGGGGTCTTCCCGCCGGGGACAACAAGTGGAACAGCACTGGGACGCGCCCATCCACCAAACGCGGCGTCCGGTCCCAGCCGAAGCATTCCTGAAGCTTGACCGCGACCACCGGCCGGCCGCCGTCGTCATTGCCGTCCCGGCGCTCCGAAACCTCGGGGTAGTCAATGCGGATACGTGAGCCGCTGGGGACCTCGAGCCGCTCGGGCGCGAGGCTGTCCAAGCGGGAGGCCTCGGGCCACGGCAGCAGTCGCCGCAAGGGCTCCGCCAGGTTGATTGACCTGACGGAGGCCCCGGTGGCAATCTGTTCCAGTTCCGGGCCCAACCAGTCCTCCAACCGGGCAAGCAGCGCGGCTTCCCGGACGTCGGGCCAGGGATCGCCGAGCTCGTGGTGCAGCAGCGCAAGCCGTCGTCGCAGGCTGTCGGCAGCGGCCGACCAGCCAATCATCGTCAGGCCCGTTTTTGCCAGGGCCTCGCCCACAGCTCGCCGTCCGGCCTCCGCGCCGGGGCGGACAGGCGTTGAGGACAGCACGATGGCGCCCAACCGCCGTTCCATCCGCGCTGACACCTTGCCTTGCTCAAACTTCGCCCGCACCGTGTTGGCCAGGAGATCCGGAGCCGCAGCTTCGGCCAGGTCTGCCGAAAAGGGCGCGGCGGAACGGATCACGGCACCCGTTCCAGCCGCATCGCGACCCTGTGCTCGCGACACCTCGGCCACCGCAATCCACTCATGCGCGGACAGCGGACTCCCCGCTGGGAGCCCGGCGCGCGTCCCGGAGGACAGCAGGTACGTGGTGGATCCATCGCCGGGCACGCGGCGGGCCACCCGGTCCGGGAACGCCAGTGCCACCACAAACCCGGGCGCTTCCCTCGCCGTGACCAGGGCGTGCGGCTTTGGATGCACCCCAACAGCCCCTTCCTGCCGAGCCATGGACTCCAGACGCCTGGCATCCTCGGCGAAGCGGCGCGCTGCCGGGTCGGAACCCGAGCGCAAAGCCGTCAACAAAGCGGTGAGGTCCGCACCGGGTGCGCGCTGGTCGCCGGCCACCAGTGCGACCGTCTCCGCTGCGGCGCGTTTGCCGACCACCGCCGAACCGTCCAACAAGGCGCGGGCGAGGCGTGGGTCGGCGGGTATACGGGCCAGCGTCTTACCGAGGGCGGTAACGCTCCCGTCCTTGGAGACGGCGCCCAACTCCCGGAGGACTTCCACGGCATCGTCCATGGCTCCGCGGGGCGGCGCATCCGGCAACTGCAGGCCCTGGCCTCCGGGCGCACCCCAGCAGGCGAGGATGAGCGCCGCTCCGGTCAGGTCAGCCACGGAGATTTCAGGCGTCTGATGTGCCGGCGCGGCTGCGTAGGCCTGCTGGTCATAGCAACGAACTACCAGACCGGGACCTTGCCGGGCGGCGCGTCCGGCACGTTGATCTGCCGACGCCCGGGAACACGAAACGGTCACCAGGCCGGACATTCCGCGGCCTGAGTCGCGTCGCGGTTCCCGGGACAGCCCTGAGTCAACAACCAGGCGCACCCCGGGAACGGTGAGCGACGACTCGGCCAGGGAGGTCGACACAATGATCCGCGGCAAACCACCGGGTTCCCGGCCGGACACGGCGCGATCCTGGGCTTCCGGTCCGATCTGGCCGTGCAACTCCAGCACCTCAACGCTCCGGGGAACCTGCGCGCGAAGGCGATGGGCGACGTCGGACACTTCACGGGCACCCGGCAGGAAGACCAGTGCGTCCACCTCGGGGTTTACGGCCAGGGCTGATGTGTGGGCACTGGCCGCGGTGCGGGCAACGTGGTCCAGGAAGGCTCGGGCCACTCCCCGATCGTTGAGTCGATGCTCGCCGGCCGGCGCCCACTGAACCTCCAGCGGGTACAGCGCCGAGGGACAGTCGACGACGGGAGCCGGCCCGCCGCCGTCGGGCGCTGTGACGCCCGGCCCTGGTTCGCACTGCTGGAGCAGGGCGGCGAAGCGTGCTGCGTCGAGTGTTGCTGACATGGCCACCAGCGTAAGGTCGCCGCGGAGTTCGCGGACCTCGGCCAACATGCCGACCAGGAGGTCGGTTTCCAACCCCCGCTCGTGGACCTCATCGAGGACAACGGCGTGAACGTCCTGGAGGCCCGGGTCCGAGAGCAGGCGCCGGAGGAGAATGCCCGGCGTGACGAACTCGACCACTGTGTCCTGGCTGGTCTTGCTTTCGCCGCGGACGGTGTAGCCCACCCTGGCACCCAAGGGGCTGCCGTCCAGCGACGCGAGCCGTCGGGCAGCCGAACGCGCCGCAATCCGCCGCGGTTGGGTAACGACGACGCGTGGCCGGGGTTGGTGCCGTTCGGAGACCAGGTTTGCCAACAGCGGCGGCACGAGTGTGGTCTTGCCGGTGCCGGGCGGTGCCTGGACGACCGCCGCGCCGCCGTCGCCCTGGCGTGCCAGCACCGCGGTCAGTTCCCCGAGGGATTCAGCGAAGACCAGCCCCCTGCCAATGGTGTCCACTCTGAAAGTCACCAGACCATTCTCCCTGTTGATGGGCACGAAAAAGGCCACGCCCCTTTGGAGGGAGCGTGGCCTTTTCGGTGTGCTGTGGCTTTTAGCCGATGGTGGAGGCATCGATGACAAAGCGGTAACGGACGTCCGAGGCGAGAACGCGCTCATAGGCCTCGTTGATCTTGCTGGCCGGAATGACCTCGATCTCCGCGCCAAGCCCGTGTTCGGCGCAGAAGTTCAACATCTCCTGCGTTTCGCGGATGCCACCGATGGCCGAGCCGGCGAAACGGCGACGACCCGTGATGAGGGAGAAAACATTCACCGGCAGTGGCTCCGCCGGGGCGCCAACGTTGACCAGGCTTCCGTCAAGGGTCAGCAACTGCAGGTATGCGCTGATGTCGATGGACGCGCTGACGGTGTTGATGATGAGGTCGAACGTGCCGCCAAGCTGTTCGAAGGTGGCGGGATCACTGGTGGCGTAGTAGTGGTCGGCGCCGAGCTTGAGCCCATCCTCCATCTTCTTCAGGGACTGGGAAAGGACAGTGACCTCAGCGCCCATGGCGTGGGCGATCTTGACGGCCATGTGGCCGAGTCCGCCGAGACCGACGATGGCCACCTTCTTGCCAGGGCCGGCGCCCCAGTGGTGCAGCGGCGAGTAGGTGGTGATGCCTGCGCACAGCAGCGGTGCGGCCACGTCAAGGTCCAGGCCCTCGGGAATGGTGACCACAAAGTCCTCGTTCACCACCACATGGCTGGAGTAACCGCCCTGGGTGATGGTGCCGTCGCGGTCAACCGAGCCATAGGTGCCAACGTTTCCCTTGAGGCAGTACTGCTCTTCTCCTGCCAGGCAGTTCCTGCATTCCTTACAGGAGTTGACCATGCAGCCGACGCCCACGCGATCGCCCACCTTGTGCTTGGACACCGCCGAGCCAACCTCGGTAACGATGCCGGCAATTTCGTGGCCGGGGGCCAAGGGATACTGCTGCGGTCCCCAGTCACCGCGCACAGTGTGGATATCCGAGTGGCAGATTCCGGCGAACTTGATATCAATGTGGACGTCGTTGGGACCGACCTCCCGACGTTCGATGGTGGTCAGGGTCAGGTCGCCCGTAGCCGAGGGGGCAGCGTAAGCGTTAGCGGTAGGCATGTTTCTCCTGCGTAGTGAACGTTGTTGGATGTTTCCATCTAACCCTGTTTCCCTGGGAGGAAGGAGTTACTGCTGTTAGGGGTAATGACAGGGACTCCCTCAGCTGATCAAAAGCCCTACCGTTGGAAGCATGGACAACCGGACTGAGACACGCGATTTTCTTGCAACCCGGAGGGCGAAGATCACGCCCGGGCAAGCAGGGCTGGCCGCGTATGGCGGCAACCGGCGCGTCCCGGGACTTCGTCGCGGCGAGGTAGCCATGCTCGCGGGTGTGAGTGTGGAGTACTACACCCGTTTGGAGCGCGGCAACCTTTCCGGGGTCTCGGAAAGCGTCCTGGAGTCACTGGCCAGCGCCCTGCAGCTTGACGACGCCGAACGCGCCCACCTGTATGACCTCGCCCGTGCAGCGAGCGACGGCGGCACGTCCCGCCGTCGACCCGTCCGGAAGCAGGCCATCCGACCGGGCGTCCAACTCACCCTGGATGCCATCACCGGCTCGCCCGCTTTCATCCGCAACGGCCGCCTGGATCTCCTGGCAACGAATGCCCTGGGCCGGGCCTTATATGCAGACATGTACGACAGCCCTGCCGGGCCACCCAACCACGCCCGGTTCCTCTTCCTTGACCCACGCAGCCACGGTTTTTACGCCGACTGGGAGCGCGCCGCCAACGACACCGTGGCCATCATGCGAACTGAGGCAGGCCGCGACCCCTATGATCGGGGGCTCAGCGACCTTGTGGGCGAACTTTCCACCCGCAGCGAGGAATTCCGGGTGCGCTGGGCATCCCACAATGTGCGCCAGCACTACACCGGCAAGAAGCATTTCCGGCACAGGATCGTGGGAGACCTGAACATGCTGTATGAGGCACTGGACCTGTCCGCCGACGCCGGCCTGACCCTGACCGTTTACAACGCCGAGCCCGGCACCGGCACCGCGGACGCCCTTCAATTGCTCGCAAGCTGGGCGGCCACCACCCTGGCGGTCCCGACGGATTCCGAGCCCCTCCGAAACACACACATCACATAATCCACAACGAGAAGGACCATGGATATCACCGCCAAAACCACCAGCACCAAGGGCCCGTCGGAGCTCTTCACCGGCGACGTCTACTTCGACGTCATAGCCAAGGGTGAAGCACCATCGCAGCTGCGGGTGAACATCGTCCGTTTCGCACCGTGCTCCCGGACGGCGTGGCACACCCACGCCGCGGGACAAACCCTGCACATCACGGACGGAGTCGCCTTGGTGCAGTCCCGGGGTGGTGAAGTGCGAGTTGTCCAGCAAGGCCAAACGGTTTACACGCCGCCCGGCGAATGGCACTGGCACGGCGCTGCCCCGGACCACTTCATGAGCCATCTGGCCATGTGGGAAACTGCCGGGGCGACCGATGGTTGCGAGACCACATGGGGCGACTTGGTCACCGATGAGGAGTATGGCTACCCCACGTGATCGACACTGATCACTTGCTGGTGATTCATTGACCCGTCTTTAGGGGGGTGGGAATAATGGGGGAAGCGCTTTCCATCCCTCCTATCGCGGAGTCACGACGTGAACCCCCAGCACGACCTCAGCTATGACTACTCCCCCTGGACCTTCTGGAGTTCCGCCTCCGAAGCCGAGCGCGAGGCGCAGCATAAGCACCACAAGGGATTCGCCGAACGGCCTGGGATCACCTTGGGTGAACGGGTCTTCCTGTCTCCCTTGGCCAGCGTCGACCCTGAGACGCTCTCCATGGGTGCCGATTCGTTCATTGCTGCACACGCCTATGTCACGGTCACCATCACCATCGGCGACGACTGCACCGTCAACGCCTTCACAGTAGTCCGAGGCACCGTCGTCATGGGCGACGGTGTGCGGATCGGCGCCCACACGTCAATCCTTGGATTCAACCACTCCATGGACCCCTCCGGGCCCGTCTTCAAGCAGCCGCTCACCAGCAAGGGAATCCGCATCGGCGACGACGTCTGGATCGGGTCCAACGTCGTGGTCCTTGATGGAGTCACTGTGGGATCACATGCGGTACTGGCCGCCGGTGCCGTCGTGACCAAGGACGTGCCCGAATGGTCCATCGTGGGAGGGAACCCCGCCCGCCGGATCCGTGACCGAAGGGACGCCACTCCAGTGGCATTGGACGTCCGTGGGGAGGCGGCGGTCGACGGCGGGTTGCGGGCGGCCCTTGCTGCCTTCGCGGATACAGCACGTGCCGACGCTCCAACCATTCTTTCGCGAAGTTGGACGTCTGATGCCGGTGGCCGCTACGTGGACCGACCGGGCTCGGTGCCGACCGTCAGGGCTCACTGCGATGCCCTTGAAATCGCCGACTTGCTGCTGGGTTCCGCGCCGCCCCAGTTGCAGCGGGAGGAACACGTTTCGCGGCTGCAGAGTCTCCAGGACCCCATGTCTGGTTTAGTGCCGGAGTTCGGAGCCGACGGCTTGGGGTCGCCGTTGCTCTTTGGAGTAGGTCCCGCTACCTATCATGTGCTCTCCGTCGGCTATGCCCTGGACCTGCTCGACAGCGGGTTCCAGCACCCGGTCCATGTCGTCGCCGACATGGATGCGGCGGCTTTGCTCGCGTCACTGGAGGCCCTCCCCTGGCGTAAGGAAGCGTGGGGATCCGGTGCATGGGTGGATGCGTGGGGCACAGCCGCCTACTGGAACCTGTCCCAGGGCCAGCCGAATTCGGCTGGTTCCCTTGAGACCTTGTTCGGTTGGTTGCTGGGGCATGTCAATCCATCGGCCGGCACCTGGGGAACGCCCGCAGCGGACACCAGGCTCAAGGTGGTCAATGGGTACTACCGACTGACGCGTGGAACGTTCGCACAGTTTGGCTTGCCGGTGCCCCATGCTGAACGCCTCGTGGACACTGTCCTTGAGCACGCCGACGATGCGCGGTACTTCTCCCCGGGCCGGCAAAACGCTTGCAATGTCCTGGATGTCGTCCATCCGTTGTGGCTGGTGTCCAAGCAAACCGCGCACCGCCGGGAGGAAATGATGGCATGGGCCGGGAATCAGCTGAAGCAGGCACTTATCCGGTGGGAGACGGGCAAGGGAATGGCCTTCAGCGCCGCACCGGAGAGCGGAGACCACCATCTCGCCAAGCTTCAAGGGACCGAGATGTGGCTGGCCATCGTCTGGTATCTTGCCGATCTCCTCGGCAGTGCGGAAGCTCTGGGATACCGGCCCCGCGGCGTCCACCGCCCGGAACCAGCATGGTTGCTGCACAAGCTCTAACCCTCGGCGGTCCGTCACGTCCCGACTTTCGATAAAGGTCGTCCCAGGTCTACCGGTAGCCGACACGCTGGAAATGTCAGACCCCCATGACAGGGTTTAGTCATGGGAGTCATCGGGCAGATCATGGCGCGGCGGGCGGGTTCGCCCCGCGCCGATGAGCTGCGCCGGCGGTCCCCGAAGTCTCTGGGCGTGCCTGCCCGGCTGGCTGCTTTTAACGGCACGGCTCTTAAGGGCACGACGGCGGTAGGCAGCGTTGCGGGATGTCACCCTTCAGGGTCAAGCACGTTGCTGTTTCCGTGCCAAGTCAGCCAATTTCCGTTCCAACGCCATCCGCTCGGCAGTGTTCGAGCACAGATCCAGGGCCTCGGCGAAAGCAGCCTTCGCCGCTCCGAAGCGGCCCAGCCTGCTGAGGAGTTCCCCGCGGACCGTGGGCAGGAGGCGTGAACCGTTCATCTCGCCCGGGTCGTCAGGGAATCCACCAACTCCAGACCGGCGGCCGGCCCCGAAGCCATCGCTACCGCGACTGCGCGATTCAACTCGACCAACGGCGACGGTGTCAGACGCCCCAGCGCCTCGTAAAGGATCACAATGCGCTGCCAATCCGTCTCCCCCGCCGTTGGTGCCAACGCGTGGCACTCCGCGATTGACGCCTGCAACCCGTAGGCGCCGAGACCGCGGCCGGCTGCGACCGCCGTCGAAAGTGCTGCCCTGCCACGGCGTATGGCGGATTGGTCCCACCGGCCCCTGTCCTAGTCTTCAAGGAGAACAGGCTGGCCCGCCGCGTCCAGCCTCGCGGGAAAGCGCGCAGCCGTCAGTTCCATGAGCGCCAACAGCCCAAACACTTCGGACCCGGGTGCCAGCCGGACCAGAACGCGTGCCAGCCGGCGTGCTTCACTGGCAAGTTGCATCCGCATCCATGAGTCGCCGCTGGTGGCGAACGAACCCTCAGTGAAAATCAGGTAGACCACCTGCAGCACCGAGCCAAGACGCTCCGGAATTTCGTCTGCTTCCGGGACGGCAAACGGAATGTGCGCGGCTGCCAGCGTCTTCTTGGCGCGCGTAATGCGGGCCTGGATGGTTGGCACGGGTACCAGGAACGCTTTGGCGATGTCCTCAGTGCCGAGTCCGCCCACAACCCGCAAAGTCAAGGCTATCCGCGCTTCCTTGGACAGCACCGGATGGCACGAGATGAACATCAGGGCCAACACGTCGTCGTCGATCGAGTCAGGGTTGAACAAGGCGTCCACACCCGGTTCCTCCTCGGAGAGGTCCCGCGCCAGAAGAGCGTACTTTGTGTCGCCGGTGGCACGCTTCCGGAACGTATCGATGGCCCGACGGCGGCCGGCGGTCAGCAGCCAGCCCACCGGCTCCGCGGGTATGCCGCTGACGGACCATGAGACCAGGGCTTCTGCGAGTGCTTCCTGGGCGAGGTCTTCGGCCAAGGTGAAGTCGCCCGTATAGCGCGCAAGGGCACCGACGATGCGGGCGGATTCACTGCGCCACACCGCTTCGACGGCGGCCCTTGCCTCGTTGCTGCCCACGTCAGGCGGTGCCAACGGCGGCAGCTTCCGTTCCCGGCTTTACAACTGGCCGGTCTGCTCGCGCCATGCGCGTTCCTTTCGGATCCATTCGTTGTCCTGTGGGAACTCGTCGATGCTGGTCACGCGCCGGATTTCAGTCTTGGTGCCGGCCGTCATGGGAGCCCGTTTGGCCCATTCGATGGCTTCCTGCTGCGACGCCACGTCAAGGATGTAAAAGCCGCCGAAGAGTTCCTTGGTTTCGCCGTAAGGACCATCCGTCACCACGGGTGTCTCGCCGGTGAAATCTACCACGACACCTTCTTTTGCATCGTCCAGTCCCTCTGCGGCCAGGAGGACGCCTGCGCGGATCAGTTCGTCATTGAATTTGCCCATGGCTTCGAGGATTTCATTGAAGTCAATGTTCTCGAACTTTGCGTACGAAGCGTCGTCTGCCCGCATGATCAACATGTATTTTGCCATCTGACTCAATCTCCTGTGTCGTGGAAGGTCGCCCTTCGACCTTCTCATTCATAGGTCGAACAGCACGAGCGGAAATCGACAACGAAATGAGATGAATTTTCCGGCTCCCTGCGCGACGTACGGGCGTAGTCTGAAGGAACGGTGGAAAACGATTCTGTTGAGTCTGCCGGGAAGTGGTTCGAGGCACGATGGCACCAGAACGTTCGTCCGATGAAATTCTGCCGGATCGGGGTGCCGCCCGGACCGTCACCACCTATGCCACGCTCCTGAAGTCCGTGCGCAACGCTGGCCTCCTGAAGCGCAGGCGAGGTTTTTACATCACCGTCTTCGTGCTCCTGATGGCGGCCTGGGCAGGCACATGGGGCGGCTTCTTCGTGCTGCGGGACACATGGTTCCAACTTCTCATTGCAGCGGGGATGGGCGTTGTCCTGACCCAGTTCGCGTTCTTCGCCCACGAGGCCGCCCACCGCCAGGTGTTCAAGTCCAAAGGTATGAATGAATGGTCTGCGCGACTGGTCGGTACGGCCTTGGTGGGTATCAGCTACTCGATGTGGGCGCAGAAGCACACCCGGCATCACAACTTCCCCAATGTGATCGACAAGGACCCGGACATCCATACGGGTGCCATCGCGTTTCACCCGGAAGCAGCGAGCCGGCGCCGGGGTGCCATGGTACACATCACGCGCAAGCAAGGCTGGCTGCTTTTTCCCCTGTTGTTCTTCCTGGGCGTGAGCCTGCACGTTGATTCGCTGAAGTACCTGCTGCACCAAAGAAAAGTCGATCACCGATGGGTGGAAATTCCGGTGATCATGCTGCGCCTGATGGTTGTGCCGCTTCTGGTGTTCTGGTTGCTGCCCTTGGGCATGGCGTTTGCGTTCCTCGGTGTCCAGCTGGGCGTGTTCGGCTTCTACATGGGCGCGTCCTTTGCCCCGAATCATAAGGGCATGCCCATCCTGCCCACTTCCAGCCGGGCTGACTTCCTCAACCGCCAGGTCCTCACGGCCCGGAACATCTCCGGTGGCCGGTTCATGGACGTGCTGATGGGCGGACTTAACCGCCAGATTGAGCACCATCTCTTCCCTGACATGCCACGCCCGCACCTGCATCGCGCGTCCGGGATCGTCAAAGCGTGTTGCGACGAACTGGATATCCCCTACACCGAAACCAGTCTGGGGGCGTCGTACGTGACAGTGGTGAGATACCTGGACGAGGTGGGCTTGTTCGCCGGCGAGCCGTTCGAGTGTCCCGTGGTGGATCAATTCCGACGCCGGTAGCAGGTGGGGCGACAGGCAGGCGCAAGAGGATCCCCCGGACACCCGTCCGGGGGATCCTCTTTTTGTCACCGTCGTTGCGTCGGAGTCGCCCGTGCCCAGGGTGGGCGGGCTACGTTCAGCGACCGCCCCCGCCGATGACTCCCGCTTCCACAGCTTTGGTCACGGCGTCGGCTTCGGCCTGGGTGAGCTTTCCGTCGGTGACTGCTTTGTCCAACTTGGTCTTCAACGCAGCGGCACGCTCGGCCTTGCCTTCAGCGCGAATCTCCTCCAAAGCAGTAGTGACCTTGGCCTCGTCCACGCCCAATGACTCTGCCAGCGACTTGGCCAGCGCAGCATCCTGCGCCGTGGGGTCCGGCCTGGTGCCTTCCGTTCCTTCCGCAGGCGGCGTGGTGGGCTTGTTCGCCTCGCGGAATGCCTTCAAGGCTTCGGTGACCTTGGCCTCGTCAACACCCAACTTGCTGGCCAGTTCGGTGGCGATGCGGCCCGCGTCGCGGCCGTGTCCGTGGCCGCCGGGCTTTCCCCCGAGCTCCGATGGCGCGCTTGCATCCGCCGAGGACGTTGCACTTGGTGACGGTGTGCTGGCCGCTGTGGCGATGCTGGTGGCCCCCAGGCCTGCGCCCAATGCCAGGGCTCCGGCCGCAACACTCAGCGTAATTCTCGTGGTTTTCGACATGTACCTCTCCTCAATGAGCCGTGGTGACGGCTGGTGTCTGAGGGACGGGCAGTAGTGCCGTCCTCTTAACACGATGAGAGGGCAACCCCAGCCCACGCTGTCCCGAACCTGTCATTCGGCTGTGAAAGTGAACACGAACCTGTGAGGCGCACTTAGTTGAACCGGTCCAGTGCCTCAAGCAGCCGCTTGACCGAGCCGCCGAGGTTCCAGTCGGTGGCCAACTGTTCGAGTTCATCGCGTGCTGCGCCTGTGACGGGACGCAATTGAGCACCTGCCTCCTCCAGTGTGGGCACCGTGAGGTCGCGAACTACCTTGACGACTGCGGGCGCCACCTTTAGGTAGTCAGCTGCGGCTGTGAGTTTTGCCCGGGTGGAAGCGGACAACCCGCCGTCGGGGTCTTCTGCTGTCTCAAGCAGGCCCTCCAGTGAACCATGCGTAGCGAGCAAGGACGCCGCTGTTTTTTCGCCGATGCCTGCGACGCCGGGGAGCCCGTCCGAAGCGTCACCGCGCAGGGTGGCAAAATCGGCGTACTGCCGGGGCAGGACTTTGTATTTACCCACCACCACTACGTCGGTGACCAATTCCAGGTTCCGCATTCCGCGGGCCGTGTAGATGACCCGGACCGCGCGGTCGTCATCCACCAGTTGGAAAAGGTCGCGATCGCCGGTGACCACGTCTGTGGGGACCTGCGCCTGGGTGGCGTACGTGCCCACGACATCGTCAGCTTCGTACTCGTCCACACCTACGACGGCAATGCCCGCCAGGGCCAGCACATGGCGGATCAGGGGAATCTGGGCCTCCAACGGGTCAGGCACTACCTCGATGTCGGGGCCATCCTGCACGATTTCCGCCACCCTATGGGACTTGTAGCTGGGAATCAGGTCCACGCGCCACTGCGGCCGCCAGTCATTGTCCCAGCACGCGACGACGTGCGTCGCCTCATAGTCGGTGGTGAGGCGGGCGATCATGTCCATCAGGCCCCGCACGGCATTGACCGGTGTTCCGTCGGAGCGGCGAATCGAGTCAGGGATGCCGTAGAAGGCACGGAAGTACAGCGAGGCGGTGTCCAGCAGCATCAATCGGGGCATACCTGATCCTGCCATGCTGGCTGACCTTTGGGCAGGAACCACGGCGCGTTCCGGTGCGAGGCGATACCTGGGGTTGAACACTACTGTGAGCCGCATTACGATTGTGTGAGCGATAATAGAACAGCGTGTTCTATTATCGAACACAGCTTGGCTAAAGACAGCCCACAAAGAAGTGAGGAAAGCCCGTGCAGTTCCACCACCACGGTTACGTATCCGGTGACCCGCGAGTCGAACCGGCCGCCGGCGTCGGAATCAACCGCCCCACCGAGCTCCCCGACGAAGTTGACGTCCTCATTGTGGGAACCGGCCCTGCCGGCATGCTGACCGCGGCGCAGCTTTCCCAGTTCCCGGACGTCACCACGAGAATCGTCGAACGCCGGCCAGGCAGGCTGGCCATCGGCCAGGCCGATGGCATCCAGGCCCGCAGCGTGGAGACTTTCCAGGCTTTTGGGTTTGCGGAGCGCATCATCGCCGAGGCCTACCGCATCACTGAGATGGCCTTCTGGAAGCCGGACCCTGCGGACCATTCACGGATTGTGCGCGCGGCCCGCGCCGTGGACGATCCTGCCGGAATCAGCGAATTCCCGCACTTGATCGTTAACCAGGCGCGCGTGCTGGACTACTTTGCGGAGTTCATGGCCAACTCCCCCGCCAGGATGAAGCCCGACTACGGCTACGAGTTCCACAGCCTCCAGGTCTCCGGCGATGGCGAGTACCCTGTCGAGGTGACGCTGGCGCACACATCCGGTCCCCTTGAAGGGCGGGAAAGGGTCATCCGCGCAAAGTACGTCGTCGGCGCCGATGGCGCCCGCAGCAAGGTCCGCGAGTCTATCGGCTGCCATCTGGCAGGAGACCAGGCCAACCACGCCTGGGGCGTGATGGACGTCCTCGCCGTCACCGATTTCCCCGATATCCGCACCAAGTGCGCCATTCAGTCCGGATCCGGAGGCAGCATCCTCCTGATTCCACGCGAAGGCGGGCACTTGTTTCGGATGTACGTGGATCTGGGCGAAGTGGCAGCTGACGACCATGGCGCCGTACGGAAGACCACCATCGAACAGATCATCAAGAAGGCCAACGACATCCTCCACCCCTACACCCTGGACGTCCGCAACGTCGCGTGGCACAGCGTCTACGAGGTGGGACATCGGCTCACGGACAGGTTCGACGACGTTCTGCCGGAGGACCGCGGTACGCGCACGCCGCGGGTGTTCATCACCGGCGACGCGTGCCACACCCACAGCGCAAAGGCCGGCCAAGGGATGAACGTCTCCATGCAGGATGGTTTCAATATCGGCTGGAAGCTTGGCCATGTCCTCGAAGGCCGCAGCCCGGAAAGCCTCCTGGACACCTACTCGGCCGAACGCCAGGTGGTTGCGAAGAACCTCATCGACTTCGACAAGCAGTGGTCCACACTGATGGCCAAGAAACCCGAGGAGTTTGAAGACCCCGCGGAGCTGGAGACTTTCTACACCAGCACGGCCGAGTTCCCGGCCGGTTTCATGACGCAGTACGCGCCATCGCTGGTCACGGCCGGGGCGCAACACCAAGAGCTCGCCACCGGCTTCCCCGTGGGCAAGCGCTTCAAGTCAGCTCCTGTTCTCCGGGTCTGCGACACCAACCCGATGCACCTGGGCCACCACGCCAAGGCCGACGGCCGCTGGCGCATCTACGTCTTCGCCGACCCCGCACAGGCAGGCGCCGCTGGACCGGTAGCGGACTTCGCCGAGTGGATTGCCAACTCGCCGGAATCGCCGCTGGCCGCTACGCCGTCGAACGCCGACCGCGACGCTTGGTTCGACGTGAAGGTGATCTACCAGCAAGACCACACCAACATCGACATCAACGCCGTTCCTGCCGCGTTCAAGCCGACCGTTGGCCCGTTCAAGCTGACCTACCTTGAAAAGGTCTTCGGCGCAGATCCGGCCGCGGATATCTTCGACCTTCGCGGCATCAGCCGCGAAGGAGCGGTGGTTGTGGTTCGCCCCGACCAGTACGTCGCCAATGTGCTGCCATTGAGTGCGACAGCGGAACTTGGCGAATTCTTTGCGCCGCTTTTGGCTGCGCACCCAAGCGCCGGACTTGTCCAGGCGTAGAGCCGCAAGGAAGCTGCCGGTGGGCCGACAAGGCCTGCCGGCAGCTTTCGCCTTTAAGGGCCTCGTTCACACTGACGATGTTTTACACACCTGTAACGCACAGCACTGGAAGCAAACAAAATTGCAGAGTATCTTTATTGCAATGCAGTTTGCAGAGTGACGTGGGTTACAAGGAGGGCAGTGATGAGCAGCCAGGATGTAGTGGGCACACCCCCTGCGGCAAGGGAATCCGTGGATCACGCATGGCTCGGGGATGCCCTGCCGGACGTAGCCCTGTCCAAGTCGCAGGCCCGCGTGGTGGAAGTCATCGCCCGCAATCCGCAGCTCTCTTCCTATGCAGACATCGCGGAGATCGCCCAACGTTCCGACGTGAACAACTCCACTGTCGTCCGGACGGCGCAACGGCTCGGCTACCGCGGCTGGCCGGACCTGCAACGCGAACTTCGCTCCCGCTACCTGGTGCTGATTTCCACGGAAGACACCCTGATCGAACATGGCGAGCACCGGAGCCCCCTCCACGACGCCCTGAACCACGACATCGAAAACCTCCGGCTGACCCTTGACTCCAACACCGCCGAGGACGTCGAAGCCGCCATTGCCGCCCTCGCCTCGGCTGCCTCCATTACCGCTGTCGGCATCGGCTCCTTTTCCGGGCCTGCAAGCGTCATGGCCCATCTCGGTTCGACCATGGGCTACCCCATCACGCTGGAGAACCGCGGCGGGGTCCACCTCGCCTCCGCGGCCAACAGCCTCGGCCCGGGCGACGTCCTGGTGGTAGTGAACATGTGGCGCTCCGTGCAGCAGATCATCGTGACCGCTGAAGCGGCCAAGCAATCAGGTGCCACAGTGATAGCCATCAGCGATATGCGCCGTGGGCGACTTGCTGCCGCTGCCGACCACTTGCTGATCGTCGCATCGGAAGGCATCTCCTTCTTCCAGTCCGTCACCGCCGCAAATTCCATGGTCTATGGGCTGCTTGCGGGCATGGAAGCAGCCCACCCCGAACGCAGCCGCGCTGCTATCCGACGCACCCAGCAGCTATGGAAAGACCTGGATATCTACCTGGACTAACAGCTACCACAGCCGTCCGCGGGTCATCCCCACCCCTCATCCCCTCCCCCCGCAACACCCACCAAGGAGTTTTTTATGAGCAACAAGCGTCGCGTGGCCGTCATCGGCCTCGGATCCATGGGCGGTGCAATGGCCGCCACCCTGCACCGCGCAGGCTGGGACGTCGCGGGCTTCGATCCCTCGGAATCCGCGCGCCGGGCTGCGGCGCAGGGTGGCATTTCCACAACGGCTGATATCCAGGACCTGGCAGGAACACCCTATGCCGTACTGTCGCTGCCTTCGGCCAAAGTCGTGGAGTCCACAGTGCCGGCGCTCCTCACAGCACCCGGGACCATTGCCATCATCGACACCACCACATCCGAGCCCGACACCAGCAAATCCATGGCCGACCTCGCCGCATCGAGGGGCGCAGCGTTTATTGATGCCCCGGTTTCCGGCGGCCGCGATGGCGCAGCCACCGGAAGCCTCAGTGCCTTCGTCGGAGCCACCGAGGACGCCCTGGACGCCGCGGAACCTGTCCTTGAGGCGCTGACCGGCGGAAAGTATGTACACATCGGCGGCCCCGGCAGCGGCAACGTCGTCAAACTGCTCAACAACGTCCTGGCCGCGGCGAACATGGTGTCCGTGGGTGAAGCCCTGGGAGTAGCGAAAGCCTATGGAATTGATCCGGCTGTTGCGGCTGCAAGCATCAGCAACGCCTCAGGCGGCAGCAAAGTCTCTGCTGCGATGTACCCCGCCTGGGTGTTTTCCGGCACGCATGACTCCGGGTTCTCCTTGGGCTTGATGGCGCGGGACGCCGCTCTGGCCATCGATGTCGCCCGACGGATAGGCGAGCAACCTGAACTCCTGGCTGCAGCGTCCATGCAGTGGCAGGATGCCTTGACCGCGCTGGGACCGGCCGCGGATTTCACGGAAATAGCCAGGACTGTGGCCCCTGCCGTGACGCCCGCAGGAGCACCGACCACTATTCCTGGTGCATAGCATCCACCTGATCAGAGAAGGACAAATATTTTGAGTGTCACCACAGCCCCCACGGCTTCATCCGCGGAAACTGCCCGCATGGTCCTCAATTCGGCTTTCCCGTTGGGCCTTGGCGCGTTCATCGACGGAAAGGTGATTCCCGGCTCGGGCCAGGGCATCACGCTCACGTCCGCTGCGACAGGTGAAGCCTTCGCCAGTTACGCCGATCCGGGTGAGGAAGGTGCCAACGCCATTCTTGAGAGCTCCGTCCGTGGTGCGGCGGCTTGGGGAAGGCTGAACGGTTTCGAGCGCGCGGCCATCCTGCGCAACGTCAGCGCGGTCATTGAAGCCCACATCGAGGAACTGGCGATCCTGGAGTCTGCCACCACCGGCAAGCCCATCCGCGACGCCCGGGTCGAAGCAGGCAAGGTCGCCGAAATGTTCGGGTACTACGCAGGGTGGGCGGACAAGTTGACCGGCCAGACCATACCCGTCCCCGGTCCTTGGCACACCTACACTGAACGCGTCCCGTGGGGCGTCGTCGTCGCCATCACCCCGTGGAACGCCCCGCTGTTCACCGCCGGTTGGAATTCAGCGGCTCCGCTGGCCGCCGGCAATGCCGTGATCATCAAGCCTAGTGAATTCACCCCGGCCACCACGGTCCGCCTCGCCCAACTGGCTCACGACGCCGGGCTCCCGGACGGAGTTTTCAACGTTGCCACCGGACTGGGCGCGACTGTGGGGGCAACACTGACCACGGACCGGCGGGTCGGCAAAATCAGTTTCATCGGTTCCGTACCTACCGGACGCCGCGTGGCGGTCGCAGCTGCCGAAGCCGGCATCCCGGCCCTGCTGGAACTGGGCGGCAAGAGTGCCAACATCGTCTTTGCCGACGCCGACCTGGAACGGGCAGCCGACGGCGCCATCTCAGCGATCTTCTCCGGCGCAGGCCAGTCCTGCGTCGCTGGTTCGCGGCTGCTCGTGGAACGCAGCGTCCACGCCCGGTTCGTCGAACTGGTTGCCGACCGCGCGGCCAGGCTCCGTGTCGGAGATCCCTTGAACGCGGACACCGAGGTAGGGCCGATCATTACCGCACCACAGTTTGCCACCGTGACGTCGTTGATTACGGCCGGAATCGACGACGGCGGCCGCCGGGTGACGGACGCAGCCCTCCCGGAGGCGCTGACCGGCTCAGCATTGTCGGGGGGCCACTGGGTCATGCCAACCTTGTTGGACGGCGTGAGCCCCGCCAACCGTTTGGAAACCACTGAAGTCTTCGGTCCCGTGGTGGGTGCCGACGCCTTCGACACCGAGGCCGAAGCCATTGCCCGGGCCAACAACACCAACTTTGGCTTGGCAGGCGCCGTCTGGACTTCCGACATTTCCCGCGCACACCATATTGCCCGCGAAGTTAAGGCCGGCACCTTTTGGATCAATTCGTACAAGACCATCCACGTGGCGGTCCCTTTCGGAGGCTTCGGCGATTCAGGATACGGCCGGTCTTCCGGTCCGGGCGTACTGGACGAGTACACGCAAACCAAGGCTGTCTGGGTGCCCACACGGGCGGCCGGTTCACCCTTCCCGTCTTTGTCCTACTAAGTCCTTGTCCCACTACCAGGAATGATCATGGAAATGACCAGCACACCATCCTCCACGGAGAATCTGCGCTCAACCCTCAAAGACGGCGTAACCGCCTGGAAGCCAAAGGTGCTGGCACTCTCTGAGGACCTGCACGCCCATCCCGAGATCTCCTTTGAAGAAGTGCGTGCGGCCGGGGCCATTACGTCTTTGCTGGCCGAAGGCGGCTTCGAGGTAACCCCGGGAACGGCGGAACTTCCCACAGCGTTCACGGCCAGCGCCGGAACCGGGGACCTGGTGGTGGCCTTGTGCATCGAATACGATGCCCTGCCATCAGTGGGCCATGCGTGCGGACACAACCTTATTGCCGGAGCTTCCGTGGCGGCAGCGCTGGCCCTGCTTCCGCATGTGGACGAGCTCGGAATGACCTTGAAGGCCATTGGCACACCGGCGGAGGAGCATGGCGGTGGGAAGGTACTGATGCTGGAGCGGGGCGCCTTTGACGGCGTTGGCCTGGCGTTGATGGTCCACCCTGTCCAGGATGGCATCACCTACAACCCTGCAGGAACCACCGCCCAGGCCGTGGGCCGGTACCAAGCCGTCTTCACCGGCAAGGCCGCCCACGCTGCGGCTGCACCCCATCTGGGCGTGAACGCTGCGGATGCGGCGGTGCTGAGCCAAGTGGCTATTGGCCTGCTGCGCCAGCAGATTCCCGGCGATCACCGCGTCGCCTGCTTCGTAGCTGAGGCCGGACACGTCACCAACATCATTCCCGACCATGCCGTGGTGCCGTTCGAGTGCCGGGCTTTCACGCTCCCGGAGTATGAGGCATTGCTTGAGCGTGTAAAACGCTGCTTTGAAGGTGCCGCCCTGGCCACGGGAACCACCCTGGAAATCACTGCGGCCGAACCACTGTATGAACCGTTGGTCCAGGACGCGGACCTCGCCAGTCACTGGACGGCAGCCATGGACGCCTTCGGCAAGGACACCTCACCGGCGTCGGGCATGGGCGGCGGCTCCACTGACATGGGCAACATCTCCCAGGTCATTCCATCCCTGCATCCGTGGCTGAGCATTCCCGGAGCAAACGTACCCATCCATTCGCACGGCTTCGCGGCCCTAGCGAACACCTCCCAGGCATACACGGTGATGTTCGAGGCAGCCACAGCGCTGGCCTGGACCGTCGCCGGTGCCGCAACCCATCCCCAGCAGAGAGAACGCTTCGTCAAGGCGGCCTACCGCCGCGAAGCCCTGATCCAGGAAGCAACATCATGAGCACCAGCACCGAGACCGCGCGGACGGAGAAGGCCGGCACACGGCTTACGCTTCCGATTGCCGCGCTGGCGTTTGTCATCGCCCTTGCGGTTCAGTTCATTGGCCAGGCCAAAATCGACCTTGGCATCGGCGCGATCATCATCTTCCCGATGGTTTGGGGCTTGATTCTTGGCCTCCTCGTGTCCATCCAGAAGTTCAAGCCGCTTGGCCTGGACCTCCAACGGGTGGCCGCTGCCCTCGTCGGTGTGGCCGTCCTGCTCCTTGTGGCCAGGTTGGCGTTCAACATCGGCCCGAGTCTCCCCAGCCTCATTAAGGCCGGCCCTGCCCTCCTGCTGCAGGAAGTGGGCCACCTGCTGGGAACCGTCGTCCTGGCACTTCCGCTTGCGGTGATATTGCGCATGGGTAAGGCAACTGTCGGTGCCACGTTCTCCCTGGACCGCGAACCGTCGTTCGCCATGGTCTCGGAGAAGTACGGCCCGGATTCGGACCAATACCGTGGCGTCCTGGCAATGTACGTCTTCGGCACCCTTTTCGGCGCTATCTTCATCACCCTCCTGACGTCCTTGGTAGCCAACTGGAAGATCTTCGATCCGCTGGCCCTGGCCATGGGCGCCGGTGTGGGCTCGGGCTCCATGATGGCAGCCTCGGCAGCGAGCATTATCGCTGCTTACCCGGCCGACCAGGAAGCAATTCTTGGCATGGCCGCCGTCTCGAACCTGATCACCACCATTCTGGGCGTATATGTCGGCATCTATATCGCCCTTCCCTTGGCCGATAAGTTCTACAAGGTCCTGACCCGAAACAAGGAGCCGCAGAAAGCCGCTGCCGGCGTCGCGCCGCAGGCACGCTCGGAAGCAGAGCTTGCACAGGACGAAGTGCAGGCCGATGAGAACCGGCGCTTCCGTGAGGAAGTAGCAAAGTCCTCTGCGGCAATGAAGTTGCCGCTCTGGCTGTCCCTGTCCGTGTTGACCGTCCTGGGGGTGGGCACCGCGGCGGTGGCAGCCAAGGGGTTGAGCCTGTCCATCCTGGCTGGTTACGCCATCATGCTGGCCCTTGTCCTGGTGAGCCTCCTGCTGGCCAAGATCACCCGGAAGGTTTCCGCGATCGTCTTCATCACCACCATCGGCGCCTATATTTCCAGCCCGTGGTTCTTCGGAGCAGGGGTACTGAACGAAGCCGTCAAGACCGTGGACTTCCTTTCCATCGCCACAGCGATGCTGACCCTTGCCGGCCTGTCGCTGGGCAAGGACATCCCACTGCTCCGGAATATCGGGTGGAAGATCATTCCGGTGGGCCTGGTGGCCATTACCGCGTCGTTCCTCCTCTCGACGGTGATTGCGGAGTTCGCGTTGGGGCTCTGGCACTGATCATTTTCCGACACTGCGGAAGGGTCTGTTTCCCCACCCGGGAAACAGACCCTTTTCGTATCCTGCCGCTCTGGCACAGGAGGGCGATCGGGACGACAATGAGGTGGTGGTCCCTCCTCGCATCAGTGCGGACGGCGACACGATGAACCCTGCCGCCCGTAAGATCCAGCGCGTATATCTGACCCTGACGCTGGGCAATACCATTGCGGCATCATTCATTTGGGGCATCAACACGCTTTTCCTTCTGGATGCCGGGTTGAGCAACCTTGAGGCGTTCGCCGCCAATGCCTTCTTCACCGCAGGGATGGTCCTCTTCGAGGTCCCCACCGGCGTGATCGCTGACGGTTGGGGCCGCAGGGCTTCCTTCCTTCTCGGAACGGTCACGCTGGCCGCATCCACCTACCTGTACTTCGTGCTGTGGCAAATCTCGGCGCCCTTCTGGATGTGGGCTGTAGTTTCCGTGTTGTTGGGGCTCGGCTTCACCTTTTTCTCCGGTGCCGTGGAGGCGTGGCTCGTGGATGCGTTGCGCTTCTCCGGCTATGAGGGCGGTCTTGAAACCGTCCTTGGACGAGGACAGATGGTGCAGGGCGTGGCGATGCTGGTGGGCTCAGTGGCTGGCGGAGTGATCGCCCAAGCCACCAATCTGGGTGTGCCGTTCTTGCTTCGCGTGGCGGTTCTGGTTGCGATGTTTGCCGTCGCGTTTGGACTAATGCACGACGTCGGCTTCTCGCCCGAACGCTCGACGCACCCCCTCCGCGCTACCCGGGCGGTGCTCTCCGCGTCGATCGAGAACGGTTTGAAAAATCCACCGGTGCGTTACGTCATGCTGGCCGCCCCCTTCAGCGCCGGCGTCGGGATCTATGTCTTTTACGCCCTCCAGCCGTATCTGCTGGATCTGTTCGGCGACCCCCGCGCCTACTCGATTGCCGGCCTGGCCGCAGCCATCGTGGCCGGTTCGCAAATCCTGGGCGGCTGGCTGGCGCCGCATGCACGGCGCGCTTTCCACAAACGCACGTCCGTCCTGATTCTTGTCGGTGTGGTGGGCGGCGTGACCCTGCTGGTCCTCGGCTTTACCCACGTCTTTTGGGTAGCACTGGTCCTGCTGGCGTTCTGGAGCATCGTCGGTTCCGCCGCCACACCGGTCCGGCAGGCCTATGTGAACGACATGATCCCGTCCAAGCAGCGGGCCACCGTCTTGAGCTTCGATTCGCTCATGGGCTCCAGCGGTGGCGTCGTCATTCAGCCGCTGCTCGGCCGCGGCGCCGACCTCTATGGCTATCCAGCGTCATTGGCGATGGCAGGCATTATTGAACTGGTCGCGGTGCCGTTCCTGTTGGCGAGCCGGAAGCAGGGTTCAGCAGCAGACCGGGCCACCACGGCCGGGTGACCACCCCGGCTCACTCACTGGCAGGGGGCAAGGGCGCCAACAGTGCATCCTGCAATTCCGGACCCACGCCCGGCGGAACGTCAAGTTCCACTGCCAGGGCAAGCAGCGCCCTGCTGAAGTAGTTCCTTGCTGCGGCGGCCAGCGTGATGTCCGCGATCTCCCGGTCGCTGAAGCCAAGGTCGCGCAGCCGCTGCGTATCGTTGTCGTCCATTCCCACCGCATCCGTGCTCAGTTTCACGGCGTAGTCCATCATGGCGACTTCTTCAGGCGGCAAACCGGCATCGCGATAATTGCGGGCCAGGGCGAGCAGTTGCTCCTCGTCGATGATGGTGAGGGTTTTCTTGCCGTGGGCCAACCGGCAGTGCGACGAACCGATGGCTTGGGCGGCAGCAAGCGTGACCAGTTCATAGCGGCGCAGACCCAATGAGGAGCTGATGGCCTGGGTCAGTGATTCCCAGATCCGGTGCGCCTCCGGGTTCAGGCTCATGACTTTGGTGTGGCTGGGAACGTAGCCCATGGAGCGGGTATCGGCATCGTAGATTTCGGCCGTCAAGCCGGTGGCCTCGGCTTCGGATGGCACCTTGAGGATCGACATGGGGGCAATTGTGGCCCTGCTTGGGGTGTTTGTAAATGCGGCTTCCGAATCAGCGGAGGGCGTCCGAGATTGACTTCGCGCCACCGTGGCTGCTTTGCCCTCCATCTACCGGAAGGTCCACTCCCGTGACGAAAGCGGCCAAGGGACTCAGGAGGAACAGCACGACGGCGGCCACCTCCTCAGGCGTTCCGGTGCGGCCCAGCGGAGTCTCGGCTATGGTGGCTTCCCTGAAGGCAGGCTTGGCGCCAGCGGTCATAGGGGTCTCGATGAATCCCGGATGAACCGAATTGACGCGGATTCCCTGCGGCCCGAGCTCTGTGGCGGCTGCGATGGTGAGTCCCCGCAACGCCCATTTGCTGGCTGTGTAAGCCACCGGATAGTGCCCGCTGAGTGCCGCTACTGAGCCGACGTTGACGATGGAGGCACCGGCATCCATCAACGGGACGCATGCCTGAATTCCCAACAGGGCACCTGTCACGTTCACGTCCGACACTGCGGCGATGTCGGCCGGTGTGGCCTCGAGAAGGCGGCTGCGGCGGGTGATGCCGGCGTTGTTGACCAGGCCGTCCAATCGACCGCGCCCCTCCCGGACGAAGCCGGCCAAGGAAGCCCAGCGTTCAGCATCTGTGACATCAAGCTGACGGTAAGTGATGCGATCGGGGTGTCCGGCGACTGCAGTCTCCATGGCTGCGGAGGGCTCCACTGTCAGGTCTGTGGCAATGACCGTGGCCCCCGCAGCGGCCAACATCAGGGTTCCGGCCAGGCCTTGGCCGCCATTGGCGCCGGTGACCACAATGGTTCGCTCACGCATATCAATCACGGCAGGGCCTCCATTGTTCTGTGGGATTGCTCAGCCGGGCAGAACAGCCGACCAGCCGCCGTCGACCATGAGGTTGCGCCGGTGACGTACGAGGCCTCGTCCGAGGCGAGGAAGAGCACGCAGTTGGACACTTCCACCTCGTGCCTGAGATTCCACGTCCAGTCCTGGTAACTGATGTCCTCCAACGCGGCGAAACGGGTGGCGGCAGGCGCCCCTGCGCCGAGGCGATACCGGTGGCCATGGCGACCCTCCCGGCAAGGCGGTGCGTTGGTGCGGCGACGTTGACTGGCATGCCACCATCCTGCGGCCCATGGTGCTGCTGGGGAATGGCCGGTATCGCATACGAACCATCCATACAGTGGATAGTCCATGAGGCTACGTGCCATGAGGCTACCTGGCAGGAACTGCCGAAACAGTGACGGGATGCGCTGTCACCGGAAAAATCTCATGCAACTGTGAGCAGGCGCGCTGCACCACAGAGCGGAGCCACACGTTGGCCGGGTCCTCCGTCTGGGAAGGGTGCCAGTACATCGCTTCCACCAAGGCAGCTTCCAGCTCCCCATCAAACTCCAGCACTTGGATGTTGGCTCCGCGCTGGGCCCTCGACGCCAGCATCCGCGGAACCAGCGCTATCAGATCCGTGCCTTCAACCAGCAACGGGAGTGACAGGAAGCCCGCCACTACGGCCGCCACCCGACGGCGGACACCGCGAGACTCAAACAGCTTGTCAGCCGGGGTGCTGATGCCCTCGCCGAAGTAGCCGACAGCATGCGGCACCTCCACAAGATCTGCCACTGACAAGCTGGGCAGCTGAAGAAGTGGATTCCCGGCGTCGGCCACCGCCACGAAACTGTCCCGGAAAAGCTGCTTCGTCTCACCCTGCATTTTGTAGCCAGTGGGCCCCACCAAAAGGTCCATCCGGGAGTACTCAGCCATGGTGCCCTGCAGTCCGGACGTGGGAACGAAATCCACCACGACGCCCGGCGCTTCCTGCTGCAGGATGCCCCGCAGAGGACCCACGATGAGCGCCGCAGCATAGTCGGAAGCGGCAATGACGAACTCCCGCCCGCTCGTCGCGGCATCAAAGCCTGACCGAACGCGGGTGGCCCTCTGAACGTGGAGCATCGCTTCATCGACCAGCGGGACCAACGACTGCGCGAAGGGAGTGAGATCATAGGTGCGGCCATTGCGGACCAGCAGTTCGTCATCGAAATGCCTCCTCAACCTGGCCATCGCCGCGCTGGTGGCAGGCTGGCTGAGCCGGAGCCTTTCTGCCGCCCGGGAAACATTCCGCAGCTCCAACAGAACCTGCAGTTGGGGCAACAGGTTCAGGTCCAGGTTCTTCATCCCCCTAGGTTATCCAGCCACCAGGAACATTAGTTGCCGACCGGCACCAGCCGCGGCCCACGGACCACAACGGCCAGCAGCGCAACCGCACAAGCGAGGCCCAACGCACCGAGTGCAAGACTGAGGTTGCCCAACCCGGCAGCGGCTGCACCGAGGACTATTGGCGTTAGGAACTGTCCAATGAACAAGCTTCCTGTCCAGATGCCAGTACCACGGCCGCGCTGGGAGAACTCCAAGCCGTTGACCGCCCACGTCAAAAGCGTTGGCAACAGGACGCCGGTGCCGGCGCTGGCAACAACGGCACCCAGGATTGCCAGAGGCACGTTGGTGGCCACGGAGACCAGGCAAAGCCCGACTGCAGCAAGTCCGAAGGCGCCCACCAACAGCTTCCGGGTACCCAACCGGGCGAGAAACCGGAACGAAATGGCGCCTGCTGCGGTGGCCAGGGAGGCTATCGCAGCGGCACCGCCGATGAGGCCGGTATCGGTCACGCCCAAGCCGGTCATGACATACGGCAAGTGAACAATCAGGGCGTAAAACACGATCCCGCCGAACAATGTCACTGCCGCTGGTGCGCCAATCCGACGCCAAGGCACCGGCTGTTTGGCCGCCGTCGCAGGCTGTCCCTGGGTCTTTGCAGGTTCCCGGAGCTTCACGATCATCGGCACCACCAGGACGGCGCTGACCGCGTAGAGCCAGAACGGCGTCCGCCAGCTGATACTCCCCAGGGCGCCTCCAAGTGCGAAGAACGCGGTGGCTGCCAGAGCGCTGACCATGGTCTGCAGCCCGAGGTACTTGTTCCGCTGCGGTCCGTCGTAGTAATCGGTGATCAACGTGGTGCAGCAGGTCATGATGGCCGCCTCCGCGATGCCAACGCCGGCTCTTGACACAGCAATGGCGCCCAAGGAGTCCAGCCACAAGGGAGCCGTACCGAAGAGTGCGTAAGCGAACATCGCAAAGACCAGAAGCTGCTTGCGCCCCACACGATCAGCGACGTAGCCGGCCAACGGGGAGAACAATGCCACGAAAAGGGCAGGGAGGGTGAGGACCAGCGGAACCAGAATGGCGACGCCGGCGGTGTCGGCGAACACCTGGTTCAACGTGGGGAGGACAGGTGCCAGCAGGACTGCGCCGAGTACGGGCATGCAGCTGCCGGCCACCAGAAGTACCGCCTGGGTCTTTCCGGCCGTTCGCCCGGACGCTGGCGGATGGGTCTCGATCGCAGTTGGATCCATGGTGCTCATTGGGTGTTCCTTCGCCTTTGAAGTTGTCCCCGGACAGTGGCAAAGAGCCGGGAGGGACTGCACTCACTGTGACAAGGGCACCCGCAGGCGGAGAATACCTCTTTCGGTATAGCTGGTATTTGTCCCGTTGATGGCGGGGCGGCACCCGATAACCGGGGTATTCGCGCGGCGGATACTTGCTATCAGATATTTGCCCTTCTCCAAATACGTGATGTGTCTCATGGTGGTTGCAGGACCTGCACAGAACTGTCCGGGCCATCAGCACCTGGAAGGAATTCATCGTGGAAACTCCCCTCTCCCATCTTGCCCACCTCGAGATCACCACGCCGGACGTCGAAGCCTCGGCGCGGTTCTACGAGGACAAGTTCGGCATGCGCATCATCGACCGCGTGGAGGGCAACGTGTACCTGCGCTGCTGGGGCGACTACTACCGCTACAGCCTGGTGGTCACCCAAGGCGAGGAAGCGTCGCTGGGCCGGATGGCGTGGCGGACCAACTCCCAGGACGCCCTGGAAGCCGCAGCAGCCCGCGTCGAAGCAACCGGCGTGCAGGGCACGTGGACCGCCGGCGGCCATGGTTTCGGCAAGGCTTACGAATTCACCGGCCCTTACGGACACCACATGCGCCTGTTCCATGACGTAGAGAAGTTCGTGGCCGAACCCGGCTTTGAATCCACCTACCCCGACCGTCCCGAGCGCCGCAGCAGCCATGCAGCCGCTCCCCGCTTCCTGGACCACGTCACGGTCGCTTCCTCCGACGTCCGCGGCTTTGCCAAGTGGTACAACGAGGCATTGGGTTTCCGCGTCATGGCCTTCGTGGACCTGGACGAAGCACCCATCACGGTGTTCTCAGTACTGACCACCAACGAGAAGTCCCATGACCTGGGCGTCGTCCTGGACACCTCCGCGCGTGCTGGCCGCGTCAACCACATCGCCTTCTGGGTGGACGCCACTGAGGACCTGCTCCGCACTGCCGATGTCATGATGGAAAACGGCACCCCCATGGAATACGGCCCGTCCATCCATGGCGTAGGCGAGCAGAACTTCCTGTACTTCCGGGAGCCGTCCGGCCTGCGCGTGGAACTGAACTCCGGCGGCTACCGCAACTACGTCCCTGACTGGGACGCCAATACCTGGAAGCCCTCCGAAGGCTCCAACAACTTCTACAAGAACGGCGCCATGCCGCACTCCATGACCGAATCCTTTCCGCCCGCCGAAGGATTCACCGCCACTGAAGAAGGCGCCTCCGCCGAAATGAAGGAAGCCCTCCTGAACCCCTATGCAAAGCAGGGCCGCGGCTAATGACGCAACCACACTATGCACTGGTCCGCTTCCAGGAGCCCGGCGACACCAAGACAAAAGCAGGCCTCGTGGTCGGCGAACGGGTCCTTGCACTGGACAGCGACATCAACTCGCTGATCCAGCACTGGGACACCACGGAGGCCGAGCTGGATTCCCTTGCCGCCTCCGTTGGCGGGGAAACCGGGCTGGCGCTGTCCGGCGTCGAGGTCCTTGCCCCGGTGGAACCCGCCCAGGTCCTGCAGACCGGCGCCAACTACCGCAAGCACGTCATTGACCTGGCCGTCGCACACCGCGACACCGGCGAGGACGCCGAGGAAGTGCGGGCCAAGACCGCCGCGATGATGGACCAGCGGGCCGGTCAGGGCACGCCCTACTTCTTCATCGGCCTCCCGACGGCCATTGCTTCGGCAACCGAAGACCTCACCTTGCCCTCCTACAGCAAGTCCCACGACTGGGAGTTGGAGCTGGCTGCGGTCATCGGGAAAGAAGCGTTCCGTGTCAGCCCGGAAGAAGCTCTTGAGTACGTCTTCGGGTACACCATGGTTAACGACATCACCACGCGGGAGTACGTCTTCCGCAAGGACATGCCTGCCATCGGCTCGGACTGGTACCGTGCAAAGAACGCTCCCGGCTTCCTCCCCACCGGTCCCCTGCTGGTCCCCGCCAAGTTCTTCGGCGACCCGCAGGATGTCCAGGTCACGCTGAAGCTCAATGGCAAGGCCATGCAGGACGAGTCCACGCAGGACATGATCTTCGGGGTTGCCAAACTTGTCAGCGAAGCCTCGCAGATCATGCCGCTCCGTGCGGGCGACCTGGTCCTGACCGGCAGCCCGGCCGGGAATGGCCAGCACTGGGGAAGGCTCCTGCAGGACGGCGACGTCATGGAAGGCACCATCACCGGACTGGGCACCCAACTCATCCACTGCAAGGACGAACAGTGACCACCGACGCCGTGGAGGCACACCTGATCCAGCGTACTGATCCGTTGGCCACCATCGCTGCCGCCGCAGAAAGATTCAACAACTGGGGCCGCTGGGGCGAGGGCGATGTGCTCGGAACGTTGAACTTCATTGATGCCGGCAAGCGGGTGGAGGCTGCAGCGCTGGTCACCACCGGAGAGGCCTTCTCCTTGTCCCAGCCCTTCGACACCAATGGGCCGCAGAAGGGGTGGCGTCGCCGCACCAACCCGGTCCACACCATGACCGACACCGGGGTGGATGCGGAGCGGGGCAACCAAGGGTTCCCGCACGGTTTCGGCGGCGCCGACGACGTCATAGCCATGCCTTTGCAGTGTTCCACGCAATGGGACGGACTGGGTCACATCTTCGACCGCGGCAAGGCATGGAACGGCCGCGCAGCCGGGGACGTGGTGACGTCCGAGGGCGACCTCGTGACCGGGATCGAAACGGCCGCGGCCAAGATCGTCACCCGCGGCGTGCTCCTGGACGTCGGACGGGCACTGGGCCAGGACCTGGGACGTGCCGATGGCGAACTGCCGGACGGCTTCGCGATCACTCCGGAACACCTGCAGCGGACCATTGAACGCCAGGGGCCCAGCTCGACAGTTCGCCGGGGAGACATCGTGGTGATCCGCACGGGCCAGTACACCCGGGTCCGTCGCGACGGATGGGGAGATTACGCCGGTGGCTCCGCACCAGGGTTGTCCTTCAGCACCGCTGCGTGGCTGCACGCCTCGGAAATCGCTGGAATCGCTACCGACACGTGGGGTTTCGAGGTGCGGCCGAACGAGTTTGAGGGCGCTTTCCAACCCCTGCACCAGATCGCCATCCCCAACCTGGGCTTGTTTTTGGGGGAAATGTGGGATCCGGATGGTCTTGCCGAAGCGTGTGCCGCCGACGGCAAGTATGACTTCATGCTGACCGCTGCACCCCTTCCGATCACCGGGGCTGTGGGATCACCGGTCAACCCCATCGCGGTCCGCTGACACCGGCCCCCCCACGCAACACCATAGGCAGTAAAGCCGTCACCACAAAGGAGTCTTAAGATGGCAGCAGTACAGAAGGTCGGAATCGTCGGAGCCGGAGCCGCGGGGCTCACTGGCGGCATTCTCTTGGCCGACGCCGGCGTCGAGGTGGAAATCCTGGAGAAGGCCTCTGAACCGCAAACCCTGGGTTCCGGCATCACCCTCCAAGGCAACGCCCTGCGCATCCTCCGGGACCTGGATGTCTGGGATCAGGTGCAGGCGAAAGGGTACGCGTTCAGCACCCTTGGCCTGCGCGCCCCCGACCCCGCCGGTACTGTGATCGCGGTCCTGGAGGACATCCGCACCGGCGGCGACGATCTTCCCGCCACGCTCGGCATGTACCGTCCGGACCTGACCGCCATCCTGCGGGAGCGGGCAGAAAAGGCGGGGGCCAGGATCAGGTACGGCCAAACGGTCACCGGTATAGACGACGACGGCGGCAGCGTCACCGTCCGCACGGCCGACGGCGGCAGCTCGGGCTTCGATCTCCTGATAGGCGCGGACGGACTCCATTCGGCCGTCCGAAGGGCCATCGGCATCGACGTGGAGCCGAAGCCCACGGGCATGGGCATCTGGCGGGCGTTCGTGGAACGTCCCGAAGATGTAGTCCGGACGGACCTGACGTACGGCGGCCCCTGCTTCATCGCGGGCTACTGCCCCACGGGACCGGACACCATTTACGCCTACCTCGTGGAGAAGGCGCAGGAACGCAGGCCTGTAGACGGTCCCCGCGTGATGGCCGAGCTGGCCGCGGCCTACGGCGGCCCATGGAATCAGATCCGCGCCACCCTGGACCACGGTGCGCACATCAACTACACCTGGTTCACCTCCCATGTGGTGGAAGGTCCCTGGAACCGCGGCCGCGCCGTCATCATCGGCGACGCCGCCCATAGCTGCCCGCCGACGGTGGCCCAGGGTGCCGCGATGGCTTTGGAAGACGCCGCCGTGCTCGCTGAACTCCTCCTTTCAGCCGACCATCTCACCGAAACGTTGTGGAAAGAGTTCGCGGACCGTCGTTTGGACAGGGCGACAGCGGTGGTTCAGGCCTCCGTCCAGTTGGGCCAGTGGCTGCTGGACGGCGTCCGGGACGCCAACGTGCCCGGACTGATGAATTCCCTCTCCACCATGCTGAAGGAACCCGCGTGAACCCCCCTGCCACAGGCCTGCCCACCGTCGATGTACACGCCCATGTCCTGCTTCCGGCCCTTCAACAGCTTGCAGCGGAGGGCGACCCGAATGGTTTTGCAGCTCTCCAGGCACTGGAAGCCCGGCGAAACGGGCCCGAGTCCATGGCCAACTCCGGACTGATGATCAAAGAGCGATGGCCGCAGCTGACCGACCTCGAGCGGCGCCTGGCAGACATGGATGCCCAGGGCGTGGACGTTCAACTGGTCTCCCCGTCACCGTCGCACTTCTACTACTTTGCCGGCGAATCGCTGTCGCTGACGCTTGCCACCCAGGCCAACGAGGCCGTCCGTGGCTACGTGGGCAGGGCTCCTGACCGCCTGAACGGACTAGGCCTGGCACCCTTGCAGCATCCGCACCTCATGGTGGAAGCACTGGAGCACGCGGTACTTGAATGTGCCCTCCTCGGCGTGGAGGTCGGCTCGTTCGCGGCCACTCCAGGAGACCCGGAACGCAGTACCGTGGAACTCTCCGACCCCCGGCTGGAAGCCTTCTGGAGCCGGGCGGAGGAACTGGGCGCCATCATTTTCCTGCACCCATTCGGCTGCTCCCTGGATGAGCGCCTTGACCGTTTCTATCTGGCCAACACCGTCTCCCAGCCCGCCGAAAATGCCGTGGCGTTGTCCCACCTTATTTTCAGCGGCGTATTGGACCGGCATCCTGACCTCAAAGTGCTCGCCGCCCACGGCGGGGGTTACCTTCCCACTACCATCGGCCGATCGGACCACGCCTGGAAAGTGCGCCCCGAAGCACGCCGGTGCGCCGAACCGCCGTCGTCCTATCTCCAGCGGATCTACTTCGACTCCCTGGTCCATAACCCGCGTGAATTGCGTTCACTCGTGGACGCGGCGGGTGCCGGGCAGGTCCTGGTCGGCTCGGACTACCCCTTCGACATGGGCTCGGACCGGCCTGTCGAGGAAGTCCGTGCAGCAGGGCTGCCCGACGCCGCCGCGGCCAGGATTCTCGCCGGCAATGCCGCCGGACTCGGTATCTCCGCCGCGGCGGCGCTCACCGCCCGCCCCACCGCCTAAGGAAGCAGACATGGTAAAGATTGCCCGCTGGAATTACGACGGCGGAATCCAGGAAGGCTTCGTCGACGACGGCACCTGCTTCGCTCTGTCCGGGGGACGTACAGTCAACACCCTCTTGGCCGCCGGACTGGAAGAGACCCTGGCCATCGCCGCGGAAACTCTTCGCAGCCAACGCCCGGTCGCCTTCCGGGACGTAGAACTGCTGGCACCGCTGACTCCTGCCACCATCCGGGATTTCGTTGCCTTTGAGGAACACGTCGAGGGTGTGCGCAAGAGTATCGATGGAGTGGCCGGCGTCGTGCCCGAATGGTACGAAGCCCCCACGTTCTATTTCACCAACCCCCACACGGTGACGGGCACGCGGGAGGTGATCGGTATTCCGGCGGGCTGCCACGAGCTGGACTTCGAGACCGAAGTTGCTGCCGTCGTCGGACATGTACCGGGAAGTGACGGCAGGAACCTGTCATCAACGGATGCCCACCGGCACATCTTCGGCTACACGATTCTCAACGATTGGTCAGCGCGTGACCTGCAGCGCCGCGAGATGAAAGTCAGCCTCGGCCCCTGCAAGGGCAAGGACTTCGCCAACACGCTCGGTCCATGGATCGTGACCGCCGATGAGTTCGGGCATCTCCACGACGACGAAGGCTTCCTTCCCGTCACCATGGAAGTGGAAGTGAACGGGGAACCGATTGGCCGGGATCTTCTGTCCAACATGGGGTGGCCCTTTGCAGAGCTCGTCGCCTACGCGTCCCAGGACTCCGTGGTGCGACCTGGCGACGTCCTCGGATCAGGAACCTGCGGCAGGGGCTGCCTTGCCGAACTCTGGGGACGAAATGGATCCAGGACGCCCCCGCCCTTGCAGACGGGCGATGTCGTGCGGATGACCGTGGAAGGCATCGGCTGGATCGAGAACACTGTGGGCCAACGCCGTAACGCGGAGACCCGTGTGGGCGCCCGGCCCCGGAAGCTTGAAACCCGGTAGCTTTAGGGGATGCGACATGACGCCGACGAGATCGGCAAACTGTCTCCACCCCTTGAAGAAAGCGCGGCCCATCCTTGATCTCCCTGCAGCAGGACCCCGAAGGCTTTGTCCGAATGAAGCGCCACTTCCCGGCTGGAGCGTCGGTAGCCATACTCTTCACCGATGGAACCCAGGAAATTTTCACCGGACAACGCCTTAACGAAATCTACGATCAAGCCTTGGCGGCGTACCGGGCCGGCAACCACCTGGACGCCAAGGGCTTCAACCGTGGACCCCGGAAGATGGTCCAGCAGGGCATCGATTTCGTTGCCGTTGCGCCCGGTATGTCTACCTAGCTGTCCCTCTCCGGCCGGAGGCGTGTTCGACACAGAACGGCGTCCATGGCCGGGCCTCGAGCCGAGCCTCCGGTATGTCTGTGCCGCAGACCTGGCACCTGCCGTAACTGCCATCGGCAATCCGTTCAAGGGCAGCCCTGACCTGTTCCAAGCCAGCCTGGCTTTGGTCGAGCAGGGCTGCCGCCTGGGACAACTCGAACGCTATGGTGCTGCCCTCTGGGTCATGCTCGTCATCCACGTTGGAATCCTGTCGGGCATGGCTTACCGAGGTGATGTCGCTTCGCAGCGCCTTCAACAGTTGGAGTTTGCGGTCCCGCTCTTGTTCCAGGAGGAGTCGAAACCGCCCTACGTCAATCACGACGGGTCACAGGTCCACTGTCCCACTTTCGCCAACGCTGAAGCGTGAGTGGGTGACCTTCGATTTGACCCACTGGAGTACCGTGGCGGCGGTGCCGCCAGGGCTGCTCCAGTACTCTGCCGAGTCCGAGTCGACCCGGAGCAGGCACACGTCAGGGGTTTCCGGCCCATCCGGGTACCAAGCCTCCACCACCTGGTTCCACATGTCGCGAATCTTCTGCCGATCGGTGACTACCTCGGCAGTTCCGGCTACGGAGACCCATTCCGTCTTCTTTCCGAACGACACGTTGACCCGGGGATCATGCCTCACATGTGCCACCTGCGACGTGCCCAGACCCGTAAAGAACCACAAGTCGCCGTCGTCCTTGACATCCTGGACCGCCAGCGGCCTGCTGACCAGGGCGCCTTCTTCGTTGATGGTGGTCAACATGCCGATCCTGGAGTCATTGATGATGTCCACGACCTTGCTGATTCCCTGCTCTTCAGTCACGCCGTCGCCTCACTTCCCTGTATGCCGGGGACTTTCCCCAAGCCGCCAGCCTAATAGTAAGACTACTGATTTACTAGGAGGTCCAGGGATGCCGCAACATCACTCGACTGAAGTGCGATGGCTGTCCGGGAATCATGCTGCAGGCTTGAACGTTCTTTTGGGTAATGACAGCCGACGGCGGTCAGGCATGCCTGAGAGGGCAGGCAAAGCGACGGGAAGTTTGGGGACTGCCATGACGTTGAACGAAACACTTGCCCACCTTCGGGCCGCGCACCTCATGGTTCGGGACGCCGGGGAATGGGACGGCCTCACCGCGGCACTCGGTTCGGCCTACACGGCCGGGGACGAAGACCTTATTGAGCAACTGAGGCCACCGTTCCTGCAGTCATGGCGGACCGTTACGGGCTACGTCCTGCGGGACACTTTTGACGCAGCGGGGATTGCCGTCACGGAACCCGGTCATCCTTGGGGTATCGCCACCCTTACCGCCAACGGCATCAGTGTCGAACCGCTGTTGTGCCTTCTTAATGAGGTGGGTGAGGAAGTACACGGGAACCCCTTTGACACTGCCGGCCTGGAAAACACCCGGCTACTCACCTTCGCCGAGGCAATGAACCACTATGCGGACTGCCTGGCTCCCTTCTTTGATGAGCCGGCAGTCGATCACCGGGCGCCCGCAGCTGAGCTGAGCTGAGCTCGTTAGGGTCCGGCCACGCCTCATGGCCGCCGGGGTTCGGGTGGACCGTCAATGACCCTCGGGATGTATTCCAGCAATTGGGACCGCTTATCGAACGTCCGGCTGTCCACCAATTCCAGGGCGACGTCCGGGTAGCCGTCATAAATGCGTTCCCGCCCGGTCTTTCCGGTGATCACCGGGAACACCACCAGCCGATACCTGTCCACCAACCCGGCCGTCAGCAGTGACCGGCACAGGCTGAGACTGCCCAGAGTGCTCAGGGTACCTGTTCTCGTGCGCTTCATTTCCCTCACCGCTTCAATGGCATCGCCGGATACCAGCTCCGAATTCGGCCAGGCCAAGGGCTCTTTGAGCGTGGAGGAAAAGATGACTTTGGGAATGGCCGCCAGCCCCGACAAGCTGGCACCTTCTTCTTCGGAGAACTCCGGGGATTCCCCGGATGCCTGCTCCGACATACTGGACATCACCCGATAGGTATTGGCGCCCATGAGAGTGGTGTACTCCTTCTTTCCCTCCTCCTCAAGCCATGCCAGATACTCGGGTCCTTCAAGTCCCCACCAGCCGGGCCAGCCCTCGGCGGAGGCGTAGCCATCCAGGGAAATGATGAGGTCCACGATCAGGGTTGCCGAAGATCCGCCCGCGGTTGATTCACTCATGCTTGCCCTCCTGGTATGTACCGTGCGGCACATGCTAGCCCCGGGGCCAAGAGACGTTCAAGGGGTTCAGGATGGGAACAGCAAGAGAACGAAGCCGCCCACGGTACTGACGATGCCCAGCCCGGTGAGAATCCAGCCCAGGATCAACACTGTGTTGTCGTGGTGCGGTGGTTTGAGCGAGCAGCGGGAGGGATGGCAGACGTCGTAATGCACCACCACCGCCCGGGGCTCAATGGTGCCCTCCGTGGCGGGGATATCCAGCAGGACTTTGTGTTCCTCGTCGGCGTGGTCAACCCAATGGAGTCCCATGAATCCGCCCGCCGCGAACCTTTCACCGTCCGCTGTCACCCACACGCAGCACCGCTTGGCGATGATCCACGCACTGATCAAGAGAGGCACGCCGGGGACAAACCCCACCCACGTCATCATTTCCAGGATGGGGCCAAGAACGTCCACGGTACCGGCCATACTCTCGATCCTATGTGCTGGAACCCAGTGCGGTGCGGATTGTAGAGCCGGGGCTCAAACAGTCCGGTCGACCCGTGAACGCCACAGCAAGTAGACGAAGTACGGTGCACCCACAAGCGCCGTCATGATGCCGGCGGGGATCTGCGCCGGAGCGATGAGCGTACGGCCGATGACATCGGCGAATACCACCGTGCAAGCCCCGATGAGGGCAGCCACCGGAAGCACCCGGGAATGGCGCGCCCCCACCAGTGTGCGCGCCGCGTGGGGTGCCACCAGTCCCACGAACGCGATCACACCCACTGATGAAACAGCACCTGCAGTCAAAAGCACGGCAACCGACAGCAGGAGCAACCGGGAACCGGACAGGCCGATGCCCAGAACCCGCGGCGAATCATCGTCTACGGCGATGAGGTCCAGGTCCCGCCGCATGCCCCCCAGGACGGGCAATGACACCATGAGCGCAAGGAGTGGCGGCAGGACTGAAGCGAAATTGCGGCCATAGGTAGAGCCGGACAACCACGTCAAAGCCTTCGTTTGGTTGAACGGGTCCGTACTCACCAGGAGAACGGTGATCATCGCGGCCAATCCCGCGGAGACGCCGATGCCTATCAGGACCAAACGGTTCTGCTGGAGTCCGCCACGGAACGCAAGGCCGAAGACCAGCAACGCCGACAACGCCGCTCCCCCCAGCGCAGAGCCGGTAACCACCCATGAGCCGGCAGCAGGGACGGTGGTAATGACGATGATTGCCGCCAGCCCGCCACCGCCGGAGACGCCGAGAATCCCAGGCTCGGCAAGGGAGTTCCGGGAGACAGCCTGAATGAGTGCGCCCGCGAGTGCCAAGGCTGCCCCGGCAAGGACCGCTGCCAGGACCCGGGGCATACGGGTACCCAGTACCGCGCTGACACGGTTACCCGCGTTGCCCGTCAGCCAATTGAGAAGGTCACCGAGCAGCAATTTGGCATCGCCCAGCAATGCCCCTGCTACCAGGAGGCCGGTCAGCAGGACCAGCAGGCCGACCAGGACAGCCAGGAAGAACCGCCGTGAGCGCAGCCGCGCCAAGGCATCTCCGGCGACGCTCAATCCGGCGTCGGACATTCGAAGGGCAAGCGCCACCAGGAAGACGGCGCCGAAAACCGTGGTGACTGCACCGGTGGGGATTTCAACGCCCGCTTGGGCACCGAAAATGCCCCGGACCAGGACATCGGCACCGATGACCACCACAGCACCGGCCAAACCGGAGATGGGCAGCAACGCCCGGTGCCTGCCCAGGCCACGGAGGCGGGAGGCCAGGAGCCGGACAATGGCGGGCGCGCACAGTCCCACAAAACCAATCGGTCCGGCGATGGTTACTGCGGCTGCAGACAGCACAACGGCAAGAACGACGGCGCCAACCCGGGCCACGCGCGGATCCGCGCCAGCCAGCCTGGAGGTGTCGTCGCCCAATCCCAGGAGGTCCATCCGGCGGGCAAGGAGAAACAGCCCGGCGACGGCCAGGAGTATTACGGGTGTGAACTGGATCAATTCATCAGTGCGTGACTGGGCAAGGCTGCCTTGGCCCCAAGCGTAGAGACCGGTGGTTTCCTGGCTGAACAACAACAGCAATGCGCTGGTAGCCGACTGCAGGCCCAGGGCAAGTGCCGAGCCGGCCAAGACCAGCCGGATAGGGCCGCCATTGCCATTGGCTCCCCCGCCGGACAACGCGAGCACCAGCATCGCGGCCGCCAAGCCACCGATGAAGGCGATACCGCCGGACAGCAGTGCCGGCAGTGCTACCCCGAACGCCGCCACCGCCACGATGGCAAAATGGGCGCCTGCGTTGACTGCAAGGGTGTCCGGGGAAGCCAGGACGTTGCGGGTGGCCGACTGCAAGGCTGCACCGGCCACCCCCAACGCCACGCCGACCAACAGGCCGGCGAATAGCCGCGGTCCGCGGGAGGCGACCAACACTGCGGTTTCCTGGTCGGTTCCGCTTCCGGTGAGCAACCCCAACAACTGGAGCGGGCCGACGTCGGCCGTTCCCTGGGTGAGGTGGATCAAGGAAAACAGTGCCAGGAGGACTGCCCCGGAACCAGCCACCAGAACCGTCCCGGAGCGGCGCTTGGGCCTTCGTCCGATCGCCGCGACAGGTCCGGGAGCACCCGCCACGGCCGTGGGACCGGTCAGGGCAGGCTTTTTTACAGTGTCGGTCATGGAACGGCTCGTGCTACTTGGTCAGGGAGGCGACGATGGCGTCGACGTACTGGGTCATCGACGCGGGCCCACCAAACATCCAGATACCGTCAGCGAGGCGGTGCACGTTGCCGGAGGCCACGAACGGAAGCGACTTCCACACGGCATTGTCGGTCAGCTGCCCGGTGAAGTCGCCGTCGGCGCTGTTGGTGATGTACACAAAGTGGTCGGCATTGACCGCGGTCAGTCCTTCGACGTCCGTGGAGCCCAACCCGTAAGCCGGGTCTCCCTCAACCGTCCAGGGGTTCACGAGTCCCAGTTCGGTGTTGATGTCCGCCAGCAAGGATCCCTTGGTAAAGGGACGGATGGAGACCTTGCCGTCAGCTACCCAGCCGTCGGCGAAGGCGACACGGGATCCACCCAGGCCGGCCTTCCCGAGGTCGGCTTTACCCTTGGCAACGGCGGCATCGAACGCTGCGATGGCCTCGTCGGCCTTCTTTTCGGTGCCGGTTGCCTTGGCCACCAGCTTCAGGTTGTCCTCGGCCTGGGCAATCTGGCGGCTGCCATCGGCAGACTTGACCACGACGACGGGTGCCAGTTCTTCGAGCTGCTTGATCACGGGCTCGGCGAGGTCCGTGGTGGCGACGATCAGGTCCGGATCCAGGGATGCGATGGTGTCGAAGCTGGGCTCGTTGCGCGTTCCGATGTCGGTGGGGGTGCTGTCCAGCTTGCCGGCAGTCACCCAGGTGCTGTAACCCTTGACGTCCGCCACGCCCACCGGCATGACGCCGAGGGTGGTCAAGTTCTCCACCACGTTCCACTCGGTGCCGACTACCCGCTTGGCAGGCCCATCGAGCTTGACCTCGGTGCCGCGGGCATCCGTCACAGTGATGGCTTCACCCGCAGGGGCGGAGGCCTGGCTTGCGGGGCCTTCCGTGGTACCGCAGCCGGTCAGCAGGACTGCCAGGGCGGCGGTGGCGGCCAGGGCTTTGTGGATCTTCATGGACACAGGGTCCCTTTCGTCGTGGGTTCTTACGTTGGGGTGGGAATCTTCAGCTGTCGCTGTGCCGTCCGACAGCGCGGGTGCGCAGCCGCCCGGTCAGCGGATCAGTATGGGTCACGATGCGGATTGAATAGACTTCGCTCAAAAGCGCGGCATCGAGTGCTTCATGGGCCGGACCTGCGGCTGCAATCCGGCCGTCGGAAAGAACCACCACGTGGTCGGCCAGCGCGGCCGCCTCGTCGAGGTCGTGGAGGACTACGCCAATGGCCACACCATGGACGCGGGCGAGGTCATGGACGAGGTCGAAGATTTCGACCTTGTAGCGCAGGTCCAGGTGATTGGTCGGTTCATCAAGGAGCAGCACGGAAGTGTCCTGGGCCAGGCAACTGGCAAGCCACACCCGCTGCAGTTGCCCCCCGGAAAGTCCGTGGACACCCCTGTCGCGGAGCTGGGCAACGCCCGTCAGCTCCATGGCACGGTCGACGGCGGCTGGACCCTCGGGGTCGGCAGCGCGCCACCGTCCGCGGTATGGATGCCGACCGAACTCGACGACGTCGCGAACGCTTAGGCCGTGCGGTACGGGACGGCTCTGCGAGAGCAACGTCACATGGCGTGCGAAGTCACTGCGCTTCATCATCAGCGCATCGGTGGCCTCGCCGCCGTCGGGCCGTACCGTGACGCTTCCGGCCGACGCTTCGTGCAGGCGGGCGAGTGCACGGAGCAGCGTGGACTTGCCACTGCCGTTCGGCCCGACCAACGCAACAATGCGGCCGGGCTCCAAGCGGAGGCCTGCGCCATGCACCACGTCCTTGTCCCCGTAGCGGAGGACCAGGTCAGTGGCCTCGAGGCCGGAAAGTTCACTCAGTTCAATCACAAAATGAAAGATTAGCTTAGCCTTACCTAATTCTGGAAAACGTGTCCCGGGATGTCCCACGCGCTCGCTCCATGACAGCCGCAGGGCGTGCGACGCTTGATGCATGGACATGGAAATTTCCCCTTCGTTGACCGTTCCCGCGTCGGAATTGTCGTGGCGGTTCTCACGCTCATCGGGGCCCGGTGGCCAGCACGTCAACACCACCGACAGCCGGGCCGAACTGATGTGGAACGTCGCAACGTCCGCAGCCCTCACGGATGAGCAGCGCTACCTGCTGCTCAGGCGCCTGGGGCGGAAGCTTGTTGGCGGAGTCATGACCGTCACAGCCTCCGAAGAACGGTCACAGCTGCGCAACCGCGAGATCGCCATGGCAAAGCTCGCTGAGCTGGTCAGGACCGGCCTCACGCCCGAAACCGTCCGGCGCGCCTCCAAACCCACCCGCGGCTCAGCCCGCCGTCACCGCGCTGCCAAGGAACTCAGGTCCGCGACGAAACAACAACGACGCCGGCCGCTTGCCGAGTAGGTGGTTTACCCGGCCCCCTGTTGGCGGCAGCCATGCGGTGGCACCATACATTCATGGCACCCATCCAGCGCATCCGTCCAGAAGGGCTGGTCTCCAGCCCGGCTTTCAGCCACGTCGCCGTAGTCCCACCCGGCGCCACTACTATCTACATCGGCGGCCAGAATGCCGTCGATGCCAGTGGCAGACTCATCGGAGCGGGCGACGCTGCCGCTCAATCCGCCAAGGCCCTCCGAAACGCCAAAACCGCCCTCGCCGCCGCCGGTGCAACTGTCAGCGACGTGGTCCAGTGGACCGTTCTCTTCGTGGACGGCGCGGACCTCGCAGCAGGCTATGGAGCCATTGCCGCCGACCTCGCGTCCGACGAGCCGGCCCTCGTGACAGCGGCATTTGTCAGCGGCCTTGGTGTACCTGGCGCCTTGGTCGAGATCAGCGCGGTAGCCGCCGTCGAAGGTTAACCCCCACGGAAAGGTCCCTTGCACACCGAAATTCCGGAAGGGGCCACGCCCGTCCTCGAGTTGCCTCATGGAACCCGATGCCTGGCACCAGCAGGCACGCCCGATTCCCTTGCCGACGTCGACCACCGACAAGGCCGATAGAGTCGTATCAATGGACAGCACACTGACAAATTCCCAGCGGCCCGATTCCCACCACCCGACGCCGCAGTTCGCCGGGCCCGACGATGGTTTCGTCAGAGTCCGGGGAGCGCGTGAAAACAACCTCCGCACCGTCGACGTGGATGTCCCCAGGGATTCGATCGTCGCCTTCACCGGGGTCTCCGGCTCAGGAAAGTCGTCCCTGGCCTTCGGCACCATCTTCGCCGAGGCCCAGCGCCGCTATTTCGAATCTGTGGCGCCGTACGCCCGGCGGCTCATCCAACAAGGCCACAATCCCAAAGTAGAGAGCATCACAGGGCTGCCACCCGCCGTCGCCCTTCAGCAACGCCGCGGCACGGCAACCGCGCGCTCCAGCGTCGGTACGGTGACAACACTCTCCAACTCGCTGCGCATGCTTTTCTCCCGGGCAGGCAGCTATCCGGCGGGCGCCAGCCAACTGGACTCTGACGCGTTCTCCCCCAACACAGCAGCCGGTGCGTGTCCCCAGTGCCACGGCCTGGGCGTTGCGCACACCGTCAGTGAAGCATCCCTGGTACCCGACCCATCCCTCAGCATCCGGGATGGTGCCATCGCCGCATGGCCGGGGGCATGGCAGGGCAAGAACCTCAGGGACATCCTCACCCACCTCGGCTACGACGTCGATACGCCCTGGAAGAAGCTTCCCAAGAAGGCCCGCGACTGGATCCTTTTCACCGAAGAGCAGCCCGTGGTGGAAGTGACACCCCAACGCGACCGCGTCGCCAAGCCGTACAAGGGCCGGTTCTGGAGCGCCAAAAGCTATGTCCTCCACACCCTCGCGGACTCCAAGAGCACCACTATGCGGGACCGGGTACTGCGCTTCATGGAGACCGGCCGGTGCCCGCAGTGCAACGGCAGCGGACTCAAGTCCGAAGCGCTCGCAGTGACGTTCGCCGGGAAGACCATCGCTGAGCTCAATGCCCTGCCAATGACCCAACTGGCTGCGGTGATCCGGCCAACCACGGAACTGGCGAAAGCGGAGACCGCCTCCCGCACCCGGCCGTCAGGAGAAAACAACGAGGTTGCAGTCGCCATCACCCGGGACCTTCTCCACCGGGTCACGGTGCTCCTTGACCTGGGGTTGGGTTACCTGGCCTTGGGTCGCTCAACGCCAACGCTGTCCCCCGGCGAGATGCAGAGGCTTCGGATCGCAACGCAATTGCGTTCAGGCCTGTTCGGCGTTATCTACGTCCTTGACGAACCATCCGCCGGGCTTCACCCTGCTGACGCTGAGCCCCTGCTGGACGTGCTGAACCAGCTCAAGACCTCCGGGAATTCCGTGTTCGTGGTGGAACACAACATGGACTTTGTCCGGGCCGCCGACTGGTTGGTGGATGTCGGGCCGCACGCCGGTGAAGGCGGAGGGAAAATCCTTTACAGCGGTCCGGTCGACGGGCTCGCGGACATGAAGGATTCCGTGACCAGGCCATTCCTTTTCCCGAACGATGGGCAGCCTGGCGGCAGGGACGCTTCCGGCGCTCCGCGGTCCTGGGACGAGTCGTTGGAATTGCGGGACGTGACCAGGCACAACCTGCAGGAACTGCGCGTCGAGTTTCCCTTGGGAGTGCTCACAGCAGTGACGGGAGTTTCCGGCTCGGGCAAGTCCACCCTGGTCAGCCAGGTCCTTGCCGAGGTGGTCGGGGCAGAGCTGCATCCGGAAGCCTCCGACGATGGAACGAACGGCGTGGTCCGCCCAGCCGGCTCCGTGACCGGACTCCATCGGCTGGACCGCCTCGTCAAGGTCGACCAAAAGCCCATCGGCCGCACGCCGCGCTCCAACCTGGCCACCTATACCGGCCTCTTCGATGGTGTCCGGAAGGAATTTGCGGCCACCGAAAGTGCCCGTGCCCGGGGTTTCGGCGCAGGAAGGTTCTCTTTCAACGTCGCTGGAGGGCGTTGCGAAACGTGCCAGGGCGAAGGATTCGTGGCGGTGGAGTTGCTGTTCCTGCCAGGAAGCTACGGCCCCTGTCCGGAGTGCCACGGTTCCCGCTTCAATCCGGAAACGCTGGAAGTGACCTACCGTGGCCGGAACATCGCCGAGGTCCTGGGCATGACTGTCGCCACGGCGTCCGACTTCCTCGCCGACCTCCCTGCTGTGTCGCGGAGCCTCCAGACCTTGCAGGAAGTAGGACTGGGTTACCTCAGGCTGGGGCAGCCAGCCACGGAACTTTCCGGCGGCGAGGCCCAGCGCATCAAGCTGGCCACCGAATTGCAACGCATCCAGCGTGGCCACACCCTGTACCTGCTGGACGAGCCCACCACGGGCTTGCACCCCGCGGACGTCCGACTGCTGATGAAGCAGCTCAACAGGCTCGTCGACGCTGGCAACACGGTGGTCGTGGTGGAACATGACATGGACGTGGTGGCCGGCGCGGATTGGGTGATCGATCTGGGGCCCGACGGCGGCGACGCCGGCGGCGAGGTGATCGCCACAGGGCCGCCCGCCGTCGTCGCGCGTTCAACGGCGAGCCGGACTGCTCCGTACCTCGCCGCCGCCCTCAGACAGTGAGCTAGCGCCGCGGGATGTTGCGGAGATTGCTCCGCGCCATGCTCACGGCCTCGCCGGCTCCCCTGTTCAGGACCACTTTGGACATGGCTGTGGCAAAACCAATGACTTGGGATCCGGAAATCTTCGGCGGAATGGACAATGCATTCGGATCAGTGATGAGCTCCACCAAGGACGGGCCTGGGTGCGCGAAGGCATCCCTGTAGGATGCCTCGATGTCCGCCGGATCCGTGACCCGCACGGCATGGAAGCCCAGCGCCTTGGCAACCCCGGCGTAGTTGGCATCCGGTACATCCACCCCGAAGTCGGGAAGGCCGTCCACCAGCATCTCCAGCTTGACCATGCCGAGCGTGGAGTTGTTGAACACCACCACGTTCACGGGCAACTTGTGCGCGGCAACGGTGATGAGCTCGCCCAACAGCATGGACAGGCCACCATCGCCGGAGACGGACACCACCTGGCGGCCGGGAAAGGCCACCTGTGCTCCGATCGCGTGTGGGAGGGCATTGGCCATGGAGCCGTGGAGGAAGGAACCAATCAGCCGACGCGTACCCAACGGGTTGATGTACCGGGCGGTCCAGACGTTGCACATGCCGGTATCGGCCGTGAAGATGGCGTCTTCGGCTGCCACCTGGTCCAGAAGGGAGGCAGCATATTCGGGGTGGATCGGCTGCTTCTTTTCCACCTTGCGCGTGTACGCGCCCACAGCTTTGTTCATCAGGCGGTCGTGCTTCTTGAGCATCTGATCGAGGAATCGGCGGTTCTTCTTCGGCTGCACCAGGGGCAGCAGCGCCTTGAGAGTCGGCAGCACGTCTCCATGGACGGCAATGTCGACGTCGGTGCGCCGCCCCAGCCGCTGCGCGGCCCGGTCCACTTGGGCGGTCCGGGTTTCCGGCAGGAACTGGTCGTAAGGAAAATCGGTGCCCAGCAGGATCAACAAATCCGCGTCTTCGATGCCCTCTGCCGCAGCACCGTATCCCAACAGGCCGGTCATGCCGATGTCGAACGGATTGTCGTACTGGACGAAATCCTTCCCCCTCAGGGAGTGGCCTATCGGCGCCTTTATCACTTCGGCAAGCGCCATGACTTCATCGTGGGCCCCTTCGACGCCGGCGCCCGCGAAGATGGCCACCTTTCCGGCGTCGTTGATGGCCTGCGCCAAGTGCTGGACGCTTGCCGGGTCGGGGACCAAACTGGCAGGCCGGAACGTGGCCGGAAGCGGCGTCGGAGCGGTGGCCTCAAGGCCCGCGATATCGCCCGGCAGCGTCACGACGGAGACACCCCTGAGGCCAATCGCGTTCTGGATGGCACTGTGCATCACCCGGGGTGCTTGCTCCGCGGTGCTGACCAATTCCGAATAGACAGAGCATTCATTGAAGAGCCGGTCCGGATGAGTCTCCTGGAAAAAGCCGCTGCCGATCTGTTTGCTGGGGATGTGCGAGGCGATGGCGAGCACCGGCGCCCCCGTGCGGTTGGCGTCGTAGAGGCCGTTGATCAGATGCAAATTGCCTGGACCGCAGGAGCCGGCACAGACAGCGAGCTTGCCGGTCAACTGCGCCTCCGCAGCGGCGGCGAATGCAGCGGCTTCCTCGTGACGGACGTGAATCCAGTCGATGCCTCCCTTCGCTGAACCCCGGGTCTGGCGAACCGCATCAACGATCGGGTTGAGGCTGTCGCCAACGATTCCGTAGATCCGCTGCACGCCGGCAGCCTGGAGTTGTTCGATGAGCTGGGTGGCAAGTTCCTTGGCCATAGTGTGCCGACTCCCTCAGTTTGTGGTGGTGGGCTGACAAGGCCAAATATAGTCGGCTTGGTTTGGCGCTTGCTGGGTGGCTTATCGGCTACGTGCAAACCGCTCCCGCTTGGTGTTTCCCCATTTCCCTTCACCGGGTCTTGTTTGACACCACGATTGCCCGATCCTTTCGACCCGCACGGCCTCATGAAGTTCCAGCCCAAGGGTGTAGAAACTTTCCGGGCATCCACTCTGGTTGGGACGGCTGTTGCTTGCTAGCGTGACCCGCATGAGCCCCTCCAAGACCCCGGCGGAGATCCTCGACATAGGCGGCATCGAGGTGCGCATCTCGAATCCGGACAAGGTGGTTTTCCCTGAACCCGGACTGACTAAACTCGACGTGGTCCGCTACTACCTCGCGGTGGCAGATGGTGCGCTGCGCGGAGCCGGTGGCCGCCCGATGGTCCTCAAGCGCTTCCCCAAGGGCATCGATGCCGAGCCGTTCTTCCAAAAGCGGGTGCCTGAAAACCACCCGCCCTTCATCGACACGGCAACGCTGCATTACTCGTCCGGCACGTCGGCCGAAGAGGCAGTCATCCGGGATGCGGCCGGCCTGGCCTGGGTGGTGAACCTTGGCTGCCTGGACCTCAACCCCCACCCCGTCCGCGCCGAGGACCTGGACCACCCCGACGAGCTACGGGTGGACCTTGACCCGATGCCCGGCGTGGACTGGTCGCAGATCGTGGACACCGCCTATGTTGCCCGGGAAGTCCTGGACGACGTCGGGCTGGTGGGGTGGCCGAAGACGAGCGGCTCCCGTGGCCTGCACATCCTGGTGCGCATCGCGCCGCAATGGTCCTACCGCGACGTCCGCCTTGCTGCCGAAACCCTCGCCCGTGAGGTGGAGAACCGCGCTCCTGGCCTCGCTACCGCTCGCTGGTGGAAGGAGGAAAGGGGCGAAAGCGTCTTTGTCGATTTCAACCAGAATGCCAAGGACCGCACTGTGGCCTCGGCCTACTCTGTTCGGTCCAGACCGGACGCCAGGGTCTCAACTCCTCTTACCTGGGACGAAGTGCGTTCCGCCCGGCCGGAACAATTCACGGTGCTCACAGTGCCCGGTCGTTTCGCGGACACGGGTGACCCCCACAGCGGCATCGATGCTGCGGTGGGCTCACTCGACGGGCTGCTGGCCCTCGCGGCCGAGCTGGGGCCGGCGGAAAAGGCACCCCGGAGCGGAGATGGTTCCGGGCGACGAATGTCGGTGATGCCGCTGATCGAGGTGGCCCGGACCAAGACCAAGCCCGAGGCCCTCGCCGCACTGGAGGAGTGGAAAAAGCGGCACGCAGAACTTGTCTCCACCCTGCACCCTGCAGATGTCCTTGTTGACGGCATGCGGGGGTCGAGCTCGCTGTGGTACAGGGTCCGCGTAAACCTGCAGCACGTTCCCGAGGCCGAGCGGCCGCAGCAGGAGGAGCTCATCGCCGACTACGATCCGTGGGCCGGCAAGGAATGGCCGGGGCGGCCCGGTTCCTGACATGCAAAGCTTGCCCGCATCACTGGTCCTCATCGCAGCGCTGGCGGTCATCGCACCTCTTGCGGTCCGGTTACTTGATCCGGTGCTCAAGGTGCCCATCGTCGTGTTCGAGATTGTGCTGGGAATGCTCCTTGGTCCGAGCCTTTTGGGATGGATCGAATCCACTCCGTTCACGGATACCTTGGCTGATTTTGGGCTGGCGATGTTGTTCTTCGTCGCTGGGAACGAGATCGACTTCACCGCTATCCGCGGCCGGCCCATCAAGCGGGCTTCCACCGGCTGGATCATTTCCTTGGCCGCCGGCATCGGCGCCGGCTTCCTTCTTGCTCCGGCACCCGAAGGCGCAGTGATCATCGGCGTTGCCCTGTGCTCCACGGCCCTGGGCACTTTGTTGCCGATCATCCGCGACGCCGGCGAATCGACGTCACCCACCGGCATTGCGGTTGCCGCCTTGGGTGCGGTGGGCGAGTTCGGGCCGCTGATCGCGATCTCGCTGTTCTTCACCGGCAAGCAGGTGGGGGCGGCGTCGGCAGTGCTGTTGGGGTTCGTCTTCCTGACGGGGGTTGCCATCTTTTATGCCTCGCGGGCGCGGCACACTTTGTTCCACGCCCAAGTCACCCGGACACTTCACACGAGCAGCCAATTCGCCATGCGGTCCATCATGCTGATTCTCAGCTCGCTGGTTGTCCTCAGCATGGTGCTGGGGCTCGACATGCTGTTGGGCGCATTCGCCGCAGGAGTCCTGTGGCAGGTCATCATCGCACGCGCTCCGGAAGCAGACCGCCGCGTCATTGAAACGAAGATCGATGCGGTGGCCTTCGGGTTCCTCGTCCCCATCTTCTTCATCGATACCGGCATCGATTTCGATCTTGGCGCGCTGACATCGAGCGTCGCCGCGTTGGCCCTGGTTCCGCTGTTCCTGGTGCTCCTGCTCTTTATCCGGGGGCTGCCGTCCTTGATTGCGGCTCCCGTCGGCTCCACACGCGCCGACAAAACGGCCCTCCTGTTGTTTGGCGCAACGGGCCTGCCAATCATTGTGGCCGTGACCACCATTGGACGGGAACACGGATTCATTACCAGCGGAATGTCCTCTGCACTGGTAGGCGCCGGGATGCTCTCCGTGCTGCTCTTTCCCTTGTTGGCCCTCCGGCAACTTCAGCGCAAGGAGTCACGGACAGTCCACGCCCCCAGGCCGCACGACGACAGTCCGCCCCCTCCGCGCCCAACGCACGACGGCGGCCTCCCGCCGTCGGATGCTGCCCCCACCGGCGGCTAAGCCCCACCGGCACGGCAGGGCGACGTCCGGGCTTTGCAGACATTGGCAAGCACGCCTAGGGTGGAATCATAAGCTTCCTTAGCTTTAGTGATCATTTGCCCGAGGACAACAGGAGGACCACATGACTGACCAGTACACGTTCCGGAACCCGGTGACCGCCTACGAGCAAATTTCTCCTCCGAAGCAGCACCAACCCGAACCCGGACTGGACGCAGACCTGACGCCTAAGGCGGACCTGGGCGAAGAGACCTATCGGGGCACCGGCCGGCTTGAAGGCCGCAAGGCGATTGTCACCGGAGCGGACTCGGGAATCGGCGCCGCCACCGCCATCGCCTTCGCCCGGGAAGGGGCTGACGTTGTCCTTTCCTACTTGCCCGAAGAGGAAGAAGACGCCGCCAGGATCGCCGGTATCATCGAAGCCGCAGGACGCAAGGCCGTCAAAGTACCGGGCGACCTTAAAGACTCTGCAACGTGCCAGGAAGTGGTGGATACGGCCGTAGCCGTTCTGGGTGGTGTGGACATCCTTGTCAACAACGCAGGCAAGCAGGTGGCACAGGAAGACCTCGCGGACATCACCGACGAACAGTTCGACCACACGCAGAAGACCAATGTTTACGCGATGTTCTGGCTGACCAAGGCGGCCCTTCCCCACCTGCCCGCTGGTGCCACCATTATCAACACCACCTCAATCCAGGCCTACAACCCCTCGCCCACACTGGTGGACTATGCCACCACCAAAGCCAGCATCAACAACTTCACCAAGGGGCTTGCCCAGCAGCTTGCACCCAAGGGAATCCGGGTCAACGCCGTGGCACCCGGCCCCATCTGGACGCCACTGCAGGTCAGCAGCGGCCAGCCCAAAGAAGCTTTGCCCGAGTTCGGCCAGTCCACCCCTTTGGGCCGGGCGGGCCAGCCCGCGGAACTCGCCCCGGCGTACGTATTCCTTGCCTCGCCTGAATCCAGCTACGTGGTGGGCGAGACCTTGAACGTCAACGGCGGCAGCCCCACACCCTAGGCATTACCGTTTCCCGGTCCTTAGGCCCGGCCTTTGAGGATCATGTGCCAGTAAACCTGCGGAAACATGGTGCGGTCCACCCACCACGACAGGCGGCTCTCCTTCCACGTGCGCAGCTTGGGGATGGTCGGCTTGGGCCGGTAGTGGTCATCGAATTCGGCGAAGACCACTGTGGAGCGGGAAACGGTAATGGGGCATACCGAGTAGCCGTCGTACTTCATGGTGGGCGGGTGGCCTTGGCGGGCAGCCACGAGGTTCTTGGCCAAAACTTTGGTCTGTTTCCGAAGGGCCCCGCCCGCCTTGGAGTTGGTGGTGCCGGCGGCGTCACCCAAGGACCAGACATTGTCATAGCGGACGTGGCGCAAGGTCCCAGGGTCTACCTCGACGAATCCGTCCCCGGCACCCAAAGCGGGCAAGTCCGTGGCTTTCAGCCAATCGGGTGCTGACTGGGGCGGGACGGCGTTGAGGACATCGTAGATCAGGGCCCCGGTTGTGCCCGTCGTGTTGTTGCGGACAGTGGCCTGCCGTGCAACAGGATCGACCGCCACCAGTTCGCTGTCCGTCCATAGCTCAATGCCGTATTCGGCAATTTTCCGCTCCAGTTCCCTGTCCACTTCCGGGATGCCGAACGCCGTGGGGTACGGCTGCACCATCACTACCCGGATCTTGTCCAAAACGCCTTGCTCCCTCCAGTAGTCACAGGCCAAGTACATTGGCTTCTGGCTGGCGCCCCCGCACTTGACAGGGCCTGAAGGCATGGTGAAGACCACAGTCCCGGATCTCACGCTGCTGAGGAGTGACCACAGTTTCGGGGCAAGCTCGAATTCATAATGCGATGCGCCGTAGGGCGAGTGGACGGCCTCGGCCAATCCCGGCACCGAATCCCAGCGATGCTGCAGCCCGGGACAGACCACGAGGTGTCCATAGCCCACGGTGCCCCCGGCCGCGAGAACAACGGTGTTGGACTCCGTGTCCACGTCCACCGCGTGGTCCTTGATCCAGGCAACCCCCTTCGGCATCACGGACGCTTGACTGCGGGTGGCCTCCTTGACCTCAGCCCTGCCGCCTCCTATGTGGGAAAACAGCGGCTGGTACAGGTGGTGGTCCTTGGGTTCAATGAGGCCAATGTCCTTGACCCCGTATCTCGCCAGGCGCGCTGCCAGCGACACGCCCGCATTGCCGCCGCCGATGATGACTACGTCATGCCGTTGGGCCATGGTGCTACTTCTTTTCAGTCAACGCGGAGGCTTTGTGCGCAGCCCGGGCTCCGGTTTTATCCGATTCCACAACATACTGTGGTTCGTCTTCGGTGGCTCGGTGGGTGTTGCCATCCAGGACGAAGTCGCTGGTCTTCTTCTCCACGATTCTTCCGTGCGTTTTGCCTTGGGAGGTGTTCCACTCAACGTGGGTTCCCTTGCTCAGTGCCATGTCCGCTCCAATGTGTGGTGTCCAGCTCTGACTTCAAGCGCCACCCAATAGTAAGCATGGTGATCTTTTTGGCGGAACCCTCTATTCTGGGCCCACCAGCCTGCAGCGCAGGGCGACAGTGCACGGCCGACAGCAGGACAGTGAAGATGCCTCGAAGGGACCACCGATGCTGATTTGCGCGGCCTGCGCCGTTGAACGTGATGAACCCGTCCCGGATCTCTGCCCCATTTGCGCCGATGAACGGCAGTATGTGCCCGAGGAAGGCCAACAATGGTTCTCCTTGGACGACCTGGTGCAGGACGGTCGGCGAATCTCGTTCAAACAGAACGAACCCGGGCTTATCGCGGTCAGTACGGAGCCGAAGGTAGGAATCGGCCAGACTGCCCAACTTGTCGTGATGCCCCAAGGCTCCCTTCTGTGGGATCCGGTGGGATACGTCGACGACAACGCTGTCCAGGAGGTGCTCAGCCACGGTCCTGTCCTGGCGATCGCCGCAAGCCATCCACATATGTTTGGCGTGCAGGTCGAGTGGTCCCGACGGCTCGGGGGCGTCCCAGTTCTTGTGGGAGAAGCCGACCGCCAGTGGATGGGACGCGAAGATCCGTCAGTCAGCTTCTGGTCCGGAAGCAAGACCGTCACCGAGGGGCTCACCCTGCACCAGACCGGCGGGCATTTCCCTGGCAGCGCGGTGGTGCACTGGGAGGCCGGAGCAGGCGGCAACGGGGTCCTGCTCACCGGCGACAGCGTGTTTCCCAATCCGGACCGCCGCTCCGTCTCCTTCATGCGCAGCTATCCGAACCGCCTGCCCCTTTCGGGCACTGTGGTGTTACGGATCGCAGGGCAGCTGGACGAACTCGCGTTCGACCGTCTTTACGGCAATTTCAACAACGTCATCGCCACGGGCGCCAAGGCAGTACTGCATGCATCGGCGCAAAGGCACGCTGCATGGGTCCATGGTGACTTCGACAACCTCACGTGAGCCCTGTTGACGGCTAGACAACCCCTTACGGTTACAGTGCACGCCAGGATTGAATCGTGACGCGCTTTTTCCAGATATCTCTATAGAGTGAACAGTATGACTGCAGGGGGTGCGGCCATCGAGCCGCTTGTTCACATCAAAGACTTCAGGATGGACTTCGGCGAATCGACGGTCATCAAAGATCTCTCGTTTGATGTCCGCGCCGGAGAGACCTTCGGATTCCTGGGAAGCAACGGTTCAGGCAAAACCACAACGCTGAGGGCACTGCTGGGCATCTATCAGCCGACCGCCGGGACTCTTCACATCGATGGCAAACCCTTCGAGCCCCGTGACGGGGCGCGGTTGGGTTACCTGCCGGAAGAACGCGGCCTCTACAAGAAGGAGCGCGTTCTGGACGTCATGGTCTACTTCGGCCGGCTCAAAGGACTATCCAAAGCCGCTGCCCGGTCCTGGTCCATGGAGTATCTGGAACGCGTACAACTGACGGACAAAGCCACCCTGAACGTGGACAAGCTCTCCGGGGGCCAGCAGCAGAAGATCCAGCTGGGCGTGACCATCATGAACAACCCTGAGCTGCTCATCCTGGACGAACCAACCAAGGGTTTCGACCCGGTGAACCGGCGGCTCCTGATGGACATCATCGAAGAACAGAAACTCGCTGGCGCTACCGTCATCATGGTCACGCACCAGATGGAAGAAGTAGAACGTCTTTGTGATCGGGTGATCCTCCTTAAAGACGGGACCGCCCGTGCCTACGGCACCGTTTCCGAGGTACAGGATCAGTTCGGCGGCACGGTCTATCGGGTGACCTACGACGGCGGGTTGCCGGCGTCCGACCTGTTCGACGTTGCGGCCCGGGGTCCCGGGACCGCCGACCTGGCACCGCGAAGCGGCGCCACGGAGAGCGCCGTTTTGCGCGAACTCATCGGTGCCGGTGCGGCAGTCCGCAGCTTCACCACCGAGCGCGTTTCCCTTGAGGAGATCTTTATCAACGTCTACGGCGACCAGCACGAGCTGGCGGAGGCCTGATCATGACCACATCCACCACGTCCGCGCCCCCTGCGTCCGCTCCTGCACCGGCCAAGCGTTCCGTGCTGAGTCGCCATAACCTTGGCACGGTGGTCGGGTTCGAGTTCGGCCGCACCGTCAAGAAGCCACGATTCTGGATCGCCACCCTTGCCATCCCCGTGGTCATGGCCATCATCTTTGTGCTGATCTTCGCCAGCAACTCGTCCACATCCGCCACCGCCCAAGCACAGAAGAACGCCTCCCTGAATTTCACGTACACCGACGCCTCCGGGATCATCCAGGAGTCTGCGGCCACCGCCATGGGCGGCAAGAAGGTAACGGACCCGGACTCTGCACTGTCCGACGTGAAGGCCGGGACGTCCGATGCGTACTTCGCCTACCCGTCACATCCCGCCACCGACACCATCCAGGTCTACGGGGCCGACAGGGGCGTGTTCGCCAACAACACCTACGAGGCCGTAGCGAAACAGTTACTTGCCGTTGCTGCGCAAAACACCATTAACTCCCCCGAACTCACGGCGGCCGCAGGTGGTGAGGTCAAGGTCCAGACCCAGACGTTCCGGGACGGGACAATCTCGGGCGGCTTCGGCTCGGCCATTCCCCCGTTGATGTTCCTGCTGCTCTTCTACGTCGTCATCCTTCTGCTCTCCAACCAGATGCTGAACAGCACCCTTGAGGAGAAGGAGAACCGGGTCACCGAGATGATTCTGACTACCCTGAATCCAACCACGCTGATCGTCGGAAAAATTATCTCCTTGTTCCTCATTGGCCTTGTCCAGATTTCGGTCTTCCTGGCTCCGGTCATCCTCGGATATGTGTTCTTCCGGGACAGGCTTTCCCTTCCCGACTTTGACCTGTCCTCGCTGACCTTCGAACCGGGGCCGCTCATCATCGGCGCCCTGTTGCTGCTAAGCGGCTTCACTTTGTTCACCGCGGTGCTGGTGGCCATCGGGGCGGTCATGCCCACGGCGAAAGAAGCGGGCATCATCTTTGGCCCCCTTATGGCGCTGATCTTCGTCCCGTTCTATGCGATCAGCCTGATCCTGTCAGACCCCACTGCGCCCATAGTGCAGGTGTTCACGTATTTCCCGCTCTCAGCTCCAGTTACTGCCATGCTTCGTAACGGCTTCGGGACCCTTGGGACCGGCGAAGCGTTCTTCATCATCGCCATGCTGTTCGTCCTCGGGGTCCTGATCCTGCGCCTGGCGGTGCACCTATTCCGCTACGGCTCCATCCAGTACTCGAGCAAGCTCTCCATCACCAAAACCCTGCGGCGCCGTCCAGCCGAGCTCACCGGAAAATAGTTCCGCCGGGCGGGGACCACTACCGCCCTTCACACCCATCCATAGGGGACTTATCCTTCCCGCGCTTTCCGGGTCGCGGCGTCATTGGCCTTCTGCAGGGCCTTGACCAGCTGGGCCTTGTCCATGGTCGAGCGCCCCTTGATATCCAACTCCCGGGCCAGGTCGTAGAGATGTCCCTTTGACGCGTTCGCATCGACTCCCCCAGCCGTGGGCTTATCCGAAGTGAAACTCTCTTCAGCATGCTCATCAGAAGGTCCGCGTTCCTCCTTGGGTTCCCAATGGTCACCCACCTTCTCATAGCTGTGCTTCAATGACGCGAAAGCGGTACGGGCGGCCCGGCTCTCGTCGCCGTCGTAGGTCTCCATCGCCGAATCGTAGGTCTTGGCGAACGTGTCCCGGGCCTTCTGGTCCGAGCGCTGAAGGGTGGACGGCAACTCGTCTTTTCGGGCATGGTCGTTCTTGCCGGTCTTGGGCATGGCACTCACTCTCCTGACGTGGGGACATCTCCAGCATGTGACAACATTGCTCCTCCCTCAAGGAGCAGGCCCCATAGCCGGAATGCGACGGGCGTAGGGTGGGGTGTGGACGAAAGGAGCACTTCATGAAGAAAATCCTCATGGTTCTGACCAGCGTTTCCGAGATCGGCGATACCGGAGAGAAGACCGGCTACAACGTGGCCGAAGCTGCACACCCTTGGAAGGTCTTCAAGGATTCAGGCCATTTCGTCGACTTTGCGTCCATTAAGGGCGGCCAGCCTCCGCGTGACGAGGTCGACCCGAATGATCCCCTCCAGATTGCCTTCACGGAGGACGAGACGACCCGTGCCGGCCTCTACAACACTGCACGCGTCGACGTTGTCGATCCAGGGCAGTACGACGCCGTCTACCTCGTAGGGGGCCACGGCACCATGTGGGACTTCCCGGACAGTGAGGGACTGCAGAATCTCGTAGCCAGCGTGTACGACGCCGGGGGCCTGGTAGGCGCGGTGTGCCACGGGCCAGCCGGCCTCGTGAATGTGGAATTGGAGAATGGATTCCGGCTGGTGGAGGGCCGGGACGTGGCCGCGTTTACCAACGACGAAGAGGTGGCCGTAGGGAAAGATAAGGTCATCCCGTTCTTCCTGGCCGACCGGCTTGAGGAACAGGGAGCACACCATGTCTTCGCGGATGTCTTCGAAGAGAAGGTCGTGGTGGACGACCGCTTGGTGACGGGGCAGAACCCTGCTTCGGCTGCCGGGGTGGCCAAGGAAATGGAGAAGCTCTTCGCCGCGGTCATCCACCAGGAAAAAGCCGAGGAGCAGCACGATGCAGAGGCTCTGCGGGCGGAGAAAGATGCCGGGAAAGCGGCCCGGAAACAGGCAGAAGCCGACGCCGACCACTGACCCGGGTTCACACGGACGCCCCCCACTTTTGGGGGGCGTTCCACTTTTTCCGGGCCATCAGAGGTAGTCGCTGCCGCGTTCATTGGCGACTTCCACGAGCGTCGAGTGAAACGCCACTTCTGCGGGGGCGTAGACCTTGTCCTGGCGTTGGGCCAACAGGACACGGCGCAGGGGTGCATCCGGTCCGAGGCTGAGGACCCGGACGTCCGGATGCTGCAAGGCCACAGCGGTTTTGGGCACCATCGCTACACCCATTCCTACACTGACCATGGCCTGGGCTTCCTGGTAATCGTTGGCCAGGAAACCGATGGTGGGCTCAAACCCCGCGTCATGGGCTGAGCGTTGAAGCACTTCCACCACCGGGTGGGCTTCAGCCCGCACTATCCACGACTCCTTGCGGAGTTCACCCATGTCCACCTCATCACGGTCGGCCAAAGGGTGCCCCTTGGCCACCAGGATCACCGTGCTTTCCTGGAAGACCTCAGTGATGCGGATGGAGTCGTTGCTGAACCGGCTCCAAGGATAGTCCCACAGCAGGCATAGTCCTGTGACTCCCGATTCAAGGTCCGAAACCAACTCATCGAAGCGGGCGCTGCGAACCGAGAGGCCAATCGCGGGATACCGCTTCTTGAAGGCCCGGATGACCAGCGGAAGAAACGAGCCTGCCAAGGTCGGAAATGTCCCGATGGTCAGTGAGCCGCGCCGTAAGCCCGCGATCTGATCGAGATCTGACCTGGCCGCCCGCACCTGCCCGACGATCTTACGGGCATGCCCCGCCAGCATCTGGCCGGCCTCGGTTGGGACGACGCCGCGGGAGCGCCTGTTGAGCAGGGGCTGGCCTACCTCTTGTTCGAGCTTGCGCAACTGCTGCGAAACGGCTGACGGCGTGTACATCATGGTGTCCGCAGCGGCCGTGATGGATCCCTGCTCGACGACCTCCACCAGCAGCGCAAGACGCCGGATATCGAATAAATCCTGATTCTCATCGTTAAGCAAGTCTTCACACTCCTGATGAATTGGTTCATGCACTGCATTACCCGGTGACAACGGGGCTGCCCGGGAAGATTTTGTCTCTTGTTGAGGCAAGACCATGGCATCCTATGCGCCTTGCTGAGCTGTTTTAAGCAATGCTACAGCCCCCATCATATATCCAACATTGTCTTCACTTGTGATCCGGATCATCCTCGTTACAGGCAACAACGTCAGTTGAACACCACGAGAATCAGGAACCGGAATGAAGATCGAAGCTGAATGGATGCGTGGAGGTACCAGCAAATGCTGGGTCTTTGAAAGTCACCACCTGGACAACGCCGGCACGGATGTCGACGAACTGCTTCCACGACTCTTCGGAAGCCCGGACTCCCGGCAGATCGACGGAGTTGGCGGGGCAACGTCGACTACCAGCAAAGCGATGATCCTGAACCGGCCCTCGGACCCGTCCGTGGACGTGGAGTTCACCTTTGCCCAGGTAGGTATTGAAGAAGCTGCCGTTGACTGGGGAAGCAACTGTGGGAATTGCTCCGCCGTTGTCGGACTTTACGCCCTTGAAAAAGGGTGGGTCCTGCCGGAGGGTGATTCCACCCGCATCGTCACCCGCAACACCAACACAGGCCAGATCATCATCCAACGGGTTTCCACCCCGGACGGTGCCCTGCCAATCGTTCCGGATGCAGAGATGCCCGGCGTCGCATTTCCCGGGTACAGGGTGGGGCTTGGCTTCCGGGATCCTGCCGGCAAGACCACCGGAAAACTGCTCCCCACAGGATCGGCGACCGACACAATAGTGGCCGGCGGAAGGCGCTGGACGGTATCGATGGTCGACGCTGGAGCGCCAGTGGTCATTGTCCCGGCCGAGGAATTGGGGCTGGATGTCAGCCGCTATGACACTTGGGTAGCCGGTGTGGAGTTGCACTTGGACACTTTGGACCTCGTTCGCCGACAGGCTGCAGTCAGTATGGGCATGGCAGCAACACCTGACGAGGCCGCCCGGGCCGTTCCCAAGCTCGCCATCGTCGGTCCTCCGGACGGGACGGACCCGGAAGGCGACGTCAACGTCATGATGCTCTCAATGGGCAAGCCACACCCCGCCCTGGCCATCACGGGAAGCATCGCTTTGACGCTTGCTGCCCGCACCCGGGGCACGGTGCTGAGCGAGATCACAGGCACCGTTCCTCACGACACGTTGAAACTTCGCACGCCGGCAGGCGTGATCGAAACCTGGACCGAGCAACGAGACGATTCCCTTGTCATCGGCGTGGACAGAACGGCCCGCACCATCGCCAGCAGCATCATCCATCTCCCTGAGACTCTCGGCAACGCCGTCGAAGCCTCACTAGCAACAGCCACTCGATGAGGAGACACCACCATGGCTAAGACTATTTCCCCACCAGTTCCCGAGTCAGAGAGCGAAGTCCGGGAGCAGAGTCCCGGCAGTCCCAACCGCCGTCGCCGTATCCTTCTGATAACGGTTGCCGCTTCCGTGATCCTGGGCCTGGCCGCCATCCTGTTTGGAGGCGCCATTTTCAACCCGGCGGCCACCCAGGAATCGGAGCCGACCATGACAGCCACCCAGATCATCCCCTTGGTCATCCTCGTGGTGATGTTCGTCGTGGCCACCAAATGGCCGTTGAACATCGGGGTCATGGGACTCGTGGCATCGTTCATCGTCGGCTATTTCATGCTGGGCATGACGGACAAGGAAATCCTGGCCGAGTTCCCCGCGAACATCGTCATCACCATCATCGGCGTCACGTACTTCTTCAGCATGGCCCAGCGCAACGGGACCATCGACATCATCGTTCAGATCTGTGTTCGGCTGGTCCGTGGCAAGACCATGATGCTCCCGTGGGTGTTCTTCCTCCTTGCGGCGTCGCTGACAGCTCTGGGGACCTTCTCCCCCGCCGCGGTGGCCCTGCTGGCCCCCGCCGCTTTGGGGCTGGCCTACGAGTCACGCATCCATCCAGTCCTCATGGGCGCCTTCATTATTAACGGAGCTCACGCCGGCGGCTTCTCACCGCTGTCGGTAGCAGGTGTACTGGTACACGACATCGCTGTGAAGAACGGTTTTCCCATCTCCCAGGGCTCACTCTTCGCTGCAAGCTTCGCCTTGAACCTCATCCTGTCAGTACTGACCGTGGTGCTTTTCGCCCTTCTGGGAAAATTGCGCGACGGCGCCACAGGCCAGCACGCCGACCTGGACACCACGCGCAGCGCCCGGCCCCACGGCCAGCAAATTCTGACGCTTGGACTCATTGCGGCAATGCTCGTCTGCGCCCTGGGCTTCCACATGCCGATCGGCTTTGTGGCCCTCTCCGCCGGGCTCCTGCTGGCGCTGGTCAACATCAAGGAACACCGGACCTTCATCGGGGGAGTCTCCTGGTCAACGGTCCTGCTCGTGGCGGGCATGATCACCTACGTGTCATTGCTCCAGCATGTGGGCGTCATCGATACCCTCGCCGAACAAGCCCTCGCGCTCGGCGCTCCCCTGCTCATCGCCTTGGTGCTCTGCTACGTCATCGGCGTCGGCTCGGCCTTCGCTTCCTCCACGGCTCTCCTCACCGCGTTCATTCCGCTGGCCGGCCCGCTCCTTGCCACAAGCTCGCTCAGCGCGTCAGGAACGGTCGCCGCCCTGGCCATCGCCGCGACCGTCGTTGATGTTTCGCCCTTCTCCACCGATGGCGCCCTCGTTGTCGCCAACGCCCGCGACGACGATCGCCAGCGCGTCTACAAGCAACTCATGATGTACGCCGGCGGCGTCGTCCTCGTGGCACCAGCGCTGGCGTGGGCACTCCTGGTACCCACCGGCATCATGTAACGGACACCGATAGACCGCCGACGAAAAGGGTCGGCACGCGTAAGGAACCGCACCTGCAGACCATCGCAACAGGAAGCCCGAACGACGGGCGCAGGACCGGCTCCATACGCGCCAACGGCAGGGCCACCTCGAGGTGGTCCTGCCGTTGTTCCGAAGACGGCAAGGGGCCTGGTACCGCCGTCGAACGCCCTCACAAACCGGACGCTGCTCCAGCGCTTCCCATCCATTAGCCCTCGCCGGATACACTCCGCCTGGGCTTGGACAGCAGCCGGGCGTCCATCGCGTTCAACTCCTCAAGGGTGGGCGGATGTGCTCCGGGGCGGTGCACAGTGATGGCTGCTGCCGCCGTGGCAAGGCGCCCCAGCTGCTCCACTACGGCCGGGGTAAATACTCCGGTTGACCGGTTGAGTAATCCGAAGATCAACGCTGACATGAAGGAGTCTCCGGCTCCAATGGTGTCGGCGACTGTGGTCCTCACGGCAGGGATGCTGATATCGACGGCGGGCGTGGTGAACTGGGAACCTTGTGCGCCCTTCGTGATGACGCACATCCTGGCACCGAGTCCCAGGATGTGCGCAGCTGTTTCGCCGGTGCTTTTGCCAGGGTAGAGCCACTGGGCATCCTCGTCGCTGAGTTTAACGACGTCGGTGAGCGCCACGAAGTCCTCGAAGAGGGCTTTGGCTTCCTGGTGGCTCCCGAGGAGGGCGGGCCTGATGTTGGGGTCATAGGTCATCAAGCAGTGCCCGTGGGTTTGTTCCAGCAAGGACTTCACCACACCGGCACCTGGTTCAAGGAACGTGGCGATGGAACCGGTGTGCAGTATTTTGGGGAAAGCAGCAGGGGTGCAGGGGTCCAGGTCCCAGGTGATATCGAAGTCGTAGTGGGCGGAGCCGTCGGGTGTAAGGGTTGCTGTTGCCGAGGCCGTCTGCTTGAGGGATCGCGATCCAGGCAAAAGCACCACTCCGGCACTGCTGAGGTGGCTCTCGATGGTCTTTCCCCGAATGTCCGGGCCCAGGGCCGTGAGCAGGCCTGTAGGCACCCCGAGCCGTGCAAGTCCGTAGGCGACGTTGGCCGGCGAGCCTCCTGGGTGCTCCGACCTGTGGTTGGGGGTCGTGACGACGTCGATGAGTGCTTCACCGACGACTGTGACATCAAGCGCCCAAGGGGTGTCACGTGTGGCTGTTTCTTGGTAGTCCATGGGTTTCTCTCGTTGTGGGGGCGGTCTAACGCGTCGCTTTGAGTTCGCGGATGGTCAGGTCCCGGAACGTGGCCGTTCCTTCATGGGCGTAGAGTCGGATGCCGTCGTCGCCTTCAAGCGGAAAAACCCTGTGTGAGTGGACCACACGCCCGTCGCCGACAAACATCTCGACGCTGGTGCGATCGACCAGTAGGCGGATCGTGAGGCGCCCGGTGGCGGGATCGATCGCAGTCTGGGTTTCACCCGCTGTGGGGTTGATCGTGGGGCGGCGGTTAACGTAGGTAAACGGGCCACGCAGGAACGCGCCTGTGGCCACATGCCTCCCACCACCAGGCGCACGGCATACTTCCAGTCCAAGATTGGCCGGCGGCACGGCAGGATCCCACACCATCTCGCAGGACAGATCGTAGGCGTTCGAGCGGATCTTCAGGTCGTGAAAACCGGCCACGGCCACATCACCCAGTTGATGTGTGCGCTTCACGTGGTTCTCCAGCGCAGCCGTTGGAGCGGAGGCGAGGTAGTAGCCCGCGCTTCCCCGCTTCAGGCGGATATCACGGACGATCATGTCGTCGCCGTTGTAGCCGTCCGTGGCCGGAGTGGGGGTGTTGTGGGGATAGTCCCAGAAGTTTGCCCATCCAATCGCCCGGCGAAGGGCTGGGTCCTCCGCCCCTGACGCGTCGTGATGCGGGTAGGTCACTGCGCCGTAGAAGTCGAAGCCATAGTCCAGCCACTCCGGCTCGGGACGGTCGGGGGTGAAGGAACTGCCGTCGAAGGCTCCAGTCCAGTAGGCGTACGTCGCGGGCAAACCGCGTCCTTTTCCGTTGGCACTGGTGCCGAGCACCCAATGCGAGGTGCCGTCGTCGGCAGTCATTTGGAAAATGTCCGGGCATTCAAGCAAACCCATATCGTTGCGGTGAAACTCCCCCACACGCGTCCATGACCGAAGATCCGGCGAGGCGTAGAAGCCGAGCTTTTGTCCCTCGGCGTTGGCCATGAACCACCGTTCACGGTCGGCGTCCCAGACCACCTTGGGATCGCGGAAATCGGGTACGCCCGGGTTGGCCAGCACCGGCGCCTGGCCGCCGGGCTTGAAGGAACGGCCTCGGTCCATCGAGTACCAAAGGTACTGGGCTTGCCGCCCTTCCGGTGCTTGGGTGACCAGGGCTATGACGGCTCCCACTCCGTAACCGGCAGTATTTCGCTCATCAACCACCAAACAGCCGGACCAGCAGTCACCGTTGCCGTTGCTGAACTTTGGTATGGCGACCCCGCGGTCCCTGAACTCGACATGATCGGTGGTGGTGGCACGGCGCCAGGATGTTCCACCGCCGCCTGTGAGGTAGTCAGCGTTGTACAGGTAGTAATAGTGGTACTCGCCATCCAGGTAGATGGGTCGTTGGGGATCGTTCTTCCAGTTATCAGGCACGCTGAAGTGATAGACCGGGCGCATCCGGGATGTTCCTTTCGACGGGCGGCCGTTACCGGCGGACGCTGGCCCCGCGGGACCAGACAAGGCGATTGATCCGGTCAACGCAACCGCTCCGGCGCCGGTCAGCAGACCGCGGCGGGAAACCGCTGATGATTTCTCCATCGGTTTCACTTCCGTTCCGGCAAGAGGCTGCGGGTACTGTCAAAGATCCCGGCCATCGTCCATGCGTCGAAGGAAAGAATGCGCACCGAACCTTCGGTGGCCGCCAGTGTCACGCGCCCGCCGTCCAGGGTCGGGTAGACGCGGGCCGTCAGCGGCTTTCCGTTGGCGAAAATTTCGACGGCGGACCGGTCCACCAGGACGCGCAGGTGGACCCGGCCGTCGATCATCGGAAGGGGTCCGGCCTTGTCCTCCACATCGAGCGCAGGGTCGAGGCTGCTGCGGGTACGGTCCAAACGGAGAACCCCGGCCGGGGTTCCATCGGCGGCCCGGCCCAGCACGATCACCGTCTCCTCAACACCATCCACGGATCCGAGCACTCCCAGGCGGAGCTCGGTACCGGGCGCCAGGTGCACGTCCAGCTCAAGATCCAACTGCTTGCCGGAGACACCCGTATCCACGGAAGGTCCACCCCCCACCAACACCTTGGCCGGCGCGCTGACATGGTTCCTGCGCAGCGTCTCGATCTCAGGGACCGGTGCGAAGTCCAAGGTTCCATCCTTCGCCAAGGAGGTGACCCGCGGCAGGCTCATGACGCCTGACCATCCGGCTTCCACCATTGCTGCATCACTGCGGCCTTCCTGCATCCAGCCGAACATGACACGCCGGCCGGACTCATCCAGGAAAGACTGCGGGGCGTAGAAGAACCGTCCTCCGTAATCGAGCCGGTGCAACGCCCCGGGCTCGAAGGTATCGCCGGCGTAGCGGCCGGTCCAGTAGAGCGGGTGGCGGGTTTCTCCGTCGTCCCACGCGGAAAAGACCAGAACGTCCGTGGAGTCATCAGCAGGGGCAGACCCCAGCGAGCCCTGCCCCGCCCGGAACAGGTCGACGCATTCCCACATGGTCCCGGTCCAGTCAGTGTCTCCAGGATCGCCTTGGGAGGCATCGCCTATGACAAGCGGTCCGATGTAGTCCCAGGAGCGCAGATCTGAAGACTCGTACAGGAAGGCCGTGCCGCCACGGTGTCGAATACCTGAACCCACCAATTGCCGCCACGTGGACCCTTCGCGCCATACGCAGTGATCGCGGTAGGCCGTGATGTCTACCCCGGCGGGCGGGGCTGCGATCACAGGATTCCCGGGATCCTTGGTCCAGGTCAACAAGTCCGGGGAGCCCACTGCGAGGCAAGGCACTTCCCTGCCGTCCGAGCGGCCCGAGTACACCAAGGTGGGCCTGCCGCCGTCGTTCACCAACACCCCGGACCAGCAGCCCTCGGCGTCCGGTCCCGCGGTGGGTGACAAGGCGACGGGTTGGTCTGCCCAGGTGACCAGGTCGGTGCTGGTGGCATGACCCCACTGGATGCGGTGGTGGAAGGCACCCTCCGGGTTGTACTGATAGAAGAGGTGGTAGGTACCGTCCCACTGGCTAACGCCATTGGGATCGTTGAGCCAACCGGCCGGTGAGACAAAGTGGAAGCGCGGCCTCAGTGGATCTGCCTCGGCGCGGGCCACCAATTCATCCTGCGGCACGGTAGCGAGCGGATGGGTCAATTCAGTCATGCGGAAGCCTCTTCTTGAGCGGTCGACGCCGGGTGGCCGGGTCGGAGCGGTTCACTTGCCAAGGCATGGCCACCGGCGGCGGCCCATGGGCGGTACAGGTGGCAGCGCACCCAGTGGCGGTTTACGGGTTCCCCCACCTGATGGCGGACGGGTTCTTCAGCCGAGCAGGCCTGGTTCGGGTCGCCGTCGAACGCGCAGTGCGTCGAGGCCATGACCGCTTGCCGCAGTTCGGCCCGACGGACGGGATCGTACGAGCCTGCGCGGGCGGGGTCCGGCACCGCCGACACCAGCAGTTGTGTGTAGGGATGCGCGGGGTTGGACAGCAGGTCCAGGGACTCGCCTTCTTCAACGAGTTCACCTGCGAACATGACTGCCGTCCGGTCCGCCAGGTACCGGGCAGATGCGAGGTCATGGGTGATGTAGAGCATGGAAATGCCTTGCTCGTCACGGAGTTTACGCATCAGGTTCAGCACGCCGATCCGGACGGAAACGTCCAGCATGGAGGTAGGCTCGTCGGCCAAAATGACCTGCGGCTCAACCGCGAGCGCACGTGCTATCGCAACGCGTTGGCGCTGGCCGCCGGACAGCTCGTGCGGATACGAGTTCAGCATGTCAGCGTCCAGGCCAACAGTGGTCAGCAGTTCGGCGAGCCGCCGCTGGGTCTCTTCCTCGGAACGTCCACTTTTGCCATGGATCGCCAACGAACGCCGCAGGAAGTGCTCGATCCTATGGGCCGGGTTCAATGACCCGAAGGGATCCTGGAACACCATCTGCAGCTGGGACCGGAACCCACGGGACGCTTGGAAGCGGTCGCGGGTGAGGACGTCGACGCCGTCAAGGAGAATCTCGCCGGAGCCCGGCTTTTCGAGCCGGGCAACGCAGCGGGCCAAGGTGCTTTTGCCGGAACCGGACTCCCCCACGAGGGCTACGATTTCACCCCGGCCAATGGTCAGGTCAACACCATGCAGGGCACGGACCGATCCGCGGGAGAACAGCCCGCCGACGGGGAACGACTTCCCCAGGCCCCGGATTTCCAGGACAGGGTGGCCGGTGACGGTTCCGGACTCCGACGTCAGGAGTGAGTGGCTCATCGTGCGGCTCCTTCCAGATTGGCGGATTGGGTAACCGAAGCGTCGGCACCGAAAGGTGCCACAAAGTGGCCGGGTGCAGCCTCGGTGAGGTCCGGGATGTTGCGGAACTTCACGCCGTCGGGCAGGCCTGTCAGCGGTACGCGGGGCCCAGTGAGTGGCGGAAACGCTCCCATGAGCGCCTGGGTGTAGGGGTGGCGGGGGTGGGCGTAGACGTCCTGGGCTTTTGCGGTCTCTACGATCCGGCCGCCGTACATCACGGCCATGCGGTGGGAGAGTTCCACCATGAGGGACATATCGTGCGTGATGAAGAGGACGGAGAAGCCGAGTTCGCGCTGGAGGTCCTTGATTTGAGCCATGATCTCCTGCTGCACCACCACGTCCAGTGCGGTGGTGGGTTCGTCGAGGATCAACAGTGACGGCTTGAGCGCCACGGCCATGGCAATGACGGCACGTTGACGCATTCCGCCGGAGAGCTGGTGCGGATAGGACTTGAGTCGAGCGGGGTCGATCCTCACGAGCTCCAGCAGTTCACCGGCTCGGCGCAGCGATTCCTTGCGGGAGTAACCGGCGTGGGTGGTGAAGATGTCCACGATCTGCTCGCCGATGGTCAGCACCGGATTGAGGGAGTTCATGGCCGACTGGAACACCATGGCCACGTCCTGCCAGCGGAAGCGCCGCAGTTCTTCCGGGCTCATGGCGAGGACGTCCTTGCCGCCGAAGGAAATGCTGCCACCGGCGATCTTTGCGGGATCCTTCAGGAGCCTCATGATCGAGTTTGCGATGGTGGACTTGCCACAGCCGGACTCCCCCGCGAGGCCGAACACCTCACCGGTGCCGATGCTGAAGGAAACACGATCGACGGCGGTGGTGGAGCGGGTGTCGCCGACGTACTTGACCGTGAGGTCCTTGACGTCCAGGACAGGTTCGTGGGAGCCGAAGGAAACTTGGGAGATGGTCATTTGGCGGCGCTCGTTTCGGCTTTCGTGGGTGTTGTTTTGGGCGTCTTGATCTTTCGCAGCCGCGGATTAGTGACTTCGTCCACGGCGTAGTTGATCAGGGCAAGGGCGAACGCGACCAGCGCGATACATACGCCTGAAGGTACGAAGACCCACCAACTGCCGGTCAGCAGCGCGCCTTCATTGCCGGCCCAGAAGAGGTTGTTGCCCCAGGAGACCGTGCTGACATCGCCCAGTCCCAGGAACTCCAGACCCGCTTGGGCACCGATCCCATAAATCACGCAGGCCAGCAGGGTGCCCATGACGATCGAGGCCATATTGGGCAGGATTTCGCGGAACATGATCCGGCCGGCGCGTTCGCCGGACACCACGGCCGCAGCCACAAAGTCCTTGGAGCGGATGGATAGCGCTTGTGAGCGCAGGACGCGGGCTGAGCCGGCCCACCCAGTGACCACAAGAACCAGGATCACTGTGCCCAGACCTGGTGGAAGGAAAGCGGCCAGGATGACCAGCAGCGGCAGGCCCGGCAGGAGCAGAAAGACGTTGGTGACCAGGGAGAGTGCTTCGTCAATGAACTTGCCGAAGTATGCCGAGGCGAGGCCTACGAGGATGCCGATGAAGGTGGACGCCAAGCCCACGGTCAGCCCCACGAACAGAGAGCTTCGTGAACCGTGGACGGTCAGCGCGAGCACGTCCTGTCCTTTGGCAGTAGTGCCCAGCCAGTGCTCGGATGATGGTTCCAGTGAGGCCATGGCCGTGATCCGTGACGGGTCCCCGGGAAACAGGACCGGTGCCAGCAGCGCCAGTGCGACGAAGACGATCATCACGGTCATGCCCGTCAGGGCTTTCTTGTTGCTGAGCAGGCCGTGGACATAGCTGCGGTTCGGCTTGCGTACCGGAGTTTGAGTTGGTTCCTTCAGAAGTGCGGTTGTCATGATCAGTCCCTCTAGTTGCTGCGCACGCGCGGGTCGAGGCGGACGTAGAGGATGTCCACCAGGAAATTGGCCAGCAGCACGGCAGCGGTGATGGTCAGGAACAGGCCCTGCATGAGCGGGTAGTCCAGGCCTTGGACGGCGTTGAGGAGTTGGTAGCCGACTCCGGGATAGGCGAACACCACTTCAGTGAGCAACGCCCCGCCCACTACGAACCCCAGGCCCATGCCGAAGCTCGTCACAGACGGCAGCATGGCATTACGCGCTGCGTAGCGGAGCATGATGCGGCCCGGTCGAAGTCCTTTGGCTTCGGCCATGGTGATGTAGTCCTCGGAGTTCGTGGCGATCATGGTGTTGCGCATGCCCAGCATCCAACCGCCGATGGAAACCAGGACGATCGTCAGCGCCGGCAGCACGAGGTGGGCACCGACGTCGCCGATGAACTCCCAAGTGAACGCGGGCTCCAAGCCGTCGGTGAACGCATGGCGGATCGGGAACCAACCCAACACCACGCCGAACAGGTACAGGGCGCCCATGGCAAGCCAGAAATACGGGAACGAGCCAATGAACACCAGCACCGGCGGGAGTGCGGAATCGATCGCTCCGCCGCGCCGCCATGCGGCCAGGATGCCCAGCAGGTTGCCCACGACGGCGGCGATCACCAGCGCGGTTCCGCCCAGCAGGAGAGTCCAGCCGATTTGGGACGAAATGACTTCGGTGACCGGTGTGGGGAAACGGGATATGGAGACACCCATCTGCCCGGTGAAGATGTTGTGCATGTAGTCGATGTACTGCTCCCACAGTGGCCGATCATCAACACCCAGCAGCTTGCGCAGGGCCTCGATCTGTTCGGGCTGCATTCGGTCCTGGGAGCGGGCGAACATGCGGGAGACGGGGTCACCGGGCATGAAACGCGGGAGCAGGAAATTCAGGGTGATGGATGCCCAGAAGGCGATCAGGTAGAAACCCAGGCGGCGCAGGATGAAGCGCACGGTTTCCCTCCATTCGGGAATTACGGAAAGTGTGGGGGCACGCCCGGCAGCGCCGGCCGGTCGGCAAAGGAACTGCCGGGCGTGCGAAGTGAGGCCGCGGCGGCGGTGGGTGGGCCCACGCCGCTCGGGTTCCCTGGCCGAAGCGCAGCGAGTTTAGGGCGGCGGTGGGTGGGCCCACGCCGCTCGGGTTCCCTGGCCGAAGCGCAGCGAGGTTAGGGCGGCGGTGGGTGGGCCCACGCCGCTCGGGTTCCCTGGCCGAAGCGCAGCGAGGTTAGGGCGGCGGTGGGGACTACTTGCGCGGTTCCAACGTGGTCAGCACCAGGACGGTGGTCGGTGACTTCACGGAAAGGGTTGCGTAAGGGTTGTCCTCGGTGGGCCAGCCGGTGAAGCGGGTGTCGTTGAAGGCACCCCATTCAGGGCCGGAGAACAGCGGCACCAAAGGTGCGACGTCGTTGTACTCTTCCTGCAGCTTGTTGGCGATGTCCTTTTGCTTGGACTCGTCCGCCTCCGCGGCGAAGTCAGCCAGGAGCGCATCCGCCTTCGGGTCGCCGTAGCGGTGGTAGTTGTCGAAGGTCTTGGTGCCTACCGGCTTCACAGCGGCCGTGCCCATCGACGTATTGAAGTACTTGTACGGGCTGGGGTCATTGGCGCTCCAGACGATTCCTGAGTCGAAGTCACCGGTCTCGTAGCCGGCAACCACAGCAGCCCAGTCCGGGGACTCCACTTTGGCGGTTACTCCCACCTCGGCCAGGTTTTGGGCAATGACGTTGGCCACCGACAGCCAGTCGGAAGACGTCGCACCCACGGAAATCTTGAATTCGAAAGGCTTGCCGTCCTTGAGCGTGCGCTTCCCGTCAGCGCCCTTGGGGTAACCCGCCTTGTCCAGGAGTTCGTTGGCCTTCCGGACATCGTGGTTGGTCCACGTGCAGTTGTCCTTGACCTCAGCATTTTTCCAGGTCTCGTAATTGCCGGAGAGTCCGGTGCAGTCGGCGGGTTTGGCGTAGCCGCTCATGCCGATCTTGGTGACCTGTTCGCGGTCTACGGCCATACTCAGGGCTTTGCGGACATCGACATCGTTGAAGGGGGCCTTGGTGGTGTTGAGCTGCCAGTTGATCATGGCACCCGTGGCCGGGAACCAGTACTGACGGTGCTCCTTGTCCTTTGAGACGAAGGTCTTTTCGATGTTCGGGATGTATTGCGGAGCCCAGTCCACGTCGCCGTTCGCGGCAGCGAGGTTGGCGCCGTCATTACCCGCGAAGGCGAGCATCTTGATGCCCGCGATCTTTTGTTTGTCCGGTTGCCAGTAGTTGGGGTTCTTCTTCAGCACGAAGGACTGGGCTTGGAAGCTGTCAACCTCGGTGTATGGTCCGGTGCCCACAGGCTTGGCGTTGGCGTCTTTTTCCGGATCCGGCACAGCGGACCAGATGTGCTTTGGCAGAATGCTGAGCTGACCGACGTCGTACAGGGCAGGCGACCACGGCTTGTTGAAGTTGAACGTTACTTTGCCGCCCTCTGCAGTGACGGTGTCCAGGTACTCGAAGCCACCTTTGATCCTCTTTTGCAGTTCGAAACTGTAGGCGACGTCATCGGCCACGAACGGCTGGCCGTCGGACCATTTCACTCCGTCCCGCAAGGTGAAAGTGATGGATCTGCCGTCCTCGGATGCCTTCCATTCCGTTGCCAGCCACGGCACAGTGTCTCCCTTGGCCGGGTTGAAGATGAGGAGCGATTCATAGATGGACTGCTGGACCATGGGGTTCACAGTGGGTGCGAACGGGTTAAAGTTCTGCACGAACGTGCCCATGTCTTCACGTGGAATGGTGAGGAAGGCGGCAGCGTTGGCTCCGGCGTCGGAAGTGCTTGTCTTGGCGACATTTGCTGTGCAGCCGGTGAGCAGCATCGCGCCCACTGCCAGGCCTGCGGCCGTCATCCGGGCAGCCCGGAAGTATCGGGGTTGTGTCATGATGGTTATCTCTTTCCTATCTTCATCGTCCAAGGTGAAGGGGTGGGTAAGGGGTTTGCTCTTCGACGTTGATTTCGCGGTCAGACCGAAGAGCGTTCTAGCAGCGGACAGTCGACCAATTGCTGGTCGGCAATGATCGGCTGTCCTGCTGTTAGGGCGGTTAGCGTTTGAACGCCAAGGGCGCCCATTTTTTCGAACGGCAACGCAACCGTGGTCAGTTTTGGCCTCAGGTAGGCCGCAATGAGTTCCTGGTTGTCGAAGCCGATCACGGCGACGTCCCCGGGGATGGTCAGGCCCCGTTCTTTGATGGCGTCATAAGCGCCCATCGCCATGCGGTCGTTGAGGCAGAACAGTGCAGTTGGCCTGCCTTCCTGTGGATAGCGATCCAGGATCCGGCAAGCGGCTTCGTACCCGCCATCGGCGGTTGCGTAGCCGGACACCACTAATTCGGGGTCCAACTCCAGTCCGGCGACGGCCAGTGCTTCGCGTGCACCTTCCAGTCGCCCGACTGCAGCAGGAATGGCCGGGTCCAGGTTGATGACTCCTATCCGGGTGTGGCCGGCTTGCAGCAACCGCTCTACTGCGACCCGGCCTCCCGCACGCTCGTCAGGGACGATCGAAGGAAGCTTTCCGTCCGCGTCAAAGCAGTTGATCAAGACTGTGGGTACTTCATTGGCACTGGCCGGGACGTGGACGCCCCGGTGAAAAGTGGCCGCGTAAAGGAGTCCTTCCACTCGTTGTTCCAGCAGTTTTTCCGTTGCGGCGTCTTCCAAGCCCTGGTTGGGTCCTACGGCATCGGCCTGGTCGGAGGGCGCGATGAGCAGGAACCGCCGGTCAAGCCAGGCTTGGTCCTGGGCACCTTTAATGATGTCGACGGCGAACGGTGCCGTGACGATCTCTGTCACGATTCCGTACCAGTCACTTCGCTGTGATGCCAGCGCCCGGGCACCGGCATTTGGGCGGTAACCCAATTCCTGCACGGCCTCATTGATCCGGGTTCGGGTTTCCTCGGAGATGCTCGCATTCTCCCGGTTGCTCAGCACAAACGAGACAGCAGTCCGGGAAACGCCCGCGTGTTTCGCGACGTCCTTCATGGTGACTCCCCGCTGCTTTACGGCGGCGGGGTTGCCAGGGGTGGTGCTTTTCGCCATCGAATGCTCCGGGTGTTCTTATCTGCTTGCGAGTGCGGTGCCAGTCCGTCATTGTCTGGCTGTTCTGGAAAGAACGCTGTTGATAACGCGCGTTACTAACTGAATATGTGACTTAGGTTACGCGCGTTACTTCGGCCTGTCAACAGAGCTGTTGGAGCGTGGAACCCAGCCGGTTTCCGGCTAGTTGTCGGACGGCTCGCCGGTAGCAGCTTTTGGTGCTTCTGCGTCCGGGGCGTCGTGGACTTTTCTCGGAATCTTGCCCTCAACGTCAGCAGGTACGGGAGGGTCCTTTTCTTCGTCAGTAGACATGAGGCAAGCATAAGGGCTCTGTGCGAGGACGCTCAGCACATCAGAGGCTCCGCCCGCCACCGTATAATCCGAGCATGCCAATCACGCTCACCGAACCAGATATGCCTTCTCAGTTTCACGCCCTCGAGCAGGACGGGGCCCTCCTGTGAGCGGTGGACTTGTCGCGTTGTTGGATGACGTCGCCGCCCTTGCCCGCATAGCAGCTGCCTCCGTTGACGACATCGCCGCAGGAGCCGCCAAGGCCGGGGCCAAAGCCGCTGGCGTGGTCATCGACGACGCCGCTGTCACCCCGCAATACGTGTCCGGGGCAGATCCGTCCCGCGAGCTACCGATGATCAAGCGTATTTTCTGGGGATCGCTGCGGAATAAGCTGCTGATCATCCTGCCGGCACTCCTGCTCGTCAGCGCCTTCATTCCAGCTGTCATTCCGTTCATCCTCATGCTCGGCGGCACCTACCTCTGCTACGAGGGCGCCGAAAAGGTCTGGCACAAGCTCCGCGGCCATGCGGCTGCCGAGACGGCGCCGGCGGTTCAGCGCGGACCTGAGGCGGAGGCCAAGGTGACCAAGGGCGCCATCACCACCGACTTCATCCTGTCCTGCGAGATCATGGTTATCGCCATGAACGAGGTAGCCAACGAGTCCCTGTGGGTCCGGGCTGTCATCCTGGTCGTCGTAGCGTTCGCGATCACGGTCATCGTCTACGGCGCGGTCGGACTCATCGTCAAGATGGACGACATCGGCCTGCACCTGACCACGAAGGACTCTGCGGGCTCCCAACGGTTTGGCCGGATGCTCGTCAAGGGGATGCCTGCTGTACTTGCTGCGATCACCCTGATCGGGACGATCGCCATGCTGTGGGTCGGTGGCCACATTATGTTGCAGGGTGCGTACGACCTCGGCTGGCACGGCCCTTACGACCTGGTTCATGTACTTGAGACACCCTTCGCCGGGATCCCGGTGGTGGGCGGTTTCCTCGCTTGGCTCGTGAACACCCTATGCTCGGCCGTCCTCGGCGCCATCTGGGGCCTGGTCATCATGGTCATCGTGCATCCACTGCTCAAAGTTCTGCCGTTGGGCAAGAAGAAGGAGGGGCACGAAGAGGGCGATCTCCGCGCAGCAGTGTCCGGCCACCGGCCGGCAAAGGGTGATGGCCATCAGGCGTCCCGGCAGGAACCCTGATCCAGTCCATGGTTCACGGCGGCATCGTCCCTGAGGATCTTTCCACTCTCCCGACCCCTCTTCACTGACGGAACCACGACGGCGGCGGGCTGGCCCACGTGCCCGCCCGCCGCCGTCGTACTTCCTGGCGTTCAACCGAAAAGGCTACGAACCTGCCCCCGCTGCCGGGAAACGGTCCCACGCACGGTGCGCCGACAGCAGATCCCCGACCACCGGAATTACCGCCTCAGGCCCGTCGCCGACGATGACACCGGGCGCACCCTGATCAATACCTGCCCCGTCCAGGACCGGCGTACCGGGACCCCAGGCTCCAATGGCTTTGCCATGCCGGAAAGCCTCAGACACCATCAGAATCACCCGCGGGTCAAGGGCCACTCCCGGTTCGCCGGCCTTGGCATCCCGGCCCGGCATGGAATCCGGAGCAGGTGTGCCTGCGCCTGCAACAACAAGTGCATCGAATTCCGTGGAGCGCGCCGTCAGGTAGCTCCTTTGAACGGTAACTGTGTTGCCATTCCCTGCATCCAGCACACCGCCGGACGGTGCAATGACCAGAGGGACCATCCCTGCCGCATCCACTGCCTCGCGGGCCGAAGCCACCAGTGCGAGGTCACTTTCACTGTCGGCAATAATGCCGACAACGCGACCAGCAACAGGCCATTTGCCGCCAAGCTGCGATACAGCGGGACTGGGCTCAACCTCCGGCACCTGAACGGTTGCCCCGGGAACGGGCATCCCCAGACCCTTGGCTACGGCAGCGCAAAGCCCAGCGTCAATGTTGGCCAAAGCCATGAGCTGGCGTTCGCGGATGGCCGCTTCGTAGCACTTGCCAAGCTCGAAGGTATAGGCCTGGATCACATGATCCTGCTCCACCGGCGCCAGGCTGCGGAAGAAGAGCCGGGCTTGGCTGAAGTGGTCATCGAAGGACGTCGGATTGCGCCGCTCCTTGATTGCCGCGGCGACTTCCTCAGGGACGTCCACAAACGCTCCCACGTCCTGCCCGGCCATAAACGGGCAACCACCGTCAAGGGAATTGGGATGGTAAGGAGCCACTCCCCCATGTACCGCCGTCTGGTGCATCCCGTCACGGAGCATGTCATTGACCGGGGCGTGCGGACGATTGATGGGAATCTGCGCGAAGTTCGGCCCGCCCAGCCGCGAAATCTGCGTGTCAAGGTAGGAGAAAAGGCGCACCTGCAGCAGTGGATCGTTGGTGACGTCGATTCCCGGGACCAGGTGTCCCGGATGGAAGGCAACCTGCTCGGTCTCGGCAAAGTAGTTGGTCGGATTGGCGTTCAGCGTCATCAACCCGATCGGCTGCACTGGTGCCAGTTCCTCCGGGACAAACTTGGTGGGATCCAGGAGGTCGATGCCTTGGAACATTTGGTCTTCGGTGTCCGGGAAAGTCTGGATTCCGAGCTCCCACTGCGGGAAGGCGCCGGATTCGATCGCATCAGCCAGGTCACGGCGGTGGAAATCTGGATCCATGCCATTGATGATCTGGGCTTCTTCCCACACCAAGGAGTGGACACCCAGCTTCGGCTTCCAGTGGAATTTCACCAGAGTGGTCGCACCAGCGGCGTCTACCAGCCGGAAGGTGTGGACACCGAACCCTTCCATGGTTCGGTAGGAGCGCGGAATTCCGCGGTCCGACATGTTCCACATGGTGTGGGCCTGTGCCTCTGTATGCAACGAAACAAAATCCCAAAACGTGTCGTGGGCACTTTGGGCCTGCGGGATTTCCCTGTTAGGATGCGGTTTTCCTGCATGGATGATGTCCGGAAATTTGATGCCATCCTGAATGAAGAAGACAGGGATGTTGTTGCCTACCAGATCGTAGGTGCCCTCATCCGTGTAGAACTTTGTGGAGAAGCCACGCGTGTCTCGGACCGTATCGGCGGAACCCCTCGATCCCAAAACAGTGGAAAACCTGACAAACACGGGGGTCTCCACATCCGGGGCAAGGAAACCCGCTTTGGTTATTTTTGACGCCGTGCCGTAAGAACGGAACGTCCCATGGGCCCCGGCTCCTCTGGCGTGCACAACCCGCTCGGGAATCCGCTCGTGATCAAAATGCGTGATCTTCTCCCGCAAGTGGTGATCCTGCAACAGGATGGGACCCCGCGCTCCCGCTTTCAACGAGTGGTCTGTATCGCCAAGCCTCAGACCTTGTGCGGTGGTCAGGTACTGGCCGGACTGGGTCCGCGAGTTCGCGGGTGCCCCAGTCGGGCTACCGGTGGGCGAAACCGCCTCCGGGCCCTGCTGATCGGGCTTCGGCGGCAACGGCTCCCGTGGCGTCGTTGGCTCTTCAACCGCCGGGCGCTCGATCGAAGGAACTCCTGGAATCCTGATGTTGTCCTCAACTGGCACTACGCGTTCTCCTCGATGTTGATTGGCTAACCGGATACTCCACTCCACCAAAAAGGTAAGCTTCCTTAGTACCTTATGGATCTTGCTCAAGACGTGCAACGTGCCGCCTCACGTCGAGGCTCGGTGGGTGCAGGCTATGCCGGCTAATGCACTGCCGGGACCCCTGGAACGCGCCGCTGCGCCAAAGACACCCGTGCTGGTGGTTAGGCTGGGTGGATGGCGACAGTTATCCTCGTGCGGCACGGCCGTACCACAGCCAATGCCACTGGCCTGCTGGCCGGACGGGCCGCTGGCGTCAGCCTTGACCAGACCGGCCTCGAACAGTCGGCTGTGACGGCAGACAGGCTCGCCCCCGTGCCGTTGGTCGGGGTGGTGTCCAGTCCTCTTGAGCGTTGCCGGCAGACCGCCCAGCTAATCCTCGATCGTCAGGGCATCACGCCCTACGCGCCGGTCGATCACGACCTCACCGAGTGCGATTACGGCCACTGGCAGGGCCGCACACTCAGTGATCTCGCAACAGAAGAATTGTGGCCGGTGGTGCAAACGCAACCGTCCGCCGTCGTCTTCCCCGGCGGTGAATCCATGGCCGCCATGCAGGCTCGAGCGGTGGGAGCGATTCGACGACACGACGCCGCATTCGAAGCCGAACACGGCCCGGGGGCGGTTTGGGTGGCTGTGAGCCACGGTGACATCATCAAGTCAATCCTCGCGGACGCGCTCGGCATGCACCTTGATATGTTTCAGCGTATTACCGTAGGCCCTGCCTCGGTATCCATAGTGCGCTACGGCGCCCAACGGCCGACCGTCTACGCGACCAACACCGACGCGGGCGGGCTGACATGGCTGTCGAACGGCATCGCCTCCGGTGACGCGCCGGTAGGCGGCGGTGCCGGACAACAGGCGCCGTGAACCTTATGTGCCTAAAATACTGACATGCCTACACGTGTTCACGAGTTTGCCTGGCCTGATCGGGTTGTTGTTGGCACCCTTGGAATTCCCGGAGCCCGCACGTTCTACCTGCAAGTGCGCGCCGGGAAGCAGATCGTGAGTATTGCCTTGGAGAAGCAGCAGTCGGCTGTGCTCGCCGATAAAATCGACGAAATTCTCGATCAACTCATCACCGTCGACGGCAATCCTTTCAGCGTTCCCACGGGCACTCCCCTTGAGCTTGTAGACAACGACCCCCTTGAAGCCGTTCACGAGCAGTTCCGCACCGGTGCCATGAGCCTGGGGTGGGATCCCACCACGGCCCAGGTTGTCATCGAGGCGTATCCCATCACCGATGACGATGCCGATGCCGAAGACGACGAATCCTTTGATGACGACGAACCCAACGTGCCTGAAATGTTGCTGGTCAGGATGCCGGTAGGCACCGCCCGCGCATTCGCCAAGCGCACCCGTGAGGTCGTGGGTGCCGGCCGGCCGACGTGCCCGCTCTGCGGTTACCCCATGGACGCCGAAGGGCACACCTGCACCGTCCCCGAAGTCTGATGTCGGCGCCCGACCTCGAGACCTCCGAGCTGACGCTCACCGGCCGCATCACATCGGCTTCAAACGCCACATTCCTCGGAACCATCGGCGACCTGGAAGTTGTCTACAAGCCGGTAGCAGGCGAAAGTCCGCTGTGGGATTTTCCCCACGGCACCCTGGCCGGCCGGGAGGTGGCCTCCTACCTGGTTTCGGAGGTCTTCGGCTGGGACATCGTGCCACGGACCTGGCTGCGCGATGGTCCCTTGGGCGAAGGAATGGTCCAGCTCTGGCAGGAACAAGACCCCGTCCACAGCGCCGTGAACCTGGTCGCGACAGACCAGGTTCCCACGACGGGATGGAAGCAGGTTCTGGAAGGGCAAGATGAGGACGGACGGATGGTGGCCCTCATCCACGAAGATACCCCTGCTCTCAGACGCATGGCGGTCTTCGACGTCGTCGTCAACAATGCCGACCGCAAAGGCGACCACATCCTTGCCATGACGGGTGGACACCGGCACGGGGTGGACCATGGGCTGACCTTTCACAGTGATCACAAGCTGCGAACAGTGCTGTGGGGATGGCTGGGAGAACCGCTTACCGCCGAGGAACTCGAAGGCATCGATAGAGTCTCCGAAGAGCTGCACGGTGGGCTGGGCCAGGACCTGGCGAACCTACTCAGCACCGGAGAAATCGCATCGATCGCCCGACGCTGTGCCCAGTTGCGCCTGGCACGTCGGTTCCCCGGCCCGAGCGGAGACATGCCAGCGCTGCCCTGGCCGCTGTTCTAGAGGACATAGCCTCCATTCCACGGAAAACTGTCGCACCAGGGACACCCTTCGGCAGCAGTGTGACCAATGCTTCTGGACCGTGCCGGGTCATCCGGTCAGAGGAGCCAGCGCCACCAACGCGACTGTTCCGGTTCCGGCGTCGGTTCCGGCTCTGGCTCTTCACCCAAGGCCAGCGCGGCTTCGACGAGGTCGTCCGCGGTGAGCGTCATGACAGCCTCACGATCGAGTGCGTCAAGACTTAGGTCCTGGTCGAGCGACAGCCGCAGCGCCTGCCGGTTGAGCGCTTGCTCAAAAAGCGTGCGGGCGAAGCGGGCGTTGCCTGACTCCTCACCCGCGTGCAGCCCGCTAAGGATGCGACGCAACATATGATCAGCACCAGGCTCCAACGTGTACTCGTGCTGGGCCAACATCTGGTGGAAGATTGTCTCGAGTTCGTCCACGGAATAGTCCGGGAACGTGATCTCACGGGCAAACCGGGAGCGCAACCCCGGGTTCGAGAGCAAGAAAGACTCCATCAACCGCGGGTACCCCGCCACGATCACAACCAAGCGGTGGCGGTGGTCTTCCATCCGCTTGAGCAGTATCTCGATCGCCTCGGGCCCAAAGTCCGTCCGGCCATCCTCCGGAGCCAATGCGTACGCCTCGTCGATAAACAGGACACCGTCCAGTGCACGCCGGATCACCCGGTCCGTTTTGATAGCGGTCGCACCCACGTACTGCCCCACCAGCCCCGAACGGTCGACCTCGACCAGGTGGCCTTTCTGTAGCAGGCCGACTGCCCGGTACATCTCGGCCAGGAGTCGCGCCACCGTCGTCTTGCCCGTTCCCGGGTTTCCAAGGAACACCAGATGCTGGGACGTGGCCACCTCCGGCAGGCCATGCGCCTTGCGGCGGGCCTGGACTTGGAGCAAAGCGACGAGGCCCCGCACCTGCTCCTTCACGGTCTCCAGTCCCACCAGGGCGTCGAGCTCAGACTGGACCTCAACCAGAGGCCGGGCCGGACCGGGCCTGGCACCGATGAGATCACCTACCAGGTCGTCGACGCGCTCCGAGCCGGGCAGCTTGAGCTGATTGGCCAGATGGCCAATGGTTTCACGCAGGTCATCGAGCGGATTGCGGCTGGCAGCCATACATCCACTGTAGTACCCGATTCCCGACGGCGGTGAGCCTGACTGGCGCCAGGATCACGCTTCTCTTCATCGGTGGACGAAACTCAAGCAGAAGCGGCGCATAGCGATGCCCAGCAGCCAGAAACCGGCAGCGATAAGGAACAGTGTCTTGTGGTGACCAGCGATGACTGGGACACTGGGCAGAGCGTCGCACCGCTCCCTGGGGATGTTGAGGAGGGTGCCACGAGGCCGTCCCGGTCCGCACCATTCTCGCTGCAGCACCGTTCTAAGGAGACGCTATGAAAACTGTCGTGCATTATGGAATCCGCCAGATCGGGCCGGGTGGGAAGTCATGATTAACGTTGCACTGTCGGTGATCCTCAAGGCCAAGCCCGACAAGGAGAAGGACGTCGCGGACTTCCTCCGTGACGCGCGCTCGGTCGTCGAACAGGAGCAAGGTACGCGCGCCTGGTTCGCCCTCCAGTTCGACGAATCGACTTTCGGAGTCTTCGACGTATTCCCCGATGACGACGCCCGCCGAACCCACTTGTCAGGCGGTGTCGGGCAAGCACTTGCCGCCCAGGGAGCAGACCTGTTCAGCGAAGAACCAAACATACAGAACGTCGATGTGCTCGCATACAAGCTGCCCGGCGAGAGCGATTAGAGGGCCAGCACACCTCCATAAGGGCCATCGGCCCATGCACAGGCCCAGGAGCAGAGGGTGACACGTTCGGACACCAGCCGCGCCGAGGCATTCAGCGACGCCGTCATCGCGATCGTTATCACACTCCTGATATTGGAGCTCACGCCGCCAGAGACCGAGCCCGGAGGGCTGCTGGCCGGCTTGTTGGGTCAATGGCCGACATACCTGGCGTATGCAGCCTCATACCTCTACCTGGCCGTGATCTGGCTCAACCACAAAGCCGCATTCTCCCGTATCCGGGAGATGGACGTCAGCCTGCAGTGGGCGAACCTGGGAATTCTCGCGACGATCGCCCTTTTGCCCTGGCCGACGGCTGTGATCATCGATACTGCCAAGACGGGCGATCTGGCCGACGAACGGGTCGCGGTCGCACTGTACGCGATCATCGGGGCACTGCTATGCCTGTCATGGTTGGTCTTCTTCTCACACTTGGCGCGTCATCCCGAGCTCACCGAGGAGGAGGTGGAGGATTCCTTCTTCGCCCGCGAACGACCCCGTGCCCTTGCCGGAGTGGTGCTGTACCTCGCGGCCGGAGCGGCGGGTGTCCTCATCCATCCGCTGGTTTCATCGGTGATTTTCGTGATCCTGCCCGTGTTCTACGGGCTCACCAGCCACGGATTCGATCACAGACCGGGCTTCCTCCGAGGGCTATGGCGCGACAGACCAGCCAAAGGCCGCTGATAAATCAAGCACGCAACGTCCGGCGCAAGCAAACGACGGACCGGGTCAACGAAGTGGACCTCCGCTCCCCAGCTATCGGGGAGCGGAGGTCCAAGCCCCTGCCACTACCGATCCGGCCTACCCGCGGTTCGCGTCGGTTTTGTCCTGGTCCTTGCTGCTGAAGGCGGCGTCGAAGCTGGTTTGGGAGGCGGGGAAGTCGAACTTCTTGAGCGCGGCGAGGGCTTCGGGGGCGCCGTGGAGGCGGTCCATGCCGGCGTCTTCCCATTCGATGCTGATGGGTCCGTTGTAGCCGATGGCGGTCAGGGCGCGGAAGGATGATTCCCAGGGAACGTCGCCGCGTCCGGCGGAGACGAAGTCCCAACCTCGGCGGGGGTCGCCCCAGGGCAGGTGCGAGCCCATGACGGTGTTCCGGCCAGTCGGGCGGAGCTTGGTGTCCTTGCAGTCCACGTGGTAAATCCGGTCTTTGAAGTCCCAGATGAAGGAGACCGGGTCGATGCCCTGCCACATGAAGTGGGAAGGGTCCCAGTTCAGGCCGAACGCTTCCCGGTGGCCGATCGCTTCGAGGGTCCGGACGGTGGTCCAGTAGTCGTAGGCGATTTCACTCGGGTGGACTTCGTGGGCGAAACGGACACCGCATTCGTCGAAGACGTCCAGGATGGGGTTCCAGCGGTCGGCGAAGTCCTGGTAGCCGGCGTCGATGACTTTTTCGGGGACGGGCGGGAACATGGCCACGTACTGCCAGATGGAGGAGCCGGTGAACCCGACGACGGTGTCCACGCCGAGCGCTTTGGCGAGGCGGGCGGTGTGTTTCATTTCTTCGGCGGCGCGTTGGCGGACGCCTTCGGGGTCACCGTCGCCCCACACCTTGGACCCGACGATCGCTTCGTGGCGGAAGTCGATGGGGTCATCACAGACGGCCTGGCCCTTGAGGTGGTTGGAGATGGCCCAGACCTTGAGGTTGTACTTTTCCAACACTGCGAGTTTGGACTCGACGTAGCCGGGTTCGTCCCAGCGCCAGGCGTCCAGGTGGTCTCCGGAGACGGCGATTTCCAGGCCGTCGTAGCCCCAGCCCGAGGCAAGGCGGGCGACTTCCTCGAAGGGGAGGTCGGCCCACTGGCCGGTGAACAGGGTGTACGGGCGTGTCTGTTGATCGGGCATGCTTGTATCCCTTCTGGTCGGATTGCTTACGCCGCGGCGTAAGCAATGACGTTTTCTTTGGTTGCTTGCGCCTTGTCCAGTTCCGCCACTACCCGGCCGGCCCGCATGACCATGACCCTGTCGGAGAGTTCGAGCAGCTCGGGGAGTTCGCTGGAGATCACGAGTACGGCTACGCCTCTGCGGGCCAGCTGTTCGATCAAGCGGTGGATCTCGGCCTTCGCACCGATATCGATGCCTTTAGTTGGCTCATCCAGGATGAGGACCTTGGGATTGCTGGCCAGGCAGCGTGCGATAATGACCTTTTGCTGGTTACCGCCGGACAGTGACTGTATGGGCGTTTCCGCGGACGGGGTCCTGACATCCAGTTCCTTGATATAGTCGCCGACCATCTTCTGCTCGTAGCCCCTCCGCATCACGCCCCATTTGCTGATCTTTTTCAGCATCGTCAGGGTAGTGTTTTCGCGGATGGAGAGCATCGGGATGATGGCCTGCAGCTTTCGCTCCTCCGGCACGAGGGCAATACCGGCTGCGATGCCGGCAGAGGCGCCATGGAGTCGAAGTTTTCGGCCGTTGATTTCCACTGCTCCACCGTCGGCTTTATCTGCCCCGTAGATGCACCGGGCGACCTCGGTACGGCCTGCGCCGACAAGTCCTGCCAGACCAACGATCTCCCCCGCATGCAGTTGGATGTTCACGTCCTCAAAGGCTCCGGCAAGGCTTAGACCCCGCGCCTCGAGAACAAGTTCACCGCGTTCGCGGGGAATGTGCTCGTAAAGCTCCACGTCCCTGCCCACCATCAGCTGCACAACGGAACGAGGATCAAGTTGATCCGCAGGGACGGATGAGGCCACGGTCTTGCCTTCCCTGATGACAGTTATCCGGTCGGCCAAGGTGAAGACTTCCTCCAGTTTGTGCGAAACGTACATGATCGCAAGGCCCTTGTCCCGTAGCTGGTTGACGAGCTTGTACAGCTTTTCAACGTCTTGCTCGGTCAAGGCGGTGGTTGGCTCATCCATGATGATCACCCTTGCGTCCTGGGCTATCGCGCGCGCAATTTCTACCATCTGGCCGTCCACAGTTGAGAGCGCCATTGCGGGGGTGTCGAGGTTGAGATGGGGTGCAACCTGGTCAAGAGCATTCCGTGCCCGCTTGCGGATCTCCCGGCGGGAGAGGATGCCATTGTGCCCACCCCAGTTTCCCAAAAGAACATTTTCGGCTACGGAAAGGTCGGGGACCAGGTTGTGTTCCTGGTAGATCGTGGCGATCCCGGCGGCCTTGGAGGACGCCGTGCTGGACGGCATCAATTCACCGTCCACGTACACGCCACCTTCGTCGGGAGTGTAGAACCCGCTGAGTGTCTTGATCAGCGTCGATTTTCCGGCTCCGTTTTCACCACAGACGCAGTGCACCTCTCCGGCATGAAGCTCAAAGTTCATGCCGGAGAGGGCCACGACGCCCGGAAACAGTTTTACGAGATTACGTGCTTCAACGATTGCTGAAGCGCGTCCGGGCGTCCCGGTCACGGCAGTTCCCTCCTCAGGAAGGTCAGTCCATCCCTGGCAAGCGCGTCCATGGACGGTGCCACCGGCCGCCAGAGCGAAACGGCCTTGGCGATTTCCTCGACGGTCGGGAGGAAGGATTCGACCACAATGGAACCTTGGTAATCGATCGTTTTCAGCGCGTCAAAGGTCTCGGACCACGGGACATGTCCGCTGCCAGGCGTTCCACGGTCGTTTTCTGAGACTTGGAAGTGGAAGACCTTGTCACCGGCGGAGGTGATGGCCGCACCGATGTTCTTCTCTTCGATGTTCATGTGGAACGTGTCAAGCATCAGGCCTACGTTGTCGCGGCCTATCAGCCCGCAAAGTTCCAGTCCCTGCTCGACGGTATTGACAAGGTCCGTTTCGAACCGATTTAGCGGTTCTATGGCCAGGGTGACGCCACGTTCGGAAGCGTAGTCGGCCACTTCACGCAGGCTGTCAGCCGCCCACTGGCGCTGCTGTCGGCGTTCCTCCGGGGGAAGCAGCCGGGCTTTGCCGGTTGCGGAGTACATCGGGCCTGCAACGTGGGGGGATCCCACGGCTTGGGCGATGTCAACGCAGAGTTTCAGATAGTCAATTCCCTGCCGCCGCTTCTGTGGGTCTTCGTGCGAGACGTCCCGGTCCGGCCCGAACGCACCGCAGATGGACACCGGCAGTCCAGTCCTTTCCGAGGCCTTCTTCAGTGCTTCCGCACTGACTACGGCCGGGTCTTCAATGCAGACCTCAATCAGGTCGTAACCCATCTCCTTGGCGACGTCGAACTGATCAACGTCCTGGTCGGTGAACGGTGAGACCAGGATGAAGGTGCTGACTCCGAATTCGTACTTACTCATTGGGCCACAGCTCCTGTTCCAGCTTCTTCATTTCGTTGATGGCCTTTTCGGTGTACGGGTCCAGGAACTCCAGGTGGCCCCCACGCGCCATCATGGCGAAGGGGTTCGATGCGGCGGGCAGGAGTTCGAAGGTCAGGTAGCCGTCAAAGTTGATGTCCTTCAGCGTCTGCAGTGTCGGCCGGAAATCGATGTGTCCCACGCCTGGGGCTGCCCGGTTGGAGTCAGCGAGGTGAACGTGGTTGACCTTGCTGCCGGCACGGGCGAAGGCTCCATGGATGCTGTCTTCTTCGATGTTCATGTGGAAGAGGTCACCGTGCACGCCGCCGTTTGCCAGACCGGTTGCGTCCAGGAGTTCAACGGCGCGGTCCAGCCGGTTCAGGAAGTGCGTCTCGTAGCGGTTCCACGGTTCGAGGGTAATGTTGATGCCGACGCTGGCAGCGTATTCGCCCAGTGTACGGACGTTCTCGACAGCCCATTCCCATTCCTGTTCATCGCTGGCCAGGGCTTCGGTTTTGCCCACCGGGGATGGCCCTACGATGATGGTCGGAGCTCCCACGGCGGCGGCGAAGTCGGCTACCGACTTGCCGTAGTCCAACGCCTTTTGCCGGTTGGCGGCGCTGGGGTTGATCAGGTCGCGTTCCTCTCCAAACCAGATGCTGCAGATCGAGCTAACGCCGATACCGGCGTCGCTGGTCAGCTTGTTGATCTCGTCGACGTTGTGAGTTGCCGGTTCTCCGACCAGTTCGATGGCGTCGTAGCCATAACGGGCGACGCGGTCGATACCTTTGGCGATGTCTTCCTGGTAGTAGACGATGGCGTTGTAGGAATACTTGAAGCGGGACACGTTTCTCCTTGAATTGAAAGTGGTTTGGTGTGGCCGGGCTCGGGTCCGGGCCCGGCCGTCGGTAGCCCGGGGGCTCTAGTCCTTGAAGATGTTGCCCCAGAGCTTAGGATCATCGACATTCTCTTTGGTGATGAGCTGGGTGTCGGTCAGCTGCATCTTCGGCACCTGCTTGCCGTCAAGCAGATCAACTTGCGCCTGCAGGGCCAGTGCTCCCATCTCGAACGGGTTTTGGTCCATCGTGGCGTCCTGGACACCCTTGCGGATCCGGTCCAGGGCCAGAGGTGTGCCGTCCACTCCGACGAGCGGGATGTGGTTTGCGGCTCCGACCGGAGCGTCCTTATTGATCTGGGAGAGGCCGGAGACGATTCCCCGCACCATTTCGTCGTTGTGGCTAAAGAGGCCATTGATACTCGAGTCGGCGGTGAAGTTGTCGACCGTCAGGGACAGCGCGTTGTCTGCAGTCCACTGCGCATCACGACCGATGACCTTGATGCCGGGGAACTGCTTTATGCCGTCGCTGAAGCCTTTGCCACGCAGAATCGCGTGGTAAGCGCCCTTGGCTCCCTGGTATTCAAGAACAGTTCCCTTGTCTCCCATCAGCTTGGCCAAGGCTTCGGCGCCGAGCTTGCCTGCCTTCTCGTTGTCGAAGGCCACGGCAGCGTCGGCGATCTCGCCCGGAATTACCGAGTCCACTGTGGTGACGGTCTTGCCGGCATCGTGAATCATCTGGACTCCGGGAACCAGTTCAGCGGAGTTGTTGGGGCTCAGGACAATGCCGTCAACACCTTGGGCGAGCTGGTCTTGGATCTGGCTGATTTGAGTGCTGGAGTCGCCTTTGGCATCAAGGACTGTGACCTCTACGCCGAGTTCCTTTGCCCTATCCTTGACGCCCTGCCCGAGGGCAACCATGAATTCGAAACTCTGGCTGTAAAGCAAGACGGCGATCTTCTTTGTCTTCGTCCCGTCGTGTGCTTCCTGCGCGGCGCTTGGTGCGCCGCAGCCAGACAGGGCGATGGTTGCGGCGGAGACTGCCGCCAGGACCGCCAGTTTGGGTGAGGTCTTCATTGACTTACTCTTTCTGTTGATGATTCCACTGGGTGCTGGGATGCACGGGCCCGGTGGGACTAGCCGGAAGGTATTAGGCGGGCGCTCCGGAAGTGTGGGGCGCGACGGCACCCTCCGCGTCTTTCGACGGCGGCGGTCCGATCTTGCGTTTCCGTGAGAGGTTCTTTTGGACGTACTTGTAGCGGTACACGTCCAGTGCAGCCGCCGCGAAAATGACGACGCCTTGGACAATGCGGTCGTAGGACGAGGGGATGCCCAGCAGGTTCACGGCGTTGGACACCATCGCAATCAGCAGCACGCCGAGCAGCGTGCCCTTGATGTTTCCTTGGCCGCCGAAGAGGCTGGTTCCGCCGATGACGACGGCGGCGATGACGGTGAGTTCAATCCCATCGCCGGCACGCGGGCTTCCGGAGGCCAGACGCCCGGTGAGCAGGAGCCCTGCCATTCCCGCCGAGAGACCGGCGATGATGTAGGCGTTCATCGTGACACGGTCGACGCGGATACCTGCAAGCAGGGCTGCTTCCTTGTTGCCGCCGACGGCGTAGATGGAGCGTCCGTAGGTGGTGCGGGTGAGGGCCAGGTAGGCCAGGAAGGCCAGCACCAGAACAGCGGGTATGAGCAAGGGAATTCCTGCGATTTTAGCGCTGACCACATCGGTGAGCACCTTCGGTACAGGGGTGATATTGCCGCCGTCGGAGTACGCGAAGGCGATCCCCGACCCGGCGGAAAGTGTTGCCAGGGTTGCGATCAGCGGTGATATGCCCAGCTTCGTCACCATCAGCCCATTGATGGCTCCGACTCCGGCGCCAACCACAAGTCCGGTCAGGAGCCCTATTGCCGGCGGCATATTCATGTTGACGATCACGCCCATGGACAGCACGGACGACAGGGCAGCCGTCGATCCTACAGAGACGTCGATGCCGCCGGTAAGGATCACGAAGGTCATGCCGATGGCGAACACACCGAGGATCGTGCACTGGTAGAGCAGGTTCACCAGGTTGACTGTGGTCAGGAATACCGGGCTGAGGAACGTCAGCAGTACACCGAAGAGCAGGACGACGACGAGCAGGCCCTGCGCACCGATGAAGTCGCCGACGCCGGAAAGCCGTGAACGGGACTCCACTTGGGATTCTCCGGGGCCAGCCTTCCCGGAAACCTGACCGGACAAGCCGGTGGCTGTTTTTGGCTGCATGATTGTATCTCCAGTCAATTCGATACTTCCTCGGTCGGAAGTGCTAGTGGCTGCCGAAGAGTTCGGCGTTGGTTTTGAGGGGAATAGGCGCGCCGTCTTGCCGGGCGGAGTCAGCCGTGGCCATGACCAGTTGCAGGCTCTGGATGTTGTCGGAGACGTCCGTCTCTGCCGTCTGCCCTGATTCGATGGCCTCGCGGAATGCTGCGAGAGTGCCCAGGCGTTCCTCGACCGGGAGGGGGTCCAGCTCAACGTGCATGACCCCGGAGCGTTCCACTGCGCCTGCGAGGAACACGGTGTCGAACAGCGAAGCGAAGTTGATGGTAACTTCGTTGTTCTTCCAGGTAATGGCGCCCTTGCTGCCTTGGATTTCCCAGTCGCCGTCCCAGCTGGTCTGCGGCCCGTATGAGCTCCATGAACCCGTATAAACGACGCGGGCACCGTTGTCGCAGTCGAACTGCACCACCGCGGAGGCGTTGCCCTTGAATCTGGAGGTGCCAGTGTTCCAAGACCGTGCACGGACTGAGACGGGTTCCAGCCCGACGATGCCACGGAGCTGATCAAGGTGATGGATCATGGCGTCGACGATGAGGGGTTCGTCCATTTCAAGGCGGAATCCCTCGAACGGAGGGTTCTTCTTGTAATCGATGAATACGTGCTCAAGGTCACCGATGATGCCGTCACGGATGAGGCGCTGAACAGTGCGCGCGGCGCGCTTGAAACGGTAGTTCTGTGACACCATGGCGTGTTTACCGGATTTCTCTGCCGCTGCGATAATCCGGATACCGTCTTCAAGGCTGTGGGCAAGTGGCTTCTCAATGAGTGTGTGTACGCCTGCTTCCAGTGCCGGGATGGCCACGGCTGCGTGGTACTCGGGTGGAACGATAACCAACGCGGCGTCGAAAGTGTCCTTATGGTTCAGCGCATCTTCGATGGTGGCGTAGGCGGGGATTCCGTACTGTTCGCCTGCGGCCCCCGCGGCATCGGGGTTGACGTCGACAACTCCTGCCAGTTCCCAACTTTTGCTGTTGTGAATCACGTCCAGCCATGAGGCGCCCCAGGCGCCGAGACCCACTTGGATGATCTTCATTGAAGTGCTCCTTCTAGTTCTTTTGTATTCGGGACGTCGACCCACTCGCCGTCCTTGCTGGATTTGATGATGCTTTCAGTCAGTACGGCCGCCCTGAGGCCGTCCTGGAACGTTGGCAGGCCGTCGCGGACGTCACCGCCGATGGCGGCATAGGTGTCGGCGACAAACGCATTGAACGCATCCTGATAACCCTGCGGATGGCCGGCCGGGAGAACACTGAGCCGCGCGGCTTGCGGGCTAAGCGCCCCCGGGTCACGGACAAGCAATTGGGAGCCCGTCCGTTTACCCAGCCACAACGTTTCCGGGGCTTCCTGGTCGAACTGGAGGGTGCCCTCTGAACCCGCGATCTCGATCATGAGCCGGTTCTTTCGTCCAGGTGCGACTTGACTGACCAGGAGATTTCCCACGGTGCCGGATTCAGTGGTGAAAACAGCGGCAACGAGGTCCTCAGTCTGGATGTCCTTGTTCTTCGCCCGGCCCGAGAAGAGGGTCCGGCTCAGGGCGCCGACTTTCGTTATCCGTTCACCGCTGACAAATTCCACAAGGTCGCAGAGGTGGGAGCCGATATCGGCGAACGCCCGGGAGGGCCCACCCCGAACGGCGTCCACCCGCCAGTTATCGTCGTCCTGAGAGAGAAGCCAATCCTGAAGGTAGGAGCCCTGGATGGTAGAGATCCGTCCCGTTTGCCCTGATGCAATGCGTTCCCGGGCTTCCCGGATCATCGGATGGAAGCGGTAGACGAAGGGAACGGTCGCAACAGTCCGGGCCCTGGCGGCCAGCCCTACGAGTTCGGTTGCGTCCTGGACATTGGTGGCCAGAGGCTTCTCGCAGACCACATGTTTGCCTGCTTTCAGCGCGGTCTCAGCCAGTAAGTAATGAGTATCGTTGGGCGTGCAGATGTGGATGACGTCGATGGCGTCGTCCTCAATAAGGTCCTGGACGGAGGCGTAAGCCTGCTGCACACCGAGACGGTCTTTGGCCCGGTCGGCGCTGGCCCGGCTCGAGGACACTATGCCAGCGATTTCCGCCCCTGCAGCGCGGGCGGCTCGGCTGTGCACCTCCGCCATGAACCCGGCGCCGACAAACCCGGCCCGTAGCCGGGAGGGGGCTGTCGTGGTTCTGTGGTTTTCCATGCCGAAACAGTGACACGCAGCACGTGACTTCGGTCAGTGGTTCAGCAAAAGTCTGCACCTTTTGACGCTGATGGCGGTCGTATGCACGCCCAAGTTGCACTTTTTGATGCTAAGCACTTCATCGAGTGGACGGGAACGAGTGGGCAGCTCGACACTGAGTGGAGATGAGGCCCTCAGGGTCCTGTGAGCCGGATGTGTCAAGAATTCAGGCTCACCAACAACCTCTTTTGAGCCCCGAATTGGAGTGTCATGGACAACGGCGGACCCGGCGAACTTCTGCAAATCCTGCGAGACGGACACCCACGAACCAGAGCAGACTTGGCTGGTACAACAGGGTTGGGCAGAGCTGCCATCAGTTCCCGCCTTGAGCCGCTCCTGAAATTGGAACTGGTGGTTCCCGTATCCGGGGCACCTTCCACTGGTGGCCGCCCGTCGGCGCGGCTGGCCTTCAACCCGGGCGCAAAGTTGGTCGCGGCCGCAGACGTTGGCGCGACACACGCCACCGTGGCACTGACGGACCTGTCAGGAACGGTACTCGTGGAAACCACTGAGCGGCTGGAGATTTCACGCGGACCCGAAGCGGTCCTGGACTGGCTTTTGGCAATGATGAAGGAACACTTGAAAGTGCTGGGGCGCCCGACTGAGGATGTCATCGCAGTCGGCATTGGACTACCCGGCCCCGTTGAGCACTCCACAGGTAAGCCGACGAGCCCCCCGATCATGCCAGGCTGGGACGGATTCGATGTTCCCGCCTACGTTCAGCGAACCTTGGGTGTGCCCGTCCTCGTCGATAACGATGTCAACCTTATGGCACTTGGTGAGAGGGCGACCCGATGGCCAAACGAGGAGAACATGATCTTTCTCAAGGTCGCAACTGGCATCGGATCGGGAGTGGTTAGCGGTGGAGAATTACAGCGCGGCGCGGCAGGTGTCGCTGGAGACGTCGGCCATATTGCTGTTTCCCGGGGGGCAGGAGTTTTCTGTCGGTGTGGCAAGAGTGCCTGTCTGGAAGCCATAGCGGGCGCGCCGGCCATCGCCGCTCAGCTCCGCAAGAGCGGACTGGAATCGATCACTGGAAGCGACGTGGTTTCGCTCGTTCGTTCCGGGAATCCGGCGGCTATCCAAGCGGTCCGCCAGGCAGGCCGCGACATCGGAGAAATGCTCAACATGTGCGTGAGCTTCATCAACCCCTCCCTGATTGTTGTAGGCGGCTCGCTTGCCCAATCCGGAGAACACCTCATGGCAGGAATACGCGAAACGGTCTACGCACGCTCAACGCCATTGGCGACCCAGCACCTGAACATCACCCAATCCGCAACCGGGCCGGAAGCCGGAGTGGTTGGGGCCAGCATCTTGGCCGTCGAGCATGTCCTCTCCCCCCACCGGGTAAATCAACTGGCAGCCAAACTGCTCTCCGGCGGACACGAACATGTCAATCGGCAGGAAGAGGAGCCCACTCCCCCGGCACCACGGCTACTCCTTGAGACGACGGCTCAACACTGGCAGGACGCACCTGCGTGACGAACGCCCACCGCGTCTTCGGCTGGACAGGCGCGCAGGTTTGGACGGGCCGGCACGGGGCCCTTTCTCCGAGTACGCACCCTCTGTAGGACATGCGCTGCCACGTCCGGCCAGCACCAAGATAAGTACATCATCGAGCAAGCCGAAGGTGCGTCCAGAGGTAAAATTGACCTACCAGCGGACCCCATTTTCGGTCGGTCTGACAAGTCACCTTAACCGCTTCCTTAGGGCGCCGTGCCAGCTCGCACGACTGCCTCGATGCTCAGCTGGTGAAGGAGGATGACATGCCTCAATCTGATGACGGGAACCGCGCCCGTGTGCGACGATATGCAGTGCCGGAAGGGCTCACTCCCGAACAAAGGTTTGAGCATTGGCGGGTGTGGTACGGCAACGCCGTGGAAACACCGATGCGGCTGGAAAGGTCAGAAGGTGAGAGTCCTGCGTCCGCCAGTCCCTCAGCCATTAATCTTGCCGGACCGGGCTTCAGCCTCATAGAGATGCACAACACCCCCGCGCTGGGCTTTTGGGCGCCGAATCCGGACTCCACGGATCTGCGTCTGGCATACTTCCGTAAGGCTCCAGGCCTGACCCTGGATCTCAACGGCATACCCGAGCCGATTCCGACGGGCTCGGTGAGATTCATCGATACGTCGCTGGGCGGCAGTTTCGATGCGCCCGAAGGGTTTCACGCACAGCAGCTCAACATAGACCGCATCAGTCTGAATGTCAGCGAAGGCGGACTGCGCTCCCTTCTTCGCCTGCCTGACCTTGCAAGCCACCCAATTGTGGGCACCTTCGTGATCCCCGCCTTGATGAGTTGGAAGAGACCGGGCATCGACAGTGAGGCATCAACAACCGGCGAGATCCTCCGATCCGTCATGGCAACCTTGGTGGGGTCCCTTCTCGAATCACCGATCGACGATGAGACACAGAAACCGGCACTAAGCCGGGCGGTAAAGAAGTACCTTGAGACCAGCTACGACAACCCAAATCTGGACGTGGCAATGGTCGCCGGTAAGTTCAATCTCTCCCGTCGCTCCTTGTTCTACTTTTTTGAGACTGAAGAACTCCATCTGGGTGAGCGAATTCGCGCCCTGCGAACGCGGAAAGCACTTGAGCTCCTGCTTCAAGCCGATGCCCAAAGAATCACTTACTCAGAAATTGCGACACGCTGCGGATTTACCAACGTACAAAGCATGCGCCGGGCAATCAAAGAGTTTAGCGGGATGAATATCAGAGAGATCCATAAATCCGAGCCCGTCGTTCATATGGCACTGCAACAACTGCGGCAGAGACTCAATTCTGCAACTTGATCAGGCCATCGATTGACGCCAACAACGCGCTGTTCGAACCTGGCCCAGCCGCAGCAGTTCCGCCGCCTGGATCAGCGGGGTCACACTTCTTTGGGGCCAGGAGGAGGTTACTGCAGCGGAGGGCGGTTTGCCGTTTCCTTGCCCAGGGGCGCAGACGGGACCACTCGGGTAGGGGCGCCGGCGCGTTAATGAGGTGCCGCGTTCCCCATGGACTTTAGCTGGGAAAGCGCAATGCGGGCGCGGCGAATGAAACGGAAAGTCCTCCACGCCCCGTAGAAGGCGGCAGCAAAGCAGACCAGGCCAATGACAAGGAGTGGCCACGGTGCGTAGAAAACGCGCAAGCCCGCCTGAGCGGTGCCGGCCTCTGAGGTCACCGTTGCCTCGGCCGCACCACTCTGGATCATGGGTGCCCCCGCAAGCGTGGCGTGCAGGTCAATGCTCGCTCCTGGAAGGAGGCCATCGGGTGTGTCGAATTCCAACCTCGTCGCTGTGGCGGGCCAACCCGAGAGGTTCATATAAGCGGATGGATTGAGGATGGTGTTACCGGTGTTGCGTACCGGCAGTATGAAGTCGAGGTTCTCCCCGTTTCGTTGCCAGCTCAGACCGCCGTGGGCCAACGATTTAGCAGCGGTGCCGGCAACGTTGAGGTAAATACGCACGCCTTGGCGTTGGATCGTGTCCAGCCGAACGGCGGTATCGCCACTCACTGCCGTGATCTCGCCCTGGACGGTAGGGCTTTGGATGATGAGCCCTCCTGCATAGTCTCCGGGAGGTGTGCCTTGGGGAACGGTAAGGCGAAAGGGAACTTTCAGGTCCGTGTTGGCCGGGACGGTGACGCGTTCCATATCAAGCTCGACCCATGCGCCGACACCTTCGCGGGGGGCGGACTGCGCGGCCATCGCGAAAGTTCCCTGCACTGTGTTTTCCCCGTCCACGGGGTAGGTCAGCAGGGTCACAGGCGAGGACGTGTGGTTGGAGACAACCGCAGTGGCCTCCGTCTTGGCCCCGGGATAGAGGGACAGGTGGAAGAAGTCCGATTCTTTCTCCGGGCGGATGCCCAAGGTCCCGTTATCGACCGCGGAAACCGGGTCGGCCATGAGGAGAATATCCAGGACCAGCAACGCCAGGGCAATGATCACTCGCGCGGGCCGGCGTGGGGACAGTGTTTTCACGTTTTCTCAGTCCTAAAAGCACCCGGATAAGCGGGAATTGTGCTGCAGTGATGCGGAAGGTAAAGGGCTGTTCTGCCAGCAGCGGATGTTGCCCGCTGGCCGGCCCGCCCGTTTGCCGTGCAAAGGCGAAACGGACAGGCCGCGCGGTTTAGCCCATGGTGTAAGTGATGGTGGAGGTGTAGGGGTTCAAGGCACCGCTGGAACCAACAGCGTAATTGGAGCGGTAGGCGTTGGCCGGAATCGCGAGGCTGAACGCTGGCGTCAGTGTGTATGTTCCCATGTTCTGGCCCACAGTGGAGACCAGAGCCTGGGAGGACGTTGACAGGGCCAGTGCCGGAGCTGCGATGGTCCCTGCTGAGTCCGAACCGGCGCCCGCCGTGATGGTGCCGGGTGTAATCGTCAGGCCGCCAACCGGGATAGTGCGTGGGGTGGATTCATCGGCTCCTGCGGCGCTTGTCGGGATGGATGCGCTCACCGAAAGAGCCCACGCCGAGCCCGTGCCGCGGGCATCGGTGATAGTCCACTCCGAGGAGGCATTGCCCGTGGAGGTCTGGGAGTTCGACCCGTCCAGGGTGACCCCTGTCAGGGTGGCTCCGTAGGTGGTGGCGGTCAGCGTGCCGCCGGAGATCGTGGAGTCAACGTCGTCAGCCGAGGCGGGGGTCAGTCCGACGGTCAGAGCGACAGCGCCCGTGGCGAAGATGGCCGAGAGTTTGGTAATTCTGCGCATGGTTGTTTCCTGTGTTTGGGGTGGCAAGAGTGAAAACACGCGTCCCGCCGGTGCGGGGAACCCGATGATCAGCGTGAATTTAGTTTACGAATCCTGATGTCGCAAAACAGTTCTGGAGACTTCAATTCATGCAGACATTTACCGTAAAAGCATCGCTTCGTGCAAAGCGGTCAGTGGGCGTCTGGATACCAGATGAGAAGGCTTCAAAATTGATAATTCTTCTCTGTGGGTAAGTCAGACGCTGGGATTCTTTTCAGTCATTTACGGCTGGACGCGGGCAGCCCGGAAAAGCACGACGGCGGACACCCCTGCCCGCCGTCGAAAGCTTTTCCCGGGCTATTTCGCGAGTGCCTCCTCCAACCAGGACCTCAACACAGGAGCAGGAGCCGCGCCGGCCTGCCTCGCGACGATCTTGCCCTCAACGATGACCATCAACGTCGGCACGGCCTGTATCGCGAACCTGGCGGAGAGCTGTGGCGAGTGGTCCACATCGACCTTCACAAGTTTGATCTGCCCAGCGCGTTCGTGTGCCAACGTGTCCAGCACGGGGCTCACCATCCTGCACGGTCCGCACCACACCGCCCAAAAGTCCACCAATACCGGAACTCCGGCCTGTTCGGCGATCGCGCTGAAGTCGTCGTCGCCCGCTGCAACCACCCAGGGAAGCTCACGGCGGCAGTTCCCACAGCGTGGCCGGCCGTCGGCCGCGGCCGGAACCCGGTTTGACTTGCCGCAATGGGGACATTTGATGATGGCCTTGTTCATGTGGTTGCGGCCTCCTCAAACTCCATCGAGCTGTATTCAACCACGAGTTCGCTTCCGGATACGGTCACCGTGATCACGCCGCCCTCCGCGATGCTGCCGCGCAGCAGGGCCCGACCCACCTGTGTTTCCACAACATGGGAAATATAGCGGCGCAAGGGCCGGGCTCCGTAGACCGGGTCGAAGCCACGTTCGGCAATCAGGAGGCGTGCCTCCTCACTCAGACGCAGCTCTATCTGCTGCTCGGCCAGCCGCCGCCGCAGCTGCTCGAACAGCAGGTCAACGATTCGTTCGATTTGTGGCAGCCCCAACGGCGCGAACAAGACCGTGTCGTCGACCCGATTAAGGAACTCGGGGCGGAAATGCGCCCGGAGCTCACCCAACACCATTCCGCGCGCCGCCTCAGTGATCGTCCCGCCTTCGGCCGAACCTTCCAAAAGATACTGGGAGCCGATATTGGAGGTCATGATGATGACGGTGTTGCGGAAATCGACCGTCCGGCCCTGCGAGTCGGTTATCCGTCCGTCGTCGAGGACCTGCAGCAGGGCGTTGAAAATATCCGGGTGGGCCTTTTCCACCTCGTCGAAAAGCACCACCGAATATGGTCGACGGCGTACCGCTTCCGTAAGCTGTCCTCCTTCGTCGTAGCCGATGTAGCCGGGCGGCGCCCCCAGCAGACGACTCACCGTGTGGCGCTCCTGGTACTCGCTCATATCCAGCCGGACCATTGCACTCTCGCTGTCGAATAGCGATGCAGCCAGAGCCTTGGCAAGCTCCGTCTTCCCGACGCCGGTGGGGCCGAGGAAAATGAAGGAGCCGATGGGCCGGCGGGGATCCCGGATACCGGACCGTGCGCGGATGATGGCGTCGGACACGGCCGTAATCGCTTCTTCCTGTCCCACGACGCGGGCACGCAGGATCTCATCCAAATGGAGAACTTTTTCACGTTCGCCCTGCTTCAGCCGGGCCACTGGTATCCCGGTCCAGGCCGCGACAATGTCGGCGATCTCGTCCTCAGTCACCACCTCGCGGAGCAAGCGCTTTTCACCCTGTTTCGCCGTCAGCCGTTCTTCCTCGGCCGCCAGCCGCCGTTCGAGGTCGGCAAGTCGGCCGTAGCGGAGCTCTGCCGCCCGATTGAGGTCGTAATTACGCTCGGCTTCCTCGGCCTCCATCCGCGCGCGCTCCAGTTCGCTGCGTGTTGCCTGCAGCTTGTGGATCGCCTGGCGCTCGGCTTCCCACTGGGCCCTCTTCGCATCAGCCTCGGCGCGCAGGTCAGCCAATTCACGCCTCAGCTCCTCGAGCCGGGCCTTGCTGGCCGGGTCGGTCTCCTTGGCGAGTGCCGCCTCTTCGATTTCGAGCCTCGTGACCTTTCGGGTGAGCTCATCCAGTTCCGCCGGCATCGAATCAATTTCTGTCCTGAGCCGCGCGCACGCTTCATCCACGAGGTCGATGGCCTTGTCTGGAAGGAACCGGTCCGTGATGTATCGATGAGACAGTGTAGCCGCAGCCACCAGGGCACTGTCCTGGATCCGTACGCCGTGGAATACCTCAAGCCGCTCCCGCAAACCTCGAAGGATGGATATGGCGTCCTCGACGACGGGCTCGTCAACCGTGACCGGCTGGAAACGGCGCTCCAAGGCAGCGTCAGACTCGATGTGCTTGCGGTATTCGTCGAGCGTAGTGGCGCCGATCATGTGCAGTTCCCCGCGCGCCAGCATGGGCTTCAGCATGTTGCCGGCGTCCATCGACCCCTCAGAAGCGCCAGCTCCGACGACGGTGTGCAGTTCGTCCACGAAGAGCAGGATCCTGCCTTCTGCCGCCAGCACCTCGGCCAACACTGCCTTCAACCGCTCTTCGAATTCGCCGCGGTACTTTGCACCGGCCACGAGGGCACTCAAGTCCAGGGAGAAAATGGTCTTGTTCTTTAGGCCTTCGGGCACATCCTGCCGGACGATCCGCTGGGCCAGTCCCTCCACAATGGCGGTTTTGCCGACTCCAGGCTCGCCGATAAGCACCGGGTTGTTTTTGGTCTTGCGTGACAGTATCTGGACAACCCGCCGGATTTCCGCGTCGCGGCCGATGACCGGATCCAGCTTTCCGGTACGTGCGTCCGCCACAAGATCGCGACCGTACTTCTCCAGAGCCTCATAGGTTTGTTCCGGCGTTGCCGACGTAACCCGCTGGTTTCCCCTGACCTGGGTCAGGACCGACAGGAACGCCTCGCGGGTGATGCCGTGCTCCGCCAATACCCGGCCAGCTGGAGTGGACCGGCCTTCCTCCGCCAGTGCGACCAGCAGGTGCTCCACCGAGACGTACTCGTCTTTGAGCCGTTTAGCTTCACGTTCGGCGGCGTCCAGGAGCGCGGACAGCCTGCGGCTCACATACACCTGGCCCGGCGCTGCTCCCGGGCCCGTAACTTTCGGCTTGCGCCTCAGCTCGGCTTCGACGGCGCCCTTCAGCTCATCCACTTCCACCTGCATGCCCACGAGCAGTCGCGGGACAAGGCCATTCTCCTGCTCCAGCAGGCCCAGCAGCAGGTGTTCGCCGTCGGTCTCAGTGTGTCCGTTGCGTTGGGCTATTTGCTGCGCCTCAGCCAACGCCTCCTGCGACTTTTGAGTCAAACTCTCCATATTCATCGTGAAGCTGTCCCTTCCGCCTGCGTGATTTCAACCAGTCGTCGTTCAAGCGAGTCGACCTGCACCAGCAGATCCAGGACCAGCGGGATTGCTGCGTAGTTCAGCGACAGCTCTGAGTGGAGCCTCATAACGCGTGCTATGAGTTCCGGGGCCCGGGGGCTGAACCACGGTCCGCCCGGCGCATCGCCCAGCGGCCGGATCAGGTCCAGATCTACGAACCGCATAACGACGTCGGGATGGGCGCCGCTGCTCTGGGCCACCGCCTCGAGATTCAGGCGCCAAGGATAAGCAAGCGGATATTGTCGGCTCATAGCAGCCCCTCCCTCGGGTTAAAGTCGGACACGGCGGCAAGATCTTCGTATAGCTTGCGCACCTCACGGCTCAGCTGCGGCGGCACCATGACGTGGATCTCCGCGTAGAGGTTCCCTGCGTGGCCCTTCGTGTCGGGCATGCCCTGCCCCCGGAGCCGAAGTCTGCGTCCGCTGGAAGAGCCCCCGGGTACGGTGATAGTGACAGGGCCAGCCGGCGCGTTGACCTTGATCTTGGCCCCAAGAGCGGCTTCTGACGGTGTAACGGGAAGGTCGAAGTGAATGTCCCGGCCCTCGAGCCGGTATCGAGGATCCGGCTGAATGCGTACTGTCAGGAATAGATCCCCCGCAGGGCCCCCCTCCCGGCCCGCGGCGCCCTCCCCCGCGAGGCGGATGCGCTGGCCGTCCAGCACACCGGCGGGCACGTCGACGTCGTAATTCCGGACTTCCCCGCCCGGCTGGGCCAGGCGGATGGTACGCCGTCCGCCGCGGATCGATTCTTCGAGGGTGAGCCGAAGCTCGGCTTCGTGGTCGGGCCCTTGGGACGGTCCCGCTGCCTGCTGCCGGAACCAGCCGCCCAGCAGGTCCTCCCAATCAACGTCGCCTCCCATATCGCCATGAGCGCCGCCGTAAGCGCCGCGTGCCGGGCGCGGCCCCGTACCCGGACCACGGGAACCCCACCCCGTGCCACCGCCGTCTGGATCAGGACCGCGGCCGGCATACTGGCGGTAATCCGCGCCGAACCGGTCATAGCGCGCCCTGGTTTCGGGATCCGACAAGGTATCGTATGCCTCGCCGATCTCCTTAAATCTGTCAGCAGCATCCGGCTCCCGGTTGACGTCCGGGTGGTATTTTCTTGCCAGTTTGCGGTAAGCCCGCTGGATTGCATCCGGCTTCGCCGTGCGCGGGACACCGAGAACTGAGTAGTGATCCTTAGCCACGGTCAGCGGTCACCGCCCGGCTCACAACGACGGCGGCCGGACGGAGAATGGTATCCGTCCCGCCGTAGCCGGGGCGCAGGACGGTCAGCACAGTCCCGGGAGGAACTTCGTCCGTCTCCGATACGCTGACCACCTCGTGAACACGAGGGTCAAAGGGGACTTTTTCTTCCTCGATCCGCGGGTACCCCAGGCGGGCCAGGATGTCGATGGCCTGAGAACGGATAGCGGCCAGGCCATCGACGAGCTGGTCCCCGGCAGAGGAGGCATGAACAAGAGCAAGTTCAAGATTGTCCAAGACAGGCAGCCACTGCAGGGAAACCGCTGCACGCTCCTGGGCCTTTACCTGCGAAGCCTCCCGAGTGGCGCGTTTTCGGATATTGTCTGCGTCAGCCAGGGCGCGGCGCCAAAGATCCTCCATTTTGGCCAGCGCTTCTGCCGGCCCTGCAGCCGCGGCTGTCCCTTCTCCGGGAGCAGCCACCCGTGCCCCATCACTTCCCGGATCGGCAAGCCCATCCGGCCCTGCTTGGTCGCTCATGGCCGTACCTAGCCACGATCGAATTCTGCATCGACAATGTCATCATCATCCACATTGTCGGAGAACCCAGGCTGAGATGCAGGACCCGGGCCGTCCCCTGCAGTGGCCACCGATGCTGCCGAGGCACTCAACGCCGACTGCAGCTGCTGAAGCTCGGAAATCAGTTCCCTCGCGGCGCCAACGTCCGCTTGGTTGCTGACGGCGTCCCGCGCCTGACCAACCAGGAGCTCTGCCCGGGCCTTATCGTGTACCGGGACTGCATCGCCCAGTTCGTTGACGGCCCGTTCAACACGGTAAGCCACCGCATCAAGTTCATTGAGAGTGTCAATGCGCTCCCGATTCTGCACATCCTCGCTTCTGTGGGACTCGGCTTCGGCAATCATTCTCTCGACTTCCTTGGCGTCCAGGTTGGAGCCTTCGCTGATCGTGATGCCTTGTTCCTTGCCCGTGTCCTTGTCGCGGGCGGTGACGTTGAGAATTCCGTTTGCGTCGACGTCGAACGTGACCTCCACCTGCGGTTCGCCGCGGGGTGCGGGCCGGATATCAGTCAACTGGAACCGGCCCAGGACCCGATTATCGGCTGCCAGTTCCCGCTCTCCCTGCAGCACCACGACGTCCACTGCGGGTTGGTTATCGTCAGCGGTCGAGAACACTTCGCTGCGCCTTGCGGGGATGGTTGTGTTGCGCTCGATGATCTTGGTCATCACGCCGCCACGGGTCTCGACTCCCAAAGACAGCGGCACAACGTCCAGGAGCAAGACGTCCGAGACCTCGCCTTTAAGCACTCCGGCCTGAATCGCCGCACCTATGGCCACCACTTCGTCCGGATTCACGCTCATGTTCGGATCTTTTCCACCGGTCAGGCGTCGGACGACGTTTTGTACCGCCGGAATGCGGGTGGAGCCGCCAACCAAAATCACTTCATCGATGTCATTGGCGGTCACCTTGGCATCCGTCATTGCCTGTTTGACCGGATCCATGGTGCGTTCCACCAGGTCATGAGTGATGTCTTCAAATACCGAGCGCCGAACGGTGGTGGTCAGATGCTTTGGGCCGGTGGCGTCCGCAGTGACGAAGGGGAGGTTGACCTGAGTCTGGGTCACCGAACTTAGCTCGACCTTTGCTTTCTCGGCCGCCTCGAACAGACGTTGCAGCGCCTGCGCATCCGCCCGGAGGTCGATGCCCTCCTGCTTCTGGAAATCGTCGGCCAAGTAATCGACAAGGCGGCGGTCGAAATCGTCGCCGCCAAGGTGCGTGTCTCCCGCCGTGGAACGGACCTCCACAACGCCGTCGCCGACATCCAGCAGGCTCACGTCAAAGGTTCCTCCGCCCAGGTCAAAGACCAAAACCGTCTCATGCTGACGCTTGTCAATGCCGTAGGCCAATGCCGCTGCTGTGGGTTCGTTGATGATCCGTAGGACTTCCAGTCCGGCAATTTTGCCGGCGTCCTTGGTCGCGGTGCGCTGCGCATCGTTGAAGTACGCAGGAACTGTAATCACTGCTTCCGTTACCTTCTCACCCAACTGCTTCGCAGCATCGTCCACCAGCTTACGAAGAACGAGCGCACTCACTTCCTCAGGTGCGACCTTCTTGCCCTGCACTTGGAAACGCGCCACACCGTTGTCGTCCGCCACGACATCGAAACTCACTGCCTTGGCCTCATCCGTTATTTCGTCACTGTGCCGGCCAATGAATCGCTTGGCAGACGTGATGGTTCCCTTAGGATTGAGGATCGCCTGCCTGCGGGCCAGTTGCCCCACAAGCCGTTCCCCGCTGTCGGTGTAAGCCACAACCGATGGAGTCGTCCGGGCTCCTTCCGCATTGGGAATGACGCGGGCCTCCCCGCCTTCCCAGACGGCTATCACCGAGTTGGTTGTTCCGAGATCAATGCCTACTGCCTTGCCCATAACCCACTCCGGTCCTAGAGGACGCGACCGGCCCTGCGACGACGTCCGCCCGAGGTTGCTGCACCGTATGACACACGCCTATGCCGCTGAGCCAAAAGCTCAAAGGGTTTCTGTGGCAGTGTCATGCAGTCTTATGAGGTTGAGTCTGCCCCTTGGCGGGGAGCTGCGCATGACCCTATGAGGTCAGATATGCTCCAGCGCCTTGACCTGTCAGGGGGAAAGTCCACGGACGTAAAGTCGAAAGCAGGGGGCCAACGATTTCGTGGCGGAGCACGACGAGAGCCATCAGCACGTGGACCACTTGACAGGCAACCAAGCCAGGTCTACTACTGGGCTTTATCTGGTGCACCTCGCTCGCCGGGCCGAATGGTATCCACACCATCATTGGTCAGTGCCAACGTAAAATCATTGTTGGCTGTCACGGCCGGGTCGGCTCCATGGACGAACCATCATAGGAGCCGACATGACTACACGAATTCCTGACCCGCACCTGGCCCAGATTCGCCCCGTTCGGGTTCGCACACCGCAAGGCTGCGAGGAATGTCTGGCACTGGGTACTCCCTGGGTTCACTTGAGGTTGTGTCTGTCCTGCGGCCATGTCGGGTGTTGTGATTCCTCACCGATGCGGCACGCCCGAGCTCACGCCACCGAGTTGCATCCGATCGTTCTTTCCTTGGAGCCCGGCGAAAACTGGCGTTGGTGCTATCCCCATGAGGCGTTCGTCTAAGAAAACGATGGTGCACACAGCTCATGCAGCCATTTTCAGACCCTGCGCCCGTTGAAACCCCGGATGTCTCCGGCGCCTATCCGCGGTTGAGCCAAGCCCAGATCGAATTACTGGACCGTGTCGGAAACATAAGGGCAACAACCGCAGGAGAAATCCTCACGCAGGAGGGCGAACTCGGCGGTGACTTCTTCGTCATACTGCGGGGAACCGTCATGGTGGTAGAGGGGCTGCCGGACGTCCATGGCAGACGACCAGCGGAGCTGGGCCCGGGTACCAAAATTCTCGAGGTCCACGGTCCGGGGCGCTTCCTCGGGGAACTGGGCCTGGTCGAGGGGCAACCGGCCTTTGTCAGCAGTGTGACCTCCGAAGCTTCTGAGGTGCTCCAGATCAGCGGGGATGATTTGCGCCGCGTGGTTCTGACTGACGCCGCGGTGGGCGAGACCATCCTGCGCGCATATCTTCAGCGCCGGATCCTGCTGATAGGTGCCGGCGTAGGGATCCGGATCTTTGGCTCCCGCTTCAGTAGCGACACTCTTCGCATCCTGGAGTTCTCGGCCTCCAATCGCCTGCCGCACCGGCTGGTTGATCTGGAGAATGACGGCCAAGCGGGGGCCATCCTGGACATGGCCGGTGTCCTGGCCGGTGACCTGCCCGCAGTGGTACTGAATGCTTCGCAAGTCCTCAGGAATCCGTCCAATGCAGACTTGGCCCTGGCCATGGGCTTGCGAGCTGTCAAAGAACATTCGGCCCCCTACGATCTCATGGTGATCGGGGCTGGCCCGGCCGGTCTGGCTGCCGCGGTCTATGCAGCATCGGACGGATTATCCGTCGTCCTTAAAGAAGGCGTGGGGTTGGGTGGGCAGGCAGGTACGTCGCCGCGGATCGAGAATTTTCTCGGCTTCCCTGCCGGCATCTCCGGCGGAGAACTCACAGAAAGGGCGATCCTTCAGGCCCGCAAGTTTGGGGTCCAGATCAACGTCGCCTGTGGTGCACGCTCCATCAGGTTGAGGGACGGTGAGTTCTGCGCCGAGTTTACCGGCAGCGGCCCGGCCGTCTCGCGGGCGGCCCTGCTGGCAACCGGAGTCCGATACCGCAGGCTGCCGATCCCTGGGTTGGAGGAGATGGAGGGAAACAGTGTCTTCTACGCCGCCACAGTTCATGAAGCCAGGCTCTGCGGAGCGCAACCGGTGACGGTCGTCGGCGGCGGGAACTCCGCCGGGCAAGCCGCTCTTTTCCTGGCGGGCGCCGGTGCAGCAGTACGACTGGTGGTGCGTGGGGCACACCTCCGCGCGGACATGTCGAGATACCTCGCAGAACGGATCGAAGAGCAACCCGCCATCAGGGTATTGCTGGAAGCCACCATCGTGGGTGTAGCCGGTTCAGGCGCGCTGGAACAGGTCGTCGTCGATCTGCGAGCCTCAGGTGAACAGCGCACTTTTGACTCCCGCTACCTCTTCATTTTCATCGGCGCCACGCCACACACAGAATGGCTGCAGGGTACGTTGGCGCTGGATGACCAGGGCTTCGTACTGACGGGGTCCGATCTCCAGGAGTTTCCTCCGGAGTTCAGCCATCTTGGGCGCAGACGGCTGCCCCTTGAAACCAGCCTCCCCGGGATGTTTGCGGTCGGGGATGTTCGACATGGATCAGTTAAGCGTGTAACAGCTGCTGCCGGGGAAGGCTCAACAGCAGTCGCAATGGTCCACGAGCACTTGCGCCTCCTCCACTACGGACCGTCCGGAGCGCCACGGAATAATTGACAGTGAGACACCAGCGAAGACGCCAATCCGCACACCAACGACAACAGCTTAACAACGGCGGCATACGGGCGTAGTTTGGTGGTGGAATGCCGATCGAGCCCGTGCGGCATCGAGCAGCAACACGGGCCGGGCAGGCAAGAAAGGACGCACCGCATCCCGGGCTCTCCCCGGGTTTTGATACCCCACCGCAAAGAGCCGGTTATTCCCGTCTGTCCAGGAAGGTGTCCACGCCAAACCTCCCTCCGGACAGACACGGGTTCCGGACAGACACGAGGATCACAATGATCGATCGACGTGCGGCAGAAGAATTCCTCAACACTGCCGCACAGGCGGTATCGGAGTTGTCGTTCTGTGAGGTCAAGGACCGTTACGTCGCGGTGAATGGCCAGTTGTACCCCATAGCCTCACGCGCGACGCTGCCGCAGGATCACGACATCCGGCGCCTCCACGGCAAGGACGCCGTTTTACCATGCGAATGGCCAGAGTGGCGTTACGCGCTGTTCACGGAATGCGAGGGCGAACTGAACGGATGCTTGGTGTTGTCCGCCCCCGCTGCTCCAGAGGTCCCGCAACTGACACAGCTACGAACAGTTGCGGGGACAACCGCAACAACTCATGCAACGGTTTCCCGAGGCGAACCCCGGGATGACGCAACGGGCCAGGCACGCGGCCAAGATGCCCTGCACCAGCATCTCCTGTCCCTTTCGTCGCGACTCCTTGAGCTGGAAGAACACGACAGCATCCGGGATGCCTTGGACCAAGGTGCGACCCGCGACCTTGGGGAAAGTGACACCAGGGAGGCACTCCTGGCGGAGGTCCTTTCACGGCTGACGGGGCGGCCCATATGTGTTGAGGACGCGTTCGGGAAGATCAGCGCGGAGGCTGGGACCGGGTTGACGCGGCCGTACAACAAACTTGGCGCCAAGGCCAGGACGCGCACTGCGCAACTCTGGCTTGCCTCCGGCTCCCCAGTCCGTGAACCGCGAAGACTCGTTGCCCTTGCCGTTTCGCACAGCGAGGTGCTGGGAGCTATCTGCATGATGGAAACTGACAAGCCGGTCACAGCAGCCAACGTCTTCGCCCTTAAGCACGCAGCGCGGCTCCTGGAAGTGGAGCTGCTGCATCGCAGAGGTTTGGCCCGGCTCGAACTAAGGCTGGGGCGCGACCTGGTGGACGAACTCGTGTCGGGGATGGATGGCGCGACCGCCGGTGTTCGTACCGCGGCACTGGGATATGACATCAGTGGCCCGCACCACGTGATCGTAGCCGAGTGGCAACCGCCGGGAAATGACGATACAGTCGTGGTCGCTTTGCGCCGGGCCTTTTTGGAGCTGCAACTACCCTCGCTCGTTTCCCGGCGCTCCGACATGGCCATTGCAGTGGTACGCGGAAACCCCGTGGGTGCCGAGGTCTTTTCCCTCATCGCCAAATCCCTGGGCAGTACCACAGGATCCGTGGGCATCGGAGGTCCAAGCCTGGATATCGCCCAGATTCCGCGCTCCTTCTCTGAGGCCTTGCACGCACTGCACATTCGGAACGGTTCAATCGAGCGCTATGGAGTCACCAGCTTTGATCAACTGGGGATCTACCGCATCCTTGACACAGCCGGCAGCGGGCAGCATCTCAGCGAGTACGTTGACGAATGGCTCGGCGCGCTTCAACGCACCGACGACAGCCGAGGGTCGGACCTCCTTCAAACCCTGGCCCAGTATCTGGACCACGGCGGCAACTATGACAGGACGGCCGAAAGTCTGGCCATCCACCGAAGCACTCTGCGCTATCGGTTGAATTCCATCCGGCAGGTCACTGGATTCGACCTCACCGATCCCGAGACCCGCCTGAACCTGCATGTCGCGACGCGAGCATGGCGCCTGCGTCCGCACGGCGCCCCATCTCGCGTCCCCTAGCCATATCCTGGCCCGCGGGACGGTGACACGCAGTTGACTGGTACAGACACTGATCCAAGGGAGGCAAGACGTGCCGGATCTTTCGGGTGATGAGAACCCCAAAATCGCACGTGTGCTGGGCGTGCTCGCCGAACCGGAGGTGACCGCCGAGTTTGCCGAGCGCAATGGGCGCGAAGTAGGCGCCCTGCTCAACCTAGCCGATGAGCGTCACACTTGGTCCGTGGTCATCGAGTACCAGGATTTCACGGCCGGCAATGGGTTGGCGCCCATGCTGGCGTCCTTGGGTAGGCACCGAGACCGACGGGCATGGGATGTCATGGTCTGCCTGACCGACCTTCCGATTCGTCTGGAGGGCCGGACCGTGGTCGCGGAAGTTGCGCTTGGAGAGCAAATTTCCCTTGTTTCCTTGCCCGCACTCGGTGCCGTCAACATCGACCGCCGGGTCCGCACCGCCGTCGTCGATCTTAGCTGGGCGATGCAGCGCCCTTTTGATCCCGAGGGTGAGGCCGTGGAATTCGGGCCGCCCTCATTCCACACATCCAGGCATATTGAGGTCACTGTTCCCGGCCAGGGGCCCATCGGGTTCCGCTACGTTTCAGCAACCCGCCTCGGCCGGGGTCGGTTGCTGGCGGGCATGTTGCGGGCGAACCGCCCTTGGCGGCTCGTCTTCGGGCTCAGAAGCGCAATGGCCGCCGCGATCGCCACTGGTGCCTTCGCGCTTGTCACGAATACCATCTGGCAGCTCGCGGACCTCCTCGGGGCTATGAGGCTGACCTTATTGATGGCACTTTCCATCAGTTCAATGGTGTTCTGGATCATCGCCCAGCACGATTTATGGGAAGGATCCAAACGCGACGATTCCCTTGAACGGTACAAGGCATCCTTGTACAACATCTCTACCGTGTGGTCTCTGGCGATTGGCGTCGTGATCAGCTACCTCCTGCTGTTCGTCGCAGTGCTGCTGGCCGCAGCATTCACCATCGACACCGCCCTGCTTGCAGTGACCCTGCAACATCCGGTAACTGTTTGGGACTTTGCCGAAATCGCGTGGATGACAACCTCTGCGGCGCTTATGGGTGGTGCGTTGGGCTCGGGGTTCGAGTCAAAGGATGACATTCTTCGGGCCGCTTACGGTCAACGGGAACGCCATCGTCGCCAGTCGGGCGAGGATGGCGAATGATCCCGTCACGCCGGAGCCGTCCAACTCCACCAGCGGTCCGTCTGCCGATCGGCCGCGGGTAGTATTTAACGTCGGTCAACCACCCCAACAACACGATGACTCTCTGTCGCAGGGACGCGGCACATTGAATCCAGTTCCAGCCAGAAAGTCCCATGCCCATGGAAACCACAATTCGCGACAACCCGGCTGGCAGTCCGGACGTGTCACAGCATGACCAGATAAGACGCTACGCGGTACCGCTCGGGCTCACTCCCGAGGAAAAGTTCGAACACTGGCGGAGCTGGTACGGCAGTGCTATCGATGCCCCGGTTCGGTTGGAAAAAGCCGACAAACTGGTGCGACCAGGCTTCAGTCCAACCGCACTGAGCCTCGACGGCCCCGGCTTCAGCCTTGTCGACGTCACGAACGAACCCGCCAATTGCTTCTGGAACGGAGAGACGAGACCCAGCGACTGGCTCATATACTTCAGGACTGCATGTGACAAGTTCAGCTTCTCGGGCCGCTCGGAGTCCGTTTCTCCTGGAACAGTCAGGTTCTTTGATCTTTCGCTGCCAGGCAACTTCCACGCAGCAGCTGGATTCAGCGCCGTGCGGGTCCATTTCGATCGGGACCTGCTGGCATTGGACGAAAAAGCAATGAAACGGCTGAAAGGGCTGGCTGACATCAGGGAAAATCCCATCTTGCGTGGGCTGATTCTTCCTGCCTTGTCCGGCTGGCAGCGGACGGTCATTGCGCAGGAGATCCAGCATCTTCAACCGGTCGTCCGGTCCATGATGATGGCCCTGGTCAGCTCCTTACTGGACGCCCCGGCCGATCCTGATGATCTCAAGCTGGCACGCATCGCATCGGTCAGGAAATTCATACGCAGGAACTTTAGAAATCCTGCGCTCACTGTTGACGAGGTCGTGGCTTACTCGTTTCTTTCACGCCGGGCCCTCTACTACCTTTTCGACGATGAAAGGCTTCAGGTCAGCGGACTTATCCGTGCACTGCGTACCTTGGAAGCCATTGATCTCCTCGCCGAGGCCAACACCTGGAGACGATCCCTGACGGACATTGCGGGCGCCAGCGGATTCACAAGCCTCTCAGCCATGCGGCGGGCTTTTAGTGAACTCATTGGCCTCTCGCTGAGGGATGCCCAGGAGAACCCGGAACTCCTGCAGGTTCGAACCGCCGGGCTAAGACGACTCACGGAGTTGTGAACGTCCCGACCGAAGCCCGCCCGGCGGCGAGTCACGGAACCGTGTTTTCTGTCATCGAGGTCGGGGACGGGTAGCCCTGCTCCGCAGAATTGGCCTTGGACCAGTGACGATCGTCAGTTCCACTTTTTGGCGACGGGTCCCTCCGCCACGCACGGGACCATTCCGCCGGAAGCACGGATGGTCGTCCCAAGAGGTAGCCTTGGCCTGTCGTGACTCCCAGCTCAGCCAACGTGGCCAATTCCGAACGGGTTTCGATTCCCTCGGCGACCAGCCCTGCCCCGATGTGTGAAGCGAAGCTGAGCATCGCTGTGCATAGCGCCTTCTGGCTGGCGTTGCCATCAATTCCTTCCACGATCGTCCGGTCAAGTTTGATGATTTCCGGACCGAGCCTCAGGATGTGACGCATGGAAGAGAACCCGGCTCCGACGTCATCAATGGCCAGGCGTAGCCCAGCACTTCTCAGTGGGGCGAGTGCTGCCGCGAGACGGGCATAGTCAGCTACAGGAGACCGCTCGGTTAGCTCTACGACGATACGCCCGGGTCCTGGAGCTGAATTCCTCACAATGTCGCTAAGCCTCAGGTCAAGGCATGCCGACGGCGAAAGATTGACGGCGACGTATACGTGGGCAGGAAGACGCGCTGCAGCTTCCAGTGCCGTTTCCAGCGCAAGGAATTCGAGTTCAAGGCCGCGCCCGATTGACTCCGCGTCCGCGAACCATTGATCTGGAGGGATGTAGGGAGAGTCTGTGAAGCGTGTGAGTGCTTCGGCGCCGACAATCCCGCCGGTTCCCAAATCACGGATCGGCTGGAACGCTGTGATCAATGTCCGCGTCGCAAGCAGCCAATCAAGGCGGGCGGTGATGTCCTGGTTCGTATGGTCTGTGGTCCACAGCCGAGCACAGGTCGGGCATCGGGTCGGGCCCATGCGTCCGGAGGTACGTGACGCTGCAGCTGGATCTCCGTGCCGCTGCCTTAGGAGTTGCCCCATGCCGTGAACAGCAACCGGGAGGAGTACAAGCGGGATAAGGGTGCTCACTCCGGTAGGCGCCTCCAGGCCGCCCCACGGATCAAGACCAAAAAGGAGCGGCAGGACTACTGACAACGCCGATACCAACTGGACGAACAGTATGGGTAGCAACCATCGACTCGTCAGACTTTTTCGACCCTGGATGAAGCCTTTCACCGCTGGAGCCCGAGATGACGGACCGGAACGAAGGGCTTCCCAACCAGCCTCTCCGTGCCAACCAGGCGCAGGACCAAGCGGGGCTGGCAGGCCACGCGTGGAGACGTCAGGATGGTGCTGTCGGTGATCATGGGCCCTCCTTTCCCTGTGGCGGCGGCACCTGCCCGATCGTTTTCAAATCCTACGGTTGATGCCGCCGGGAGTCGGGCGACAGTCAGTCCAATGTGTGCATCCTTTGATCCCAGACCTCTCAATTCGTGCAGGATACTCTGCGTGCTGGACCGTACAGACCGGTCGCCGTTCTGGACCATTCCTGACAACAGGCCGCCCGGAACGTGGATTTCATCGGCACGTCCCATCGAATCGGGAGATTGTTGGCCTTGGCAGAGAAGGACTTTTTGCGCTTTGGCGGGCTATACGCTGATGACCTCCGGCCACCTCCGGGGCGCAGAACCACTCCCCTCGCCCGGCCGGGCGTGGGGCCCACCGAGGATTCCCGAACCGAGCAAAGGACATCATGAGTGAACTTCGAGTGGGCCAGAACCTCCCGCTGGAACTGTTGGCTTTTAGTGCCGTCGGGTGCCCCGCCTGGTCTGATCAGCACGGACGCGAGGAAATGTGCGCCCTGGATGCGGGGCATACGGGACGGCATGTCGCAATCGACGCGACCATGATTGTCCGTGCCATATGGAAGTGAATTCACCGACCCGCTCCCGGCCGGAATCGACGCGTCTCGTGGGGCTTGGCATGATCCTTCTGTGGGGGCACATTGTTAGTGCTCTTTGCGCGGGTCTGCCTTGGCGCCCTATCGCTCGTTGACAGGAGTCTTGCGTGCCCATTGAAGAACGTACTGCAGACGGCCCGGGCCTGAGTGGCACTCAGAAAGTTGCCGTGGTTCTCATGCAGATCCCGCCCAGCAGCGCAGCCTCCCTTATGGCTCAGTTTTCTGAGTCAGAGGCACAGGAGATCGCAGCCGAGATCGTGCGGCTTCGCAGGGTCTCATCCTCGGTGGCGGATTCCGTCATCAGCGAGTTCCATGATTATGTAGCCAGAGGCCGACGCACCGCCCGCGGCGGCCGAAGCTTCGCGGCGGGTCTTTTGGAGGCATCCTTTGGCGCCGACAAAGCCGCTGGATTGATGGACAGGGTTGCCTCGTCGATGGCCGGAAAGTCCTTCGATTTCCTGGAGGCCATGCCCTCGGAACAGATTCTGGCGCTGATTGACGGAGAGCTCCCGCAAACGATGGCCATGGTCCTCACGCACCTACGGCCCAGCAAGGCATCGGCGGTTCTGGCCGGGATCGATAGCGCGCAGGCCAGCGAGGTAGCCCGCTGCATCGCGACCACGGGTCCAGTGGCACCGGAGGTAGTCACCATAGTCGCCGACGTGCTGAAGCATCGTGCAGGGTCGGCCGCTTCACATAGCAGGCCCACGGAAAACGTCGGTGGCATCCAACCGCTCGTGGACATCATCACCCGGGCCGATAGCGCAACGGAGCGCACGGTTTTGGAAGGATTGGATGTCCTTGACGCTGAACTCGCTGGCGACGTACGTGCACAGATGCTGACATTCAAGGACATAGTCAGGCTCGAACGGCGCGACATCCAGCGGCTCCTCCGAGGCGTCAGTCCCGGGATACTGGGTATCGCGCTCAAAGGTGCATCAGGCGTGGTGATCGAAACGGTCCGCAGCAATATCTCTGACAGAAACAAGGAAATCCTGGCATTTGAAATGGCCAACGCCGGGCCGGTTCGGGCATCACAAGTGGAAGAGGCGCAGGCCCACATCATTCGTTCGCTCCGCGAAGAAACTGCCGCCGGAAGCATGGTCATTAGGCGCGCCGATGACGACGACCTCGTCGACTGATCCGCTTCGCCCAGCACCCTGGCCCATGAGACACGTTCGAACGACCCCGTCCGCATCTATTTTGGGCAAGCCCTCGACACCCTTAATCAGTGTGCTTAGTATTAAGGCTCGAGTTGTTTCTCGTTCGTGCACAGAGCGGCCGGCCTGGGGTTAGCCGGACAGCCTGCCGTCTGAAAACTCATGGCCGCCCACCCCCGCGAGGGGCTTGCAGGCCGACTCATCATCCACAAGCTCCCCATAGCTGAATTGCCCGTACCCGGGCGTTGACTGTGCCCCCCCCTTCCGGTGCGCGCACTGGCTTCCGGCGTCCCAAATCCGGTTACGTGGCCACCTTTCGGGGGTGCATGCAGAAAGAGCGGAAAAGTGAAGGCAGTAACGTATCAAGGACCGAACAACGTCAGCGTCCAGGACGTACCCGACGCGAAAATCGAGCACCCTGCCGACGTACTGGTGCGGATCACCTCAGCCAATATCTGCGGTTCGGATCTGCACATGTATGAGGGCCGGACCAGCTTCGAGACCGGGCGTACCTTCGGGCACGAGAACCTCGGCGAAGTGGTCGAAGTGGGACCGGCAGTCAGCAAAGTAAAGGTGGGCGAACGAGTCGTGCTGCCGTTCAACGTCGCCTGCGGATATTGCAAAAACTGTGAGCGGGGCTTCACCAACTACTGCCTGACCATGCAGCCCGAACCCAAGCTGGCCGGTGCGGCGTACGGTTTCGCTGACATGGGCCCATACCAGGGCGGACAGGCGGAATACCTGCGCGTGCCCTACGGCGACTTCAACTGCTTGCGCCTGGGCGAGGACGCCGAGGAGAAAGAGCTCGACTACGTCATGCTCGCTGACATTTTCCCCACCGGGTGGCATGCAACCGAGCTGGCAGGGGTTTACCCCGGGGACTCAGTCGTGATTTATGGTGCAGGGCCGGTGGGACTCATGGCCGCCTACTCCGCCATCATCAAGGGCGCCGGAAAAGTGATGGTAGTGGATCGCCATAGCGACCGCCTCAAGCTGGCCGGGCAAATCGGAGCTATCCCCGTGGATGACTCCGCCGTGGACCCCGTGGAATTCGTCAAGGACCAAACCATGGGGTTCGGTGCTGACCGCGGCTGTGAATGCGTCGGCTATCAAGCCCATGATCCTGACGGAAACGAACAAGCAAATTTGACCCTGAACCGGTTGGTGGACTCCGTACGATTCGTCGGCGGCCTGGGCGTCGTCGGAGTGTTCATACCCCAGGACCCTGGAGCCCCGGACGAGCTCGCCAAGGAAGGAAAAGTGGCCTTCGACTACGGAAACTACTGGTTCAAGGGACAAACCATGGGCTCCGGCCAATGCCCGGTCAAAAAATACAACAGGGCACTGCGTGACCTCGTCGCCGGTGGCAAGGCCAACCCATCCTTCATCGTCAGCCACGAACTGCCGCTGGACCAGGCACCCGAGGGATACAAAAACTTCGACAACCGCGAAGACGGCTGGACCAAAGTAGTACTCCACCCCGGCAAAGCCTAAGAAAACCCGCTCTTTCCAGCTGACGGTCCGGGCTGCATTCGAGGGCAACCCAACGCGCAGCGCGCAGTATTGCGTGACTCGGCTACCGCCTTGATCCGTCGGCACCTGCTCGCACGGAATGGGAGGCGCCCCTCAGGGAAGGCGAAGGGCCGGCCTGTCTGGCAGCACATCCAGGCCGGCCGAACCCAACGTGAAGATCCTCGACCTGCACCTGGATGACTCGCCCAGCAAGGAGGTTTGCTGCTCCATCCGGCCCGCCCCTTGACTCCAAGCGCTGCGCTGCTCGCCGACAAGCTCCAGGAAGTCGGCGATGGGATGAAACGCGACCTCGACGCCGGGAAACCCGCCGCGTCCGGCGCGGGCTGGAGTCGCGCCTGGATTTTTCGCACCAGGGGTGAGTCCGGGGTGAAACTGCGGCTTGGTTCAGGAGAGGCGTGCCACACTGCGGCGCGATGCACGCGGTGCGGATCCATCGGAGAAGAGTTCCGGTGTCGCGCCCTGGATGCGTTCGATGTCCTTGAACACTCCGCGGAGGTGGAGACGCAGGGAAGAGTCCGCTGCGGCGTGGTCGTCCTTGGCGAGGCCATCAACCACTGCGGTGTGTTGCCCGATCAGTGTGGCAACATGTCCGGAATCGATGAGGCTTAGCCGGCGGGCCCTGTCCAGATGTGCCTTGGCGGAATTGACGGCGTTCCACGCGGCCCCGTGCCCCGCAAGCTGCAGCAGTTCGCGGTGGAAGTCTTCGTCCAGGCGGAAGAACCGATCAATGTCCCCTTCAGCCTCGGCGTCCCACTGCGCTTGAAGGATCTCACGGAGTCCGGAGACTCCGTCCGGGCCTGCCACGACGTCGGCCAGTGAGGCACACTCGATGGCTTCCCGGATGAACTGGGCCTGGGCTACGCGCTCCAGGTCGACCAAGGAGACGAACGAACCGATCTGCGGAAAGACCTGAATCAGGCCTTCTTCCCGCAGGAGAATCAGGCTCTCCCGGACCGGGGTGCGGCTTACTCCAAGCTCCTGCGCGAGCTCGTTTTCCGAGAGGGGCGCGCCAGGAGGCAGTTCCAAGGAAATGATGCGCCGACGCAATACATCCAGAGTCCGGTCACGGACTGACAGCCGGGGAGCCGGCTCAAGCCCAGGTTTCTTGGTAGCCACCCTCCAAGTCTAAACCATCGTTGACAAACTAGAATGGTAGTGCTTGTATGGTAGTTATCACTGTGAGGTTGGACCCCTGTATATGGCCTATCCAGCCACCGGAATCCCCCACCAAGACTCCATGAATTCATCGCCTGCAAAGGAGCAATTGATGAGCGCAAACATTGCGCCTCTGGCCCATGATGCGAAGAAGGCCCGCAAGACCGCGGGTGCGTCCTTCATCGGCACCATGGCCGAGTACTATGACTTCTTCATCTACGGAACAGCATCGGCGCTGGTCTTCAACAAGATCTTCTTTCCCGACATCGATCCGCTTCTGGGAACTCTCGCCGCATTCTCCACCTACGCCGTAGGCTTCTTTGCCCGCCCGCTCGGCGGTATTGTCTGGGGCCATATCGGTGACCGGATCGGTCGGAAGAAAGCACTGATCTGGACCCTGCTCATCACGGGGCTGGGAACCTTCGCCATCGGTCTCATGCCCACCTACGAGACCATCGGACTTTGGGCCGCGGTCATCCTCGTCTTCGTCCGCCTTCTTCAAGGATTCGGCGTCGGTGGCGAGCAGGGCGGTGCCGTCCTGCTGACCGCCGAGGCCGCGCCGCCGAAACAGCGGGGGTTTTACGCCAGTCTGGTCCAGATGGGCTCGCCTGCCGCCTACCTCGTGCCGTCCGCCCTCTTCGCTTTCCTGACCACGCAGCTTTCGGAGGAACAGTTCCTCACCTGGGGCTGGCGTATCCCGTTCCTCTTGAGCATCCTTGTCGTGGCCATCGGCCTTTACATCCGCCTCCGGGTGGACGAATCCGAGACGTTCAAGGCCGTGAAGGAGAACGCGAAAGCCCAGCAGGCGCCCGTCAAGCTGGTCTTCCGGAAGAACCGCCGCGAAGTCTTCCTTGGCATGGGTTCCAAGTTCGTCGAAGCCGCAGTCTTCCCTTTCTACACAGTCTTCCTCGTGGCGTACTCCAAGAATGTCGGAAACGATTCCGGGTTCGTCCTGGAAGCCATCATCATCGCGATCATCGCCGAGCTCATCATGATCCCGACCTGGGGATGGCTAACGGACAAGATCGGGCGCAAGAAGGTCTTCCTGGGAGCCGCCATCCTCAACCTGGTGCTGATCTGGCCCGCCTTTGCCGCTATCGAAAGCGGAGACACAGTCCCCATCGTGGCCATCCTCATCGCGGGCCTTGCCCTCGGACACGCAGGAACGTACGCCCCGCAGGCATCCTTCTACCCGGAGCTCTTCCCGGTGCGCGGACGCTACACCGGAGTGTCCATCGTCTGGCAGTTCGGCGCGATGATCGCCAGCGGACCGTTCACGGTCATCGCTACTGCCCTGCTGGTAGCCGGAGGCGGATCCATTACCGGCGTCGCCATCTACGTTTCAGCCCTGATCCTGGTCAGCATCATCTGCCTTGCGCTTCTGCCTGAAACGGCGCCCAGCCAACTCGGCGGCAAGGAATACGCCGAGTGGACGGAAACGGGCCAAGACTCCAGTAACCACACTCCCAACCACAGCACGAACTCCGTGAAGTAAAAGGAAGAAATCAGTGAAGATCACCGATGCACGGGTAGTTGTCTCGTCCCCCGGACGAAACTACGTGACACTCGTAATTGAAACCGAAGACGGCATTACCGGCATCGGTGACGCCACCCTCAACGGCCGGGAACTCGCCGTCGCGTCCTATCTGTCCGAACATCTCTGCCCCCTGCTGATCGGACGCGACGCCCGCCGGATCGAGGACACCTGGCAATACTTCTACAAGGGCGCCTACTGGCGCCGCGGGCCGGTGACGATGACCGCGATCGCGGCCATCGACGTCGCGCTGTGGGATATCAAGGGCAAAACGGCCGGCATGCCGGTCTACGAACTCCTGGGCGGGGCAGCACGTGAAGGTGTCATGGTTTACGGACACGCCAGCGGTTCTACCCTGGATGATCTCAGCGCGGACTTCCAGCATCATCTGGACCTGGGATACAAGGCCATCAGGGCGCAAGCCGCAGTCCCAGGCCTGGACAAGACCTACGGAATAGCGCCAGTAGACGGGAAGCTGTACGAGCCTGCCAGCGGCAACGTCCCGCAGGAAGACGCGTGGGAGACCACTGCCTATTTGGACTTCGCTCCGAAAATGATGGCACATGTCCGCGGACAGTTCGGATACGGCGTGCATGTCCTGCACGACGTCCACCACCGACTCACGCCCATCGAAGCCGGACGGCTGGGGGCTTCGATGGAGCAGTACCGGCCATTCTGGATCGAAGATCCGACTCCGGCCGAGGACCAGTCTGCGTTCCGCTTGATCCGCCAGCACACCACAACCCCCATCGCAGTTGGAGAGGTCTTCAATTCGATCTGGGATTGCCAGCAACTCATCACCGAACGTCTGATCGATTACATCCGGACCTCGGTCTCCCACGCCGGCGGCATCACCCATGTGAGGAGAATCTTCGCCCTGGCCGATCTCTACGGTGTCCGTTCAGGTTCCCACGGCGCAGGCGACCTCTCCCCCGCTTCCTTCGCCGCTGCCCTGCACGTGGACATGAGCATTCCGAACTTCGGCATTCAGGAGTACATGGGCCACCGCGAACCAGCCAACGAGGTTTTCACGACCTCCTACACCTTTAGCGACGGCTACATGCACCCCGGTGATGCCCCCGGCATCGGCGTCGAATTCAACGAAGAAGCCGCGGCAGCTTACCCGTTCGATCCCAAGTACCTGCCCATCAACCGCCGGCTTGACGGTTCCATCCACGACTGGTGACTGAGCACATCATGAACAGCACAACACAAGACACCACCAACGAGCCCTTCGATATCGTCGTCATGGGCGAGATCCTGCTCGAGGTAGCCACCGATGTCCCCTTCGGACACGCGGTACCGGCCCAACTGGGCATCTCGGGCGACGCACTCAACGTAGCTGCAGCGGCCGCGGCTGCCGGCGCCCGGACAGGCCTGCTCGCAGTACTGTCCGACGACGACCTCGGTCAGGCGATCGCCGCCAGGATCGCCGAACTCGGCATAGCGACAGACCTTCTGACGTTCCGACCGGGCCAGCAGGGCGTATATCTGGTGCACTCCGACCCGCTGGGCCAGCGCGAGTTCTCCTACGCCCGCTCAGGAAGCGTCGGATCCACCTTGTCGCCGGAGGATGTGGACACCTCAGTGTTCTCCTCAGCAGGAGCCGTGCTGGCCGGAGGCATCGCCTGCGCAATCTCAAAGTCCTCAAAGGCCGCCGTTCTCCGCGCGGCGTCCCTCACCAAACGCTTCGTCTTCGACCCGAACTTCCGGCCAAGATTGACCTCACCTGGAGAAGCCTGCAACCTGCTTGCCGAAATGGCACCACAATCATTCCTGGTTACACCGTCCTTCCCGGGCGAAACGTCAACACTTCTCAGTGCTTCCTCCGCAGCGGAAGCCGCTGACAGGCTCCGCGCGATGGGTGCGGAGAACGTCGCAGTCACCTGCGGCGCAGACGGCATACAAATGGAAGGCGACGGCATATCGGCCTGGATCAACGCCATACCCGCCCCCTTCGTAGTGGATCAGACCGGCGCGGGCGACGCCTTCGTTGGAACCACCGCGGCCCGGATTGTCCTCGGCGACAGCCTTCCGCAAGCCGCCCGCTACGGTGCCGCTGCCGCCTCCCTTGTGGTCGGTGGAAAGGGCGGCACCGGGTTCATCCCCACTTTTGAACAGACACAGGCGCACGCTGCCGGCGTCACTGAAGGGAACCTTTCATGGAGCGCCTAAGCAATACAACGCTGGCAGCCACAGGCGGCGTGGCAGCCCCGCTGCCCAGGGAGTCCATCCAGCCGGGTATCGTGCATCTCGGATTGGGCGCCTTCGCCCGCGCCCATACCGCTGTCTTCACGGAGAACGCGATGCTGGCCTCCGGTGACTTCGGCTGGGGAATTGTCGGCGTCACGCAACGCTCCGACGCCGTAGTCCGGCAACTCGTTCCACAGGACGGGCTCTATACCGTCACCGAGCGGGGAGGGAATTCCGCGCCGCTCCACGTGATGTCGAGCATCGTCGAAGCCGTTTCCGGGCGGGACAACCCCGAAACCGTTGTCCAGCGGATCGCGGCCCGCACTACTTCGGTCGTGACGCTCACGATCACCGAAAAGGGTTACAGGATCGATCCCCGCACCGGCTCCCTTAACGTCGCGGACGAGCAAGTCCAGGCGGACCTCGCGGGCAATCCTCCGCTGACCGCCCTTGGTCAGATCACCCGCGGGATCCAGCAACGTGCCCGCCAGGATTCCGGACCACTTACGGTCGTTTCCTGCGACAACCTCCCAGGAAACGGCGAGCTGACAGGCAAACTCGTCCGCGCGTTCGCCTCCGCTTTGCCCCACGAGGAAGCATCACCGCTCCTGGCCTGGATCGATGCCAACGTCACGTTCCCGAACACCATGGTGGACCGCATGGTCCCCGCCACCACCTCGGGCGACCTTGCCGACGTCGAACGTCAACTCGGACTCCGCGACGAGGGGGCCGTGGTCGCCGAGCCCTTCATGCAGTGGGTCATCGAGGACAACTTCGCCGGCCGTAGGCCACGCTGGGAAGACTCAGGTGCTCTGTTCAGTACCGACGTCGCGGCGTGGGAAGCAGCCAAACTCCGGTTGCTCAACGCGAGCCATTCGATGCTGGCGTACTTGGGACTGGCAGCCGGCAAGGCAACGATTGCCGATGCCGTAGCCGACGTCTCCTTTCGCACCGCGTGCGAAAGGCTGATGTTCGACGACGTCCTGCCGACCATCGACCTGCCCTCCGAGTTGGACGCCGAAACCTACTGCAAACAAGTCCTTGAACGGTTTTCGAATCCCGCGCTGGGCCACACCACCGCAAAAGTGGGCAGCGACGGGTCACAGAAAATTGGTCTGAGACTACTCAGCACCGTTCGAGACAACCTCGACGCCGGTCGCGAACCCCGGTGGGCGGCGCTTGCCGTCGCGGCGTGGATGCATCACGTCGCCACGACACCTCCGGACGCGCTGGACGATCCGATGGCTTCCGAGCTTCAGGTCCTGCTGCCTGCCGGGCACGATGCGTCCGCCGTGGTGCCGGCCCTCCTGGCCCGCCGAAGCGTTTTTGACGAAGGCCTGGCCTCCAACGCTGGTTTCGTTCAGCTGCTCATGCACTGGTACGCCGTTATTGATCACAACGGGCCACATGGCCTGGGAAACGAGATCCTCCATGGCTGACGCCTCCACCATCCTGGCAGTCTCACCCGTTATCCCTGTCGTCACCATCGACACACCGAAGCATGCAGTTCCGCTCGCCCGGGCCTTGGTCGACGGCGGCATAGGAATCATCGAACTGACGCTCCGAACCACATCTGCGCTGGAATCCCTGCGGCTGATCGCCGAGGAAGTCCCCGACATCGTAGTAGGCGCAGGCACCGTCCTCACCCCACAACAAGCCGACCAAGCGGTGGCCGCAGGTGCCCGGTTCATCGTGAGCCCGGGAGTAACACCTGCGCTGCTGCAGCATTTGTTGTCATTGGAGCTCCCGATCCTCCCGGGGGTCGCCACCGTTGGCGAGGTGATGGCGATCCTCGAGAGCGGGCTGAACGCCATGAAGTTCTTCCCGGCGGGTCCGGCCGGAGGGCCGTCTTACCTGGCTGCAATGGGAGCACCTATCCCCCACGCGCAGTTCTGCCCGACCGGTGGCGTGACCATGGCATCAGCGCCTGAATACCTTGCGTTGCCCAACGTTTCATGTGTGGGAGGTAGCTGGCTAACGCCCAAGCCTGCCGTGGAAGGGCAGGACTGGACGGTGATCACGGCGCTGGCACGGGAGGCTGCAGGACTCTGAAACCGCCACGGGTCCAAAAACCCGGAGTCGGCAAAACCGCGTCAGTCCTGCGGGTCTGAGGTGGAAGCAGCCTGCGTGTTCCCGTCGCTGTGGGTTTGGACGGACTGAAGGAAAAGGGGAATCAGGGGGTCCTGGCTATCGAGGGCCCACGCGGTCCCTATACTCCAGATCGCCGAGGTGAGGTCTATCGGAATGAATTGCACACCGGCGGGGGCGATCACGGCAGCACTCGCAGGAACGATGGAGGAGCCCGCCCCCGCCGCTACAAGGGCCAGCACGGTCAAGAGGTCGGAGGTCTCATACAGGACCCTCGGGGTGCTTCCAAGATCGGAGAACAGTCCGGTAGTTTGGGCAGCCAACCCGGGTCCGCGTGCCGGAACGAGGCGAACCAGCGGACGGTCCTGGAGCCAGTCCCGGAGGCCTTTGCGATCAGGTTCGGGCGGCAACTCACCCGTTGGGACCGCGATCGCCAGCTGATCACGGCGAATCACCTGTGTGGCAATGCCCGGTGGGGCCGGAAGACGAACAAATCCGAGACTTAACGCACCGTCACGGATGGCGTCGAACTGCGCGGACGAGGACATGTCCTCAAGCCTGATGTCGATCCCGGGGTGGCTGGCCCTGAAGAGGGCGACAGCGCGCGGGGCCACGTCAATCGACGACATTCCGAACCCCACGTTGAGTACGCCTTCGGCACCTGCGGCTACTCGGTCCATACGCTGCGCCAGGGCGTCTGCCCTGCGCACCAGGTCGACCGCATCGATCAGCAACGCCTGCCCTGCCGAGGTGAGCGCAGCCCCGTGCCGCCCCCGGGTGAACAATGTGCTCTTGGTCTGCCGCTCCAACAGCTGGATCTGCTTGGTGAGGGCGGACTGGGTCGTCGACAGCACCTTGGAAGCACTCCCAAAGTTCCTGGTTTCGGCGACCGCGATGAATGAACGCAAGAGACGAATTTCCATTCCACAACGATATCGAATGCACACTATCCATTCGTTAATACGATCGCAGTGGATAGCTTCGATTCAACGTTGCATTCCTAGCAGGCATCGAAAAGGATCTATATTTCATTGGACAGAATGGTTATGGGCCACGAGCATGGGAGTTGCCACCTACCAGGAGAACAAATGCACACCGATTCCGAGCCCACTCTTCGCGCCTCAGTTGTCCAGTTCGAAGCTGTACCCGACCGCCCTGATCTCAACCTTGAGACCATCCTGCGGCTTGCCACCCAGGCAGCCGACGACCACACACAACTGGTGGTGTTCCCGGAGATGTGCCTGATCGGCTACTGGCATCTTCGGAAACAGACACCCGAACGCTTGAAAGAACTTGCGGAGCCCGAAAACGGAACGAGTATTACCACCGTCCGCCAGCTCGCCCGCAAACTGGCGATAGGCATCGGCGTTGGATATCTCGAGTGCAGCGCCGACGGCCGGCTCTACAACTCCTACACGGTGTGCCTCCCTGACGGGAGCGTACATACCCACCGGAAACTCCATGCTTTCGAACACGAGGCCATTGAAAGCGGCTCGCAGTACACGGTCTTCGACACCCCTTGGGGCATCAGCATCGGAATCCTGATCTGCTGGGACAACAACCTTGTAGAGAACGTTCGCGCGACTGCACTCCTGGGCGCGTCAGTGCTCTTGGCTCCCCACCAAACCGGCGGCACGAATTCCCCGAGCCCACGCGGAATGAAGCCCATCCCGGCCGCGCTGTGGGATAACCGCGATACAGACCCCGCAGCCATCCAAGCAGCTTTCCGCGGACCCAACGGCCGCGAATGGCTCCTGCGATGGCTGCCGGCCCGCGCCCACGACAACGGACTCTTTGTCCTCTTCAGCAATGGAGTTGGCCGCGACGATGACGAGATCCGCACCGGCAACGCAATGATCATCGACCCCTACGGGTCAATCATTGCCGAGACGTGGGAAGCGGACGAAGCGATCGTCACGGCCGACCTTGACCTTGGTCTTATTGCCCTGTCCACCGGCAGGCGATGGATTCGGGGACGCCGGCCGGAGCTGTACGACGCGCTGACCCAACGGGACGGACAGGAGTTCGACGCCCGGGCCGCACGTTTCTCCCTGGACCCTGTCAAGATGCGCTAGGGGTGCCCTCATCGTCCGGGCCATCCGTGCCCTGGCACGCCCCATCAAACCCCTGGAGGAGGCAGCACTCAGCCGAGCGCGGCTTGTCGTCTTCCCGGAAGCTGCCCTGACTCCCTTTTTCCCTCACTGGCGGGTCGAAGACGCCGGCCAACTGGACAGCTGGTTCCAAAACCTGGAGAAGAGATGTTTTGAGGTCGGGAACCTCGGATTCGGTGTCCAGTCCTGGGCCGACACGAAGGTCGGGCTGGCCATTTGCAACGACCGACGCTGGGCAGAAACATACCGGGTACTGGCCCTTGGCGGCGCCGAACCCGTCTGCTTGGGCTACAACACCCTTCAACGTCGCCCAGCACCGGCGGCCGGAAAACCATCACAGCATCGGTGAACCTGTTTCCCCACGAGCCCGCCCTGCCCGGGTCAAGGGTTCCTGATCCGATGTCCGTCCGCGTTGTCCGCGGGTATGGCTCCAGCGTGTCAGCAAGAACAATCCCAGTCCGATTCCGAGCAAGACAGCTGCACGCAACCAGATGTCCGGGCCCTGCTGGAACAGGAGAAGGACGCAGGACGCCAGTGCAAGGCACGGGAGGATGACGGGCACGCGGAAGTGTTTGTGTTGGACTTCGTCTTTGCGCAGCACCAGCACGGCGACGTCGGTGCTGATGAAGACGAACAAGAGCAGCAGGACAACTGTTTCAGCCAGTGAGCTGAGGTCGCCGGTGGCGGTCAGGGCCATCGCCGCCAGCGTAGTGACCGCAATCGCGACCCACGGCGTGCGCCTGCCAGGAAGAACCCTGCCCATCACCGGTGGAAGCAGCGATTGTTCCGCCATTCCGTAGGCCAGGCGACTGGCCATGATCATCGTCAGCAGGGCTCCGTTTGCTACGGCGACGAGGGCAATGAGGCCGAAGAGCCAGTCCGGGATTCCAAAGCCGGTGGCCTGGACAACCTGCAGCAGAGGACCCGACGAACTGCTCAGGTCATCAGCAGACAGGGCAATGGATGAAGCCAAGCCAATCAGCACGTAGATGCCACCGGCGGTCAGCAAAGCACCGAAGAGTGCCTTGGGGTACACACGCTGGACGTCCAGGACCTCTTCGGCCACGTTGGCGGACGTCTCAAACCCGACGAAGGAGTAGTACGCGAGCAAGGACGCTGCGAGGATTCCCGCGCCGGGGGAAACAGCCGGATTGAACTCAAGAACGCGGGACGCATCCCCTCCACCACGGCCGAACATCAAACCCACCACCACGATGACCAACACCAGACCGGACACTTCGATCACGGTCATCACTACATTGGCCCTGACGGATTCCTTGACCCCGCGGGCGTTAAGCAACGCGATCAACAAGAGAAAGACCAACGCCGTTGGTGTGGCCGGGACGTCCAGGAACGGCTTGAGGTAATCGCCCGCAAAAGCCAAGCTCAAACCCGCCGCGCTGGTGACTCCTGCGGCCAGCATGCAAAATCCCACCAGGAACGAAATCAACGGCACCTTGAAAGCCCGCTCAGCAAAGACCGCAGCGCCTCCAGCCTTCGGGTACTTTGTGACCAACTCGGCATACGATGCAGCAGTGAGCATGGCCAGGAACAACGCCAAGGCCAGCGGGATCCAAACGGCCCCTCCTACCTCTCCTGCAACTTTTCCTACCAAAGCGTAGATGCCGGCGCCCAACACGTCACCAAGGATGAAGAGGAAGAGAAGCGGGCCGGTAATGGATTGCTTGAGCTTTGAGCTCTGCTGGGAAGCGAGGTTGGGCATGACACCAGAGCTTACGGGAAGTAAGGACCCTTACTAACCAAGGCCGTAGGTGCCATCACGCAGCCGCCCCCCTGCCGCCGGAATCGTTCAGTGGTGCAACTGCATGCGTTGGAGGACTGTGGCAGATATTTCTTCCACGGACATCGAGGCCGAGTTCACGTAGGGAATGTTGTTGGCCCGGTACATGTCTTCGGCGTTGCGCAGCTCAAAAGTGCATTGGTTCAGTGATGCGTAGTTACTACCCGGTCGGCGTTCCTGCCTGATCTGGCTGAGCCGGACAGGCTGGGAGGTCAGGCCGAAACATTTGCTCGCAAACGGCAACAATGGCTTTGGCAGGGTCATGCTGTCAAAATCTTCCTCCACCAGGGGGAAGTTGGCGGCGAGGATGCCGTGCTGCAGGGCCAGGTACATAGTGGTGGGAGTCTTTCCGCACCGCGACGGGGCGATGAGTATCAGTTCGGCGCGTTCGAGCGCCCGAAGCGACTGGCCGTCGTCGTGCTCTATCGCGTATTCGACGGCGGCCATCCGGGACTGGTAGCGGACAGCGTCGCCCACGCCGTGGGCCTGGCCCGGCTTGCCATTGGCCTGCGCACCAAGGGTTTGTTCGAGTTGGCCGATGTGGGTTCCGAACAGGTCAAAGAATTGCCCGCGGCTCCGGGAAAGGACGGCACGGATATCCTGCCCCACGGCCGTCGAGAAGATGATGGGCAGGGTTCCACTGTCCGCCGCCTTGTCGATCAATGCCACTACCTCGCGCGCTTGCTCGACCGTGGTGATGAACGGGATGGTGCGACGTTCCAGCCGCTGGCCCGGGAACTGGGTTAACAGCGTGTTGCCGAGCGTCTCAGCGGTGATCCCGGTGCTGTCGGAAAGGAAGAACACCGTGGGGGCGGGCGGAGAGCCCGCCCCCACGGTTTGATGGTGAGCCATTTAGACCGTGGTGCTGGTGGTACGGGCCAGACGAAGCCAGGTCTCGGTCACGGCATCGGGGTTCAGCGAAATCGAGCTGATGCCCTGTGCGAGCAGCCACTCGGCAAAATCCGGGTGGTCGCTGGGACCCTGTCCGCAGATTCCGACATACCTGCCCTTGGCACGGCACGCCGCAATCGCCATCTCCAGCAGTTTGGTCACTGCCGGGTTCCGTTCATCAAAGCCTTCGGCTACCAGGGCGGAATCACGGTCCAGCCCCAGGGTGAGCTGGGTCAGATCGTTGGATCCGATGGAGAAGCCGTCGAAGTACTCCAGGAACTCATCGGCGAGGAGGGCGTTGGCCGGCAGTTCGCACATCATCACGACTTCGAAGCCGTTTTCTCCGCGGCGCAGGCCATTGGCGGCGAGGAGTTCGGTGACGCCGCGGGCCTCGTCCAAGGTCCGTACGAACGGGACCATCAGCTTGATGTTCGTCAAACCCATGTCGTTGCGGACGTACTTCAAGGCTTCGCATTCGAGCTCGAATGCCTGCCGGAAGGAAGCCGACAGGTACCGGGATGCGCCCCGGTACCCGATCATGGGGTTCTCCTCCTCCGGCTCAAATGCCGGACCACCAAGGAGGTTGGCGTACTCGTTGGACTTGAAGTCCGAGAGCCGGATGATGACCGGTTCGGGCGCGAAGGCCGCCGCGATGGTGGCGATGCCTTCGGCCAGGCGGCGGACGTAGTAATCACGGGGACCGTCGTAAGCGGCGGTCCTTTCCTGGATTTGCCGGACCGTGTAGTCATCCAAGGCGGCCGGGCGCTCGATCTCGCCTGCCACCGCCAACAAGGCGTTGGGATGGACGCCGATCTGACGGTTGATGATGAACTCCAGGCGGGCCAAACCCACGCCGTGATGGGGGAGCCTGGAAAAACTGAACGCCTGTTCCGGGGTTCCCACGTTCATCATGATCTTCACCGGGGCCTCCGGCATGGTCTCCACGCTGGTCTCGTGCAGCGAGTACTCCAGCAATCCGTCATAGACGAGCCCGGCTTCGCCCTCTGCGCAACTCACCGTGACCGGGGTGCCGTCTTTAAGGATCTGGGAGGCATATCCGGTCCCCACGACTGCGGGAATCCCCAGTTCCCGGGCAATGATCGCGGCATGGCACGTCCGCCCGCCACGGTCCGTGACGATGGCCGCGGCCTTCTTCATGATGGGTTCCCAGTCCGGATCCGTCATGTTCGCCACCAGCACGTCGCCCTCTTGGAACGACGCCATTTGGTCGATCGAGGACAGGACCCGAACCTGCCCTGCGCCGATCCGCTGACCGATCGCACGGCCCTCCACCAATACCGTGGAACGCTCCGTGAGCGTGTACCTGGATGTGGTGCCCGCGGCTTTACGGGACTCTACGGTTTCCGGACGGGCTTGAAGAATGTACAGCTCACCATCTACGCCGTCCTTGCCCCACTCAATATCCATCGGACGGCCATAATGTGCCTCGATTGCTACTGCGTGCCGGGCGAGTTCCTCGACTTCGGCATCGGTCAGGCTGAAACGGCTCCGCAGATCCTGTGCCACCGGAACGAAATCAACGGTCCGGCCCACTTCGTCCGAATCCGTGTAGACCATTTGCACGGCCTTCTCCCCCAGACCGCGCTTGAGCACTGCCGGTCGCCCGGCTGCCAGGGCCGGCTTGTAGACGTAGAACTCATCAGGGTTCACAGCACCCTGGACCACGGCCTCCCCCAGCCCATACGAGGACGTGATGAAGACAGCGTCCGTGAAGCCGGTTTCGGTGTCCATGGTGAACATCACCCCGGAAGCACCGACGTCGGAGCGCACCATCCGCTGAACACCCGCCGAAAGCGCCACTTCAGAGTGCGTGAAACCGTGATGCACCCGGTAAGCAATGGCTCGGTCGTTATACAGGGAAGCGAAGACATCCTTGATGGCGAGCAGGATGTTCCCGATGCCGCGGATGTTCAGGAACGTCTCCTGCTGCCCGGCGAATGAGGCATCCGGAAGGTCCTCGGCCGTGGCACTGGAACGTACCGCCCACGACACGTCGCCACCATGCTCCTGGGTCAGGCGCTCATAGGCGCTCCGGATATCCTCTTCGAATCCGGCCGGGAACGGTGTTTCCCGAATCAAGGTCCGAATTTCCTGGCCGACCTTGGCCAAAGCAGTGACATCTGCGCTGTCCAAGCCTTCCAGGATGCCTTCGATCCGGGAATCCAACCCGGACTCCGCCAGAAACCGCCGGTAAGCGTCCGCCGTCGTCGCGAATCCGCCCGGAACTTTCACGCCGGCAGTGGCGAGATTCCGGACCATTTCCCCAAGCGATGCATTCTTGCCGCCAACCTGGTCAAGGTCGGACAGGCCAAGCTCAGAAAACCAAAGAACGTTAGTCATAAATTGTGTCCTCCATTGGGCACGCTCTGACAAGCGCTAAAAAAACTAGGTCATGCAAGGATCACGGCAGCACGCACTGGAAGCAAACAAATGTGACCCGTTCAACATTTATGGGCAGTAACTGAAGGTCACTCAGACATGACTTGACACCAGGTCCCGGGGGCCGTCCTGTCGGCCCAAAGCCCCGAAGACGTCCGTCTCCGGGGCTTCCAGCCGGCTCCTCCCAGATACCGAGGTGAAGACGGTCAGCGGGGTGGGGTGCAGCCGGACCCCGAAAATTTGTCAGGCCTGGAGGCTCACCATGGTGGCCCCGGGTTCGCGGGAGGCCTGGGCTTCCAACAGCTCGGCCCGAAGGGACGGATCAAGTGCCGCGTCGAGGACCGTCAGGGCCAGGACTGTTGCTCCGTCAAGGACTGCTGCATCGGCCTCAGGAGAGGCCGCGTCCGCGGTGAAGTCAGGGTGGTGTGGTACTGCTGCGCTGTTGCGGACCACCACCATGCCGTGCACGGACGGGATCACTTGGGAGACATTTCCCATATCTGATGAGCCACCACCGAACACTGGGGTTGGCTCCACCTGGCGACCGATCAATTCCATGTTCGCATCCCAGACCCTGCCGAGGCCGCCGTGCGTACTTAGCGGCGCGTAAGGGTGTTCGGTCTGCCGGTGCGTCCACGCGCATCCTGTCGCAATCGCTGCACCCTCGAAGCACGCAAGCACCCGCCGTTTGAGGTCCCGCCACACCTCCACATCGCCGGCACGGACTTCTACCTGCACGGTGGCATCTCCCGCGATGACGTTGGTAGCGCCGCCTCCGTGCGAAATGAAAGCATTGATATTGGCGTTTTCCGGGAGGTGCTGACGCAGGACCGCCATGTTCATGAGCGCGAGGCTCGCAGCTGCGCCGGCGTTAATGGCCTTGTCCGGGGCGGCAGCGGCGTGCGCTTCACTGCCCTTGAACTGCACTTCGAAGCGCTCGACGGCGGCCATTCCGAAGGCGCTGGCGCTCCGTTCGACGCCGGTCATTCCGTGAACCATGAGGGAGAAGGCAGCGTCTTCCCATGCTCCGGCCTTGAGCAACGAGATCTTGCCGCCGCCGTGCTCTTCCGCGGGGGTGCCGAGCAGTTTCACACGCAGCCCGGCAGCATCCGCCACCGGCTTGAGGGCCAGCGCCGCGCCGACGCCGGCGGCAGCGATCATGTTGTGGCCACAAGCATGGCCCACTTCGGGGAGGGCGTCGTATTCTGCGCAAATGACCACTGTCAGCTCTCCGCTGCCGTAGACGGCTTCGATTGCGGTTGGGACGCCGTAAGCGCTTTCGGTCACGTCGAACCCGCCGTCACGGAGAACGGCCGCCACTGCCGCTGCGGATTCGTGCTCTTCCCAGGAGATCTCTGCCAGCTCGTGGATTGTGTGGCTGAGTTCCAGGATGGTGGTTTCGACGGCGGATACGGCCCCGCGCACGGCATTGCGCAAAGTGTCTTCCGAGGTGATGGCGAGTGAAAGTGTCATGAGGGTTCCTAACTCGTGTTGAGGGTTCAGTTGATGGGTTCCAGGGCGTCCGGCGATGCAGCCGCAAGGGGTGCCCTCGGGTCCTGTTGTGTGGCTGCCTTGCCTGGACGGATGAACAGCACCGCGACGGCGAACAGGAGGGACAAGCCTGCGCAGATCCACCACACAGCGTGGAACGAGACTTCGGTAGCGGCCCGTGTTCCTTCGGCGGCGGGAGTGGTGAGGGCGGACATGAGGAGTGCAAAGAGCGCTCCGGCGACGCCTCCGGCTGCGGTGCGGGCGGTGTTGTAAAGGCCTGAAGCAATGCCGACGGAGTCGGCCGCTGCCCGCTGGACCACGAGGGTGGGCAGCGTGCTGCTGACGAGACCGGAGCCAAGGCCTGCAATCACAAGCCATACTACGAAGGTCACCAGCGTGCCGGGTGCCAGGATCATGCCGGCGTACGCAACAGCGCACAGTCCCCCGCCGAGCGCAACGCTGCCCGGGCCACCGATTCCACGGGAAACGCGGTCGCCAAGGGATGCCCCCAGGAAGGATGCCAGCGCCATGATGCTGAGCATGGTCCCTGCGGCCGAGGCAGCGGCACCGAACCCAAAGCCAAGGGCGGCCGGGTCGGAGCGGAGGTATACGGAGATCGGGGCCTGGGCGCCGAAGAGTTGTGCGCCATAAAGGAAGGCGACGATGATCGGCAGCCCGATACCTCCGCGCAGGAGCATGGTGAGGTTTACCAGCGGGTGCTCAAGGCGCCTTGCCGAGACCACCCAGGCAGCAAGCAGTACCGCACCCAGAAGCATCACACCGGTAGTTGCCAGGGGCGGCCAGGCAGTGAGGTTGGAGGCGCTGCCGAGCAAGGCTGCAAGTCCGCCGCCCAGCAGGACTGCGCCAAGGTAATCGACTTTGCCTGCACTGCGCAGCGGTGTCTCCTTCACAAACAAGGCGATGCCTGGGATGCACAGGGCCATGAAGAGAGCGGGCAACAGCAACGTGAGGGAAAGGCTGTCAGTGGCGTCCAGGACGAAGCCTGCCAACAGGCCACCAAGGGTCGCGCCCAAAGTCAGTGCTGCCACGAGCCGGGCGATGCTTCGACCGGAACGCTCCGGGTCCCGTTGATGGACGATGGCAAATTCCAGCGGCAGGAAGACGGCCAGCGGGGCCTGGATGGCCCTGCCCAGGAGGAAGAGTTCGTAGTTGGGTGCGAAAGCGACCAGTCCGGACGCGGCTGCGACGATCGCCGTCGAGACCATGAGGATCCGCTTGTGGCCGTGGATGTCGCCCAGCTTGGATAACAGCGGCACTACGAGGACGGTTGCCAGCAGGTAGGCCGCGCTGATCCAGTTCAGCGCGGCGGCGGAGACTCCATGGTGTTCACCGATGGATGAGAACAATGGAGTCAGCCATCCCTGAAGGATGCCGCTGCCAAGCTCCATGACCACGAGGAAACCGACCGCACCGGCAGCGGTTGTTGATTTTTGCGCAGTAATACGCATGTGCGCTCCAAGGTGAAGAGAAGTGAACGGGATCACATCATCATGAGAGGGTCATGTTTCCGGTAGATGAATTTGAAGCTATCCATGACTACCATCTTCTTTATGAAGGAATCCGTGCTCGATCCCCTTGAGGAACGCATCATCCATGCTCTGCAGATTGAAGGCCGCGCTCCTTGGAGCGAGCTTGCACCCGTCATTGGCGTCGATGCTGTCACGCTGGCCCGCCGCTGGGAATCCCTCCGAGGACGGGGTCTTGCATGGGTCACGGGGATTTTCCCGGGCGGGGCGTCAGCGTTGGTCGACATCACCTGTATGCCGCAGCATACCGGCGAGGTTGCAGAGCGCATCGCCCGGATCCCGGCTGTGCTGACCCTCGACCACACCTCGGGGGGACGGGACCTGATCGCCACAATGCTCGCCGATAGCCCGCTCGCCATTTGGGATGTCGTGACCAACAGGATCGGTGGGCTTGAGGGCGTACGACACACCCAAACCCATCTGGTGACCGAACTGCTCATGGAAGCATCCGACTGGCGGCTGCGGGCTTTGTCCCCACACGAGGCCACAAGAATTCCGCGCCCCCGGCCGCCGCGGGCACGGGCCCCCCGGGCGGTGCATCCCGATGTCGAAACAGCGCTTCGTCACTGCCTTGCCGAGGACGGCAGGCGTCCCATCAGCCGGATCGCTGCGGAGCATCACCTCAGCGAACAACGCGTTGCCGATGGGCTCGCCCGGCTGCGGGCAGAGGGGACTCTTCGCATCCGGACCGACGTCGCCCGCAACGTCACGGGTTGGCCAGTGTACGCCTGGTACTTCGTCCGCACCCCCGCACGGCAAATACAGCAGATGCGCCAACTCATGGCACAAATCCCCGAAGCCCGGACAGCGCTTGCAGTCGCCAGCCAATACAACCTCGTGGTGGCCGTTTGGTTGCGCGAAATGACCGACGTGATGCGCTTTGAAGCGGCCCTGGAAGCGGCGGTTCCGAGCGCTCGCATCGTGGACCGCAGCGTGGTGTTCCGAATGAGCAAGCATTTGGGCCGCCTTATCGACGACGACGGAGCAGCCAAACGGGGGTTCATCCACCCGCAATCACTTGGATAGCCCGCCTGCTTCAGGTTAAGTAAGTCTAAAAGACCTGGAGGTAGTGTGCTCGATATTCGCAGGCTGCATGTCCTCAAAACCCTCAACCTTGAGGGGACCATGACGGCTGCCGCGGCCAAGCTTCACATGACCACCTCAGCCGTGAGCCAGCAGCTGGCCGTGCTGGAAAAAGAAGCCGGGGTGTCCCTGCTGGTCCGGGCGGGGCGCAAAGTGCGCCTCACCGAGGCCGGGACCACGCTGGTGGCACACTTTGACCGCATTGCCGTGGAAGTGGAGGCAGCTGAGACAAGCCTGAAAAGGCTTCAGACCGATGTTCGCGGACGCCTGGCCATCAGCGCCTTTCCAAGTTTCTGCAGCACGGTGCTGCCCACCGCAGTAATGTCGCTGCATTCTGCCTATCCTCGGCTGGACGTGATGGTCTCCGATCTTGAACCTTTTGAGAGCATCGCCCAACTGAGGGCCGGTCGCATTGACGTGGCGGTTGTCGACGACCTTCATGACATCCCGGATGAGGGACTGGTCAAAACGGCCCTTGGACGGGACGAGATCATCCTTTGCCTGCCCAAGAACCGGCAGGCGGCAGAAACGGTCAATCTCAGTGACTATGCCAACGACCACTGGATTTTGGATCAGGAGGGAAGCGTTTTCGAACAATTTGTTCGTCAAACGTGCAAGGGGGCCGGGTTTGAGCCGCGGGTCGTTGCCAACTGCCGGAACCTCATGGCCACTCTGGGGCTGGTGCGGGGTGGCCTCGGCGTCGCGCTCATGAGCGAGCTGAATCTCGGGCGGGAAACGGAAGACCTCCTGGTCCGCCGCGTGGAGCCCAGCTGCGGGCGCAACATCATCGTCCTGCACCGTGCCGCCAGCGGCAAATCACCTGCTGTCGCCGCAGCCCTCGACGAGCTCCGTAAAGCTGCAAAGGCCCGGCCCAAGGCGTGAAACGTTAAGGCTTCCTTCACAGACACTTCATAACTTCCCGATGGACGCCACGGACTTTCGCCCCAAAACTGGAAGGAAAGACCCCACCCGCACTACCCCGGAGGTTAGCCATGGTCTTGAGCGCCCTTGACCTGTTCTCGATCGGTATCGGCCCGTCGTCGTCCCACACAGTTGGCCCGATGCGCGCGGCCCGTTCCTTCATCCAGGACCTCGAAAAAGCAGGAAAGTTCGACGCCGTTGCCCGCCTTCACGCCGGACTCTACGGTTCGCTGGGGGCTACAGGACGGGGACATGGCTCGGACAAGGCCGTCATCCTGGGGTTCATGGGAGAACTTCCGGAAGCTGTGGACACCCTGACTGCCGACAGCAGAGTCGCCGAGGCGACCGAAGCCAGGAAGATTCTCCTCGGAGGGCACCGGATGATCGCCTTCAACAGAACCAAGGACATCGTTCTCCACATGCGTCAGTCCCTTCCGGCACACCCCAACGGGATGCGGTTCCAAGCCTTCGACGACCACGGAAACGTGCTGGGTGAACGCGTCTACTATTCAGTGGGTGGCGGATTCGTCGTGGACGAAGATGCGCTTGGGGCGTCGCCGCAGGACCACATCCAGCTTCGTTACCCCTTCTCCAACGCACAGGAACTCCTGGCCCACTGTGAGCGCGCGAACCTGCCCATCAGCGACATCATGCTGGCCAATGAAGGCGCCTGGCGCACCGAGAAGGAAACCCGCGAGCAACTGCTGCGCATCTGGGAAACCATGAAGGAATGTGTCTCGCGCGGCTGTGGCCGTACGGAAGAGCACCTACCCGGGAACCTGATGGTCCGTCGTCGTGCTCCCCGCCTCTTCGCCGACCTGCAAACAAGGGACGACAGCAACGATCCCCTGCGTGCCGTCGACTGGGTCAACCTGTACGCACTGGCGGTGAATGAAGAGAATGCCACCGGCGGCCGCGTCGTGACCGCACCCACCAACGGAGCCGCCGGCATTATTCCGGCAGTCCTGCACTACTACATGAAGTTCATCCCCGAAGCATCGGAGGAAGCAGTGGTCCGCTTCCTGCTCACAGCAGCAGCAATCGGCGTCCTGTTCAAGACCAATGCGTCCATCTCAGGGGCGGAAGTGGGCTGCCAGGGTGAGGTTGGCTCGGCGTGCTCCATGGCCGCCGGCGCCCTCTGCGAAGTCCTCGGCGGCACCCCGCAACAAGTCGAGAACGCAGCCGAAATCGGCATCGAACACAACCTCGGATTGACCTGCGACCCCGTCGGCGGCCTGGTGCAGATCCCCTGCATCGAACGCAACGCCATGGCCAGCAACAAAGCCATCAATGCCGCACGCATCAGCCTCCACGGAGACGGCATCCACCATGTCTCCCTCGACACCGCCATCAAGACCATGCGGGAAACCGGCGCCGACATGAAAAGCAAATACAAAGAGACATCCCGCGGCGGCCTCGCCGTGAACGTCATCGCCTGCTGACCTTCGACGGGGCGGCAGGCGGAGGGTTCCTGTCGGATTCACTAGGGTAGGAAGAACCCACAGTAAGGACCACCCATGCGCACCCCCGCCGGCAGCATCGCCGTAGATCGCCACTACGACCTCATCATCATCGGTTCGGGGTCAGGGAACTCGATTCCCGGGCCTGAGTTCGACGACCGGTCGATAGCGATCATCGAGGACGGGCTGTTCGGGGGTACCTGCCTGAACGTCGGTTGCATCCCCTCGAAAATGTACGTTCACACCGCCGACACCGCGCTCGATATCACCGAATCCGGGCGGCTGGGCCTTCAAGCACAGATCACGTCCGTGGACTGGCCGGGCATCGTCAACCGCATCTTCGAGGACCGGATTGATCCGATCGCGGCTGCCGGCGAGGAGTACCGCCGCGGTCCCCGCACCCCGAACACTGATGTTTACGACCAACACGCCGTCTTCGTCGGCGAACGAACGGTGCGCACCGGCCAAGGTGCCCGGCAAATGACGATCTCCGGGGACCAGATCGTCATTGCCGCGGGCTCCCGCCCCGTGATCCCGGAGGCCATTGCGTCCTCAGGCGTGAAGTACCACACCAACGAAGACATCATGCGGTTGCCGGAGCTGCCCCGGTCCATGGTGATCATCGGCGGAGGCTACATTGCCATGGAATTCGCCCACGTCTTCGACGCCCTCGGCACCGACGTCACGATCGTCCCCCGCTCGACGCTCCTGCGGAACCTTGACCAAGACCTCCACGACCGCTTCAATACCCTGGCCGCCAAGCGCTTCGACGTCCGGTTTGGCCGAACGCCCCACGGCGCCGGGCAGACGGCCCAAGGCATAACAGTCAGGCTCGACGACGGATCCTCCGCCACCGGGGAGGTACTGCTGGTAGCCACCGGACGCACCCCCAACGGGGACCTTCTGGACCTGCCGTCTGCCGGGATCGGGATGACGGACGACGGACGCATCAAGCTGGACGAATTCGGCCGGTCGACCACCGCCGCGGGTGTCTGGGCTCTCGGCGACGTCTCTTCGCCCTACATGCTCAAACACGTCGCCAATGCAGAGATGCGCTGCGTTCGGCATAATCTGTTGAATCCGGAGAACCTCAAGAAGATACCGCATGACCACGTCCCCGCCGCCACGTTCACCCACCCCCAGATCGCCACTGTTGGCATGACCGAAGCCCAAGCCCGCGACCACGGCCACAACGTGACCGTCAAAGTCCAGGACTATGGAGACGTTGCCTACGGCTGGGCGTTGGAAGACAGCACCGGTATCTGCAAGCTCATCGCTGACCAGGACACGGGAAAACTCCTCGGCGCCCACTACATGGGCCACCAGGCATCAACCCTGATCCAACAGATGATCACCGTACTCGCCTTTGACCTGGACCTCCGCGAATTCGCCGACAAGCAATACTGGATCCACCCCGCACTGCCCGAAGTCACCGAAAACGCCCTGCTCGGCCTCACCTTCAATGGCCCAGCAAAGCCAGACACGGCAGAGCGGGCGTAGCACCTTTGGGCGGTCCCAAGGGACCCTGCCCGCGCTTCCCTTAGCGGGCACCCCGTTCAAGTTCCGACAGTTCGGATTCAAGTTGCCGGGTCAGGTTCCTGAGGCGGCGGATGTGTTCCTGGGACATAAGCCCTGGCTGTGAGGTTACCTGAGCGTCGACGTCGAAGACCGTGTTGGGGCTGTGCCACACGTTGAACCATTCGAGGCCATGACCGAGCGCGTCACTGGTTACCCCCTGCAGCAGGAGCAGGGGTTCGCGGGATTTGGATTCGAGTTTTTGCGCAAGGTCGGCGTCCGCCGCCACCGCCTGAACCTGCCGTGGTCCGCCTGCCGGATGGTAGCCGTGCTCCCGCATGAGGCCAAGAAGTGACGCGTTTTCCAGCAACTCCTTGGTGAAGTGCGGAAAGAGGTCGCGGGGAACCCAGGTGCGCATGAACGCTACCGGGACTTCTTCCAGGTAGCGGATGCGCTCGATTTTCCACGTGTTGGTGGTGTTCAGTGCCTCCACCGCCGGCTGGGGCGGGGCGGCGTGTTCCACGGAGATGACGTGGGTTCGCAGGCGTTGACCGTGCGCGGCCGCCTGTTCGTCAAGCCCGCCGGCTTGTTGCAGATGCCGACGAAGGATCGGCGCGGCGGCCACCACGGAGCCACGGCCGCGTTGACGTCGAATCAGTCCAAGGTCGGAAAGTCCGGACAACGCCTGGCGCACAACGCTGCGGGAGACGCCGAACTGCTTTTGAAGTTCCTCCTCAGTGGGAAGTGGAGAACCGGGCAGCAGGGGCCGGTCCAGGATCTGCCGGTGCAGGATGTCCCGTATCTGCGCATGGAGGGGCGGACCTTCCTCCCGGTTCAAGCCGTTGGTCCGTTCCCGGGGCTCTCCCCCGGTGGGTTGCACACTCACACTGACTCCTTTGGCGTTCGAGCACATCATAGCCCGCCCTTCCTCCGCCTCATCCTTGACGGGTGATCCAGCGCACATGTAATGTACGTACTAATTGTACGGACTTGCTCCGTCGACTGGAACATACAATGGCGTAGAAAGGTCGAGTAATGACACAGATGCATTTGAGGTCCGGGCGTTCCCGTATACCGATGTTTGCCTTCCTCCAGAAGGTGCCCGCCGGCATGATGCTGATCCCACTCATGCTGGGCGTACTGATGAACACCTTTGCGCCCGAAGCCCTGAAAATCGGCGGTTTCACCACCGCGCTCTTCAAGGACGGTGCCTTGACGCTGATCGCGGTGCTCATTCTGGCAACCGGAGCCCAGATCACCGGAAGCCACAGCGGAAAGGCCGCCGCGTCCACCACCACGGTTGTCTTGGTCTGCAAGACCTTGATCCCAGCCACCGTTGCGGTGATCCTGGGCCTGGTGGTCGGCATCGACGGCATCGCTGGTGTATCCATCCTGGCCATGTTGGCAATCTTTGGTAACAGCAACGGCGCCTTGTGGCTGGCCTTCGCCGGCCAGTACGGCGACGAGCGGGACACCGGTGCTTACGTGGCGAGCGCCTTTGATGACGGGCCATTCCTGGCCCTGATCTTCCTGGGCGCATCCGGGCTGGGCGATATCCCTGTACTGGCATTCGCCGCGGCACTGATTCCGTTCATCATCGGCCTCTTCATCGGCGCCGTCGATCGTGAGTGGACGAAGGCCCTGGACCATGTACCGAACATCGTGATCCCCTTCATGTCCTTCGCTGTGGGAACGGGCATCAACCTGAAAACAGTGCTCACCGGAGGTTTCGCCGGAATCTTCCTCGGACTGATCGTCGTCGTCTTCACTGGAGGCCTCACCTACCTCGGCTACCGGTTCATCCTCAAACGCGGATCCAAGAGCGGCATCGGGTTTGCAGCCGGCACAACGGCGGGCAACGCCGTCGCCGTACCTGCGGTAGTCGCCGTCGCAGACCCAAGGTTTGAACCCTTCGTCGCTTCCGCGTCAGCCCAGGCTGCTACGGCCGTTCTGGTGACAGCACTGTTGGCCCCGATCGTCGCCTCCTGGGCTTTGAAGCGGGCCGGAGGCCTGCAGCCCGCCGATCCGGTCCCGGCAGCGGTCTGAACCATTCCTTGTACATCCCCCTTCATGGACGGAGAAACCATGCGCGATCCGCGCTCGGTGCGATGCACCTACTACCTGGAGTCGGAAATCGACCCTGCAAAAGCCGCGGCCATCATGGCGGGTGAGCAATCCAGCGGCACCTTCATGCCGGTACCCGGCGAGTCGGCCCGCATCCGTGAACGGCACGCCGCCCGCATCTCAGAGGTCCAGGAACTCGGCTTCTGCCGGCCCTCACTGCCGTCACGGGCCGCCCCGGAAAAGGTCCGCGCTGCCCTCGTCACCGTCGATTTCCCCATGGAGAATATTGGTACGGACCTGGCCACCCTGCAGACCGCCATCGCCGGAAACCTCTTCGAACTTGGCGATCTCTACGCTTGCAGGCTGCAGGACATAACCCTCCCCGAGGATTTTGTTGTAGCCCACCCTGGCCCGGCCTTCGGTATCGCGGGGACGCGCAAACTCATCAGTGACGTCCAAGGCGTCATGGTGGGAACCATCGTCAAACCCAACGTCGGGCTTTCGGAAGATGAATTCCGGCTCATCGTGCGGGACTTGGCCAGGGCCTCCATCGACCTGATCAAAGACGACGAATTGATGACCGATCCCGCGTACCTGCCCTTGGAACGCCGTGTTGCTGTCGCCACAGAAGAAATCCGTGCCGCAGAGCAGGTCACGGGCCACTCCACCATGTATGCCTTCAACATCACCGGAGACCTCGCCGGCCTGAAGAAGCGGCACGACCTCGTCGTCGCCGCCGGCGGCCGCTGCGTCATGCTGAACATCCCGGTCATGGGCCTTCCCGCCTTGGCCCTGCTGCGCAGCTTCGCCGAGGTTCCCATCCATGGCCACCGCGCCGGACTCGCCGCCTCGATGCGGTCCAAGGGCCTGGGGATGGATTACCGGGTCTGGCAGCAGTTGGCACGCCTCGCCGGCGCAGACCACCTGCATGCCAGCGGACTCGGCAGTAAGTTTTACGAACTGGACGAAGAAGTCGCTGCGAACATCCGCAGCCTGCTCGAACCACTGGGACAGACCACTGCACCGCTGCCCGTCCTGTCTTCGGGCCAAAACGTCACCACCCCGGGGCCCACCTTCGAGTCTGTGGGCTCTACGGACTTGATGATGCTCGCCGGTGGCGGCGTCGCGGGCCATCCGGACGGTCCCGGGGCCGGGGTGCGCAGCCTCCGCCAGGCATGGGAAGCTGCCGTGGCCGGCGTCCCCTTGCAGGAAGCCGCACGCGATCGCTCCCGCACCGGGGATGATGCCCTGCTGCACGCAGTCCAAACCTTCGGGAAAGGTGCATAAAAATGCCCGCTTTCGGTTTCGTTGCGGACGACCTCACAGGAGCCGCAGATGTCCTGGCCCAGTCCCATCGCTACGGACTGGACGCTGTCTTGATCATTGGCGATTCCCCGCTGCCCACCGATGCTGACGTCGTCGGGATCGCAGGGCCAGCCCGGTCCCTGGCGGGGGAAGCGTTCGATACCCTGGTGGCCCGCGACCTTGCCGGCATCGCACAACTGAATCTGGAAGTGCTGCTCTACAAGGTCTGTTCGACCTTCGACAGCTCCCCTGCCGTGGGCAGCATTGGCCGCGGAATTCAGTTGCTGCATCAGCAGTTCCCCCTCCACGGTCCAATTCCCGTGGTGCCGGCACAGCCCGGGTTCGGCCGCTTCACCGCCTTCAGCAACCACTACGCGAGCTACGCAGGCAAGATCTACCGACTGGACCGCCACCCCGTCATGTCCCGGCACCCCTCCACCCCCATGGCCGAAGCCGACCTGCGCCAAGTGCTCGCCGAACAACTTGGCAGTGCTCCGGAACCGGCTGCCATCCACCTGCCCGCCTATGACGACGGCACGTTCAAGGACGCCTGGGCAGACCGCCGCAGGGACCCCGATGCGCAAGCCTTCGTAGTTGATGCCGTGGACGAACAGCACATGGATACCGTTGCTGAGGCCCTCACCCGGGAGGGGCACGGCCACGGGCCCTCCATTGTTGTGGGCTCCGGTGGAATCATGGCAGCCCTGGCCCGGTCTGTTTCGGACCAGGCTCCCCGCGCCCCCGGACCGCAGCGGCCATCAGGACCCGTGCTGGCGATCAGCGCCTCAGCCTCCAGCACCACGGCGAAACAGATCACCGACGCCGTCGCGCACGGATGGGAGGACGCGCCGGTATCCGCCGGGCTACTCCAGGGTCACGACGCCGGGGCCCTGGCCGAGCTGGACAGGCACGTCGCAAACGCCCTGGGGAACGGCCACAACGTCGTCGTCCACACCACCAGGGGTCCCGGAGACCCCCGGTTTGGCGCCGCCACACCGGCCGACCCTGGTTACGTCGGCGCACTGATCGGGGGCATCGCAGCCCGGATGGCCGCAGCCGGACTCACCCACGACATCGCCGTGTGCGGCGGCGACACCTCCAGCCACGCACTCATCGCCATGGGCGTGCGCCAACTACGTGTCTCCGACCAGTTCGTCACAGCGGGCCCCATCCTGCAAGCCGATGACGACTCTGCAGTCGGCGGATGCAGGCTCCTGCTCAAAGGCGGGCAGGTAGGCCCCATCGATGTCCTGCGAAAATTCGCCGGTCAGCTCCCCCACTGACTCACCTCGAACTCAATCCCTCCGCGCATCACCAAAACCCACGAAAGGCGGCCCCCATGCGGGCAGTAGTCAAAAACGCAGCAGAACGAGGCGTCTCATACGTCACCGACGCGGGCGACCCCAAGGCAGCAGAAGGCTCCGTCGTCATCGAAGTCGGCGCAGCCTCCCTCTGCGGCACCGACCGTGAACTCTACGAATGGACCCCCTCAGCCCAAGCATTCAACCTCAATCTTCCGGTCGTCCTCGGCCACGAAGGCGCGGGCACCGTCGTCGAAGTTGGCCCCGGCGTCACCGGCCTCAAAGCCGGCGACCAAGTTGCCCTCGAAAGCCATCTGACCTGCGGCCAGTGTTTTCCTTGCCGCACAGGAGACGCCCACACCTGTGAACGCACAGGCATTCTGGGCATGCACATCGACGGCGTCTTCGCCGAATACGCGGCCGTGCCGCAGGACATCTGCGTCAAACTCCCCACCGGCCTGTCTCTGGAATCCGGCGCCCTTCTCGAAGCTGCCGGGGTTGCAGTCCACGCCATCCAACGCGCCAACTACTCCGTGGCAGGGCGGGCGGTGCTCGTCAGCGGAGCGGGACCGGTCGGTCTCGTCGTCGTCAACCTGGCACTGCTCATGGGTGCCTCGCACGTCATAGCCGTCGATCCCAACCCCTACCGCCGCGCCCAAGCAGAAAAGCTGGGCGCAACCGCACTGCACCCCAACGACGGCATCATCGAACGCTGCCGCGAACTGACAGGCCGACGCGGCGGATTCGACGTCGCCTTCGAATGCTCCGGAGCACCCGGCACACTGGCGACCCTCTTCGAAGCCGTGCGCCGCGAAGCCACCGTCATCACCGTCGGACACCCCAGCCGCCCGGCAGAAGTCGATATCGCCGCCTACATCAACAAGAAGGGCATCACTCTGCGCGGCATCTTTGGCCGCCGGCTCTGGGAGACCTGGGAACAAAGCCTGCTGCTGCTGGACTCCGGAAAACTGGACCTCGATTGGCTCATCACGCACCGCATGAAACTCAGCCAAATCGACGAAGCCGTGGAACTCCTCACAGGGGATGCCTGCAAAGTTCTGCTCATCCCGAGCCTCGGCTGACGTCGGGTGCCGCTGTGGAGAATGCCACGGCGTTGCTTCCTGGGTAGGGGAACGGACATTGATCTACCTTGACGAACCGGCCCCCGTGCCCCGCCCTGGGGAGTACCGCTGCCTAGGATACGCTCGGATTGATCTTCGGCAGGCAGCGAACGAGCTCATCAGTGGTGTAGAACGCCCCTTAGCCCGCGCTCGGTTTGCAGGGTTCCGCCAGGGGAATCCCGCGCTCGTTGTCAAGGATGCGTGTCAGGGTCTGACCTGATGCGTCAGCGGAGGTGTCCCACTGGATGTTGGCCGCCATTGGTGAAACATCCGCTCCCCGCCTGGGTTCCCGGCGTAGGTGAAGAGCTCGCCTTCGGCCTGCTGCTTCCCACTTCCCGGCAAGCCAAACATCGCTGCGAAGGGAGTAATTTCTTCTGCGTGTGCGAATCGGAATTTGGCCCCACTGGTTTTCGGGAAGCGCTTTTGGTCAGGGTGTGCATGAGGTCGTCGCGCAGGACCTCTGCCATGCGGAACGTGACATCTTCCTCTTGGAAGCTTGGGCCTTTCTCGTAGAAGTCCGTTCCATCGTTCAGGTACGCGAACCATTCCGCATCCCCGGCATTGACGAACCGCCCCCAATCCGTTCTGACTTCGTCACTGATTCCGGAGGTGATGATGTACGAGTTGTAGAGCACATCGGCAGCGTCCACAGCATCCTTGACCTGTGTTCACCCTTGCCTCGATCGGTGAGGGTGAATTCTCCGTTTTCAAGCCGCTCCACGAATTCGGGAGCATAGAGTCTCTCCTGCATCCGACGAGATACCTCCCTGGTCTGCGGGAGGTCATCGAGTTCATGGGCAACGACATCCAGCCTGGGATCGGAATCTTCGAATTCCAGATAAGCGGCATCCGTCTTGTGGAAGTACAGTGTTTTGGGGTCAACCACCACGTCGCCGACGGGTTTGCTGATCTTCGGGTTCCCCTCTTTCATTCCCTCCACAAAGTTCAGGGCGCTGTCCGTGGCCCGCTCCTTGCCCGATGACCAGACCGCGATGCTTCCCCGCTGTTTGACGCTCGCGGATCCCGCGTGCGCTGAGGTTTCCGTAGCCTACTTTTTCGTTCGCGGCGATGAGTTCGACGAGAGCCTTATGGAACTTTTTTCCGAGCTTGGTGAGGCTGTTGCTGTGCTCTGCGGCTCCATACCTGGAGACTGAGGTCGTCGTACTTCTTCGAGGAAAGTGCACGGGAGCCGTGCCGCGCGATGGACTGCGCCACGAGCGGCGCGTATCCCGCCGGCGGCGCGATGACGGAAGCGTCCGTGGGCGAAGGGTACGGGGTCTTGGAACCGAGGCCGGGAACACCCAAGGTGCCCTAGCTTAACGATGCGCGGAGCAAGGGACGGGACTTCCATGTCTTTAACAGCCCGCGTTGCCGGGGACTGCGTGTCAACCCGGAATGTTTGACGTCCAAAATCGATACCAAATCCTCCCTTGACAGCGACTTGCTTCGGCCCTAAATTTGTTGCAACCGATCTCAGCAACCGATCTCACTGCTAATTCCGTAAATGCAACCGATCTCAAAGGAGAGACTCGATGGTCAAAAAGCCCCTCCCCACTCTCGGTGGTCAGCGTTTAGCAGGCGGGAATTGAGCACGGCATGCTCCCGCATCAGCAACCCAGTTCTCAGGAGAATTTCATGATCAAAAAGCGATGGGGCTTGGCGCTCGTCACGGCCGTCATAGCCGGCCTCACACTCAGTGGCTGCTCCCCCTCAGCTTCGGAACCGAAAGGGCCCGTAACGCTCAATTACTGGGACTTCCTCGATCCCAGCCAGAATAATCCGCGCTCGAAGGCCCTCAAGGAAAACATTGCCAAGTTTGAGGCGGCAAACCCGGACATCAAGATCAACCTCTCCGTTGTTTCGCTTGGCGACATGTTGAACAGACTGCCGCAAGCCGCGGCAGCAGGCCAGGCTCCTGACGTCTTCAAGATGTTCACTCCCGTCGTTCCGCAGATGGCATCCGCCGGGGTCTACGCACCGCTGCCTGAGGCTGCTTCCAAGGTGACCGACTGGCTGCGCCCGACCGACACCCTTGCTGGCGCCGACGGCAAGCCGGTGGCCGTGCCATATGAATACCGAACCTGCGCGCTGTACTACAACCAAAAGATCCTCACCGAGATTGGCGCGAGCGTTCCCACCACGTATGACCAGGTTGTCGACGTCGCTCAGAAAGCTGCAGCTGCGGGATTTACCGGCTTCGGGACTGGATTCTCGGACACGGACAACTCGGCGATCATCAGCACGTTCTTCAACTGCTTCATGACGCAGGTTGACCAAGAGATCTGGAACAAAGATGGACAAGCGGATTTCGCCACGGCGAAGGGCAACGAGTTCGGTAACTTCCTTGCCAAGCTGCGGGACGTCAAGGCTTTGGGCAGCAACGTCGTTTCAGACACGTACGGCACCGTAGCTGACGGAATGGCGAGTGGCACCGTCGCCATGGCAGTTTTGGGCACGGAACGAGCGGTGTCCTTCGGCTCGCAGAACAAGGACCTTAAGTGGACAGCATTGCCCAAGGCGAGTACTGGCGATACGACAGGAACCACCATTGGGTGGACCTTGGGGATAGGCAATGGCAGCAAGAACTCCGAGGCCGCCTGGAAGTTTATCGAGTACATGACCGGGCCGGAAGCCGGTGCCCTGATGGCAACGGGTGGAGAGGTCCCCACCCGGGCAGCCACCTACCAGCAACCGTTCTTCTCCACTCCTGAGGCAAAGACAGTCAACGACATCGCGGCCTATGTCAAGACCAATAGCGAGCCTCGCACGTATTCCAATACCTGGACCGCCCTCGCGACTGGTTTATCCCAAGCAGGACAGAAATTGACTCTCAATGGTTCATCGGGTGAGGACTTCATCCGTTCCGCGCAGGATGCGGCTAACAAGAAGTAGCCGCCCCATATCAGGGGAGCCTGGGAAGTTCAGGCTCCCTTGGGAAGGAACATTGAAAATGTCAACAGAAAGCCCGACACGCAGCCCCCACAGGACCAGCACCGCACCGTCAAGCATCGAAACCATTCGCCGGGTCCGCAAGGATCGGATGGTGTGGCTGTATGTCCTCCCCGTCAGTGCCGTTTTCCTCTTTGTTTTCGTGGGGCCGCTCATCTACACAGTCTGGACGGCCCTGCACGAAACGACTTATTACCAGATAGGCAAGTTCTCCGGACTGAATTCCTTTGTCCGGCTGTTCTCAGACTCTGACCTGCCGAGCCGCATCGGAACTACCTTGGTTTTCTCGCTCGGCGCCTTGGTCATCGCTCTGCCGGCAGGACTTCTTTCCGCAATCGTGCTCAACAATCTTCACAGGTTCAAGCGTTCCGTCCGGAGCCTCTTCCTCCTGCCCTGGCTGATGTCACAGGCTACTGCTGGAACTATCTGGCTTTGGTTTCTTAACCCCAATTACGGTCCAGCTTCCGCCATCACCAAATCCCTCGGATTCGGCCCCACTGACGTGTTCTCATCGCCTACCAGCGCGTTGGTGGCAGTAACCCTGATGACAGCCTGGTGGTCCTATCCGCAAGCCATGCTTCTCTTCCTGGGTGCCCTTCAAACTATTCCTGAAGAGCTACGCGAAAGCCTCAAAGTGGACGGCGGCGGTGTCTGGCACGGATTCATCAACATTACGCTCCCCTACTTACGCAACACCATCGTGTCCGTGGTGGTAGTTCTCCTCATGCTCTATGTACAGATGGTCACCATCATCCTCGTCACCACACGAGGAGGGCCCATCGGGTCCACGGAGACGTTGTCCATGCGTGTCTACAACCAAATGTTCGACAAGTTTGATCTCTCCGGGGCATCAGCAACGGCAATCTTACTTTTTGCCGTCAACATTGTCCTGACTCTCGTCGCCATTCGCTTCCGACGGAAGGAAAGCCTGTGAGCATCACAACCCCGCGTCGCCAGCGACGCCTGGGCAACTTCATTCGCGCAGTCCCTGCCTGGGCCTACATCCTGCTCTCCGCCGCGGTGGTGCTTCCGCCGGTCGCATGGATTGTATCCACATCGCTGAAGACGGCCTCGAGCACCTTGGAGTTCCCGCCACGGTGGATACCGGCGCCCTTCTCTTCCGAGGGTTATGTTGGTCTCCTGACATCGACCAACATCCGCTTCTTCGCGAACTCCCTCATCTATGCGGGCGGCTCCATCGTCCTCGCCCTGGCCATTTGCATCCCTGCGGCCTATGTCGCCACACGATACCGCAGCCGCCGCATGGAAACGCTGATGACCGGGATCCTGGTCCTGTCCATGGTGCCGGCGATTGTGGTCTTCATTGCGCTGTATTCAATGTTTGTCAAGACTGCTTTGATCAACACCTACCCGATGCTGATCATCGTCTACACGGCAATAATCTGCGGACAAACCATCCTGTTTCTGCGAAATTTCATCGAGAACATTCCCGTCGAAATCGAGGAAGCAGCGGCCATTGATGGCTGCTCCCGCATGCAGATTTTGTGGCGCATTATCCTGCCGCTCATCCGGCCCGGTATCGCTGCTGTAGCCATCTTCATCTTTGTGTTCGTTTGGAATGACTTCCTCGTGGGCACCGTCCTCGCCACCACCGAAGACATGAAGACCGTCCAGAACGGCATAGTGCGATACATTACCACTGGATTCGGGAGCTTCTGGGGTCTCTTCGGCGCATTCATCGTCGTTGCCTTCATCCCGGTTCTGTCAATCTTCCTCGCTTTTCAACGCTGGTTTGTTGCCGGTATGACCTCAGGCGGAGTCAAGGGTTAGCTAAGGGATAACTGACCGGGCAGACCAGCCGCACTCCATACTGCAAAAGGAAGGCCCCGTGACCGCTGAGCGGTCACGGGGCCTTCCTTAATGGGCACCACCTGGGTAGATTCACCATCCAGTGGCAAGGAGATTGCGTTCGCACCATGCCCTGAGGCGCTGCGACTTAGGAGTTTATGCCTGGACGCCAATCCGGCGGCTGGATCAACTCCACGCGATTTCCATCGGGATCGAGGAGGTAAACCAGCCACCCGCCTGCAATGGGGCCCGACGTCGGGGCAACAGGTTCGGATATCGCGCCGTAACCGAGCGCCATCATCCTGGCGTACACCTCCCGCACATCAATGTCGGTAAAGGCAAGGTGAGCTGTTCCCGGCTGCGCCTGGGATGGATCGACAGCGGTCAACAGCGGCTCGGCGTGGGCGAGTTCCAAGCGGAACGATCCGTCGCTGGTAGCCAGGAGCATGGCCGTGACTTTGACGTCGGCACGGCCATAAAGCTTGCCGATGTAGGCTCCGGATGTCCACGCATCCAGTCGCTCCAGTCCGAGTCCATCCACATAAAAACGTTCGCTGCGCTCCATATCCGATACGTGCAGGGCGGTGTGATGGTGCCGCATTGGGGGCCTCCTTCGTAGTACGGGATTCGTCTCTGAGTGCCGAAGAATGAATAGCCGAATTCCTAGGTTCCTATCCCCAGATGTGCGCCACCGGCCACGTCCAGGGACACCCCCGTGATGTAGCGATTATCGGGATCAGAGAGGAACAGGATGGCCCGGGCCACTTCATCGGGCTCGGCAAAGCGGCGCATAGGCAGCTGCGCTGCCCGCTTCGCCCGGTTTGCAGCTGCATCGGGTCCGGAATCCCGGGCGAACTGCGCCCACATGGGCGTGTTCACTGGTCCTGGCGCAATGGCATTGACCGAGATGCCGTTGGGTCCGAGCAGTTCGGCGAAAGACCACATGATATGAAGGACCGCGAGTTTGCTTGCGTTATAGGGCAGATAGTTGAGGCGCGCTTCTTTTGCCGCAACTGAGGACAGGACCACGATGGCACCCGAGGTGCCCGTCTCAAGCATCGACTTTGCGGTCTGCCGGACCATGGTGAAGGTCGCAGTGGCATTGATCCTCAGGATGGAGTCGAACTCTTCGGTGGTTGTTTCCATGATGTCGGGGGTGGGGCCGAGGACTCCGGCTGCATGGACGAGAACATCCAGACGGCCGTATTTGACTTGGATGTCCGTGATGACGGTGGAGCATTGTTCTTCCGAAGTGATGTCGAGGGGATAGAACGCTTCCAGCGACTGGTCCTCCTTCGGGGAACGGTCGGCACCAATGACAATGGCCCCGGAGGCTATAAATGCGCTGACTGCAGCGTCGCCGATTCCTCCGCTTGATCCGGTTACCAAAACCACCTGGTCTTTGAGGCTCATCGGTTCTGTCCGCTCTGGGCGCAGCTTGACTGCAGGGCCCCTGTCGTCGGGGCATGAGGTGCTTGCTTCATGGTCATTTCCTTACTCGATCTTGCTCGGTACGCTTGCTGGTTTCGATGATGCCTATTTAGGGGCTGGCACCTCCCGGGCACCGGAGCCCGCCGCTGTCCGGACCGCATCGGCGATGTCCGTGGCGCGGAGAGCTTGGGCGAAGGAAACGGGCGGCGTTTCACCTGCGCAGAACCCTAAGGCCGCTTCTGCCTGGCGGAGGAAGAGATCAGAGGGCGGGAAGATTTCTTCGTGGTGTCCGCCGTCGCGGTCCCACACGTGAAGGGAATCGTTGGACCACAACATCCGGCCGTCAGTGGCCAGAATATCGATGGTGAGGCTCCAATTCCCTTGGTTGAGCCCTTGGGGTTCCTGCCAGGGAGACCAGTAGCTCTGCAAGGTAAACACCACTCCAGAGGGGAATTCGAGCGTTGAAACGACGTGTTCCGGCACCGGAGAGCCGTACAGGATGTTGCTGGCGCTGGTAGCCAGGACTTTCGGAGCACCCTTGAACCATGACGAAACCAGCTCGATGGCGTGAATACCGTTCACTACCGCGACGCCGCCCTCCTTCGGATCCGCACGCCATGAGTCGACGGACTGCTTGTGGGCAACCGAACGAACAGTAACGGCGATCACTTTGTTGTCTCGGACCCACGTGGATACGAACGGAACCCCTGGATGCTGGTGGAGCGTGTATCCCACCATGAGCCGTTCGTTCACTCCCGAAGCGGCGGCCATGATCGCAGCCCCCTGTGCATCCGCCGCCACAGGCTTTTCCGTCAGCACCCGGAAACCCCTGTTCAGCAGATCCGCACAGACGGTGGGTTGCACAGTTGCAGGCAATGCCACGACCACCAGGTCCAGCAGATCAGAGCGCAACTCCCCGGCGCTCGATACCCGGTCCGCACCCAGCTCCTGGGCCAGCCCGAGCACACGTTCGTCCTTATCAACCAGATGCGTGACATTTGCTCCGACCTCGGAGAATGCCCGGGCGTGCCGGGATCCGGCCCAGCCGGCCGCTCCGACAACAGCGACGCGAGGGCCCCGTTCCGCCGTCGTCATGATGCGGAACCTGGGAAGGCCGGGCCGAGGGTGAAAGGGGTACTCATGAAATCTCTCCTTTGAGTTCAATCAGCTAACGATGAAATCGGCCGCATCAAACATTGGTGTCGCACTTCCGTTCTGCAACGTGATGCCGGCGTTGCTTCGTGGATCCTTGATGTTCCTTTGGACTCGGCGAGTGGTCTTCAAACATGCGTGGCTTGTTGACCATGATGGCCCCCGCCACAAGCACTGCGAGCCAAGCACCGAGCATGCTGAATGAGAGCAACCAGCTACCGCCTGGACTGTGCAGGAGTGCAAAAAGGAAAGGACCAATGCTTGCCAGGGCGTAGCCGGTCCCCTGAGCAAACGCGGAGAGGCTCCCCGAGCCTGCTTGCGTTCGGGTTCTCTTGTTAATCATGGTGAACGCAAAGGAATAGGCACCCTGGCCCAGTCCGGCGACGACGACCCACACCGCTGCCGAGGCTGGAGGTGCGAAGATGATGCCTCCGTAACCTATGGCAAAGGCGACAACAAACACGACGGCCACAGGTAGCGGTCTGGGCATTCTTACAACAACCATGGGCACGATCAGAGCGACCGGCAGAGCAAGGATTGAATAGAGGGCCAGCATCGATCCAGCACTTTCCTGACTCATGCCTCTGTCGACGAGAACAACCGGAAGCCAAGTGAGCGCCGCAAAGGTGTTGCTGGAGCAACCAGCGAAAACCAAAGCAGTGCCCCAGCCGATTGATGACTTCCATGGCTTGACAATGTTCCTGAAGACTGGCGGACCATCGTTGGAGGGTCCGGACCGGGAGCTGGCAGCGGCCCGTTTGGCTGCAAGAAGTATCAGCCACGGAATCGCAGCAAGCGCACTGAGGACAGCCCAGATCCCGGTGGAGAACCGCCAGCCAAACAGGCTTCCCAAGGGGATGGCACATTGGGCGGCGACCGCGGTGCTGACTCCCAGGAGAGTGATGTGAAGCGCTGCGAGAAACCCGATTCGGTCGGGAAAGTACTTCATCAACAGAGGCGGAGCCACAACGTTGACCAGGCCAATACCGAGCATCGCAATGCAAGTAAAGATCAAGAATGCCAGGACATTCCATCCCACTGCGCGGCCTGCCTGACCAAGTGTTGTCAGCAGCATTGCAACGAGTAGCAGGTGCTCCAGCCGAATACGCCGTTGGAGCGGCATCGCGAAGAAGCCCATCATTGCGAAGCTGGCGGTCGGCAGCATTCCCAGGATCCCTGTCGCCACCGCATCGAAGGGAAGGTCCATGCTTATTTGGCCAAGGAGCGGAGACACCGCCGAAACAGCTTCTCTCGAGCTGAGGGCAACCAACAGGATTCCGACGAGCGGGGCGATACGCCCCCGAAACGACCGCTTCTTCGCTCCCTTTGCTTGTCGGGCACCATGACGCAGGCGAAACAGAGCTATGTTGCCACCCCCATATCCGAGAATTTACTCGGGCCACTGGTTATAAGTGGCACAGAAGAAACCTGTGCACCTTGTTTGAGGTGGGCAGTTCAACTTGCGTTGACTGCGTGGCTCGCCCATTCGCGCCCTGTTTGTTCCTTTGTGGGCAGACCGGCTGCGGCCAGGATCTGGTCCAACAGGCACTGGGTGCGTACAGCTTCGCGGCCGGAAGTTAGCGGCTGGGCCCTGTCGACCACACGGTCAAGGAAATGGTGAACGGCCGCTGAGAATCCGAGGGTGTCAGTCGCCGTCGCCCAGCCGTACGCTTCGGCACTCAGTTCCCTGGACGTGGTGACGCCGTTGATGGTGGTGGAGATCGTTTCAGGTGCCCGGACTTCGACGGTCTTTCCGTCACCGTAAGCGTCCAATTTCTCGTTCCATGCTCCCGCTGTGCGGGCCGCCATCAAAACGCCGGTGTTACCGGTGCTGAAGCGGATGGTCGCTGCGAGTCCATCTTCTTCCCAGGGATCTTCACCCGCGGCGTGGGCAGCCACGTGTTCAGGTTCGCCTCCGCAGTACCAGCGAAGGAGATCGACCATGTGAATGGCATTCTCGAATGTCGCACGGTATTCGGACCCCGGGCGGTTCTTCTGGGCGACGCAGAAGGTGGCACCTTTTTCGCCAAAGGCTTCCCGGCCGGCTGTGTAGACGGGTGCATACCTGCGGTTGAAGTCAACCATCAGGATCCTCCCCCGCTCGTCGGCGAGGTCTGCCAGGTGTTCTGCCTCCTCTGTCCCTGGGGCAAGCGGCTTCTCGCAGAACACGTCCACGTCACGCTTCAGGCAAAGCTCGACGGCGTGGGCATGCTCGGAGCGGGGGGTCAGGACGAATACTGCATCCAGCTCTTGTCCGGCCAGCATGTCCTCCACCGTTTTGTACGCAGCGTTGAAGCCCCAGCGCCGGACCAGGCTGCTTGGATCCTCACGCCGGGAAACCAGGGCAGCCAGTTCAACGTCATCTCGTTGGACCAAAGTGGGCAGCTGGGCAATCGTGGCGATGTTGCCGGCGCCGATAACTCCGACACGGAGGCGGTTGGTGTTCATCAGGCGTTCCTTACTTTGGCCGGATCAGAGAGCATTGAGCGCAGGACGGCGACGGACTCCCGGAAACCATCCTCGGGCGCGGGAAGGTCCTGCGGGTGCCAGCGATATTCGAGCTCGATGCTCAGTACGTCGTCGTAACCGTGCTGAAGCAGCGCGGCGAGGATTTGGGTCCATGGAATAACGCCGCTTCCGACTACGCGGGAACGGACCGCGCGCTCTGAGGCGTTGACCCTGGCCGTTTCCGTGGCACGAAAAGCCGCATCGGGATCTGTGAAGACAAGGTCTTTCACATGGACGTGACCGATCAGGTCACCTTGAACAGCGAAGGCTTCTTCGTAGTTTTCGTCGTGTGTAAAGGTCAGGTTCGCCTGGTCATAGAGCACTCGCACGGACGGCTGGGCGATTTCCCGGACCAGGGCGGCTGTATCCGCTGCCGTTTGGGTCATGGTGCCAAAGTGGTTCTCCACGCAAAGGCGGACGCCGGCCTGCTGGGCCTCGGGGGCAAGGGTCTCAAGCGCCTTACGCAGCTGAGCCCACCGCGCTGAGTGATCGGTGTCGCCAGGGTGCCACGAACCTGCGTAGACGCGGACCCGGTCAGCGCCGAGCAGTTGGGCGGTATCAATCGCCCCACGAAATTCGTCGACGGCTTTGTGCCATTCGGTATCGTCCAGTGAGTTGATCGCGGTGGTGTAGGGCGTCAGGCCGACGATGGGAACGCCTTCGCCTTCGGCCGCTTTGAGCGCCTCCATTGCCGAGCGCCGGTCCCCCAGGGGCAACCCGGACTTATAGTCATCCTGGTAGATGACCTCGGCGGCATCGAGCCCTGCAGCCCGAAAGAGACTAAGTGCTTGGGGAACCGTGTGGTTCGGGGTACCTAGTGTGTGACCCGCTAGCCGCATTGTTCATGTCCTTTCTAAAGTGTTTGGAGCTGCCGTCCAGTCAGCGGGACCGACCAGCAGGGGCGGTTCGGCGACGCGGGATCGGTCCACGATTTCCATCAACAGTCCCCAAGGGGTAACGAAGTAGGTCCAGCGGTTGCCGGCTACTCGGGGGCTGTCACCAGCGACTTCCTTGCGTTCCCCGAGTACGCGCACCCCGGGTGTTTGCTGTAGCACTGTGATTGCTTCATCGACGTCGTCCACGACAAAGCACAGGTGGTGCCCCCCGGCGTCGCAATGTCTCGGCGGCGACTCCCGCCGTTCAGCACTGTTCCACTCGAAAAGCTCGATGTTGAGGTTCGGTGGCAGGCGCAGCATGGCGAGCGTCAGCTTTGCATCTGATGGGACGTCGAAGTTTGTGGGCATGAACTCTTCGTCGGGCCCGCGTTCGGAACGGTATAGCTCTTCGGCTCCGAGGACCTCGACGAAGAACCGGATGCCTTCTTCAAGGTTTGGAACGGTCAGGCCGACGTGGTCCGTATGTTGAATCCCCGGCAGGCGACGGAACGTCGGGTCTCCTCCCCCGCTCATTTTCGGAGCTCCGAGGTGGAGCCACGGACCAGGAGCTCGGGTTCCAGCACAATATGGTCCACCGAACCGTCACCATTCTGCTTCTCCGCAAGTTCGATCGCGATATGTCCCATGTCAGCGATCGGCTGCCGCACTGTTGTCAGGGGAGGATTGAAGCGTGCACCGAGCGCAAGCCCATCGAACCCGATGACCGACACATCGTCCGGTACCCGCAGGCCACTTCGGCCGAGCGCCGAGATCACCGCAAAGGCCACCATGTCATTGGCCGCAATGATCGCTGTGGGCGGATTGTCCATTTCCAGGAAATGCTCTGCTCCGCGCGTACCCGCATCCAGATCGGAGCCGCTGTCCAGTACAACCGGCTTGCTGCCGTTTTCTGCGGTGAGTTCCAGATAGGCGTCCATGCGGTCCTGGGCCGTATGTGTCCCGGCGATACCGGAGACATAGCCGATTGACGTGTGGCCCAAGGAATGCAGATGATCCAGCGCCAGCATGATTCCTTTGCGGCTGTCGACCGTGACTGTAGGAACGGAATCGTCACCTTCCACGCGATCAATCACCACCACTTTATGGCCAAAGGCAAAACGCTTCAGCGCCTCGCTATCCACCTTCGTGGAGGGTGCCACAATCCCGAACGGGGCATACATCGCCTGCATGGCGGTGAAATATCCATCTGACTTGGCCGGGTCACCATTGGTGACGCACAGCATGAGTTGGTAGCCGCGCTCGTCAGCTGCCTGCGTCATCGTCTTGGCAAGTTCTGCAAAGAACGGGTTCGTAATGTCAGGGACAATCAGAGGGATGATGTTGCTGGTCTTGCGACGGAGTGCCTGCGCCAGAGGACTCATGGTGTAGCCCAGTCCTTCGGCAACACGGAGAATGTGCTCGCGTGTTTCACTCTTCACTGCCTCAGGGCGTGAGAACGCCCGGGAGACCGTTGACCGGTGGACACCGGCAGCTTTCGCAACGACGTCGATACTCAAGTCAGGCATGTTCGTTTCCTCCGTGCTGGTCGTCGTACGCCTGCCAGATGGGGCGCATGACATCTTCGAGCTGGGCCAGCGTGGGCAGGCCCCGGAATCCATCTTCCAGCGTCCGGGCGACGTTCCGTACAAAGGGATCGTAGAGCGGGTCGCTGTCCACGTTGATTTCGCCGGTCTCCGTCGTTCCGTCCGACGCGGTGAAGGTAGCTGTGCCGTCGGAATTGACAGAGGCGAACCCGGCCTCACCGGCTGAAGTAAAGCTGCAGTACCGCTTCAACGGGGACCCCGGAAATGCGTAGCCAACTTCCACTATGGCTTCCCGGCCCTCCGGCGTCGTGATGATGACACTGGCATGATCCTCAACGGCCTGGCGGTGGAGCGTTGAAGAGAGACGGGAATCCACCTGCGCTGCCTGCTCGTCACAACCCCGGAGAAACAGATCAACAAAATGTGGACCGAGGTTCGCCAGGCAGCCTCCCCCGGCTTTGACCGGATCGATCATCCAAGGATTGGCATTGTCCAGATACCGTGATGGTGGGCCAGCAATAAATGAAGCTCGCTGGTAGGTGGGGCGGCCTGCCTTGGCAAGCCATTTCTCTGTGGGTCCACCGCGCTGAACCAGGGGAACAGTGGCTGGCACGCCGGCTGATTCGGCGGCCCGGCGGACTGTGGAAAGCTCGTCAAGGGAGGTGCCCAAGGGCTTTTCCACGACGAACGGAATGCCACGCGCTATCAACGCCATGCATTTTTCTGCCATACCGTCGTGGGGACCAAAGACATATGCCAGGCCGATGTCGGGTAGATCAATCAGCTTGTGCCAATCAGCTTCAGCCTGCGCCCCCCATCGAGCGGCCAGTTCCTTCACCTGGATACGGGATACATCCTCGTCGCCCACTCCAATCACTTCGTGTTCTTCAGCGATAGCTTGCGCACAGAGTGGAACATGCCAGTGGGAAGCGCCCAGGACAATTGTTCGTACATGAGTCAACCGCAATACCCCCTTGTATGAGATCGGTTGCTGAGATCGGTTGCAATAACACTATGGATGGTGGGAGAGTTTGTCAACGAAACATCAATTCAGCCGGGCCAGGCGTGAAGGTTCCACCACCCGGCCAGAGAGAGGCCAGTATGAACAAGAAACTTCGCACGCTGCAGACCATCCACGAATCAGGAGCCGTCCTCATCGTGCGTTTGGACAACGCTGAACTTGCCGAGCAGGTCGCCGAAGCTGCCATCGAAGGAGGCTTCCGGGCCCTTGAGATTACCCTGTCGATTCCAGGGGCAGTTGATGTGATCCGCCGGCTGGCCGCAAAGCACTCACCCAGCGGCGTGGCGATCGGAGCGGGCACAGTGCTTGATGAGCATTCCGCCTACGAGTGCATTCGCGCGGGCGCTGAGTTCCTGGTCAGCCCGCAACTGAACCCCGCGATGATCAGAACAGCGAACCGGTACCAAGTGCCGACAATCAGCGGGGCTTACACACCAACCGAGCTAGTCGAGACCGCCGAAGCAGGCGCCGACATCCTCAAACTCTTCCCCACAGAGGCCGGCGGAGTTGCCTACGCCAAAGCAGTGCTGGCTCCACTGGCGCACCTGCCCATCATGCCGGCAGGCGGCGTGACTCTGGACAACGTGGGCGAGTGGTTTGCCGCCGGCGTCGCAGGGGTCGGCGTGGGCAGTTACGTGACCAAGGCGTGGCAGCCGGACGGTGACTTTAACCGCGTCAGCGAAGCAGCCCGGGCGTTCCTCGCCGCGGTATCAGAGGCCCGCCGATCATGACTCCCCAGGTCTTCATTGTCATTGGGCCGGCGGGCTCAGGAAAAACGACAATTGCCCAGCAAACGGCAGAGAAGCACCACGCGGCATACCTGGATAAGGACCGGGTCAGTGGCCGGTTTGTCGAATTCGCACTGACCGCCACCGGGCACGATCCCACAGACAGGGAGTCCAATGACTACTACCGCAACAACCTGCTTCCCCTTGAGTACGAAACCCTCATGGATGTGGCAGGGGTAAACCTGCGCCTCGGCCGGTCCGTAGTTCTCGACGCCCCTTTCGGGGCCTATTTCGGGGAGCCGGACTACTTGTCTCGCGCGGCAGATAGCTTCCAATGGCCACCGTCCGCCATCACGGTCGTCCGGGTACGGGTACCTAAAGACATTCTGCGCTCGCGGCTTATCCACCGCGGCCTGGAACGGGATCAGTGGAAACTTGCCCACTGGGATGATTACTGGTCCCTCTATGGCCGCTTGGAATGCACCTGGTCCGGAGTGGAATACCAGGACTTCGACAACGCGGCACCCCTTCACGCGCCGTAAAGAAACCCAGCCTCGCTGCAACCGGCGCTTTATGGATGTCAGTACCACTGGCGCCCCGCCGCCCTCACGCCCACAGCCGAAGTTGAAAATCCGCCGCGCAACTGCATGCAGACGTTGACAAGGATCACATGTGATCCGTATCGTTGCTTGCAACCGATCTCAGCAACCGATCTCATTGAGAGTCTGGGAGGCTGAAATAGCTCCGACAAAGTGAAGTCAGGCGCAGCCCGAAGCGTTCCAACCGATCGTCGTCCAGACAGTCGGTGGTCCCATCAGCCGACATATTGGCCGGGCTGACCCGCACACCGAAGTGTCCGGGACTTCTCACATCCCCTCTGCAACAATCGTGAAATATGGAGAGTTCAATGAAGACCTCAAAAGAAGCCGACAGCGGACTGGCCGCTTCGGAACTTCCCGAAGCGACGAAGCACCCTCGCCGCACCCTAAACATGGTCGCCGGCACCATCGGACACTTCGTGGAATGGTACGACTGGTACATCTACGGATTGCTGGCAGCCGTATTCTCGTCACAGATATTTCCCAGCGATTCCCCGTTTGCCTCACTCATCGCAGCACTACTGACGTATGCAGTCGGGTTTGTTGTACGTCCACTCAGCGGCATTATCGTCTCCCCGCTGGCCGACCGTTTTGGACGACGGCTCATCCTGACACTGTCCGTCTCCGGGATGGCGCTCGGCTCGCTTATCATCGGCCTCACACCATCATTCGCGAGCATCGGCTACGCGGCGCCCGTCCTCTTCCTGGTTGCACGCATCATCCAGGGCATTTCGGCCGGCAGCGAGGGCCAAAGCGCCATCGCCTTCATGGTGGAACACGCTCCAGCGAACCGGCGGGGCCTGTTCGGCTCTTTCACCAACATGGCGAGCGGCCTCGCGACACTCGCGGCTACCGGTGCAGCAGCACTGGTGACCTCATCCTTCTCTACCGCCGATCTCGCCGCGTGGGGGTGGCGCATCCCCTTCGTTGTGGGTGGCTTCCTCGGCATCGTCGGCCTCATCCTGAGGGCCCGGGCAGAAGAAACCCCCGAGTTCGAGGCAGAAGCACTCGTGGATCAGAAGTCCGCTGCAGCCCGCCTGATGGACCTGCTTCGCGAACACCCGAAGGCCTTGCTGCAAGCAGCAGCGCTCTCTGCCCCGGCTGTGGCCTACTACACCTGGGCCACCTTCCTCCCCACCTACGCCAAGCTGACTTCCGGCCGGGATCTGTCCTCCACACTGGCCGGAAGCGTTATTGGGCTGGCACTCCTCGTGGTCATCGTGCCGGCCTGCGGTGCGCTCTCCGATCGGCTCGGCCGACGCAAGATCTTCCCCATCATCGGCGCCATCGGGATGATCGTTCTCTTCTACCCCTTGCTCCTGCTCCTCAACCAGCCTGGCTTCTGGGTATACGTCCTGGTATCGGCCTCCGGGTGGGTTGTTCTGGGTATCTGGCAGTCGGTCTATCCGACCATCCAGGCCGAACTTTTCCCGGCATCGGTCCGGGTATCGGGCATCGGATTCGCGCATCAAATCGTGATTGCCGTCTTTGGTGGCACCGCCCCGCTGATCGCTGCCGCATTCGTTGGCGCCGGGCAGCCAATGCTTGTAGCTGTCTACATGATCGTCGTCGTCGCCCTCTGCCTCGTCGTCTACTTCACGCTTCCGGAGACCGGCAACCGCGGCGACCGCTCCACCGTGGCACTCGCTGACCCGGAGGTACTCGAAGGCAAACACCTGGCGGCAAGCGCCCCGCAGGCTGGCAACGAGGCGAAGATTACCCGCTAACCACGCTATCCCCTGAAGGCGACCCGAGAATGCTCAAAGCTTCTACGGAACCTTGAGAACCATCGAGCCGCCAGGCCAGTGGGAACGAATCTCCCAGCGGACACCGAAACTCACAATTGCTGATGAACGCTGTCTACCTTGACACTTAATTGAGAGGAACCCTCCGCGTGAACAACATGATCATCAACACGTTTTCCTACCTATGGTCATCCACGGCCATAGACGCGATTGCGGAACTGGCCGGAAACGGATACAGGACCTTTGAGGTTCCAGTGAGTTCTCCCCACTGTTGGCCCGATGAAATCTCCAAGGCCGAGCGTTCCGCGATCTACGCCCGGCTCAATGAGTACGGCGCCTCCATCAAGTCTCTGAACGCCGGCGGATACGACATCAATCTCGCCAGCCCTGCAGCAAATATGCGGCGAAAGAGCATTGAGCACATCACGTCAGTGATTGAGCTCGCCGAAGGTTGGGGAGTCTCTGAGGTGGTCATATCCCCCGGGACACGCCGCCCTATGATCTCCCCCTCTCTTGAGAAAACCTACGGGTGGATGTACGAGAGTCTTGACAGCCTGATTCCGCTGGCCAAGCAGGCCGGCACGCGTCTCCTCTTCGAGAACACCCCCTATTGCTTCACACCTACCATCGAGGATCTGGCAGGCGTCGTCGGCACGATCAACGACGACTCGGTCAAGATCGTGTATGACGTCGCCAACGCAGCCTATATAGGTGAGGACCCCGTCGAAAGCCTGCTCTCGCATCACAAATCCATTGGCTTGGTGCATATCTCCGATACAGGCACGGACACCTGGGGTCACGATCCGATCGGGACGGGAGTGATCGACTGGCACGGTCTGGGCCAGGCCGTCAGGGAAACGTGCGGAGTGAGCAACGTCGTTCTTGAGATCATTCGTGAGGAGAACCCCGTGCAGGAATTCAAGACGGCGATGCAGGCCCTCAGGGATCACGGGTGGGAACTCACAAACTGACCCTGAAACCGGGATCACGGCACTTCAGCCAGTAACTGCAAGAGAAATATCAAAAGGTCATACTGCCCATTTCTCCGCAACGCCAATGGACGTTGCGGTCCGGGACTTTTCCGATGTGACCATTATTGAAGGAGTGAACGCAATGAGAGCGTTGGTTAGCGGTGGAAGCAGCGGCATAGGAGCAGCCGCCTGTCTGAGAATCGCAGAGGCGGCCCTCGCCCGGGGCGAGCACCCGAGGGTAGCAGTTGCTGGCCACGAGAACAACGGCAACCAAGACCACGTCGTTCGTTCAATCGAGTCTATGGGCGGCACCGCTATTTCCTTGGCGGGAGACCTCGGTGACCCAGCAGTGCCGGGCAAATTGGTAGACGCCGCGGTGGCTGAGTTCGGGGGGCTCGACACACTGATCGCGAATGCGGGCATTGCCAATCCTGGCCCGATCTGCGATGTCTCCTTGGAAGACTGGGACGACATGTTCTCCGTAAATCTTCGCGGCGCGTGGCTCCTTGCCAAGGCCAGCCACCCGCACTTGCAGCAGAGCCGCGGTTCCGCCTGTTTTACCTCGTCGATGTCAGGTCAGATACCCCATGCTGGATCAGGTGCCTACAGCCCCAGCAAAGCTGCGTTGACTATGCTTGCCCAAACACTCGCGCTGGAATGGGCACCTGAAGGAATTCGAGTCAACGTCGTCTCCCCGGGCATGACTCATACCCGGATGACCGAAAAAATGTACGAGGACCCCCACATCAAGAAGGCAAGGGAAAACATCATCCCGTTGGCGCGGATTGGAGATCCCATGGACATTGCGAACGTCATTGAATTCCTCGTAAGCCCCCTTGCGGGCTATGTCACCGGGCAGGACATCTGTGTCGATGGCGGCTTCTCCAAGTCCATTCTGAGCCATATTCCGGGACGGCCGAGTTCCAAAGCCTGAAGCCCGGTCATACAGGAACACATGGCAAGCCCCGCCACGGCCGAGCCCACCCCCGGCTGAGCCGGCGCGCAAGCCAGGTTCGACATGTGGGAACAGCACACGTGCGGCGGCGGGGCTCCACCCGCCGCCGCCGATGTGGTGCAGTCAAAGCACCCGATCTTCAATCCCGGATACCAGTACAGGAGGAGGCACCGTGTACATGGCAAAGAATGTTTTGGATGGCACGGAATGGACCGCTGCGGAGTTTGCGGCTCTTCTTCCACCGGAACAGAAATTGGCCCGGCAGGAACTGGCATGCCTGTCTTGTGGAGGCCCGGCCGTATTTCGGGCAGGGCCGAAGCGTCAGCCGTCGTTCGCCGCCCAGCATCAGCGTGGCTGCCAGTTGATTGCCCCGGCATGGAGTGCTTTTACGTACTTGGCTGGCCAGGGATGCACCGCCGTCCAGCGCCCCGATCATCAATAGAATCAACCTCTCGACGGCCACTGTCTGCCGATACGGGTGCAGACGGAGCCCTTCCGGGAATGGAACAATCACTGGGATCCGAATCATCCGCAGTGCCACGGTGGGGTTGGATCACCCCGTCGTCGATGCCCGGTACCCGGACCGGGCTTAGGGTAGGGCATGACCGACCACGGAAAGACCTGGCACGACCAACACAAAGCTTCGCTCACCAAGGGCCAGCGCGCCGCGGACATCATGCGGAACGGAATGGGAAGCTGGCCGTTCGTGGGAAGCTTCATCGGCTTCATGATGATTTGGGCGGGCATCAACACGTGGGCGCTGGTAACTCACGCCTGGGACCCCTACCCCTACATTCTCCTGAACCTCTTGCTTTCAATGCTGGCGGGACTCCAAGGCGCCATCCTCCTCATCGCCGCCAAACGTCAGGATGCCATCGCCGCGGTCATGGCACAGCACGATTACGACACCAACCTGAAAGCAAAAGAAGAGATCGGCCTCCTGATCACCATTAACCGCGAGCAGCTGGCCATCCTGCAGGAACTCAAGGACATCAAGGACTCCGCAAGGACACATCGTTCCTGAACCGCAGCGCAACAACGCCGAAAGCATGGGATGGCAGCCTGCTAGCCTCTCCTCATGCGCACAACGTCGGCACGATCTTCAGCCACAGCCAGCGGACAGCGCGTATTGATCCTGTCCGCAGGCGTGGGATCAGGGCATAACAGCGCTGCGGCGGCGGTACAACAAGCGTGCGCCGCACGTGGTGACATCGCCGAGGTGCAGGTGCTGGACGTGTTGCAGGTGAGCAGTGTGCTTTACCGCGCAATGCTGGGCAAGGGCTACTTCGTCCTGGTGGAGGACCTGCCCTGGCTGGTCGAGTGGGGCTACGACATCAGCAACCCGCCGTTCCGGCGACGTGGCCCCATTGACCCTTGGACCCGGGTGAACGCCAGCCCGGTCGTTAGTGCCATCAAGCGTTTTCGGCCTACCGCTGTTATCTGCACGCATTTCCTCCCCGCCCAGCTGTTGGCTTCATTGATCCTTCGCGGCGTGGTTGATGCAAAGACCGCTGTGGTGACCACCGACTACGACTTCCAAGGCCTGTCCCTGTCGGGCGCGTTCCACAAGATCTTCGTGGCCAGGGAGGAGGGAAGGATGGAGCTCATGGCGCTGGGACTTCCTCCCGACCGTGTCGCTGCAACGGGGATCCCGATCACCACACAGCCCAATCCACCGCCGGTACGCGATACCACTAAGCCACCTATGCTGCTCATCTCAGCGGGCGCGACCGGTGGCGACTACGCAGTCTCGGTGGTGCGGCAAACACTGCATATGCGATCGGCGTTCACAGCAACTATCGTGTGCGGACACAACGATGCGCTGCGGCAGCGCATCGAGGCGCTGGTGGCCTCCGCCGGTGACCGCTACCGCGTACTCGGCTTCACGACCGAAATGCCGCAACTGCTGCAGCAGGCGGACCTGTTCGTGGGCAAGCCGGGTGGGCTCTCGGCGTCGGAGTGCATGGCTGCCGGCCTCCCGATGGTTCTTGTGAACCCTATCCCGGGGCAGGAGGTCCGCAACGGCGACTACCTCATGGAGCAGGGCGCAGCCGTCCGTTGCAACGCAGCAGCAACGATCGGCTGGAAGATCGATGAAGTTCTGCGTGAGCCCGGCCGTTTACAGCTGATGCAGGCGGCGGCGCGGAGAACAGGCCGTCCTGACGCCGCAGCTGACGTACTCAGCGAGCTGCTGGGCGCACCGTCCCGTCCGCTGGTGGTGTCGCGGGCGGCGCAAAGGACCATTCTTGCTGCCAGCGAGCAGCGCTTCGTCGCGACGGATCTCACGGGACCTTCCTCCTTGGTCCGTTTGGTCGACCGGGCTTCGGGCAGCACAGTTGCCTTGCTGCAAGAGGAAGAGTTGGTGGATCTCGAGAAGCGCTATGCGACAACGGACGGAGACTTGGTGCTGCGGCCGGGCCGGGCATCCCTGGTTCTCCGGTGGGAGGAACGTCGACTGCTCCGCGCCATGCTTCGGGGCGACGACGCACTGCCCGTCCGTAGTGAAGGGCCGAGGACACCATTCCGCGATCTTCCCAGGTAGCGGAACCCCGGTCCGGGTCAGGCCCGATGATCGTCTGATGTGTCGTCGTCGGTGTACTGCCCGTCTGCGGGTCGCAAGGGGACGGCGTTCTCCCAACCGTCCGGGCTGTGTTGGCTTGCGAGCAGTGCCCACTCCCCCGGCCGGGCAGACCAGCGCCGTGTGGTTGGATCGCGCTGCAGGGTGGGGCCGGCATCCAGAACGACCCGGGCTGTCATCTCCGCACCGGGCAGCAGGCTCACCTTCTTGAAGCCCAGGAGCTGGGCCACCGGGTTGCGCCTGGACACATCCGCGGCGTAGATCTGGATGACGGTGGAACCCTTGCGGTCGCCGTTGTTTATTACGAGCACGTCCGCATGGCCACCTGCGGTGTCCAACGAGTGGTCGAGCAGCCGGTGTGCAATGGTCGTGTAGCCCAGGCCGAAACCGAACGGGAAAGCGGGCCTATGCCCCTCGCCGTCGAGAAGGCGCTGGCCCCACTGGTCGTCATAGACAACGGACTTGGCCGCGGAGTCGAAGAAGGGCAGGTGCGCGGCGTCCGTTGGCAGCACAAAGGGCAGGCGTCCGCCGGGCTCCTCGCTGCCGGTCAGCACGCTCGCGAGCCCGCGGCCGCCCTCCATACCGCCGTACCACGCGATAAGGAGCGCCGGCACGCGGTCACGCCAGTTCTCGGTGAGGATTGCGCTGCCGCCAACAAGCACGACGACGGTCCGGGGGTTCGCGGCGACGACTGTGTGAATGAGCCGTTCGTCAGAGGGACGCAGGTTAAGTGAGCTCCGATCGCCGCCTCGGACAAAGCGGGAGGCCAAGTGCGCGAGTCCTATGAGAACCCGACGAAGGGGACCTGAGCCAAAGGTCCGGCCGAGCACGCCCACGTCCACACCGCCGGTGACAACTGACTCGCCCTCGTCATGCTGATCCAGGCCGACGACGACGATCGCCGTCTCCGCCGCGGCGGCCATCGCCGCCGCGCGCTGCTCGTTCCGACCGGTCGTGGTCGTGATCAACACCCCGGGAAGCGCCTCACGCAGGCCCTGCAGGGGCGAGACGGTGGACGGAGGCCGGACCCGTGACGAGCCATGATCGCCGAGGTTCGCGCTGGCCGCGAGCCGTCCGATCACCGCGAGATGACGCGTGGTGGGTGCCAACGGCAGGAGCGGCGCCTCCCCGACGGATGCGTTCTTCAGCAGGACGATCGACTCCTCGGCGACCCGTCGGGCTAAGGCCCGGTGGGTCTGGGAAGCGATGACGGCGGCCGTTGGGGCCGATGGTTCCCGGGTCGCGGCATGGAGCACGCATGTGCGCAGGATGCGGCGTGCGGACTGCAGCACCGTCGCGCGGGCCAGCTCGCCGTTACCCAGCGCGGCCGGCAGTTCGCGGGCTCGCAGCAGCCGCAGCGGCATCTCCACGTCCATTCCTGCCTCCAGGCTGACCACCGCGTCGTGGGTGCCGAAGACCCAGTCGCTCGTTACGAAGCCTGAAAAGTCCCACTCCTGTCTCAGTACATCCGTGAGCAGCGCGCGGTTGAGGTCCATGTACTCACCTCGCACCCGGTTGTACGAACTCATGACGGAGTCCGCGCCCGCATCCACAACCGCCTTGAAGTGCGGCAGGTAGACCTCATGCAGGGCGTGTTCGTCCACTGCCACGTCGACCTCGAAGCGCTCGTTTTCCATCGAGTTGAGCGCAAAGTGCTTTACACACGCCATCACGTGCAGGCGAACGCCCCGGGTTATGGCCGATCCCATGTGGCCGGTGAGCACCGGGTCCTCGCCGTAGCACTCCTGCGCCCGGCCCCACCCGGGGTGGCGAAGCAGATTGACGCAGACCGAGGCCGAGTAGTTCGCACCCCGGGCCCTGGTTTCCAGGCCAATAGCGACACCGACACGTTCCTCCAGCGATGGATCCCACGTCGCTGCCCTCGCAATCGTCACGGGGAAAGCCGTGGAGGCGCCGATCACTACGCCGCGGCCACCGTCACTGAACCGGATCCCTGGTATGCCGAGCCGCGGGACCGCCCCCGCCACGAACGGGCGTCTGCCCAGCAGTGCCGGGATGAAGGGGAGCAGCACCCTTGGCGAGTCGCCGTCGAGCAGACCGAGGATCTCCCCGTCCGTCATCCGGTCGATCAGCTGGTCCGCCGCTTCATCCGCGGTGAGTCCACCCGTCCGGACTGCTTGCACTGCCTCGTCGAAGGCTTCGCCTGGCGCTGTCATCTCCGTAGAAGCCGGCTCTTGCCTTGGCGCCGCGCTTCGTCCCGCACGCGCTGCCCGTCGTTCCGGAGATATCTTCATGTACTAGAGTCTGCACCCTGCACGTAGAGGCAGCTGACCAGAAGAGTCGAGCATCGGCCATGGACCCGCCATGGTTGAGCAGGTCCGGCCCGTCATGCCGCAGGGATTTCTTCCGGTTCACGGCTGGAACCGATAACCCATCCCGGGTTCGGTCATGAAGTGTCGCGGATTCCCCGGCTCGGGTTCGAGTTTGCGCCGAAGCTGCGCCATGTAAACCCGGAGGTAGTTTGCTTCTTTGGCGTAGGCAGGTCCCCACACCTCGGTAAGGAGCTGCTGCTGGGTGATAAGTTTCCCGGGGTTCCGGACCAGGACGTCCAGAATGCTCCATTCGGTAGGCGTCAATCGAACGTCTTCCTCCTGGCGGCTGGCCTTTCTGCCTGCCAGATCGAGCACGAACGAGGACGTAGCGACTACCGGGGGCTCGTCGGAAGGCTCGACCGTCCGCCGGAGAATCGCGCGGAGGCGCGCAAGGAGTTCATCCAGACCAAACGGCTTGGTGATGTAATCATCGGCTCCTGCGTCGAGTGCTTCAACTTTGTCGGTAGACCCGTGCCGGGCGGACAGCACCAGGATCGGGACGTCGCTCCATTCCCTGATCCTGGTGATGACGTCAGTGCCGTCGATGTCGGGCAATCCGAGGTCAAGGATCACGACGGCAACCGGGTGCTGCGCGGCTGACAGCACGGCGGCTTCACCGTTTTCGGCCGTCGTTACTCCATAGCCGTGGGCCTTCAGGGTGATCTGCAGTCCTTTGAGGATGTGAGGATCGTCGTCAACCACCAGGACGTTGTTCATTGGCCACCCCTGCGGTGGCCCAGGGGTGATCGGTGAGTGGAGTGCAACAGCAGTGATTGTGCTTCCATGGGCGCCTGTGGGGCCTCCCGTTCCAGCGGCGCCCCCGTGGAGAGCGGCATCCGGATGACCATGGTCAGGCCACCACCTGGCGTCGCCTCTGCGGTCAGGGTACCGCCCATGGCTTCGGCGAATCCCTTGGCCACTGCCAGTCCCAAACCGACGCCTGTGCTCGCCGGTACATCGTCCAGGCGTTGGAAGGGCTGAAACATGCGCACGACGCCGTCCGCGGGAACACCTTGGCCATGGTCGATGATCCGGAGCTCCCCGGATGGCCGGCCGTCCAGCGAGGTGGTGCTCAGCCCTCCCCCTGAAGCAACGATCACGATGTCCGAGCCGGGCGCATACTTGACGGCGTTCTCGGCGATGTTGGCTATGACACGTTCCAGCATGCCCGCATCGGCGTCGATGGCCGGGAGATTTGCCGGCAGGTCCACACGAACAGTGCCGGACGGTACTCCGCGCAGAGCGGCCGGAATGACTTCGTGCCAGCGGACAGGTTTGATCAGGGCGTTGACGGAGTCGGAGGTGATCCTGGACATGTCCAGGAGGTTTCCGACCAGGACATCGAGCCGATCCGAACACTCATCAATCGTCGTCAGCAGGTCCTGCTCCTCGTCAGGGGTGTAGTGGACATCGTGTTGCTTGAGTCCACCGACGGCCAGTTTGATCCCGGCCAAGGGCGTTCGGAGATCGTGCGAAACGGCGCGGAGGATGGAAGTTCGCATGATGTTGCTTTCGGCCAGTCTCATGACCTCACGCCGGCTGGCGGCAAGCTGGCGTCGCTCGAGCTGGGCAGCGAGATGCGAGCCGAAAGCTCCCAGCAGGCGCCGGTCGCTCGCGGGCAGTGTCCTGCCGTAAAGAATCAGCCGGGTCCGGTTGTCGATCTGCTCCGTGGTCTCGCCACCGGAAGGCCGATCGTTGCCCTCGGCAGACACAGCAGCTATGTCACCGGCTTTAGCCGCCAGGCGCCAGTCCTGGTCGGGGTCCCCTCCATTGTCTGTGGTGAGCAGTGCGGCGCCGTGCATTTGGAAGACGTCCAGGGCTTGCGCCAGCAGCCCATTGACCGTGTCCTCCGCATCTGTCGCTCCGCGCGTCAAATCAGCCATGGTCGCAGCTTCCGCACGGGCGCGCGTGGCCTCTTTGGATCGCCTGGCGGAGATGTCCACGACGGCGGCCACGGCAGCTGAGACGCCGACGAAGACCAGGAGGGCCAGCAGGTTCTGGGGATCGCTGATGGTCAGGTTCCCAACGGGCGGCGTGGAGAAGTAGTTGACCAGAAGACTGCTCCACACTGCGCCCAGGAGCGCTGGCCAGAGTCCGCCGACCAGGGCAACGGCGACAGAACCAGTGAGCTGGACGAGGACCGCCGTCGCGATGTTGTGGGAAGGGCTCGCCGCCAGGACGAGCTGCAGGAGCACGGGCAGGACAACGGCAAGGCCGAAGCCAACCACCACCCGGACCCTGCCCAGCTCACCACGGCGGGGACGGTCCACACCCTGACCGCCCAGAGGATGGGAGACCATATGGACGTCGATGTCTCCTGATTCCCGAACAACCTTGTTACCAACGCCGGCACCGATGAGCCGTCCCGCCAAGGAGCGGTGCCGGGACACGCCCACCACGATTTGTGTTGCGTTGACGCTGCGGGCAAAGTCCAGAAGCGCTTGGGCCGGGTCCTCCCCCGCCACCGTGTGATAGCTTCCGCCGAGGTCCCGGACCAAGTGCCGCTGCGATTCGAGGTGCTGTGGTGATTCACCGGAAATGCCATCGGCGGCGCGGACGTGGACGGCCAGGAGGTCGCCGCCGTTGACCCGTTTGAGTATTCTGGCGGCACGCCGGATCAGGACTTCGCCTTCGGGACCGCCGGTCAGGCCGATGACGATCCGCTCCCGCGTCGGCCAGCTGGCCTCGATGTGGTTCTCTTCCCTGTACTTCGCCAGGCCCTCGTCCACGCGGTCTGCGAGCCAGAGGAGGGCAAGCTCCCGCAATGCCGTCAGGTTTCCCAGCCGGAAGTAGTTTGATAACGCTGCATCTACTTTGTCGGCGGCGTATATTTTCCCGTCTCCCAACCGTTGTCGCAGCAACTCCGGAGAGATATCCACCAAGTGGATCTGGTCAGCCCGCCGCACGACGTCGTCTGGAACGGTCTCTGCCTGGCGGACTTCCGTAATGGCCAGCACGACATCCCCCAGCGACGCCAGATGTTGCACGTTCACGGTGGACAGCACGTTGATGCCTGCCTCGAGGAGTTCCTCGATGTCCTGCCAGCGTTTTCCATTGCGGCTGCCGGGGATGTTGGTGTGTGCGTACTCATCCACGACGGCGGTGTGCGGCCGCCGTGCCAGAACGGCGTCGAGATCCATTTCCTCAAAGGCCGTGCCCCGGTACTGAACTGTCCGCGCGGGTATGGATTCCAGCCCCTGGGTCAGTGCCCGCGTATCGCTGCGGCCGTGATCCATGGCAAAAGCCACCACCACGTCCTCGCCGCGGCCCACCAGCCGGTGTGCTTCTTCGAGCATGGCGTAGGTTTTGCCGACACCCGGGGCAGCGCCCAGGAAGATTCTCAGTGTCGCCCGTGCCATAGCCTCATTCTTCCACCCGGAAGGGCCTTCCCGCCGACGGTGAACGTCACCGTGCGGCCTCCGCAAGGGCCAGGTTCAGCCCGGTGACGTTCACCGATGGCTGGCTCAAAAATGCTTCCAGTCCAGTGCTCGTGTATTTGTCCACGAGACCCTGAACGGCTTCGGGAGAGAGCCCCTGCGCTTTTGCAACCCGTCGGATTTGGAGTGTGGCGTAGTCAACAGAGATCTCCGGGTCCAGTCCCGAACCGCTGGCCGTCACGGCATCAGCGGGCACATCGGACTTACTGACGCCTTCCAACTCCGCAACGGCAGCGCGGTTGGAGGTGACGGTGTCGCGCAATTTCGTATCGTTGGGACCCAAGTTGCTCGCCGACGACGACGTCGGGTCCCAGCCGACCGCCGAAGGCCGTGCATGGAACCAGGCCGGGTCCTGTGTCCCTGCATCGTCCGCGGAGACCTGCGCGATCAGCGCTGACGCCGCGGGATTGCCAGCGTCGTCCTTCAGGATGGAGCCGTTTGCTTGGAACGGGGCAACTGCCTGTCCCACGCCGAAGACTGCCAACGGATAGGCAAGCCCCAGGATGAGGGTGGCGAGCAGCAGGAACCGAAGGGCGGTGCCTGCTTGACGGAGATAGCCGGACAGCATGTTCATGATGGGTTTCCTAGCCGATGCCGGGGATGAGGGAAATGATGAGGTCAATGAGTTTGATGCCGATGAACGGCGCCACGAGGCCGCCGAGTCCGTAGAGGAGCAGGTTCCTGCCGAGCGCCTGGTTCGCCGAGACCGCACGGTACTTCACACCGCGCAAAGCCAGCGGTACCAGCACAACGATGATGAGGGCGTTGAAGATCACCGCTGACAGGATGGCCGAGGCCGGCGTGGCCAAACCCATGATGTTCAGCAGTCCGAGGCCCGGGAACGCAGCGGTGAACAGTGCCGGGACAATGGCGAAGTACTTTGCTACGTCGTTCGCTACCGAGAAGGTGGTCAACGCACCGCGGGTGATGAGCAGTTGTTTGCCGATGCCCACAATGTTGATCAGCTTGGTGGGATCCGAATCCAGATCCACCATGTTCGCCGCTTCCTTGGCAGCAGGTGTCCCGGAGTTCATCGCCACTCCGACGTCGGCGGCGGCCAGTGCCGGTGCGTCGTTGGTGCCGTCACCGGTCATCGCAACCAGGCGTCCTTCGCCCTGCTCCCGGCGGATCACCCCCAATTTGTCCTCCGGTGTGGCTTCAGCGACGAAATCGTCGACACCGGCCTCCGCCGCAATCGCTTTGGCAGTGACGGGGTTGTCGCCGGTGATCATCACCGTCTTGATGCCCATTCTTCGGAGCTCTGCGAACCTGGCGTGCATGCCCGGCTTGACCACATCGGCCAGGTGCACCGTTCCCAGGACCCGGGTTCCGCCGTCGTCCGTCGTTTCGGCGACCAGCAGCGGAGTGCCGCCCTCCGCCGAAATCTCCTGCACCCGCCGCTGGACCTCGGCGGGCATGCGCCCGCCTTCTTCAGCAACAAAGCGTTCGACGGCGGAGGCGGCGCCTTTTCGGATCCGCCGCCCGTCCATGTCCAACCCGCTCATCCGTGTGCTGGCGGTGAACTCAACAATGACGATTTCCTTCGAGGTTTTGCGGATCTGCTCCAGGCCGGGACCGTTCACTCCCTTGTCGCTGGCGAGGTCCACGATGGAGCGCCCTTCAGGGGTTTCGTCGGCCAAACTGGACAGGCGCGCGGCCTCGATGAGTTCGGTGCGCTCCACGTCGTTGGCCGGGAAGAAGTTAACGGCACGCCGGTTTCCGTAGGTGATGGTGCCGGTCTTATCCAGCAGCAACGTGGTGATGTCGCCTGCCGTTTCCACCGCGCGCCCGGAAGTTGCCAGGACGTTGTGCTGGACCAGCCGGTCCATGCCCGCGATACCGATAGCCGGAACCAACGCGCCGATGGTGGTGGGTATCAGGCAGACCAGCAGGGCAACCAGCACGATGGGCGACGGCGTGGCCCCGGCCAAGGATGCAAAGGGGGCCAACGTCATGGTGACCACCAGGAAGACGATGGTCAACGACACCAACAAAACGTGCAGGGCGATTTCGTTGGGCGTCTTTTGCCTGACAGCGCCCTCAACGAGTTTGATCATCCGGTCAATGAACGTAGCTCCCGGTTCTGCCGTAATGCGGACCAGGATGCGGTCCGAGAGAACCTTGGTGCCCCCGGTGACGGATGAACGGTCACCGCCGGATTCACGGATCACCGGCGCTGATTCGCCCGTGATGGTGGACTCGTCAACGCTGGCCAGGCCTTCGATGATCTCCCCATCGGAGGGAATGACGTCGCCGGCCTCACAGATGACGACATCGTTCAACCTCAGGTCTGTTCCGGGAACCTCCTTGGTACTCCCGTCCTCCAAGCGAAGCCTGGCAGTGACACCTCGCCGACTGGCCCTGAGGCTATCGGCCTGGGCCTTGCCGCGGCCTTCGGCGATGGCCTCTGACAGCGTGCCGAACAGCACAGTGAGCCATAGCCAAACTGTCACTGTGATGCCGAAAACATCCGGTTTGAGCACACAGATCAGGGTGCAGATGGCAGCGCCGACCAGCACCACGAACATGACCGGTGAGTGGACCATTTGCCGCGGGGAGAGCTTCTTCACAGCCACCGGCAAGGCTGCACGGATGGTAGCTCCGTTCATCTTGGCCGGGGCTTTGGTGTGGTGCTTGTGTTCTCCGGGGGTTCCGAGGGGGTTGCCGTCGGCGTAGGTTTGCGCGGCAGTACGCGTCGTGGACGACGTCATGCGATAAGTCCTTCTGCGAGGGGGCCCAGTGCGAGGGCCGGGAAGTAGCTAAGTGCGGTCATGATCACGGTCACGCTGAGGAGCAGCGAGCCGAAGAGCCAGCCGTGGGTGGGCACGGTACCGGACGACGCCGGAATCTTGCGTTGCCTGGCCAGGGAACCTGCCAGCGCCAGCACCAAAGCGATGGGCAGGAAGCGCCCCAGCACCATGGCGATCCCCAGCATGACGGACAGGTAAGGACCGGAACTGGTAATGCCGCCGAAGGCTGACCCGTTGTTATTCGCCCCCGAGGTAAAGGCGTAAAGCACCTCGCTGAACTGGTGCGGGCCGGAGGCCGGCGCATTGGCCATGACATCCGGCAAGAGGACTGTGATCCCTGCGAGCGCGAGCACCAGTGTGGGCGTGACCAGGATGTAGAGGGCTGCGAGCTTCATCTCCCGGGGGCCGATCTTCTTGCCCAGGAATTCAGGCGTGCGCCCCACCATGAGGCCGGCAATGAAGACGGCGATGATGGCCAGGACCAGCATTCCGTAAAGCCCGGATCCGGTTCCTCCGGGGGCCACCTCACCGAGCATCATGTTCAGCATGGCGATGCCGCCGGCCAGCGGAGCCAATGAATCATGCGCGACGTTGACCGCGCCGGTGGATGTCAGGGTGGTGGAGGCCGCGAAAATCGAGCTGGCAGCAGGTCCCAGACGCTGTTCGAAACCTTCTCCCAGACCGCCTGCAGCCGCCGTCGCGGTTCCTTGGCCCGAGGCAACCGCCCAGCCCATCAACGCCGTGGATGTCACCCAAAGGGTGGCCATGACACCGGCAACGGTGTAGCCCTGGCGCTGATCCCCCACCATCCGTCCATACATGTACGGCAGTGCCGAAGGGATCAGCAGGATGAGGAAGACCTGGAACATGCTGGTGAAAATGCCCGGGTTTTCGAGGGGATGCGCTGAGTTCGCGTTGAAGTAGCCGCCACCGTTGGTCCCCAGTACCTTGATTGCCTCCTGGGAAGCGACCGGTCCACCCGGAATCACCTGCGTGACTCCAGCAGCCATATTGGTGACCTCCGTGGGCCAGAAGTTCTGGACGACGCCGCCAATCACCAATGCGACAGCCCCCACGGTCGCCAAGGGAAGTAGGACCCGGAAGGAGGCCCGGGCGAGGTCAACCCAGAAGTTGCCCAGTCGGTCGGTTGTTGTCCGCACGATGCCGCGGACCAAGGCGACCACTACCACTATCCCAACAGCGGCCGAAAGGAAGTTCTGGACGGCCAGCAGGCACATCTGGACGAAAATGCCCACAGTGGCCTCCGGCACGTATGTTTGCCAGTTGGTGTTCGTGACGAACGAGATGGCCGTGTTCATGGCAACCCAGGGATCCACGCCAGGAAGGTCATTGCTTCCGGGAAGAACACCTTGCAGACGCTGCAGCAGGAAGATCATCAGGACGGAGACCGCCGAGAACACCAGAACGCTGCGCAGATACACAGTCCAGCTCTGATCAGTTCCGGCATCGACACCCACCAAGCGGTAGAACAACCTCTCCGGTCCCGACGATGTGGTACCCGAGAAAACCCGCTCCAAGTGCACGCCCAAAGGCTTGTGCAAGAGCACGAGCACCAGTACCAAAACGGCTAGTTGGGTGATGAAGGAAGCTGTGCTGAAAACCACCGGCCATCACCACTTTTCCGGGTGAAGCAACACTGCCAACAGGTAGCCCATCGTGGCGAGGCCTGCCAGGAGCAGCCCGACCCACATGACCGCATCCAACGTCATTGCCCGCTCACCGGACCATCGCCGTCGACCATTTTGCCCAAGAGGTGGGCAACCCACATCACGATTCCCATGCACGCCACAAGAATCACCACAACAGCCACGTCGGCCACTGGAACGTCCTTTCATCAGCGCCCCGTTCGCGGGGCTGACTTCAGTCAATCCCGTGAAAAGGGCCGAAAGGACGATCCTTACGGTTCCTTAATGCCGGCAGGGTGGTTCTTGACGAATCCTTAACGCCGTTGCCCCTGGGCCACCCCTTTGGATGCCCTTCACACCACACTCATCAGCGTCGGGTTCATTGCTGTCGCCTTGTGGGGATAAGCGCGTTTCCGTGCCTCGATAGTGCAGGCCGGAGCCCGTCGGCATCAGCCGGGGTACGGCCACAAAGAGGCCCAACGTGAACACACGCTGGGTCATTCCTCGACCGGAATGGCGCTTGACGTTGATACCAGCGGTCCCAGCATCAAACTGCCCACCCCGAATTCTTCCCCGCATTCGGCACAGGACAGCACCGGCTTCAGGTCGGCCCCGCAACTATGCCGGTAGGAGGCACGGGGCGTCTCGTCACGCATCCAGGTGCTGCTCCACGCCGCGAGCGAGATGAGAATGGGAGCAACTTCCGCCCCGGACGCCGTGAGGTGGTACTCATGGCGTGGTGGGCGCTCTGAGTATTGGACGCGCTCAATAACGCCTTGGCTTTCCAGCGTCCGCAGCCGGCTTGTCAGAATATCGCGGGAAGCGCCTGTATTACGGGCTATCTGGTCGAAACGATGAACACCCAAGGACATCTCCCGGAGCGCCAACAGCGCCCACCGTTCGCCCAGCACCTCGAGCCCTGCCGCAATGAAACACGCCCTGGGCCCAGCATCGGCCCTATCGGTTAATTCCATCGCTTACCTGCTTTCAGTGCTTGGGAGGTCTCAGTGCTTTCAGCACTGAAACAAGTATACAAGTTAGTTGGAAAATCCAACCTACTCCGCTAACCTGACTTTGAGGGCAGCGACAACCACGTCACCGCCCTGTCTGAGATCAGGAGAATTCATGCCACAGCTGACTGGCGCCGTCGTTCTTGTCACCGGTGCGAATGGAGGGCTGGGCCGCGAGTTCGTGGAACAGGCCCTCGCCAGGGGCGCGGCCAAGGTTTACGCGACAGCCCGGCGCCCCCAGGAGTGGCACGACTCCCGCATCGTCCCGCTCGCTCTCGATGTCACTGACCCTGCCTCGATCCGGGCCGTCCTGGAACAGGCTCCGGACATGACGGTCCTCGTCAACAACGCCGGCATTGCTCTGGAAACGGACACACTCCTTTCGCTGCCGGACAAGGAAATCCGAAAGGTGATGGAGACCAATTTCTTCGGGCCCGTCGCCCTGACCAAAGCCTTCGCGCCGGTGCTCGCCCTCAGCCCCACATCGGCGGTCCTCAACATCCACTCGGTGCTCAGCTGGATCGCGCTCACCGGCGCCTACAGCGCCTCCAAGGCCGCACTGTGGTCAGCGACCAACGCCTTCCGGATCGAACTGGCTCCCCAAGGCACGCACGTCACCGGCGTGCACGTCGCCTACATTGACACGGCCATGGCTGAAGGTGTGAGTGCCCCGAAAACCGCCGCCGAGGAGGTCGTACGGAAGGCATTCGATGGGCTGGAGCAGGGAGACTACGAGGTCATCGTGGATGACATCACCGCAGGCGTGAAGTTTGGCCTCTCCGGCTCCATCCCGGATCTTTACCCTGCCCTGGCGGCCAACGCCCCGTCCTAACCCAGACGGGTTTCGAAACGTCCCAAGAAAACCAGGGAGAAAGCACCTTGCCACCAAACACCTCTGCGGAGCGCTCGGAGACCTTCAGTTGGATCGACCCGGCAATCGCACTCGAACAGCTGCCACGACTGTCGGGTCTGGACTACTTTGCCGGCCTCAGCGACGGAAGCATACCGCCACCGCCGATCGCGTCCCTGATGAAGTTCGATCTCGTCGAAGCCAAACACGGGTACGTCGAATTCGAGTGCCGGCCGGGCGAAGCCCACTACAACCCGCTTGGAATGGTGCACGGCGGCCTGGCCTGCACGCTCCTTGACACGGCACTCGGCTGCGCAGCACACACTACTTTGGCAGCGGGCCTCGGTTACACCTCCATCGACCTGGCGGTCAAGTACCTCCGGCCCATCACGCTCCGGACGGGCACCCTTCGCGCAGAGGGGTCAGTGGTGAAAGCTGGTTCGCGGCTGATCTTCACCGAAGGCCGCCTCTGCACCACCGACGGCGAACTCCTCGCCACCGCTACGAGCACACTCCTCGTATTTCCCCACCAACCGGAGCCGCTCACACCATGACACACACCGCCTTCTCCGTTGCCCTCGCACCTGCCGACCACGGACCTGTGGAGCGCCTGAACGCCGAACCAGGGATGCATGAGTTGAGCCGGTTCGGCGTTCCGTTGGGGCTCGCAGGCCTCGGCGGCGCCTGGTCCGCCGCAAGGAGCACCTTGGACTTCCCACTATGGCCGGAGGAAACTCTCTACGGAGCAGCCGCCGCCCTGTGGCTGCTCCTGACCGCCCTCTATGTGTTCCAAGGCCTTCGGAGCAGGGGTACATTCCGTTCTGACCTTCAGCACGAAGTGGCCGGGCCGTTCGCATCCTTCATTCCGCTCGTAGGGATCCTGCTTTCCTCCCATTACAGCTCCTATGTGCCGCTCTTGGGGACCTGGCTCTGTGTGGCGTCCATCGCCGCCCTGGCCATCGTTGCCGCACAACTTCTCGCCCACTGGGTCATAGCCGGGGTATCGATGCAATCCATCCATCCCGGCTACCTGTTGCCCGTGGTGGCCGGGTCCTTCGTCGCCAGCATCGGTTTTACAAGCCTTCACAACCATGACGCCGCCATGGGCGCATTTGGCGTCGGCGTATTCTTCTGGCTTGTCGTGGGCGCCGTGGTCACCCTCAGGCTCATGACCGGAGGCGCGTTGCCACCAGCAGCCAAGACCGGACTGTCCGCCTACCTGGCTGCGCCTGCAACGGCCAACATCGCCTGGATGGTGTCTCACCCGGGACCCTTGGGGACCGTGCAACTGGGACTCACGGGCGTGCTGGTGATGATGGCACTCATGCAGGTCATGCTCCTCCCCCAATATCGCAAGCTTCCCTTCTCCCCAGCGTTCTGGGTGTTTACGTTCCCGGTGGGCGCGACCACCAACTATGCCATTCGCTGGCTGGCAACCACCGGCGTCCCTGGCCGGGAAATTTACTCCTGGGCGATACTGGGGCTCGCAACAGCCTTCACCCTCGCCATAGCCGCCCGTACCGCGGCCAGGACACTGGCGCGCCCCAGGTAAAACAAGTTACAAGGGGAAAACAGGGGCGGGAGCAAGGTTCTGCCGCCCGCACGATTCCGCCCCGTCATCCATCGCCCGTGTCATCTCTGGACTTGTTCGTATCCCCCAGCAAGCATCGTTTGACACCGATTCATCGGAGATGGCGGCGACACCGCCGGAACCATGCCCCGGGAAGGTAACGCACGAACGTCCTGCCCTGGTGCGGCTTAGTAGACGGAGCCCATCAGGAGCTCTGAAAGACGTCCGGCGGCGCGTCGGAGTTCCGGGACGCTTGCTTTCAGCTCTGCTTCAGTGGCCGTCTCGACCGGACTTGTCAGGGCAATCGATTCACTGGGACGGCCGGTCCTGTTGGGGACAGCCACCGCGACGGAGAGGACGCCCGTAGCGCGCTCGTCAGCAGAATAGGCGAAATCCTCGCCCGGGAGGGGCAGGCGTGCCCGCAACTCGTCGGCAGTAAATCCAGCCCCTTCGTGGCCCGAGGTGGAGGCCGCCACGGCAACCTGTTGCAGCTCCTCCGCGGTAGCCGACGCCAGAAGGATCTTTCCAGCGGCGCCCACAGTAAGAGGCAGCCTTTTGCCCAGGGGGAGGTCATACCGGAGTGGTGAGTCGCCGTCCACCCTGGCTACCAGGATGCGCTCAAAACCAAGACGCGTGTAAAGGGACGCAGTGCGGGCCGTTTGGGTGGCGACTTGCTGGAGTATGGGACGCGCCGCTACCACCAAGGGGTCATTTTCGAGAAAGCTCCGGGCCGCGGGAAGAACCGCCGGGCCGACACGGTAGGTCTTGTCCGTCTGGCTGACCATGCCAAAATCCTGGAGGACGCGCAGGATCCTCAGCGTCGTAGGCAGGCTCATGCCACAGGTCCTGGCGAGATCGCTCAACCGTTGGGGCCGCTCCGCCCGCTGCAGCTCGGCAAATACCTCCAGGGCACGCGAGAGCGACCGCATATTTGCTGCCTTGGGGCCATCCTCGGCGGAACTTGCGGAGTGCGTTGAGCTCACGGTCATTGTTCCATTCTATGTAAGTTCCTTGCGCTTGACATCAAGTGTGGCTCCTGTCACTATTTCTTCAGACGCAATACTCTTTCATTCTATGAAATGCAGTATCAAGGAACGTAAGAAAGAAGTCCCATGACAACGGAGTCAGTTATGACCGAGCCCCAACGTGCCAACGTTGCACCCACCGTCTTGGCGGGGATCGGAGCGTTCGTAGTGGTCGGTGTCTACGTGCTGGTCAGCTCGATCGGCCTGGGCCTGTGGACGTCACTCGGACCAGGCCCGGGGATGTTCCCCTTTGCGATGGGCGGGTTGCTGGTTGCAATGTCCGCGATCTGGCTCGTTCAGGAATTGCGCCAACCGAGCGAAACATCAACCGGCGTTGACCGGGGCCTCGTCATCGCCGTCGTCGTCAGCCTTGCGCTGTTGGCCGCGGTCATGGACCTGATCGGCTTCCAGCTGAGCATGTTCATCTTCCTGATGTACCACCTGAAAATCCGCGGCCGCCGCGGCTGGGTGTCATCGCTGATCGTCGCCGTGGCAGGCAGCTTCGGCGCGTTCTACGCCTTCAACTACGGCCTGAACGTGGCCCTTCCCACCGCCGGCATTTCTGTCCTGAACTCGATGGGACTCTAACTGTGGATACCCTCAACGAACTGGCCAACGGCTTCGCATCAGCGCTGACCTGGCAAAACCTCATCTTCGCTTTCCTGGGCTGCCTCCTCGGTACCATCATTGGCGTGCTTCCCGGCATCGGCCCGGTAGCAGGCGTCGCCCTCCTCATCCCCCTCACCATGAACCTCGACGCGACCGGGGCGATCATCATGCTCTGCGCCATCTTCTACGGCACGGCGTACGGCGGAACCATCACCAGTGTCCTGCTGAACACTCCCGGCGAGGCTGCCTCGGCGATCACCACCATTGACGGTTACGCCATGACCAAGATCGGCAAGGCTGGAGCGGCCCTGACCATCGCCGCCGTCGGATCCTTTGTGGGCGGAACAATCGCAACACTTGGCTTGGTTGCGGCCGCCAAGCCGCTCGGCGAGCTGGGACTCCTGGTCGGTCCGCCGGAGTTCTTCGCTCTGATGGTGGTTGGAATCTCCCTCCTTGTCGCTTTGGCCGGCAAATCCATGGTCAAGGCCATCATTTCCGGTGCCTTGGGCCTGCTGATCTCCATGGTGGGTATCGATCCCGTGGCCGGCGCTCCCCGCTTCACGTTCGGCTCGGACAACCTGCTGGACGGCGTGAGCTTCGTCGCCGTGATTGTAGGCGTATTCGGCCTCTCCGAAATCCTCTCCTACCGCAAGGATTCCCAGGCCACCGCTGTGCACGCACCGGGCATGCGCTCCCTGCTTCCCACCGGCACGGAATGGCGCCGCAGTGCACCATCCATGGCTCGCGGAACGGGCATCGGATTCGGGCTTGGCCTCATCCCCGGCATGACCGGGTCGGTATCCTCTCTCTTGGCCTACGGCGCCGAGAAGAAGTTCTCCAAGCACCGCAACGAGCTGGGCAAGGGTGCCATCGAAGGTGTCGCCGGACCGGAGACCGCCAACAACGCCCACGCCAACGCCGCGCTGATCCCTCTGTTCACCTTGGGTATCCCGGCGTCGCCAACCATCGCTGTCCTGATGGGCGCCTTCCTTCAACAAGGTCTTACTCCGGGGCCGACCCTCTTCACCGAGCACTCGGAAATTGCCTGGGCAATCATTGCAAGCCTGTTCATCGGCAACCTGCTGCTGCTCCTGCTGAACGTTCCGTTGGTGGGCCTGTGGACGTCAATCCTGCGGGTGCCGGCCTCCATCCTGACCGCCTTGATCCTCCTGTTCATGGTGATCGGCGCCTACACCATCAACTTCAACGTCTTCGATGTGTTCGTCATGATCGGCTTCGGCCTTCTGGGCCTGGCGTTGCGGCATCTCGATATCCCGCTGGCGCCCATGGTGCTGACGCTGGTGCTGGGACCGCTGATGGAACGCTCCCTTCGGGAGTCCCTGGAAATCTCCCAAGGAGACTTCGGCATCTTCGTCAACCGTCCCATCCCGGTGGTCCTGATCGGCATCGGCGTCCTGATCATCCTGAGTCCGCTCCTGAAGCTCCGTAAGCCCAAAGCACTCAACGAAGACCCGGAAACCTAGACACCACCCATTTGTAATCCCCCTTCAAAGGAGAAGAACCATGACCCGCACACGCATCACCGCAGCTTTCGCTGCTGCCGCCCTCATCGGGCTCACCGGCTGCGGCGCCAACGCCGGCGCCACCAACAACGCAGGGGACGACTTCCCCAAGAAGGGAAAGTCGATCGAACTGATCGTCGCTTTCTCTTCCGGCGGGGCGGTGGACACCGCTGCCCGACTGGTCCAGCCGATCCTGGAGAAGGAACTCGGCACCAACGTCGAGGTCGTCAACAAGCCAGGGGCTGGCGGACAGATCGGCTACACACAACTGACAAGCGCCAAGCCCGACGGGTACACCATCGGCGCCACAGGTTCCCCGTCCGTGGTTGTCTCACCACTGGACCCGGCACGCGGGGCAAAATACACCCGCGACAGTTTCCAGCCCTTGGGGCGGCAGGTTATCGATCCCACGGTGATCGCCGTCCAGCCGGACAGTCCTTACAAGACGCTGAAGGAACTCCTGGACGCCGCCAAGGCCGACCCCAAATCCATGACGGCCAGCACCACCGGTTTGCAGACCGGCGAGCACTTCGCCCTGGCGCAACTGCAGGAAACCACCGGCGCGGAGTTTGCGCCAGTGCACTTCTCTGAAGGCGCTTCGCAGGCAACCACTGCGTTCCTCGGCAAGCACGTGGACATCCTGGTGGCCAATGTCAGCGACGTCACCGAGCTTTCCAAGCAGGGGAAGGCACGGGTGTTGGGCGTCATGACGGCTGAGCGCGCACCTTCGCTCCCGGACGTCCCTACGTTCAAGGAATCCGGATACGACGTCGAAGCCGGCACCGTTCGCGGCTACTCAGCACCGGCAGGATTGCCGGACGCCGTAGCTACCAAACTGGAGGCTGCCTTCCAAAAGGCAATCGAAGATCCGGCCGTGGTCAAGAAGATGGAAGACCTCGGACTCCAGACCAGCTACCTGTCCGGCAAGGACTACCAGGAATTTTGGGCGAGTCAGGAAGAAGACTTCAAAAAGGTCCTCCCGCTGGTTCAGAAAACCGACTGAGTTCAGACGACCGATTGAACCAAGCCACCTTCCCATCCCACCACCACACACGGAAGAACCTCATCATGACAACTCCAGTCCTTGAAGACATCGACGCCGGTTTCCCCCGCCCCGGGCGGGACGTGCTTGAACGGCTTGCCAAGCTGCCGGCTGCGAACATCGGCGATGCCATGGACCGCCTGGGGGTTGCCGACTCGGCGATCCAGGCTATTTGGCCTGGCGCCCGCATTGCCGGTCCGGCCTTCACGGTCTGGACCCGCCCGGGCGACAACCAAGGCATTCACCGCGCATTGCAGCTTGCCCATCCGGGCGACGTCATCGTTGTCGCTGGCGGCGGAGACGAGTCCCGGGCCCTGCTGGGAGAACTCATCGGGGAACGGGCCATCAATCTCGGCATTGCCGGCTTCGCGCTGGACGGCGCCGCCCGGGACGCCGAAACCCTCGGTGAAATTGGGATGCCGGTCTTCGCCCGGGCCACCACACCCGCGGGTCCCTACAAGAACGGCCCATCCCGTTTGGGCACACCCATTTCCTTCGGCGGAGTCCCCGTCATGCCAGGCGACATCATCATCGGCGACTCCGACGGCGTCGTCATCATCCCCCGTGAACAGGCAGCAAATGTGGCCGAGGCCGCCGAGGCCGTGTTCGCCGACGAAGCACACCGCAGGGCCGCCATCATCGCGGACCGTGCCAAGTAAGAAAGACAGACGAACATGACAGCTTGCACCGTCATCGGCCTCGGTGAGGCCGGAGCCACCTATGCCGCCGCCCTCGTTGCAGCCGGGCACCAGGTCACCGGATTCGACCCCGTCGCTCCCAGCACTCCCGCGGGTGTAATCCGGGCGGCCACGGCAGCGGAAGCGTGCGCCAATGCCGACATCGTCCTCGTACTCACAGGCGCTGCGGCCGCCCGGGCCGTGGCCCAGGAGTGCTTGCCTGTGCTGCCCACCGGCAGCTGCTACGCAGACTTCACATCATCCTCACCCCACGTCATGCAGGAACTTGGACAGTTCCCCAGCAAGGCACTCTTCGCCGACGTAGCGATCCTTGGACCCGTCCCCACCCAGGGTGCCAAGACACCGCTGATGGTCAGCGGACCCGGCTCCGCCGCGGTGGCGGACCTGCTCAGTCCACTGGGTGCCGACGTCGAAATCGCCGACGGCGGACCTGGGGCCGCCATGTCCCACAAGCTGCTTCGCAGCGTCCTGATGAAAGGCCTTGCCTCCGTGGTGGTTGAAGCTGTCACCGCAGGAAGAGCTGCCGGTCTCGAAGAGTGGATCCGAGGCCAGATCGCCCTGCAGTTGGCGGGTGACGGGCAAGCGGTGATAGACCGGTTCCTCACCGGCACTGCAAAACATGCCCAACGCCGCTCCAAGGAAATGCAGGACACAGCCCGCTACCTGTCGTCGGACCTGGAGGTGCCCGCGGAGATGACTACAGCATCAGCGGCTGCCCTCACACGCATGGCATCAGAGCCTGCATCAGCCTTGCGCTGAGGCAGGCATCGGGAAGAATCAGGACAGGACCACCGGTGAACCACTCACCAGCACTACTTTCACCAGGAGCAGCATCATGATCGGCATTTGGGCCCTCGGCGCCTACTTGGCCGTCATCCTGCTGTGGACAACCCTCATCAAGCGCAGCGTCGGCGAAGCCATGATCATCGGCTTCCTGGTGGTGCTTCCCTTTACCGGAGCTGCCGCTTTGCAGGTCGGCTGGACATCGCTCTACTCGGCCATGTCCGATGAGATCGTATACGCCACCATGGCCTTCGTTTTCATGGGCTACCTTCTGGACAGGTCCGGCGTACTGGACCGGCTCATTGATCTGTTGAACTCCCTGATCGGCGGGGTCAAAGGTGGTCCCGCGTGGGTCTCCACCGTGGCATCCGCCGGGCTGGGAGGAGTGGTGCACAATCAGGCAGCCATCGCGGCCACCGTCGGGTCCGTGACAATTCCCTGGATGGAAAAGTCCAAGCTGGACAAGCCCTCAGCCGCCACGCTGGTGGCCGGAAACGCCGGGATGGGCATTACGTTTCCCTTCAGCGCCTCCATGTTCGTCCTGGTGGGGTCCGCCACCGTGGGACCCCTGCTGAACGTCAACGATCTCGTGCTGCCGTTGTTGTTCGGTGGGCTGTGGTGCTTCCTGCACCGGTTGATTGTCACGTGGCTGCTGATCCGCAAGAGTGGGATGGCTCCGCTGGACGCGGCACACAGACTGACAGTCACAACGGCTTTCAACCAAGGATGGGCCACCCTCCTGCTCTTCCTCGTGGTCGCGATTCCGCTGATCATCACTTCCGGTGCCATCGCCACCGTGTTGTCCGGCTGGGTTGGCGGGGACATCACCAAGTCAGTCAGCGTCATTGTCTGGATCCCCGTGGTTCTCATCATCACCGGGGCATTGCTCGGCTGGAAACGTTTGCCGCGTGCAGGACGGGATTGGTGGAAGCTCCTGGAGAGCTCCGCCCCCCGGTTCGGCGTCGTCGGTATCACCGTGGTGTTTGCTTTTGCCGGTGCCAATGCCCTCGCCGCTACAGGTTTGCCGCAGCAGATGACCACGTTGCTCCATCAGATGAACCTGCCGCTGTGGCTGCTCGCCATCCTCATTGGCTTGATCGTGATCGCCGTGGCCGCACCCCTGTCCGCGACGGCGACCATGGCCGCCGTCGGGACCGTCGGCGTGGCCACGCTGGCAGCTGCAGGAGTCCCGGCGACTACTGCCGCCGTCGCCGTCCTGGTCTTTTCATCGTGTGAAGCCGCGGTACCGCCCGGAGGCGCGCCACTCTATGTGGCCTGCGGCATCGCCGACGTCAACCCCATCACGACATTCGCCCGGCTGCTGACCCACTACGCACTGCCGTTGTTGGGCATCGGAGTCCTGATCATCCTCGGCATCCTGCCCATCTAAGGAAGCTTCCGTGAAACTCATCCAAACCCTCTTCGTCCTCACACTCGCCGCCCTGCTCCTGGGCGGGGTGGTGTTCGTGGCAGGACAAAGCGTCTCCCTCGTGCTGGGCCAAGGCGAGTGGCTGACGTTCCTCAATGAATCCTTGAAGGATCCAATGTGCATCGCGGCCTCCATTTGTGCGATCGCGGGTTTCCTCCTCAGCTACAAACGCCATCAACAACAGGACCATCCGCAGGAGGCCCGGTCACGGTGACCAACACATCCAACGGAACGTACCCAACGTTCGCCGAGCTACTCCGACGGGAAGGTCAACTGGCCGGTACCTCGTGGGGACTGTTCCCCGACGAAACACGCGGAACGCCGTCGTTCATTGGGCCCGGAGCCGTCCTGGAGGCCCGGGACTCCATCAGAGGTGGAACGGTCTTCGGGCTTGACTACCCGGCTGACGCCTTCGACCCAGGGATGTCACTGAAACGCACCGCCCCTCGCCACACGATCTATTCATCGCATCCTGCCCACCGGGACGACTACCTTGATGGCTATTACCTCCAGGGCTCCACCCAGATCGACGGGCTACGGCACCGCAGGGCAGACGACGTCGGCTTCTATAACGGCACCCCGGATGCCCTCGTCAGTGAAGGGACACCCGAGCTGGGGATCCAGGGATGGGCCGAAGAACCCATCGTGGGCCGTGGAGTACTGGTGGATCTTGACGGATACCGTTCCGCCCGGAAAGAGCCGATCGACCATGCCGCCGGAGAGCCCCTCCCCCTGGATTTGATCCAATCAGCGTTGCTTGAGCAGTCCGTCACCCTCAGGACAGGCGATATCCTCATGCTCCACACGGGTTGGTGCGAATGGTTCCTCGCCTTGTCGCAACACGACAAGCAGGAAATGCGGGAAAGCCGTCGCGCCACCGGCATCGTTCAGTCCCGGGAATTCGTGGCGTGGGCTTGGGACAACCAGCTTGCCCTGGTGGCTGCCGACAACTTCGCCTTCGAATGCCTTCCTGCCGTTCCCGACAGTCCCTTCAAAAACACTGCACCGAACGATCATGGGATGATGCACCAGCAACTCCTCGCCAAACTTGGCATGCCTCTCGGCGAACTGTGGAAGCTGGGTCCGCTCAGTCGACACATGCGTTCAACGGGGAACTGGGATGCCATGGTCAGCATCAAGCCCCTTAACATCGTGGGAGCTACCGGCTCCCCCGCGAACGCCACGGCGCTGGTTTGAACCGTTAGGGTGATTCTCCGCGGCTGGCCGTGGTGGGGTGGGTTGCTTTCGTCCGATCCCTTGGCCATTTGTAGCGTTGCGTCGACGACTCGGACCATTGTGAAGGCACCGGTCCGATGCTGCCGCCCGAACTCTCATGCTGGCGTGGCTCTTATGCAGTCAACTGGGAATCGGCGTCGTGTCGCTGGGCGGCTCACCCGCACTGTGCAGATGTAGATCGAGGAACCCATGAGAAGTGAAGGCCCGGACAGGCACAACACAAGGAGCCCGGCTTGGCGCCAGGCTCCTTGTGTTGAGGTCAACTGAGGATGCTACATGTCCAAATGGCCGAGGAACTCGCCGGTGTAGGGGCAGAGGTAGGCAACGGTGTCTTTTACGCGGACCGTGAAGTCGGTGCCGCCTGGAACCTCGAATCGTTCGCCTTCCTTGTAGGTTGTCCACTCCCCCTGCCCTGCGGGTTGCTGCACGTCCCAGGTTCCCCGGACGAGATGCATCCACTCCTTGACGGGCGCTTCGAACTTCCACTCACCGGGCTCCATTACTCCGACAGTGAAGTTGCCTTGTTCGTTCTTGAACTCAAGGCTGCGCACTTGTCCCTCAAAGTATTCATTCTGGCCAATCATGGTTTTCTCCATTCGCGGGGGTTCTTCGGCAGCTGGTCGCGGCCTGCTGCGAATCAGACTAGCGAGACCATCCTGACAAGCCCATCGCCCGCTCGTACACTCTGAAGAGTAGATAGTGGCCAGAACGTACAGTTTGGCCACACCCTTCGTTATTAGCATGGGGCTATGGAACTTGATAAGGGGACGTTCACGGTCACCAAGCTGGCTAAGGCCAAGGATCTTGGGCTGAGGCTGGTGCACGGAGGCACCGGCGTCGAAAGAGCAGTTGGCATTCCATTCGCAATCGAGCGGTGGGGGCCGATTCCGGAACTGCACGGCGGGGAACTGGTGTTCACCAGTGGACGGCACCTTGGAGAAGACTGGACGGAGTGGAAGGTTCTCCTTGAGGGGGCCAAGGCCGCCGGCGCCGCAGGAGTCATTATCGGCCTCGGCAGCGGGGCCGCATTCGAGACACTTCCGGCGGAATTGCTTCGACTGGCCGGCGCAAATGATCTGCCGGTGCTGACCGCCGACTACGCCGAGATGGGCCGGATCGCACATACGGTCACAGGCCTGCATTCAGAGTCACAAAGGGACGCGTACAGACGGCCCCTCGAACTGCAGATGGAGATCACTGCAATCGTGGCACGCGGAGGATCTTTCGGGGACTTGCTTGACGGCTGGCAGCAACGAACCCAGGAACCCGTCGCTGTGTTCGACCGGCTCGGGCGTGTCATGGCCCGAAGCTCCGCCTTCCCATCAAGCCTGCTCACTCCGCTGGGCAAACGCCTCGCCAGCCACGAAGCACCCCGCCTCGGAGAGCATTTCAACCTGTCCGCCACCACCTTGGAGGCAGCGCCCGACATGGCATCCGCGGAAACCGGAGAGAGGGTCGAAATTTATCCCTTTGCCGGAAACGACACCGTCCGCGGATACTGTGTCCGCATCCCCACCGGCCAGGAAACCGCTGAGCTCGCCGCCCCAGCCCTGCGTTCGCTGCTGGCCTTGGAATTCGAACGCCTCTGGTTCCTCGACGAGTCAGCACGCCGGAAACGCGCCGAGCGGTTTGCCCGACTTTTGACGCTCACGGAACCCGGCAGTGCACGGACGTTCCTTAGGAGCCTCGGCATCGAGGGAGGTCCACTGCGGGGCGTGGCCATCGAAGCCCGCAACGAGACACACGCCGAAGTGCTCATCGACGACCTCGCGGTGGTCCTCGCCGCCCCCTTTATCCGGCACCGCCACCGTATCGTCGAGTGCCTGGCGACCGTTGACCCCCGCCAAGCCCTGGCCGACTACGGTCTTGACGTCCCGACGGGGATCGGCACCCGCGGCGCGCCCGAGCACTCCGCCCGCAGCATCAGGCAGGCAACCCTGGCCCTTGAGACAAGCCGACGGGCCGGCACGCCCATCGAGTATGTCGACGGAGCCTCGCACGAGTTCCTGATCAATGCCGCCCCATCCGACTACCTGGAAGCCTTCTCCAGCGCTGCCTTGGCCCCCATCGAGAACTCACGAGGAGGCGAAGCCCTCCTCCGAACACTGCACACCTGGCTTCTCGAGCGCCGATCCATCGAGGCGACAGCCGAACGAATGGGAGTCCACCGCCACACTGTACGGAACCGGATGCAACGGATCGTCCAAATCACGGGGCACGACCTGGACGGCATCGATGCCCAAACCGAACTCTGGCTGGCCTTCAAAGCACGAGGATTCCGCGATGGAGAAACATCACCCAAAGGTCCATAACGAACACTCGAGGTTCACCGCTGGGGCCATATCCGAGTGGCTGCTTCGCTGCCATGATGGTCGTCACATCCTGCGGACCCCACCGCAGGGATCCGGTACTCACATGAGGAACGCCATCATGCCCACAACCGTTGCCACCACCGATTCCGTCCCCCGGACCGTGCTCCGCCGAGTCGTCATAGCCAGCGGGCTCGGCACTCTGCTGGAGTACTTCGATTACGCCAGCTACAGCTATCTTGCAACCACCATCGCCATGGTGTTCTTTCCCCCGGAAGACCGCGCCGTTGCCCTGATGAGCACCTTCGCGGTCTTCGCGTTGTCGTTCCTTGTCCGTCCACTCGGCGCATTGGTCTGGGGAAGCCTCGGCGACAAAATCGGCCGCAAGAGCATCCTGGCCACCACCATCATCCTCATGTCCGGAGCAACCTTCCTGATCGGATTCATACCGAACTACGCGACCATCGGCGTCGCAGCACCGGTCCTGCTCCTCCTGCTTCGCGTCACGCAGAGCTTCTCAGCCTCCGGCGAATACGCCGGAGCAGGGACTTTCGTCGCCGAGTACGCTCCCGCAGCCAAGCGCGGCCTGCTCACCAGTGTTGTACCCATCGCAGCAGCCGCGGGCTTCCTGGCAGCCTCGCTCATGGCCACGGTCCTCTACGCCGGCACCTCCCCTGAATTCATGCAGGAATGGGGCTGGAGAATTCCGTTCCTGGTCGCAGGCCCGCTCGGAATCGTTGGCCTCTGGCTCCGACTGCGCCTTGAAGACACCCCGCAGTTCCGCCGAGCGCTGGAACTCGAAAAGAAGCAACGAGAGCTCACGATTGACCAGCGCCCGGCAGCCAGCCGCTGGTCCGAGACGCGCAAGAGCCTCCCGTCCATGGTCAAGGCACTGCTCGTCATGTCACTGAACGCCGGTGCCTATTACCTCCTGCTCAGCTACACGCCGTCGTTCCTCATCGAAGAGGCGGGGATGAGTGAGGCGACCGCAACACTGGTTGTCACAATCGGCCTCGTCGCGCACATCATCTTCATTCCCCTTGCCGCGCGGCTGTCCGACCGGATCGGTCGAAAGCGTACCCTGATGATCTCGAGCATCGCTTTCATCGTTTTGAGCTATCCGATCATGACCTTGCTTTCCTTCGGAGGCGTAGTCCTCGCCTCCGCAGTCCTCATCGTCTCGCTCATGTTCTTCGCCATGAACGACGCGGTCTTCCCGTCCTTCTTCACCGAACTGTTCGGCACCCGGTCCCGCTACCTTGGCTTCGCATTGCCCTTCAACGTCGGCGCCATGCTCTTCGGAGGCGTCGCGCCGCTCATAGGCACCTGGCTGATCGCCACCACCGGAAACCCCAGCTCGCCGGCGTTCTTCCTGATGGGCATCGGCGTACTCTCCTTGGTGGGCTTGTTGATGAGCGCGGAGACGGCACGAAGCCCCCTCGCCGACGAACAAGCTGAAGTGCGCAGGCCATCCAGCTCTCCCGTCTAACTCCGTCACGCCTCGAAGCGCTCTCTCGCGACACAGTGCGATGGCCGGACAGCACCTCCTTGGGGAGCGCTGTCCGGCCATCGCCGCACCCCAGCCGGTACCAACCATGTGGCCACCAGCTGCCCGGCTCCGCGGGGGCCGGCTAGATCATCTCAAGCACGCGTTTGTGGGTGGGAGGAGGGTAGACGCGATCCAGTTCAGCAAGGTCGTGGGGCGTAAGCCGAATGTCGAGGGCCCGCCGGCATTCCTGGACATGTTGTGGGCTTGAAGCTTTGGGAATGACCAGGACAAGGGGCTGCCTGAGCACCCAAGCGAGAGCGATCTGCGCGGGACCGACGCCGTGTTCGGTTGCGATGCGCACCAGCGCAGGATCATTCAGCATCCGCCCCTGCTCCAGCGGTGAGTACGCCATTACCGGGATGCCCTTATCGACGCAGTCGGGCAATAGATCGAACTCGATGCCCCGACGGGTCATGTTGTACAGCACTTGGTCGGTCGCAGCCTTCCGGCCGCCGGGCGAGCGCCTAAGTTCTTCCATATCCGCTACATCGAAGTTGCTCACGCCCCAGTGCCGGATCTTCCCGACGTCCTGCAGGTGCTCGAAGGCTTCGAGCGTTTCGGCCAAGGGAACGGCACCCCGCCAATGCAACAAATAGAGGTCGATGGTGTCCGTGCCAAGGCGGCGCAGACTACCTTCGCAAGCATCGATGGTTCCGCGCATTGTGGCGTGATGGGGCAGGACTTTGGTGATCAGGAACGCTTCGTTCCGCCGGGCGGCCAGCGCCCTTCCGACGAGTTCCTCGGCCGCGCCGTTGCCATACATCTCAGCGGTATCCACCACGGACATTCCCAAGTCCAGGGCCGTATGGATCGCCGCAGTCTCCCGGAGGGCGTTGCCGGGCTGCTCGCCCATGCCCCACGTTCCGATCCCGAGCACCGGGACAGTCTCACCGGAAGGAAGAGATACCTCGCGCAACGTAACTCCCGTCAGATAAAGCCCGTTCCCGCTTTCGGCCGCACCGCGTCCGATGATTCTCGTCCGGACCATGGCGGCACGCGCCGTGTTTGTTCAATCTACCCCGCTGCCGGAGGACACGAAAGATACCAAGGGCTCCCAGAGCCGGCTCAGATGCCGGCTGCTCCCGCCCAGAAGGTCGGCAATCAGATGGCTGACATCGGTGGTCTCCGCCTGAACAGCGGCGCCGGTGAAGCTGATCTCCGGTAGGCGGGTTTAAAGGAGGCCGACGACGGCACCCAGTGTCGTCGTCGGCCTCCTTCTGCGCCGTATGGTGCTTCCACCACAGACGCCCGTGGCTTTAGTCAGCCTTCGAAAGCGTTACGTAACTGCCTTCGACGCGTCGGCCGGCACCAGCCGGAGCGCCGGCTGCCGTGACATAGCTGCCATGGGTGGCAGAAGGGATTTTTCGGCTGCCAGGGACGGTGATGTAGGTGCCTTCAGCACCTGCCCGGGCGCTGCCTACGGTGAGGGTTACGTAGCTGCCGCCGCGCAAGGCGGCTCCAGCTGCAGAGCCAGGTTTTGCGGTCTCGGGGGCAGATTCGGTCGTTGCGGGGCGTTCGGCAAGCAAAGTCATGGGGTCTCCGTGGGTTCAGGATCAGGGCCGTTTCAGGTTTAGTACCGCTCAAACGGAAGGGCTTTGCTGGCTGTGTCGCTGCCCTGCCGGCCCGGGGATGGTCACCGGTGCGGTACTCGAGGGCTACTCTGGCCTACATACAACTTTACGCTTTATTGTGAGCTACTCAAAATAACGTGTGGAGAATCATGCTTCACCGTGTCACCCGTTCACCATGAGTGGAATACCCGGATCCCCGTTGCAAGGGCAACTGACCCGGGAAGAAGTTCGTTGGCGGCCCCACCAGGTGGTTTACTATCCTGACCGCACATACTCCTGGGGGATCGGCATGAAGGCCTTGACCGTGACTTTCTTGCTCACGTTGCTGGTGCTGACTGGCTGCGCTTCGGATTTCCCCACTCCTACTTCAACAGCGTCACCAATGCCCTCGTCATCCGACAAGACGTTCTCTCGTCTGGATGCAGCGGGGATTGAGCACATCCGGGAATCAAAGACAGCACGCTTGGACATGACGCCGGGCAAGCTGAGCAAAGAGAGTGTCGGCCTCGAAGAAGGAACCGGCCAAGCCCCGGATGTCCTCATAAAGGAGGGCATGATGGAGCTCATTATTGAAGCGCCGACGGGTGTGATCAGCGCAACGACAGATCGTCTCCGGCTCAACGGCATGAACGAAGGCCCGGACTTCGGGGAGGTCACTTTCTTCCTCAGAGCTGAGTCGTTCGAGGACTTCGCTGCGCTGATCCGCGACGGCGTGGATCGCTACGGAATTCCCAGCGAGTCAGCCGAGAGATGGATCGAATCCATGTCCAGCCGACCGGAGGACGAGGGGATCTTTCTTTGGCGGCGGGTACGGCAACAGGCCTCCGGGTTTCTTATGACCTCCGCTATGACGGGTCCAAGGACGTACAAGTGATTATCGTGCACGTTCACCCGTCCAGCCACCCATTAATCGCTACTCAGAAAGAGCACATTGGAACCTCAGAACCCGTACCCTCCTAGCTATTTCCCCCCGCGGCCCGGACAGGACCACCTTCCGCTGTTGCCGGCATGGGCCAGGACATTCCGGAAAGTCCTGCTGATCGGCGCCGGACTCCTGGTGCTTTTATTGGTGCTTCTGGTTGGTACGTCAACGTCCGGATCCGCCGACATGTACAGCGCAGGAGGACGAAGCGGTCTACAGGCGATCGTGTGGCTGGGCTTGGGAGCACTCTTGCTGACCATCCCGTACGTCCTGGCCAGTATTATCTACGCTGTTATGTGGGCAAGTAAGCTGCGGGGCAGAGGCTTCCGCCGGTATCCGGGCACCACCTGGATCCTGATCGCCGGACCACTCCTGGCGGCACTGCCCTTGGTGGCACTGATAGGCCTGATCGTCTCGAACACCAGCACGTGGTGACCCCGGACCATCTGACTCCTAAGGAACTGACTATGTATTCAGACCGCGAGCGGCACAATGATGTCGTGTATGCCGAGCACAAGGCGGCGGTGGCAGCCGGGGAAAAGCGCGTACTCCGCAACACGGTCACGGGCGACCTTCACAGCTACCCGGCGGATGAAATCGGCTTCACGCCCGGTGGTGGTCAGGTGCAGGTCAGCACGTGGTGGGGCATGGGTATTCTCGCGGTGGTTGCCGCGGTACTCACTGTCTTTTCAGTGGTGCTGTTGCTGGCTCCGCTGGGACAGGGCCAGCAACCAATGTGGGGCGCCCTGTTCCTGACTGCTCTGGGAGGTGGCATCACTTTTTACACAGCGAGACTGTCCCGCCAGGAGTACGAGGCTGCGCAGCTACGCAAGCTGCGGGGTTCACCGAAGCCGAGCTCGACCGGCCGGGCTGACATACCAGCAGATCAGTAATTCCAGCGTTCCTTAAGGACACCGGGATGCATCGCGGAACATGATGCCGACGCCGCTCGCCTCCCTCTCCGGTAGCCCCCACTACAGCGGTGTATGGGTGGTGCCCACGTGGGGCCATGAGGAGCGCGCCGCACAGCTCAAAGCCGGACAGTTTCCAACCAACGTCGCAACACAAGGAATGGGGCCCTCTGGCTTGTACTCGTCTTTGACACCGTTCCGAAGGCCCAGATCAGGGAGACGAGGCACCCAGAAGCCAGGCCAACGCCTCGTCTCTGGATTTAAAAAACCGAGTAGGGCAGGGCATTGACCGCCGTGCCATAGCGAAGTTGGCTATGACACGACTGACAGGGTTTGTGCCAAGCAGGGCAATTCGCGAGGCGGCGCACTTGATGCTGAAAGCGGACTTAGCCTGACGGGTCACCGCCTGGGTGTTGGTTATGTCGATCAGCATGGGGTACTCGTCATCGCCGGCAACCTCGTTGATCTTGGCGATCGCGGCATGTACGTCATCTGCGGCCAGAACTGTCCCCGGCTTCCAAACGAGGTGGAGAACTCCTTCGGCTTTGAGTTCCACCGTGCCCTTGCCGCCCTCGACAGTGATTGGTTTCATCTTGCTCCCCCCGGCATCCTATGGAGCTAAGACTAATTGCCTCTTCGGAGTTCCGCAGCACAAACGACGATTCATTGGCGAAGTTGCCTCGCAGACAGTGCTCACGAACGGGGCGGGAACAACCGTCCATGCGCTGTTGCATTGCCCTCCCGGGGATTTTGCCCTCCCGGGGATACCGTGCGGTGAGGACGCGAACCCTGACGCGAGGCCGGGAAACTCTTTTGCGAATAAGAGAACACCAGGCGCGAACTCCGGGTAGGAGACGATCTCCCGGTGGACGTATTGGGCTTTGCCTCGGCAGAATGCCCTGCAACAACCAGCGAAACAGGATTCGAAGCTGTGTGCGTCCTCGACAGCGGACACCCCGGACCACACCTCTCCACCGACGCAGCTATGGTGGTGATCGCTGTGTGGGGGTCAGCCCCACGAAGCCGCGTTTTGAGCGACTCCATCCCGAGCAATTCCGTCGTCCACTAATCCGTGGCCCACTAAGAGGGGTCCACGGTGAATTATGAGAAGCCCACTGGTGCCCCTCTGGGTCTCTTGCGGTTCCCGCCGCTTCCTGACCGATCCGCGGCTTAGGAAGATGGTGGCCGCCATGTCCATCAAAAGCGGATACCTTCGGCCGTTGGCAAAAAACATGGGGGGATCCGCATCTTAGCCAGGACGGCACCGCGGCCTTACAAGCCCGGCGTGATGTCCCAGGGCTGGAGCGTCACCACCTGGAACAGGCCGGTTTCCTCGCCGGCCTCCGCCCCGGCCATGCCAACGACGACGGCGGGCAGGTACGACACCAGCACCCCCCTCGGCTGCAACAAACATGTCCGTCACCGAAGGGTGGAGACCCGCCCGCTCAACGGCAGTCAGTCGAGTAGCGCTACGCCGAACTCAGCGACCACGGCCCGCAATTCCCCGAGATAGCGCTGCGCCTGGTCGGTGAGGGGAATCGCGACGTGGCCGATCCAGCCGATCTCGATGCGTTCGTCAACATCGAGCGGGATGGCGACGATCTCCGGGTCAAGCTGCCCGCTGATGATGCCCGTCGAGATGGTGTAGCCGTGGAGCCCGATCATGAGGTTGAAGATCGTCGCACGGTCAGAGACCCGGATCTCCTGCTTACTGGACAAAGTGGAGAGAATCTCCTCGGCGAAGTAGAACGAGTTGTTCGCACCTTGATCGAAGGTTAGGCGCGGCAAGCCGGCGAGATCATCGAGAGTCGCACGCGCTTTTGAAGCGAGCGGGTTCTTCCGTGAAATGAAAATGTGCGGATCGGCGAGGAAAAGCGGAGTGAACGCGAGCCCGGATTCCCGGAGCAGCTTGTCGATGACCTTCCGGTTGAAATCGTTCCGGTAGAGGATGCCTATCTCGCTGCGGAGCGTCCGGACATCCTCGATGATGTCCCAGGTACGGGACTCACGCAGCGAGAACTCGTATTCGGCCACATCAGAGGCCTTGACCATCCGAACGAAGGCGTCCACCGCGAACGAGTAATGCTGCGTTGACACCCCGAGCAGACGTCGCCGCGGTGGCCTACCAAGGTATCGCTGCTCGAGGAGAGCGAACTGCTCGACGACCTGCCTCGCGTAGCCCAGGAACTCTACCCCGTCGGCGGTGAGGGTGACTCCGCGGGCGGAGCGAAGCAGGAGCGCACGGCCAACCCGGGCCTCAAGGTCCTTCATCGCTGCCGACATTGTCGGTTGCGCTACGTAGAGAAGATCGGCGGCCGCGGAGATCGACCCCTCAGCTGCGACTTCAATGAAGTAACGGAGCTGTTGCAGGGTCAATCCGCTCGAAATCTGGGCCATAGGGAAATTCTATATGAATGCATAGTAACCACTAGTTACTTGATACCCCTCGGTTGGCTGCACCATGGATACATCACCTTCGGAAAGGCCGTCTCCGGCCCATCAACGGATTGGCAGCACATGGCAGACGACTTCACCTTCAGTATCACCACCACACCCTTCGACGAGGCCTACTCCCCGTCGGAAGGGTCTCGGATCACGACGAATTTCGCCAACTTGGCACGGGGCGAGCACCGCCAGGAGAACCTCCGCAACGCCTTGACCATGATTCGGCGCCGCTTCAACGATCTCGCAAGCTGGGACAACCCGGACCGGGACCGTTACGCGCTCGAGCTTGAGATCGTCTCTGTGCAGATAGAGTTCACTGCGGAAGGTACGGATCAGCAGTTCCCGCTGTTCGAGGTTCTCGACATCCAGATCGTCGACCAGCTGAACGGGGTCCGCCACCAAGGGATCGTGGGGAACAACTTCTCCTCCTACGTCCGTGACTTCGACTTCAGCGTCGTACTGCCAGCGGCAGCAGCGGAGTCCGGCAAGCCCACCGTTCCCGAGAACTTCGGCGACCTTCACGGCAAACTGTTCCAACAATTCCTCGATTCCCCGGCATGCCAGGAACGCTTCCCGCAGCCGCCAGTGGTGTGCATCAGCGTCTCCACGAGCAAGACGTACAGGCGAACGGAGAACCGCCACCCGGTCCTGGGCGTCGAGTACCAGCAGGACGAGTTCTCGCTGACGGACGCTTATTTCGCAAAGATGGGGCTGCAGGTTCGCTACTTCATGCCACGCGGCAGCGTTGCGCCGCTCGCCTTCTATTTCCGCGGCGACCTGCTCAACGACTACTCCAACCTTCAGCTCATCGGCACGATCAGCACCATGGAGACGTTCCAGAAGATCTACCGCCCGGAGATTTACAACGCGAACTCCGCCGCCGCCCACGTCTACCAACCGAGCCTGGGAGAGCAGGATTACTCGCGGACCCAGATCGCCTACGACCGCGTGGAGCGCAGTCAGCTCGCGATCACTCAGGCGAAGTACACGGAGGAACACTTCATCACGCCCCACAAGGATCTATTGGACCAGTGGACCGCCAAATACCCCGCTCTCGTCAACTGACCCACGGAGAATCGCCAATCATGAACACACTTTTGCCCACCACCGTTGTCGGAAGCCTGCCGAAACCATCGTGGCTCGCACAGCCGGAGACTCTTTGGTCCCCGTGGAAGCTGGAGGGAGATGCGCTGCTCGAGGGCAAGCAGGATGCGCTGCGTATCGCAATCCACGAGCAGAGCCGACGCGGCATCGACATCGTCAGCGACGGCGAGCAAACCCGCCAGCACTTCGTCACGACCTTCATCGAGCATCTCAGCGGGGTCGACTTTGAACAGCGCAAAACCGTGCGCATCCGCGATCGCTACGACGCGAGCGTGCCGACCGTCGTCGGACCGGTGCGCCGCGAGCGGCCGGTATTCGTCGAAGACGCTAAGTTCCTCCGCGCAACCACCGACAGGCCGATCAAATGGACTCTTCCCGGTCCAATGACCATGGTGGACACGCTCTACGATGACCACTACAAGAGCCGCGAGAAGCTGGCCTGGGAGTTCGCTGCGATCCTGAACGAGGAGGCGAAAGAACTGGAAGCGGCCGGCGTGGACATCATCCAGTTCGACGAGCCCGCGTTCAACGTCTTCCTCGATGAGGTCAAGGACTGGGGCGTGGCTGCGCTTGAGAGAGCGGCGGAAGGGCTGCGCGCGGAGACCGCCGTGCATATCTGCTACGGCTACGGGATCAAGGCGAATAATGACTGGAAGGCGACGCTCGGCTCACAGTGGCGGCAGTACGAGGAAACGTTCCCGCTGCTGCAGAGCTCCAGCATCGACATCATCTCGCTGGAATCCCAGAACTCCCACGTGCCCATGGACCTCATCGAGCTCCTCCGCGGCAAGAAAGTCATGCTCGGGGCAATTGATGTCGCAAGCGAGACCATCGAAACCCCGGAGGACGTCGCCAACACCCTGCGCAAGGCCCTGCAGTTCGTCGATGCGGACAAGCTCATCGCCAGCTCCAACTGCGGCATGGCACCGTTCCCCCGGGACGTCGCACTGGCCAAGCTGAGTGCTCTCAGCGCAGGGACGAACATCATCCGCGAGGAACTCGCCCGCTCCGCCCCCAGGGTGTCATAACGATGTTCCACGCCTATCCCCCAGACACTTGGCTCGAGGTTCCGAGGCAAAGCTTCCCGTCCTCTCTCTCCGCCGATGAATTCAAAGCACTGTTCCGTGGCCACCCGGGAGGTGTCGCCGTCATCACGGCGGATGCCGGCGAAGGACCGGTGGCACTGACGGTATCGTCGGTCGTGTCGGTGAGTGCGGAACCTCCGTTGCTGATTTTCTCGGTCTCGGCACTGTCCTCTGCGTCCGAAGTGCTTTCGCGCGCCGAAACCGTCGTGGTGCACCTGTTGGACGCGCACGACGTCGACTTGGCGAAGTTTGGAGCGACCCCCGGTGCCGACCGCTTTGACCAGACACACCGCTGGTCGGCCCTTGCAACCGGCGAAGCGGTGTATGACGATGTCCGCGCCTGGGTGCGCTGCGCCGTCATCAATCGCATGGAGGTGGGGACCTCCACAATCATCGCCGTTCACGCCCTGGAGTCGCGCGTGATGCGTGACGTCCCAGCGGGCCAACCCGGCGACGCCCTGGTCTACCACAACCGTTCATGGCACCGCCTGGGCGAGCATTCCAAGCTTGACGGCTGAGCGCCGCGCCAACAATGCGAGGCGGCGAGCCGAACGGCTCACGACGGCGGGAGGATAACTCCCGCCGTCGTCCTTCTCCGGGATGACCACGACCTCGGGCAGGTAGGCCGGTGCGAAGCTGCGCCGGCCGTCGCCGAGTCGTGGACGCGCCCGCCGGCGGCTAGGTGGCCGGGTCGAGATACGTGAAGTGGATCCGGGGTGGGTGGCCTGGCAGCAGGGCGAGGTCGTCTGTCCCGGTGAGCGCTTGAACGCCGCGGCGGTGGGACTGCAGCCACTTCGCATGGACGCCCGGGATCGGGACCTGGCGCGGGGTCACACCAAGGTTGGCGCGTGCCGGGTCCCGCCTGTACCAGTCAGCGACAGACAGGAGCAGCCCGAAATCGACTTCCCCGTATTCGGCCCGAAGGTCTGCTGGCCGTCCCAGCGCGAAGGCATGCGGAAACGCTGCCTCGTTGGCAACGGCGCGTCGTATGGAGAGGGAGGCCGCCCGTTCGAGCCGGGCCAGGACCCGCAAGCCGATCCTCTATTGGGCACAAATTCGCAGTGAAGATGACTACTGACCTCCAGTGCTGTCCGCTTCTGAAAATGACAATCCCTTCCAGCCTTTTCGCACCCGGTCCAACTCCGGCCGACTTAACCGCGTCCCGCTGATCCCCTGGTCTTTATGGATTCGCTCGCACCCAGCTGCTTCCAGTTCCCGGATCTGCAAATCGGTGTTTCGGCCAGCCAGGCTGACGCGGGCGTATCCCAGGCGTGCCATCACTTCTCCGGGTCTTATCAAAGGATGCTTTCACAGGGCCTGGTGACACCGCCGAGGCCGAGGGTAGTGACTTTCGGCGGCAACTAGCGGTGTTTCATAGCACCATTCGGCGCATGCCAAGTCCGCAGGGGATGCCTGTTGAACCGGCCCAGGGTCTGGGTGTGTTCAGCAACGACCAGGCAAAAGTCGTGGGTCCCGCACTTCGCAACGACGTGACAGGGTTCAACGCCGTTCATCAGAACCTCGACAACACTGCCATGACAACCGCCGTTGGACACTCCATGGGATCCCTCGGGGCCATGGAAGCAGCAAAAAAAGAGCTCCCTGTCGATAACCTCGTTCTCGTCGGTGACGTTGGAGCCCCTGACAACGTGACCTCCGTGAACGATCTCCACCTGAACCCTGGCGGTACTGTTTACCGGGGGACCTATGACTGGGACCACGTAGCTGAAGTCGGTCAGGGGCTCGGATGGCAGCGTAAGAGTACCGACGACTCCGGATTCGGCGCTGTCACCTTTGGCACGGACGGCACCACAGGATCTGATGGTGCCATCGAGCACCCCACGAAAACCCACGACGGACAAACCGGTGGCACGGACGGCATCTACGGGTACTTCGACAGGAGAACCGAGTCAAGTAAAAACCAGGCCAGGATCGCCCTGGGCCTGGTCGACCAACTCACGAATGCGAAACGATGACAACCAAAACCCCTGCCCCATGCCGGCGCGTCCTTCCCGCCGCTGCGATCCTTCTTCTCACCCTTGCAGGGTGCGGGACAACGCCAAGCACCAACCCATCTACCAGCACCGCGGAGCAAACCATGGACCCAGAACAAGCCCGCAAGGAATACCTCGACCTCTTCACCCAAATCCAAGCTCTAGCCCCAGGAGACTGGGGTGTTGTGATCCCCCCTGACATCAAAGGCGATGTTTGCCGGCTCCCGGACTGGTCTGACGGCACGCAATTCTCAATTGATCTCCATCGGGACCCGGTGAGCCGGGAAGAAATGGACATTCTTCACGACAAGGTCAAGACACTTTTCGAAGCCACCGGGTTCACCGTCAAGCAAGAGACCGATGGTGGCCCAAACTTCATCAGAAGCACGGACGTGTTCGGCCCCGACAAGTTCGTCATGGGATTCGTCACCGGCAAATATGGCATCTCCCTCGGCGGAAATACCCGTTGCGTTCCCGACCCGGAAGGCAAATTCCGGTAGGAAACGATGACGACCCTGCACCGCCGCCGGTACTGGCGCGTACTTTCTACGGGTACCGTCTTGCTGCTGCTTGTGTCCGGATGCGCCGCTGGGTCTTCGGGTAGGAGTGCTGTTACAGCCCCATCACCCTCTCAAACCGCAGCGAGCAGCATGCTTCCCGATGACGGGAAGGGCGTCACCACGACCCCGGAAGCAGCCAGAACGGAGTTCTTCGGACTCCTCGATGAGGTTCAGGCCTTGTCACCAGGCGACTGGGTGAACGAGGACGTACCGGCCGGTAGCTACTGCAACTTCCAGGGGACCGGAAACGGCAAATCGTTCGCTGGTGCGCGGACCATGGGACTGTGTGCCTCGCCGAACGAGAGATCCTTAGGCAAAGGTCAAGAAGTTCCAATACACCGGTGGCCTCGGCACTGTAATCGGTGGCAGCAGCCGCTGTGTTCAGGACCCGCAAGGCAGTAAGTAATCCATCAAAAGGCGATTGTCAGGCCGCGACGGTCAATGACAGATCTCACAAGCCGAGAAGCGACTAGTTGGTTGGGTGATGATGCTGGCAGGCGTGCGCTCTCCACAGCGGGTACTGAATCAGCAGAATCTGTTGTGTCATGGAGCTCAGCACCCACTTCAGGGCAACCCGGTAAAGTCTTTTGTTCCTATCGGCCAGGGCCTTGCATGTCCCGCGAAGGCTTCCGCAAGATCCTTGAGTTCCTGGGCCCACCCCCAGGCAGCACTAGGGTTCCGTAGATAGAATTTGCGTTTCGAATCCCCGGAATCAAGCTGAGTGATCTGACCTCGCTGCTGCAATAGGTACAGCGGCCAGTAATCTCCAAAAGCCGCTCAGAAGCATGCTGGACACGGCGCCTTGACACCATGACCGGTTCCGGTGCCCTGTTCATCAGGGCTGTCCTGGATCTGAACCTGTTCGGGTTCCCCCTTGAATCGCTTCTGACCATCAGCTGCGCTGGAGGGGAAACGCAGAAACTGGGCGAGTATCTGGCCGGTCTTTCCGTAACGAGGTGGGCCGCTGCATCCGGCGACCAGCTTCACGCCCAGGTAGCAGCGGCCACGATGGATGACCTGCGCATCCTGGTGAACGAACTCCACGGCCGCGAGGGTGTCGTCTCCGCCCGGTCATCGATGTTCGCGGAAGTCTTTAAGCGAAGCACACTCCGTTACCGCAACGGATTGCCGGAAGATGCCGTCGCCTAGAGCGCTGTGACAGTCAGCTTGGAGAAGAACGCTTCGGTTCCAATATCGACCCACAGTCCCACCCTCCCGCGAACCGGCGTTGCCTTGGTCTCGTTCACGGAAAGCACCGGCACGCCGTTGACGCTGACACTGAGACGCCGATCCTGCACTTCGAGCCTCAGGCGGATCCATTCGTCCGGGCCAATGCCCGCCCCGGCTTCATAGCGACCGTCCGGGTATTCCTTGCGGAGTCGTTCAAAGTCCCACCCGGGGTAGGCGAAATACTGCAGCCCCCGATTCACCCGGGGACCTGGCGGGTTGAGCTTCGCGCCGTTGAGCGGCCGAACATAGACAGCCTCAAAGCGGTCGGCATTCGCGGTAATGCGATACGCAATGCCGGCAAAGGCCCGCGCATAATCGGGGGCCCCGGGAAGCAAACGGCCCAGTACATCCACTTCGATGACGCCGTTCTCGAACGCCACAGGAAGCAGGACAAAGGTGGGTTGATCAATGTAGTCGACTCCTGGAACACCCCCGGAGGCTTCGTTGGTTAGCTCGACTCGGATTGCCGTCCGACCCGCAATCTCGCTGGGCTGTGAGGTAACAGATTTCAGTGAGGCACCGGCGGGAAGCTCATCCAATGGCAGCGTCACACCGCTTGACTCAGCCATTGATGTTTCCGTCCACGGTGACCACGAGTTTCCCGGTCACCGTGCCGTCTTCCATGTCCTGGTGGGCTTGGACAATCTGATCGAACGCATAGGTCTTGCCGATGGGGACCGCGACGTGTCCGGCTTCGACCGCCTCGAGGAAGTCCTGCAGGACAGCTGCCGGCAGGTCGCTTGCCTCGCCGGAATATGCCGTGAGGCGGACACCGTTGGGAATGAAGTCGATGGGATAGAAGTCCTTGACAGTCCATTCGTCGGAGAGCATTCCGGTGAAGCAGACGGTTCCGTGGATCGCTGTCGCCCTCAGTGTGTCCTTCAGTGTGGGCGTGCCCACCAACTCCACGGCACCGCCGACACCTTCCGGGAAAATCGCCCGCACGTCCTCGGCGACGGAACCTGAATCAACCACCACATGGTCAACACCGGCGTCGAGGAGGGTCTGGGTCTTGGCCGGACTCCTGGTGGTCGAGACCACGGTCATACCCTGTCGCTTGGCCAGCACTGCCAACGCCAAGCCGATTGATGAGGTACCACCGCGGATAAGCAGGCTGCTTCCTGGGGTCGCGTTCACTCCAATCGCCAGGGATCCGTTGGCGGTTTGCAGCATTTCCGGCACCGCGCCGAGCGTTGCCCAGTCGAGGCTGCTCTTGAACGGAATCACGTTAGCTGCGGGCACCAGGACGTACTCGGCGTAACCGCCGTCGAACGTCCTACCCATGCCGCCCATCAGGGCGGCCGCCTGAGTGCCGGCGTCGAACTCGCCACCGGGGGCTTCCACCACCACTCCGGTGGCCTCGATCCCTGGGATGCGCGGGAAGGATCCGAACGAGCCCAGTCCTCTGCGGAAATGGAACTCCGAGCGGTTGAGGCCGAAGGCATGGACCTTGAGCAGGACCCAGCCCGGCGTAGCGACTGGTCGCGGAACGTCCCGGATCTTGAGGACATCGGGCGCTCCGGGACCGTCGAGGACGATTGCACGCATCAACTCAGGCATGGTTGCTTGCTCCTTGTGGTTCGGTGTCGTGATCGGTCACGGCGGGCGGCATGTCCGCCGTCGAAAGTGTTTGGTGCCCAACTGCGGTTTCCGGTCCGCGGCGGATCGCCGGGATCGCGGCAAGGGCGACGACGGCAATCAAGACGCCGGGGATCAGCGGCCACCCGGTGGTTTCGCTGAGCGCTTGGACGGCGTAGGGTGCGATGCCACCGAAGATGGTGGTTGCGATGGTTCCGCCGATCGCGAGTGCTGTGAGTCGGCCGCGGACATCGAACTGCTCCGGGATGGCGGATGCACCTACAGCACTGAGGCTCCCGGCCAGGCACGCCAGAACCACCACTGCCGCAATGGCCAGCGGCGCCGCGGATTGGCCGGCCGCGGCGAACATCGGCACCGGAAGAACCACTGCCCCCATCGCCAGGATGAGCAACATCCGGCGCCGCCCGAAGCGGTCTGACAGCCAACCGGCCGCAGGCGAGGCAACAACCACGACGGCGGCCGCGAGAGTCGCCAGCGCAAGTGCGGACGATTCAGTCCAGCCTTGGAGCGAAACCAAATATGTGGGCAGGTAGATAATGCCGACATAGTAGGCAGCCGAAACGAGACCAGAAATGACGAAGGTGCGAACGATGGCCCGCCACTGGCGCCTGATGACCACAGGCATCGATTCCTTGTCTTTCTGTGCACTGCTCCTAACGAAGAGCGGCGTCTCCGGCAGGCGGGTCCTCAGAGCCAGAATCACTGCGGCGAGTACACCGCCCACCATGAAGGGGACCCGCCATCCCCACTCCTCCATCTGTGGCGAGGGAAGGGCTGCGATGCTGATGGCAGCGACACCAGCGGCCAGCAGCGCCCCAATTTCGCTGGCAGCAGCGGCGAGGGATGTCACCAACCCCCGTCTCTTAGGATGACTGCTCTCCAAGAGGTAGGTCATGACGCCCGTGTATTCGCCGCCCACGGAGAAGGCCATCACACAGCGGAGCACCAGGAGCCATACGGCAGCAGCGTCGCCAACCTGGGCATGGGTGGGCAGGAAAGCCGTGCCGATGGTTGCCAACAGCATCAACGCCATGGACGCCAACAGCACGGGTCGCCGACCCCAACGGTCCCCCACGTAACCAAATACCAGGCCGCCAACCGGCCGCAGCAGGTAGGAAACCGCAAACGTTCCAAGGGTCATGAGGACGCCTGTAGCGCTATCACCGAAGAACACCCGGGACAGGACGGCGCTCAGATACAGGAACAGCGTGAAGTCGTACCATTCCACCACAGTTGAGAAGACGGCAATGGTGAGCCGCCCGCGGCTAAGGCCCGGCGGCGATGTGGCACTTGCTGGTGATGACGGCATGGGGAAGTCCTTCGCAGGGAACAGGGATGGGCTTTACCTCGAATCGAGGTACCAACTCATTCCAACGATACCTCGTTTCGATGTATTCCTTCAGGTAGTATGACGTTTGTGCTTGAGCTAATGATCCTGGGATTCCTCACCAAGGGGCCGCTCCACGGCTACGAACTACGTAAGAAGATGCACGAGCTGTACGGCTTCGCCCGGGACATCAGCGACGGCAGCCTCTACCCCGCCATCACCCGGCTCACCAAAGCCGGGCTGGTGGAACGCCACGTGGAGAAGGGGAAAGCGGCACAACGCCACACTTTGGAACTGACCGGCGAAGGCCGTAAGGACCTTCAGTCGCGGCTTCGAAACGCTTCTGGAAGCGACGTCACGGATCTCGGGAGGTTCATGGTGATTCTGGCCTTCCTATCGGAACTCCCCGACGTCGCGGAGCAGCATCAAGTGCTCCGACGGCGACTGGAGTTCCTCGAAGCGCCCGCCGGTTTCTTCTACGAGGATGGGCGCCCACTGCGCAAGGCGGAGATTACGGATACTTACCGCAAAGGCATGATCACCATCGGGCGGGCAGCAAGCCGCGCCGAGATTGGGTGGATAAAAGAAATCCTGGCCTCATGAGGCAGGCGACGAAACCCCGAGTTCCTGCCTGACCGCAGGCATGATTTCAGTGGCAAGGATCTCAATGGAGCGCGCAGTCTCGGCAAACGGGAGGCCACCGAGCCCAATCTGCGCCATATAGCGGCTGTTGCCCAGCACCTCATGGATGGCAAGGATCTTCTCCACCACCTGCTGCGGACTTCCAACCAGCAACCCGCCGCCGGGATCGGACCAATCCTCAAAGGTGGACCGAGGGAAGAAATCCACAGGCCGAGGCATGTTTTGCTCGAAGTACGCCCGGTAATAGGGATAGAACGTATCTCGCGCCTTTTGCGATGTTGGGGCCACGTAGAAGTGCCCACCGGCGCCAACCGGCAGCGCAGCTGCATCGTGCCCCGCTTCGGCGGCGGTGTGGCGGTACAGCTCCACGAGTCGCCGGAACCTTTGCGGGCCGGATAGCAAGGCGATGAAGAGCGGCAACCCGAGCCTTCCAGCGCGGGCAAAGCTAGCAGGCGTCCCGCCCACTCCCACCCAGAGCGGCAGCTTCCCCTGTAGTGGACGGGGTGCGACGTCCATGCCGGAAATGGTCTGGGTGTGCACCCCTTTCCAGCTCAGGGTTGAGTTGTCCCGTAGTTCCAGCAGCATCCGCAGTTTCTCGTCGAAGAGTTCGTCGTAATCGGCAGTGTCGTAGCCAAAAAGGGGGTAGGACTCGAGGAAGGCACCACGTCCGGCAATGATTTCGGCACGTCCGCCAGACACCAGATCCAGCGTGGCGAACTGTTCAAATAGCCGCACGGGATCTTGGGTGGAAAGCACGGTAACGGCGGTGCTCAACCGCAAGTTGGTGGTTTCCCGGGCAATGGCGGCCAGCACGATCTCCGGCGCGGACAGCGCAAAGTCGTGACGATGGTGCTCACCGAGACCCAGGAAACTGATGCCGGCCTGGTCGGCAAGCTTCGCCAACTCGATGATCTCCGCTAGCCGCTGTTGTGGCGATAACGCCGCGCCGGTTGTCTGATCACGGGATAGCTCACCGAAAGTAAAGATGCCAAAGTCCATATTGATTGAACATTCAACTACTTCGTTGTATTCCTCCGGCCAAAAGCAAAAACCCCCTCCGTAGAGGGGGTCTTCCTGTGCCCGGGGTGGGACTACTCGAAAGGGATTCCAGGCTTTGGAAACACTGGGAAGTGGCGGAATCATGCGGAATCCGGGGGAATCCGATGGGTGTACGAGCCAGTCCGGTGTGGACGTGTGGACATTGTCCACACCTAAAAGGCATCAACCAATTCCCGGGGGTTCCTCTCGGTCCCCGCGTATGTGCAAGTCAGTTTGTCGCCCGTGTTTCTAAGCAACAGTCGCATTATCGTGCAGCTCCAGGCCCTGGAGGGCAGCAGCGGTGATGACCTGCCCGTCCTTGATGACAGTACGCGTCTTGCTTTCGTCCCAGAGGATCGAGGGTTCATCGAAAGGATTCCCGTCCAGCACCACCAAGTCCGCGCAGGACCCTCGGGTTATGCGTCCAAGGTCACCGCGCCGGAGCAGTGCGGCATTGGTTGATGTTGCCGACCGAAGGGCGCCGTAAACGCCAAGCACTTCACACTGCAGGCGGAGTCCGGCCAGTTGCTCATCCTCCAGTTCACCCATGAGGTCTGTTCCAAACCCAATCCGAACCCCAGCATCTCGGGCCAGGGCTACGGCTTTCCTCCCTGCCTCTAGCACTTCTCGATTCTTGGCCGCTCCCACTTCGGTGAGGCCGACTTCCCTGCCACGCCGTTCCATGGCTTCGTAGGTCACCAAAGTGGGGACTAGATAGACGTCATTGTCAGCCATTAGCTGGGCGGTTTCTGCATCGAGCAGGTTGCCGTGTTCGATGCAGCGAACACCGTTAAGTATTGAATGGCGAATGGCCTCTGGCGAATATGCGTGAGCCGTGGCATAGCTGCCCCGGCGAGAAGCCTCCTCCGTTACGACGCGGATTTCCGCCGCGCTGTACTGCGGAACCCGAATCGGATCGACCGGTGAAACCACCCCGCCGGAGGTCATTAGCTTGATGGCGGAGGCACCGGTGCGGAACCGGTGACGCACGGCCCGCAGCAGGTCGTCGACGCCGTCCACCACTTCGCACATGTGCCCGCCATGGAAGCATCCTCCATCGTTCGTGACCCGGATATCGCCGTGGCCGCCGGTCTGGCTTAGCGCCGGGCCGGTGAAGAAGTAGCGCGGACCGGGGTACAGCCCCTCCTCGATGGCGTTGGCAAGGCCGACGTCCCCACCGGCGACGTCACGAACGGCAGTGAAGCCGCGGAGCAGCGCTGCCGCGAGGCGCCGTGCCCCGGCAAGTGCGGAATAGCTCAGTGGCCCCGTTTCGTTCCTGGCGGATGTCAGGCTGAGCGCGTAAGCATGAAAATGCGCATCGATAAGTCCTGGAATCACGGTTCGGCCGCCAGCGTCAAGGACGACACCGGCCTCTCCTACCTCCCGCCCCGTGGCGATGATCCGGCCATCCCGGATGCTGATGGAGCCCTCGATCAGGTCAGGCGATTCACCGTCAAAGATTAGGGCGTTCCGTATGGTCAGTATTCCCGAAGTGGTCACGTGCGGTTCCTTCGTTTTGCCCCTGCGGGCGGGCACCCATTGGTGCCCGCCCGCAGAGGACCTAGTTGGCTGCGGTTAGGGCTTTTTCGAGCAGATGGACCGAGCGTCGTGCGACATCCACGGCTGCGTCCACCGAACGCTGGTCGTAGCTGCCCTCAGGACCGAGGAAGTTCATGGATCCGATAGTCCGGCCGTTGCTTACGACCGGAACGTTGACGATGGCCCCGCAGCCCAAAGATTCGATGGTCGCCGAATCAAAGAAGAATGCACGGACCGCTTCCGTATCCGCCCCTAGGAACGGCCGCTGTCCATCGAGCACCTGCTCCAGCCACACCGGGTTCGTATCCCCGGCGAGAGTCTTCTTTCCGCCCACAGGATAGACATCGGGATGGGTGGTGTAGACGCGGGCCATACTGGTGCCATCATCGGCAATGACGGACGCAGTAAAGAGCGTGACACCGACTGCTTCCTGGGCGTTGGCGTAAACGTCCTCGAAGGAATCAAATTGGGAACTCATGGAGTCCTTTCTGTTCTTGATGGGAAGCCATCTGCTGGCGTTGCTTAGTAGCCGTAATGCGTCTTGGCGAAATCCTCGGTGATGAAACCGTTGACGATGTCGTAGGTTATGTCCTCGCGGGAGCGTTTGGAGACCTCTCCGAAGCCGCCGCCGCCGCCCACCGCGAGGCGGACGACGTCACCGGCCTTAACCTTGTGGGCGTTCGCCTTAAGGGTGCGGACCTCATCACTGCGGCCGGGGTTGATTACAACTTCGGGGCCCTGGGCGTCTGATCCGCCGAACAGCCCCCAAGCGGGGGTCTTTGACCGTTCGAACCAGAGCCCCACCACGCAGTCGGCCAGGAATTCGTACTCGCGCACCACGCCGTTACCGCCCCGGTACTGCCCGGGACCGCCGGAGTTGGGGCGGATTGAGTATTCGTTGATCCGGAACGGGTAGCGGGTCTCCAGCATCTCTATGGGCAGGTCCTTGAGGGAGCCGTTGACGTTATTGATCATGGCTGATTCACCATCCGTGCCCTGCCAGGCACCCCAGCCTCCCAGAGTTGCTTCCATGGTGACGAAGTTCCGGCCGAATCGAGTGTCGAAACCGGCCGCGGTGATGATCATTGAGTCACCGTGGCTGGCGCTGGCGACACGTTCGGGCATGGCCGGAGCCATTGCCTTCGAGACGAGGTCGATCAGCAGCCCCAGGTGCGAAAAGTACCACTGGCACGGGGCCGGCGTCACGGCACCGAGCACTGAGCCGGACCGCACCTGCGTGGTCATAGGCCGGAAGGATCCGCCGTTGGAGTTGGACTCCGGGCTGACGAGGAGCTTGTAGCCCACGCGCAGTGCCGAGACGGCCTGGGCGGCGCCGCAGTTGACCGGACCCATGGTCTGGTCAGCTGAGCCGGTGACGTCGAAGTCAACCGTGTCGCCGGCTACGGTGATCCGCAGCTTGATCGCAATGGGAGTGTCCAGATTGATGCCATCGTTGTCCAGGAAGCCCTCGGCTTCGTAGACCCCGTCCGGGATGTTGCGTACGGTCGCACGCTCGATTTCCTCCGTTTGGCGGAATATCTCATCCCGGGCGGCGTCGAGCTGCTCCATCCCGTAGCGACCCACGAGCTCCTTCATTCGCGTGGTCCCCATCCGGAGGGCGGCGATCATCGCGTGCATGTCTCCAATGGTCTGGTAGGGGAAGCGCACGTTGGTCCGGATCAGTTCCACAACGGAAGTCTCGACTCCGGCCTCGACAAGCTTGACCGGCCCCATCCTGAAGCCCTCTTGAAAAATGTCCGTCGAGTCCATCGAACCGCCGACGTCCTTGGATCCCATGTCCATCCAGTGAGCACGGGTGGCCGCGAATCCGACCACAGTGCCTTCGTCGAAAATCGGAGCAAAAATGGTCACATCGTTCAGGTGGGTGCCGCCCAAGTATGAGTCGTTCAGAATCCAGATATCCCCTTCCTGCCAGACCGTGCGCCCGTACATCTCCTCCACGGCAATGGAACAGGTTTCCAGGTTGCCTAGGAACAGCGGCAGACCGGCGGACTGTCCGAGCACGCGGTGCTCGGTGTCCAGAAGGGCCACGACGCAGTCCCCGCCCTCGTAGAGGATAGGTGAGTAGGCGGAGCGGATCAGGGTGGCGTTCATGTCATCCGCGGCGCTGGTGAGCGCGTTGCGGATGATTTCCACGGTGACGGGGTCCAGGGTTTTGACTGCTGTAATTGTCATTTTTGGTACCTCAGTTTCCTTCGACGTCTTCAGAGCGGATGACCAGGGAGCCGAACTCGTCTACCTTGACGTTGAACCCTGGGGGCACAACGGTGGTGGCGGTCTGCTCCACGATGATGGCGGGTCCTTCGAATGTGTGGCCGGCGCCGAGGTCGTCACGTCGGACTACGGTGGTGTCGTGCTCGACGTGGTCAAAGACCACCCGGCGGATTTCGTGCTTGAACTGCGGGCCCTGCGCGGTTACGTAACTCGGAGCTTCCAGCCGTCCCAGGTCGCCGACGGCCTGCGTGCGCAGCGTGACGATTTCGATCGGGGCGCCGAGATTGGAGTGGCCGTAGCGCTCGTGGTACATCGCGGAGAAACGGACAGCGAGGTTGGCGACAAAGTCAGGAGACTCGGGTTCGTCAGCGGACGTCAGCGGAACGTTCAGGGAGAACTCTTGCGACTGGTAGCGGACGTCCACGGACGCCGTAGTGGCGCGGCTCTCTTCCGGGACGCCTTCCGAGATCAGCGACGACAGGCCTTCGACTTCCATGGAACGCAGGATGCCGGCCATATCTGCCACGTCGATGTCATCGTCGAGGTAGAAGTACGGTTCGGAAAAGTCCTTGCGGATGTTCGTCTGCAGCATGCCCCAGGCGGAGAAAGCGCCGGGGAAGCGGGGAACGACCGTTTCCGGAATCCCGAGCTCCTTGGCCAGGAACACGGCGTGCATGGGTCCTGCACCGCCAAAGGCCACGAGGGCGAAGTCGCGTGGTTCGATGCCGCGGGAAATGGTGATGGTCCGGATCGCCTGGGCCATTTGGGAATTGGCGACGTCGCAGATGCCTTCGGCCATGGCGACGGGATCCAGACCGAGCTGATCACCGACAGTTTTCAGGGCTGTGATCGCGGCCTCACGGTCCAAGGCGACCTGTCCGCCGGCGAACCAGTCGGGGTCGACACGGCCGAGCACCAGGTTGGCATCAGTAACAGTGGGTTCCGTCCCGCCGCGGCCGTAGCAAGCCGGTCCGGGGGTGGCTCCTGCCGAACGCGGCCCGACCCTGAGGCCACCGGCTTCGAGCCACGCGACGGAACCGCCGCCAGCGCCGACGGTGTGGATGTTGACGACGCTCATGAGCATCGGCAGACCTTCAAGGTGGGCCTCAGTGGAGACGTCCGGCTTGCCGTCGACAACCAAGGAAACGTCAAAGGATGTGCCGCCCATGTCTACACCGATGAGGTTGCGGTTTCCTGAGACACCGGCCAGTTCGACATCGCCCATGGCACCGCCGACCGGGCCGGAAAGAAGTGTTTGGAGCGGGCGCTTACGGGCAGACTCGGCGGTAAGCACGCCCCCGGAGGACTGCATAATGTGCAGGGGCGCTTCCACTCCCCGGTCACCGAGTTTCTCTTCCAAGTCCAGGAGGTAGTTGCGTACGACTGGCCCCGTGTAGGCCTCGACGACGGCGGAGGACGTGCGCTCGTATTCGCGCCATTCCTTGGCTGCTTCGTGCGAAAGGGAGACCGTGAACTCTTCCCCGAGTTCCTCGAGCAGGATTTCCCGGGCCCTGAGTTCGTGCGAGGGGTTCTTGTAGCTAAACAGGAACGCAACGGCGACGGCGCCGTAGCCCTCCTCCACTGCCCGGCGCGCCGCTTGGCGGACTGCTTGTTCGTCCAGGGCCACGAGTTCCTGTCCTTGGCTGTCCAGTCTGCCACCGACGCCGATCACGTCCTTGCGCTCGATCAGCGGGGCAGGCTTGCGGTACTGAGCATTGTAGAGCTCAAGACGGGGCCCACGGGCGATGTGATAGGTATCTTCGATACCGGCCGTCGCCAGCAGTAGCACGGGAACCCCACGCCGTTCCAAGAACGCATTCAGCCCCTGGGTGGTTCCATGGACCAGGAAATCGATGTCCGCCAGATCATCAACTATCGATTCGAGGCCTGCGATGACTCCGGCGCTCAGGTTCCCCGGTGTGGTGGACGCCTTCGTGGCCGCGTAGGTTCCGGCGGCCTGGTCGTACGCCACAATGTCAGTAAAGGTTCCGCCGATATCCATCGACACCCTGTAGTTCGGCATGTGTATCTCCTCATGGTCTTGGAATGGAACTCTGTGTGTGGGAGATCACGCTACATTTGGGGTCGATCAACATGGTGGGCATTCTGCATGATTCGGCCGCAGCTGGACGGGCAGAGTGCATAACGGTGGGTTCAGATGCCAGAACGGTCAAGGTCAGCGCCTCGGTGCCATTCTGCTCCGGCAAGCACACGTGTCGGGAACGAACCGTGGTTGGCGCCCTTGGTGATCTCACACCGGACGCTGGGCCCTGGTCCGAAGGGCCTGGCAACATCTGCGGGTAGCGTCCGCGCAATATCCCCAAAGAACACGAAAGTTCTGACCTACGCAGAGGGTGCGCGGCTGGACGATCAGTGCTTTACGCCCAAAAGAGCGAATCAATAAAGTGCAAAGTGAACACTGTCTGAGCTGGCTTGGTTTGTAGTGTGAGGGCAATCACTCGCCGGCGGCTGGGACAAGCCCCTCCGAGTGGAGGCTTGGGTGAGCTGCTCCGAGGTGAATTCCTTGATATCCGGGCTGTTCTCCGTGCACAGAAAAGCTGCGTGAACTTCTTATCCTGTCCAAAAATATCGGAGGTCAAGACATGTCCAGTATCGACCCAATCATTTCAGGGCAAGCGCCCGGGACGGCGAGCCCGCCTCGCTCCATGGCCGTCGGGCACGCGTTCCGCGACATGCCTTTCGGGTCCATCCACTTTAAAATCTGCGCGGTACTCTTCTTCGCCTTCGCAATCGAAGCCTGGGAAATGCTCATGCTCACTTACGTTGCTGGTGATCTGGCCAGTAGCCTGCAGGTCGGCATGACACAGGTAGGAATTGCCATCTCGGCGCTCTTCCTGGGCATGATCCCCGGATCTCTCGTTTGGGGCCCCATCTCTGACCGGATTGGGAGGAAAGCAACGTGTGCATGGAGTTTCGCCGGCTATGGCGTCTTCACGCTCCTGAGTTGCCTCGCACCGAACTTTGAGACCCTCTCGGTGGCTCGTTTCCTCTCCGGGCTGTTGTTCTCCGGCGTCTTCACTGTGACTTTCCCCTATTTTGAAGAATTGCTCCCGGTTAAGGTCCGCGGAAAGGCCACGGTCTATCTTGCCGCAGGGTGGCCGATTGGTATCCTGGCCGCCCTCGGCACTGCTGCTCTGATCGGCGGGCACGGCTGGCGCTGGGTCATTGCTGTTAGCGCACTTGCCAGCCTGTGGGGCATCGTTCTGTACAAGGTAGTTCCGGAATCCCCATACTGGCTCGCGAGGCGCGGGCGGAACGAAGAAGCGCACGATGTCCTCGACCGGCTGGGAGCACGCGCCATCTCCCGTGGCACCATTTTCACCGTGTCGGAGGGCGAGAAGCAGTCCATCTGGGGCCTCTTCAAGGGGAGGATGGGCCGGATCACGGTCATCCAGGTCCTCATCAATTTCACCTTCTCCTGGGGCTACTGGGGACTTCAATCGTGGATGCCGACATTGCTTGAAGGGCGAGGACTGAGCGCCTCATCCAGCTTTTCCTTCATTGCCCTGAGCGCGGTCCTCATGATCCCCGGCTACATGACGGCCTCCTACCTAACCGGACGGTTTGGCCGCAAATGGATATTCACAATCTACGTCCTCGCCGCGGCCGGCGGTGGCTTCTTCTTCGCGACAGCCTCAACCGAGACCGAGATGTATATCGGAATGTTCTCCCTGGCCTTCTTCGCTCTGGGAGCCTGGGGCGTCTGGGATACGTGGATGGGCGAGCTTTATCCCTCGATCCTTCGTGGCTCCGGTTACGGGTTCGGGATCTTCGGTCAGCGCGTCGCAAATACGGTCGCACCGAGTCTTGTCGGGTTCCTTCTAGCCTCCGCCGCCGGAGTCACCTCGACGATTTTGTTTATCAACATGTTCTTGTTTGTCACGGTCATCCTTGCCCTGTTTTTGCCCGAAACCGAAGGAAGTGAATTGGAATGATCACCCCCACCGACAATCTTTACGAGCACTCGGAGAACGCCCGAATCCTGTGGATCAACCCGCTCTACACAGATGTGTACAACCGGGCGATGGCGGATTCTTTCCGCCAGATAGTCCGTCCCGGCACCGAAGTTGATGTCGTTTCCCTTGACGGAGAGGGGCCTTCCCACGTTGAATACAACGCTTTTGAGGCACTTATGCTTCCACAGTTGTTGCGAACGGTCCGGTGGGCGGAAGAAGCAGGCTATGACGCCGCCGTCATCGGTTGCTTTTACGATCCGGCGCTGCGGGCGGCACGCGAGATCACCGATCGCATGGTAGTTGTAGGCCCGGCGCACTCGGCGCTGAGCATCGCCGGAAGTCTGGGCGAGCGATTCTCCATCCTTGTCGGACGGAAAAAGTGGATTCCCGAGATGGCCGAGAACGTCCATCGTTGCGGCGCATCAGAGCGTCTTGCGTCATGGCGCGTGCTCGAGATGGGCGTAGACGACTTCCAGGAGGATCCGGCGCTCACGGAAAAGCGGATCATGACCGAAGCACGCAAGGCCGTGGAGCAGGACGGCGCAGACGTCGTCATCCTCGGCTGCACAGCCGAATTCGGGTTCTTCCGAACGGTTCAAGAGGAAATTGGCGTACCCGTGATCGACGCGACCGTGGCCCCGCTCAAACACGCCGAGCAGCTCGTTGACTCAGTGCGTCGGTTCGGTTGGACACACAGCAAACGCCTTGGCTACGACGGGCCTACGGCCCAAGAACGCCAGCAGTTCTTCCCGGCTCTTGAGCCTAAGCACATAGTGTCAATGACCACGGTGTCCTCGTAAATACACCGCGCCGCTCGTCACGCCGATTGTCTGCGGAACACAGATCCCCTCCCCTACGGCAACTTTAACCGGAGGGGACCCCGATACCCTCGCTTGCCTCGACCTCCCGTGATCGAGGCAGGCGGGAAAACCTTTGCGGGTCACCAGCCCTGCGGGGACGAGTAACCGCATCCTTCCCATAACCCCGGCGTCATTAGCGCCAGCTAACAAATCAAAAAATCAAACGTGGCATTTAGCACCACGCATACACGGAGGTAAGGCGATGTCAACACACACCCTCGGTATCAACCCCATGATGACCCATGATTACCATGTCCCCGTCAGGCTGCTGTCCCCTCTCAGGACCAACCTCTCGCTGGTCCAGCGATGAGCAGTCAGGAATCCGCGGTTGTCTTCCGCAAATTGGGTGGCCCTGAAGTGCTGGCCGTTGAAGCTTCTTCTCCACGTCAGCTCGGGGAAAACGATGTCCGCATCAACGTCGCGGCATTCGCACTCAACAGGGCAGATCTAATGTTCATCCACGGAGAGCACTACACCATCCCTGCGTTCCCCTCGCGCATTGGGTCCGAGGCAGTGGGTATCGTCACCGAGATCGGCGAGAAAGTCACAGCTTTCAACATCGGCGACCGCGTCACGAGCATTCCCTTCTTCACCGCAACCGACGGCGTGCAGGGAACTACGGCCGTCCTACCGGCAGACTATCTAACCCTTGCTCCACCGGAACTTTCAGATGCCCCGGCCTGCTCCGTTTGGATGCAATATCTCACGTCTTACTTCGCCTTCGCGGAAGCAGCCAATCTCGGATGCGAAGACACAGTGCTCGTCACTGCCGCCGCCAGTTCGGCCGGGCTTGGCGCCATCGAGATCGCACGCGCACTTGGTGCGAAGGTGGTCGCCACGACGCGGTCAGAGAAGAAGCGATCGCTCCTCCTTGAGACCGGCGCAAACGAAGTAGCCCTTTTGGGGGTGGACGACCTCGGCGAGGTCATCGACCGCACCAGCGATGGCAAAGGCGTTCGAGTCGCTTTCGATCCTGTAGGAGGAGAGTCCCTCAGCACCTACGTCGACCACCTCGCACCTCATGCCGTCATTTTTGGCTACGGAACGCTGAGCGATTTGCAGCCCATCATCCCTATGGCTGCAATGTGTAGAACTCAATCCGTTTTCCATCCATACTCAATGTTCAACCACGTCGGACGGGCCGATGAGCGGCGACGGGGTGTCGACTTCATCCTTGAGCGGATTAGCTCCGGCGCCCTGCGGCCCAGAGTCGACAGGGTCTTTCCTTTCGACCAAGTGCTTGATGCCTACCGTTACATGGAGTCGAACGAACAGTCAGGGAAGATTGTCGTCGAAATAAACTAGCACTGCCGCGCCTGGGTCCGTGTCCGTTGAACATTCCGGCGGGCACGGACCTGGGTCGGGTTCAAGCAGGAACCGCCGTCACGGACTGCTGGTGGGTGGAGACGCGAGCCGTGCTCGTGCCCGTTGATCGATGGGGCAGTTTTAGGCGCCAGCAGAAACCATAGACGTATCAGGCGCCGCGGCAGTGGTTAGGTTGCTATGAAAGCTCTACTGGTCGGTCGCTCACATCAGACATTCATAGCCGCGAGGACACGCCAGCCAGGCTGGGACCGGGGTCCTTCAAAGGGTCGGCCGGAGACCCGCGCTTGGCCTTTCCATCGAAGAAAGGGCTGTCCGCTCGCAACGAGCGTTCCCACTTGTCGATGACGTGGCCTTCCGCAAGCAGTGCATCGGAGCTGGGCCGCACAGGCTCAATCCGGGATCCCCGCTGTGGGATATCGCGAATGTCTATTTGAAGGCCCTAGATATAGGCGACACACCGCAGTGGTGCACTCTATATTCATAAGAGATATCCAGCAATCGGCAGGTTCTCACTGTTGGTAAACGTCGGGCAGGGACTGAACAATGAGAGTGGGACTGCGGCTTCAAGGAACCAGCTGCCGGACCGTTGTAGTGGACGGACGGACTGTAGTTTCCGCCACTCGCGAGGTGCACGCGGGCAGCTTGTCGGATGCATTGGAGTCGTCCCTGTCCGGGGTCCGTCGGGAGTTCGGGTCAGGCATCACGGAGATCACTGCCGACGTCGGGCCGGTCCTGGTGGAGCGGAAACTAGGCGACGTTCTCGCCATCCGTATTTCCCCCCGTCCCCCCGCAGACGACTTTCACGTGACGGTGCTGCCAGCCCTGGTTAAGCCAGCAGTGACCCGGACCGTACATGTCCGCGGGGGTCACGACCTGCGGGGACGGCCTTTGGCTCGGTTGGATCTGGAGGCGTTCCTGGCAGGTCTCCCCGGCATCCTTGCCGGTGGCTTCCGGAACGTGGCGATTACTTCCGTCGGTTCGACAGCGTCGAAGGACCACGAAACGCGCATAGCCGATGCCATCCTCAGCAACGACAGAGACATGCGCATCAGTATTTCCACTGACTTCTACTCCAGCGTTTTCCGCGACCGCGACTACACAGCCATTCTTAACAGCGCCCTGATGGAGACGGGGGAAGAGCTGGCTGCCATGCTTGAGGAGGCAGGCCGGCGCCAGCTCCCGGACACCCTCTTATCGTTTGCAAAGAACGACGGCGGCCGGGCGCCTCTGTCACGGCTGGCCTTGACGCCTGTGCACGGGTTGCGCGCCGAGCCCGCGATGGCAATCCTCGGTGCGGCCACGTTGGCGGGAATCCCCGAAGGGGAAGTCGTTCTCTGTATGGATGCCGGGGTCTCCGTGGGCCACACCCGTGGAGGCCTGCCTGTCGCCAGAAGCCTCATTCGCCAAGGATTTGACGCAAGTCTCGCCAGCAACGCCGCCATTCTGGAGCCGTACACCGTCCACCATCCGATTCGCGCCGGTATCCCTTCAGTGATTGCCGACCTCCGCGAGTGGCAGGAAAGTCCGATGCCCTTCGGGCTGGTGCCTACTCTGCCGGCGGCGCAGGACGCCGCAATGGTAGGCTCCGCCGTGGCCCCGCTGACGGCGTGGATCGACAGGCTCGAGACCGTCAGCGGCCGGGTTGACCTCCAACGCGTGCAGAACCTCGCCGAAGAGGACGCCCACTCAGCGGCGGTCCAATTGGGCGGCAGCCCCGGGCAGACCCGCATCATAGAGTCGAACGTCTTTGCCATGCCCTACGGGAACCCTGGAATCGTTCGGATCCGGGTCCAGGCGGCAGGAGAAACGTCCGCCGACGACGAACACATGCTGCCCGCAGACGCGCGGGGAACCAACTCATGAGCACCGTACTCACTACCGAAGACGTCCGGAACCTCAGAACAGGTGCCCACTTCCTGGCTTGTACCATCGACCCGACCGCTATCTACGTCTACGCGGAGATGATCCAGCGGGCGATGGAGGACCGGTCAGTGGAACTCGTCACCGTCGACGAACTAGCTCCCGACGACCTGGTGGTGGCGGTCGGAATGGTAACCCAGGGCCTTTTCATCGCCGACATGCCTCCCGTAGGCGATGAGTTCCTCGGTTGTATTAGTGCCATCGAGGCCCGTCTCGGCCGGAGGGTGAAGGCGATCTATTCGCTCGCTGCCGCCAACATCAACGGAATCGTCCCCCTCATGGTTGGGCTGCAATCCTCGCTGCCCGTCATCGATTCCGACCCTATGGGCCGCGTTTTTCCCTTGATCAGCCAGACAACACTGAACATTGGAAACGTGGCGATCGGCCCTATCGCGCTCATGGGGGTAACCGGTGAACGTGCGGTGGTTGAGGTCGAAAGCCCGCAGCGGGCCGAGACGCTGGTGCGTGCACTGGTGACCGAACTGGGCGGCTGGGCAGCCACCGTCATGTATCCGTGTTCCGCACAACAGCTGAAGGAGCATGGCGTTCACGGCTCTATCAGCCGCATGATCCGGATCGGGCAAATCCTGGACGCGAGCAGCTCGGTTGAGACAAAGTTGTCGTTGCTCGCCGATCTCCTCGGCACCACGCGGATCGCCAGGGCCCGCGTGAGCCACATCGAAAGCCTCTCCCGACCCACTGACCTCGGCCTGCCGGCGCAGCCATCCAGCGTAACGCTCGAAGACGAAACCACCGGACGCATCGTCCGTCTTGAAATCCAGAATGAGATTCTGCTGGTCCTCGTGGATGGCGCGGTAACGGCAGCCGTCCCGGACATGGTGACGCTACTCAATTCCGAGCAGGGCACGGTGGTCAACCTCGACGACGTCCAGGTGGGCGACGTCCTCGACATCATGAAGATCACGGCAGCGGCGCAGTGGTATTCGGATGCGGGGCTTGATCTCACCGAGCCCAAGGCCTTCGGCATCCCAATCGTGCACCCAAGGCGGCGACATGCGTAGATCAAAAAATGAAACCCGGCTCGATGTCGCCGCGCTATTGGCGCACGGTTCTCTCCGTGACGCCACCCCGCTTTATCTCACTCCATCCAGCGGGCTGATAGAAAGTGTTGTTCTGGTCTCCCAGCTTGAGGCAATCCGGCAGGTGCGGCCCAACACCGTGGTGGTCCTCTCCACAGAGATGGGATCAGGGGGCTGGTTGGTATCCGCGGCGCTGCGCCATGCGTGGGAGCGGCGGGCAAGCGCGGTCGTCGTGGCCGGAAGCGTCTACGCAAGCGCGGCGGTCGGACTGGCGGAGCGGTTGGGCATCACGCTTCTGGCAACTGACGGGGAGCCTGCAGCGCTTGCCTTGGCACTGGCGGCCGAGATCGGCGCTGCCCTGTCGGTAGTCGATGCGGAACTGGCCAGGGTCGCCCGGACCGTCGCAAAAGACGCCACACTCGTTGATGTCCTCAAGACCATTTCCAGGGAACTGGACGGGGTCGGAGTTTTCCTGGAATACGACGGCATAGTTCTGGCCTCAGCCGGAATGCCTCCGCGGGAAACCGACGAAGTCATCACTGTGGAAGTCGGCGGAGCCAATAGCGCCGTCCGCGGTACCCTCACGGCCCGCGTGCCCAATAGCGCCCACAACCTGCGGCTGGTGCGCTCAATCCTCGAGGTGGTCACGCCCGCGGTGAAGGCTGCCTGGCTGATGGAGGAACTACTTGGCACTGCCCGGGCCGTTCCCACAGCGGCGATCGCCGGGTTGGATCAGGACCCTGCCACGTCGGGCGCAGACTTCGAGGAAAAATATCGACATCTGCTGACCCAGTTGGGCTGGCGCGAAGGGGAGCCATACGTGGCCGTTTGGCTCCGCAGCGGGCAGGCGCCAGTCCACCGGCCCGAGCTGACGTCCGTGTTGCGCCTGCTCTGGCGCAAGGTCACAGTACGTAGCCCCTTGGCTGAGGTTCAAGATGGTTGGCTGATCCTCGTGTCCGCCGAGGATCAGGACGCTTCGACCCAGCTCGAAACCCGAATCAGGACTCGTCTTAGGCCAGCTCTTGCCGAGCTTGGCCTGGTGGCGGGGCTATCCCGATGGCAGGAGGATGCCCCGGCGCTGGCGTTGATCGTGCGTGAGGCGCGGCTGGCTGCACAATCCGCTTGGTCAATGGGGCCCGGCACGGTTCTAGGCTTCGATGGCCTCGGGGTGGTCGCCGCCACAACCTTCGTCGATATGGACGCCGTCGGGCTCGTGGCAGAACTATCACTACCGCGACTGATGACCTCCCCTGACCGCGACGTGATCATTACCGCGGTGGCCGCCTTCCTCGATCACCGCGGTTCAGTTAGCCTCGCAGCGAAGTCCCTCAGCCTGCACCGGAACACACTGCAGGCCCGACTTAACCGGGCACGGGAACTCGGTGTTCCGCTGGATATCCCCTCCGAGCTGCTGTCCGTCCACCTCATCGTCAAAGTGCTGCGACGATCTATGCCAGACACAACGACTTCCGAAGACCCCCTTGGAAACCAGAAAGGCCCCCCGGAGTTCCCCGTCTGATTCCCTTATTGATTCCGCCGAGGACTTCTGTCATTCACTTCCCGTGTCTTCAGCAAATCCGCGTATTCGAACTACCGCCTCCTCCGCGGGGCCATATCCTCGCCGCCGGCCACCCAACTTCAGAAAGCGCTGGTCATAAAGCGCGACGGCGACGCCGTCACCTGAACGTAGCCCCGGTGGGTGCCCCGGTGCCAGCAAACCAGGCACGATGCCCAAGGGGACGCGCAGTGCGTATCACAACTCACCACGACGGCACGACTTGTGGGTGATTTTCGGCACCCTGGTCGGCTTTGACATGCTCGGCCGACAATCGCGTGAGCCGCCACGTTCTGGAGGAACCGCTGGGGAGCGTTCATCTGCGTCGGCCCCGCGTCCCGCTTGATGGGGCGTACACCTCGATGACAGGGCGAAGACCAAATTGAAAGCAATCTGCCGACCGTTGCCACTGAACTCTCACCCCGGAGTGCCTTAGCACGCGGAGCGCATCCGGATCCGCGTCATGTCGCTCGCGCCACTTACATGGGATGAGTAGATGTAGGCCGAACGAGGCGCAGGGAATAGCTGTGATCAGTCTCAATAAAGGAGATTTAAGTGTGGACAATGTCCACACCCTCTTTAGCGTGACAATACAGCGGCCAGCCCGGCATCGTGACGCCAGTAACGTGCGGAAGCAGAGTGAACTCGACGCAGTATCTCGGAGTCGTGTCGCGCTCAGTCCCCCTACCCATGAAGAGGTGTAGGACAACCACGACCCACCGGATGTACCAAGAGAGGAACGCATAACCCCCAGTACAGAGCCAGCGGAGGGCTCACCAGCCACGACCTTGAACCCGCTCCCCCACAACCAAACAGGCGACCTGCGGCGCCAGGCACACTCCGCGGCCAGTGTCAGAGGGACCTGACCATGGAATGTACACACGTTAAAGCAAAAACCCCCTCTGACGAGGGGGTATGCCGTGCCCGAGGTGGGACTCGAACTGCATTCCAGCCCCTGGGAACACTGGGAACTCCAGAAAACATAAGCAATCCGGCTCAGTCCGACCGATGTACGACCTAGTCCGAGGCTCAAAGTGTTGACATTGTTCACACCCCGAATTCGCCTTCTACGCAAGCCCACAACGCCAACCACGCTCCCCCACTCAGGGAGTGCGGTTCTTCTTGGCGCTTGCGGTAGTGGGAGTACGGATGGATTAGTCCGCCCCATGTTGTGGTTGACCCCGCCTGCAAGTGACGTGCCGTGCAATGCCCGGAAGGCCGGTGCAGCAGAGCAAAACATTATGGCGGCGCCACTATGACGTCGCCCATCGACTCAAACAACCATTTGTGCGCCCCTTTATGAACCGCGACGTTCTCGGTCGAGCCCTAACACGTACGTAGCGGTCATGGTCTTGGCAATTCCCGGCTACGGTGGGGTCGCAATGCACGAGCGTGCCGCTTGGACGAACACGGGCGCCCGCCCGGTAATGGTCCGGCTTTGCGGACCTGATAAAGTTGCGCCGCCGTGGCTAGGGTTTGGTCACGAATAGGCACTTAGGGCTCTGGCCGGCCCCAACTATGCGAGCTTGGAACCGTGTTGCGTTCCACCCATTCGGAGCTATCGGGCTGGTCAGCTGATCGTACGGCACGTCAGCCATCGGTGGATCGGGCTTCCTTATCGTGGATAGCTACGCGACTCGCCCTCTCGACAGTCCCAGATTCAGCAAACCGATGGAATTGTCAGACGCGCAACTGCGGATCTGTACTTCTGAGATAGTTGTGGCATGTCAGACACAGCAGTAGCGCCCGCAGTCACCTGCAGAAACCAGGCTAACTGCGGCGTGCCGGTACATATGGCGGGCAGTGTAGCTCACGTGAAATGCCTACAGTCAGTGCTAAGAGCAAGACGAAGCGATACATCCATAGCAGGACTACGGAGCCACAGGGAGCGAAACTTTGGCCATGACGCCACGAAGGTGAGGAGCAACAATGCCCTTGCGAAGTTGGTGCTTATCGAAATTTTCGATGCACGCTGCGTGATCTGCGGTAGCTTCCTTGGGGCGCCGCGCGGCACGAGCGAGAGCTCGATCGAGCAGTTGATCAAATCGGCAGGTGCCACAACTGTCCTAATCGGCACAATCAACCTCGACCATATGCGTCCGGCTTCGGCTGATGGGCCCGACCATTTACTGAATTACGCCCCGGCGCATGAATCCTGCAACAAGGGACGGGGCAACCGCCCTCCAACGGATGAGCATCAGGCGCGCTTTCGGGAAGCCTGGCTCGGCTACGAGTCGAACGGACACGCGCAGGTCTTGAGCCGAATGATCGTCGCCGCCCAGGACGTCGAGCTTGATCCAGCCCGCCACGTCTATATGAGCGGAGATACTGAGGAAGTCCGCAGTGCAGTGGTGGCAGAGCTCGCTGATGACCAAATAGCCCTGAGGTTCGAGGTCCGACCGTGTTCGCGGGGCCACAACTTTCACGTCTACCCCAACGATCCGGACTTCTGCATCAACCGGGGGCCGGCACACGAGTGTCAGATGGAGACCTGCCGTATCTTCTCGCGAGCAGACCAGTGCTGGCTAGAAGGTGGGATGAAGCGCGACTCTACTTTTCCATTCACAGTGTTCGTAGACGGATTCGGACGCGGTCATTCTATTGAGCTCGCCCGGTTTTTGGAAGCCTTCGTCGCCATCGACGACGAGGCGTAGACTCGCCGGCCGCGCCGCTTACCTGAGACTTTCCGTGGCCCTGCACGGCCCCGAGGCCACTAGACCCGGCGTGTATGGATAGCCGCTAACACTCGAACTTTCCCCGACTCATTGGATACCGGAATCCTAGGCAGGAAACAAACAAGAGTGGCGCTCCATGAGAGGATCACTTGTGCCTCCGACTACACCACCTATCATCATCAACATGCCCGATACAGGCGCTCCTTGGTGGGGCGTGCCTCTACTGGCTGGCCTCTTCGTAATCATCGGTGCTCTGGTTGCCTTCTTCTCCACGCAAGCAAGTGATCGTCGTAAAGCTGAGAATGACAAGGGAACCAAGCAGCTTTCAGACACACGCGAAGCAGCCGAAGCTCTCTTGAAGGTCGGCAACGACCTAGAAACCCTTGTTAAAGGGCAGGAGACCAAGACCCGCGCAAAGCCCGCCAACGAGTACCTGGATCTTTGCATGGAGCATGTCCTACATCTCAAGGAGGTTTGGGCCGCCTATGAACTTGTATCCGTAAAGTCCACCCTCAAGCCGGGCGAAGACTACTTTGCCGCACTGCTACTTCTGGCCATGCCTACAGCTGATTCTGCGAAGCGAACCGCGCTTCTGAACGCCGAAGCAACTAGGAGGATGGACTTCATCAATAGCCTGCGTTCAGCAGCAGGTCTGGAGAAGATTGACCGGACACCGGGACAAGTCGTCCCCCGCGAGGATGTCGATAGAGATGAGGCGCAGAAGAAAGCATTTTTGGAAGCAGCCGCAGAGCTGATAACGCGGCATCCGGTCAAGCACGATGCCAAGGACGGCGGGACACCAAAAGAACCGGAACCCAAATAAGAAAGAGCGCCTACTATGGGCGCTTTCTTTTAAAGCTGCGGCTACTTAGGCTCGTCAGCAGCTTTCGAGCATGAGGTCGGCGGCAAGGACGAAGAGGTCGATACTTATGACCTGCCAGCCCGACACCCAACTCGTCGTCTGTACGCTTGCCAGAATGGCAGCAGCGGTCACCAACACAGCCGAGCGTGTATGCATGCCCGTCCGACGCTCTGCGATGGCCTACCGTTGCCGGTCCACTTCATCGTGAACCAGCTCCGTCTCTTCCGTAGGGTAGGTAGGTTTCTTGTTGGGTGGAGCAATTAAGTTGCAGCTCCATTTGGGGTCCAGTTGGAACCGAAACGAGCGAATGTCAGTGCACGTCGCCCTAGGATTCACCACAAACGCGATGAACTCACGTATATGAACGCTCAAAACTCGTATTTTCTGACAGGTTGTGGAAGGCGCCCCAAGCCGCGCCTTCTTCTTTCGAGTTGGCGATAACTGCTGCTGCCGAGTAGCAGCTTTCCTGTTCAAGTCGCCGGCAGAAGATCTCGTAGCAGTCCAAATGACTTGCACCTTCAAACTCACCATCGGGGTGGCCATGCGGACGCGACGTCCGGATCGGCGTACGCGACACAGGTGCATCTTCAACCAGGATGCACCACCCAAGAAGAACTGTTCCTGTCGCCCGTAGACGCCTTTCTCCACGGCCGTTCGGATTTCAATGGAAGACTCCATTGCTACTTTGGTGCGGTTGTTGAAGGTGTTGCAAAGGAAGGATCAGTGGCACTTGAACTCGAGAAGAACCAAGAGCTCGCCGCCACGGGTCAAGACAAGGTCACAGTACTTTACGGGACGCAGGTAGCCAGGGAGCGTGAAATAGCGCGTTTCAGTGCCCGCTACAAGGCATTCAATCTTCAGTTTTTTGATCACGTAGGCAAAGATTTGAACGAACCCATCAAGGTCCTTTCCGGCTGTCGCATCAGCGCGACCACCTCGGTCACTGTCTTGACAAGCGGCCTCTGCACGTTCTCGCGTCTCCCAAAAGAAGTGCTCACCTTGGGGGTGGAGGTGGACGCCGATTTTAGTCACTGCCAGCCGATAAGCTCTTAGGATGACCGCAGGTTTCTATGACGACGACTTCTCCCGCCAGTTTTGGAAAAACCAGGAGGCGTACAGGAACCTCCAGAGGATGATCAATCAGACCATGGCTCCTGTTATGGAAGCCATCCGGCAAAGCGAGGCCATCACTGCCCTTCAAAAGCAGATGGCAGCGGCTGTGCTGCCAGCGATAGATCACTCGGCCTTCAACGCCATGAGGTCGTTTGCCAAGATGATGCCGGTCATCGATGTCCCCAAGATGCCTCTCCTGACTTTCCGCGACATCACGAAGTTCAAGCTCGGGGATGACGTAGCTCAGAAGTTTGTTGATGGCATAGATGTTGACGAGCTGACCAAGAGCGCCGCGCCTCCCGTTGAGCACGAACCAACCACCATACCGCGGCCGAAAGACAACGCAGCGGTTAGTCCGCCGAAGATCGATCTAAAGAACTTTAAAGAAGAAGACCTTGATCGCTACGCGGATCTGCTCTATCTGGCGCAGCCTCTCCTACCTCAAGCGCTCGAAAACGACCCAGAACTGTCCAAGTTGGATAACTACCAAAAGAAGGTCTTCGTCTGGCTCCTGAGCCTCATGGTGATGTGCGGCATGAGTGTACTGCACACCTACGGAACCTATGACGAAACCGTCGCAAGCATCACTGCCGTCGCGGAACAGATAGATAGCGGGATGTTGGGCTCCGACGACATCACGAAGGTCATCCTTCCAGAAGAAGAGGACAACGAGCTGGTACAAGAACGTGAGGATGAACCCGAGGATGCCTGACTAATCCTCACTTCACTTGTTGACGCACACCACTTCACAATCGGGGGAACCATTGCTCGCGCAGATCTTGCCTGGCTTCAGAGACTTCAAAACGCCACTGATTACCGGCTACCTATGGCTGGTCGTTGTATGGATCGGCTTCGGGATGCCTATCCCCAGCAAAGACGAGTCGGCCGGCGGCATGGGCATGATCAACTGGCTCACCGATTATACGTCCACAGCAACTATCCTGGCCGTCCTAAGCTTTGTGGCGTATGTCGTCGGCATCCTGGTATCTATCGACGTAAAGCTAGCCACGCGGCTTGTCATGCGTTACGGCTTTACCTTGGAACGTCAGCTGAATGAAAATCAGAAGCGCGTGTGGAAGTGCCTGCCACACCGAGAGAATGTGTCTTATCGCCGTTCTCTAGCGCATGAATCTGGATCTACACTTCTGAAGATTCTCTGGGAGGCTTTCAGCCGCGTAGAAGCAAGGAATGTTCCTTGGTATCCCCTTCTCAAGGAATACAACCTTCCTGTAATGGACGAGGAGGATTACAACGAGCGCGTGCAGACAGAGGCAGGCGATAGAACAGAGACGGACAGGCAGATCCGCAAAGAAGCTCTTCGGACGTTGTCCCCTCGACTCAGCCAGGAGATGGACGAAGACATCCCCGTTCTAGCGACCAAACTTCAAGAGAAGAACAAGGATCTGTTCGACTCTTACGACCGTGACCGGTCTGAGGCGGAGTTCCGCCTCAGCATCGCGCTCCCGATCGCCGTTCTATCTGTCGAGCTGTTCATTCTAGGCTTGGGAGGGGATGTCGTGCTCGGATCTGTAGCAGCAGTGGTTGGACTGGTTGCATCGGTCGTCTTGCTCCGGAAGGGCTGGCTAAAGGTTCTCGACTCGACGAGCGTCGTGGTGACCGCATTGGAAATCGGAACTATCTCGTCCCATGTCATCGAGAGGCTGGACGCTCTGGAAGGTAAGAAGCCCAAAGTCGACATTCCTCCGGCCATCACCAGTTAGAGCCTATGGATCAATCCTCAGATCGTTGTCGCTGGCATAGTTGAGCCGAGACAAACGACAGAGCGTCTCCCTCGGGTCATTCAAACGGACGGATGATCTACAGCAGCATGCTGCCGAATTCCTATGGTGGGCCAAGGACTGGGCCTAGGGCGCAGCCCCTCGCAAGAAACAAACGTGAAGCACTGATTCGCTGCAAAGTTGGGCCCCGCTAAGAATCATCGAACGTGGATTTGGCTAAAGCATTCATATCGGCTCGACCCAGGCGACGGCATGACTGCTCTACCCCCTTTGAAAGACTGAAGGTAGAGATGCCAGTCGGTTGTTCAACTGCAATTCGACGTGAAGTAAGCAAACCACGCGAAAGAACCTTCAGCCGAGGACTATTACGGTCAGGGACGTCTCACGGCCAAGCTGCTAGTCGAGCGACCTTCAGCTGGGCAGCGAGGAGCCCCTGCGCCGGATCGCGAACCTTGCTTGTCGTGTCATAGGTCCTCACACGACCTCGTTCTCGCCGCCGTAGTCCGGTATGACAAGCGGTAGCTTCCCGAAAAATCCCGGGGACCCCCGGCCTGCTTAGCGACCCTATTGTTGCCAGGGGATGCGAGATAACTCTGCGGCTCGCTGCTTGCACCCCGAGGATCAGCGACCTGTCAACTAGGATCGTGCACGAGTAAGAGGAGAAGGATGCGAGAGGTTAGGAACCGGCTGACTGCTAGTGGTAAGCCGATTCACATTAGGGGCAACTACGAGGCAAGCTGCCCAGGCGCGTGGTTGCACTACGACTACTTGGCCGAACAATTGGACGTAGGAGCGATCGAGTTGGACGGTCACCTGCTAACCGAGTTCGCCGTGATTCCCGAGCCCGCGAATCCGTATGACCCCAATGCCGTTGCCGTAAGTCTGAAGAATCGTCATATCGGATATCTACCCGCTGACATAGCCGCGAAGTATGCTCCGATTCTGACTCTGTATATCGCCCAAGGCTTAGTCCCGCTCATCGAAGGACAACTATATGTACGCTGGCTCCCCGCTAACGAGGACCATCCGGAGCCAAAAAAGTGGGTCGACGTGCACCTTTACGTAGAAGACATTTGCACCCCAGAGCCTGTGCCCGTTTGGAACATTCCTGGAACCAAGGAGCTAACTGCCGAGGGGGCTGGACTCCTGGACTACGAGGCGGAGAGTTATTGGGCGACAGCTCAAGGGCCCGAACTGGATGCGCTCCGAGAATTCACAGCCACATTCGTCGGTGACTATGCCCTTGCTCGGCTCGTACTACTTCCTTCCGAGCGGCCAAGTCACGCACGCAGGATTGGGATCCAACACGGGGGTGTCACCCTCGGCAGGCTTTCCGCGGTCTCCAGCGGCCGGTACAGAGAACAGCTGTTGGCATCAGAGAACCAGGCATTGAAGCTTGCGGTCGTCATCAGAATTTGCACACGCCACCAACCAAACGGATTCAGCGTACTCATCCCCCGCCACTTAGGCACTCAGGCAAACGGCCTGCCAGAAGCGGACTTTGCCTTCGACGTTGAAAAGCCTCCAGTCGCTTTTGACCTGGTGTACGAAATACCCGACATTCCTGAAGTTAGCATCGACTTCGAAACGTTGCATCTATGGGACGACAGCGAAGGGAATGACTACTAGTTGAACTGCCCAATGAACCTCAGGGACCGTAAGGGACTGCGAATCCCATCGCGGAGAGAGCCGACGACTCTCAGTTCCGCAGTAATGGACGGCTGATCATCTCGACCCGCAGATCTGCGCTCACGTTCGACTTGCCTGGCAACAGGCTCAGTAGGCGGCTTGCCCCTTTAGCAGGGCCCGTCCTGGAGTACACTTCCTTCCCCATCAGGGGTGAACTGACGGCACGGTGGTTATCGGCATGCCAGTTGATGTAACCACCTGGAGCGACGCTGTTTCTCCTGCGGGCGTTTCGCCCCTGCCGTCATCCCCTACCGGGTGGCTGGCGACCCATCCATCGGCTCCGAGGATGGTTAGCACACGCTGGCTTCGCTGACAGGATTTCTCAATAGCCACTGCTAAGTTGATACTTCAACCTGAGTCATCGGTATTAATTAGTTCTGGAGGTTCCTTTCAGTGGCCAATTCATATCCACTTCTGTCGGATGAGCCCGCCCTCCAGGATCTACTAGCTTTCCGTGCTGTAGCTGAAACTGTTGCGGACGCCATCTTCGACGACGAACTGGATCCTGTTGCCGTTGGGCTCTCAGGGGCATGGGGTAGCGGCAAGACCAGCGTCCTTGAGCTGGTTAAGTCCGAAATCGAAGATCGTTCTGCAACTGCTGACGGCAAGGTCTTGGTGATCCCGACGCAGCCTTGGGGTTACGACCCGTCAGTTGGGCCGAAGGAGAGCCTGATAGCCGAGGTGCTCGCAGCACTGAATGAAGAGTTCAACACCGAGGACCCAATTGGCAAGGCGGGGCTAGAGGCCTTCAAGAAGCTCGTAAAAAAGGTCAATTGGTCGAAGGCCGTCAAGATGGCTGCCCGTACCGCCATCACAATGCAGCTCCCAAATGTGGATGACGTCTTCGACCTCGTCAGTGATGATCCCGAGAGTCTCGAAACCGAAAAGGGTATGGCCGCCTTTCGAAAGGACTTTGAAGGGCTCCTGGGCGACCCAGCCCTCCAACACTTGTCTCGTGTGGTCGTGCTTGTCGACGACCTTGATCGGTGCTTACCTGACACCGTCGTTGACACGCTTGAGGCCATCCGACTCTTCCTATCTGCCAAGGGAATGTCCTTCGTTATCGCGGCAGACGAGGACCGTGTCGCCGAGGCCATTCAACAAAAGTTTGGCACCCGCCCTGGTGGCCCAGAAGACGAAGACCCAGCGAAGCTTTATCTACACAAAATCGTCCAGACCACGATTCCCTTGCCAGCTCTGAGTCGTTTCGACACAGAGGCCTATCTCTTTCTCTTGCTAGCCAAGATTGACAGTGAAGTAGGTGAGGCCACCTACGAACATCTCGTTGCTCAGTGTGATGATCTCCGAATTGACGGCGGCAGTCTTGATGATATTGAGGTACAGGAAAGCGGTGCACTGGGCGAACTCCTGGTCACAGCAGCCCGCCTGACACCAATTCTTTATGAAAAGTTCCATGGGAACCCGCGGCGCATCAAGCGCTTCCTAAATGACCTGAATGTCCGTCGAGCTATCTCAAGCCGCCGAGGGTTCACGCTGAAAGCGGACGAAGTAGCCAAGCTCATGGTGCTGGAGCGAATTCTTGTTGATGACTTCCGTACCGTCCTCGGTTGGCTGGCTTCTAATCAGTTGCGCGACAAGCTTGAATCCCTTGAACTCGCTGCCAACGGCACCGCAGAGCCAATGGACACTAAAAGTAGCAAGGCGACCGAGGAAACATCCGTCAAGGGCACGCGCTCATCAACCGCAAAGCCCGAGGAGAAGACACCTGCTGCAACGCGAGAGAATGCTTTCACAGACACTCTCCGTCGCTGGGCAAAGCTCCCCCCTACCCTGGACGCAACGGCAATATCCGGCTACCTGTACTTGGCGGCATCGTTCGCAAAGATCGAAGTCATTGATGCTGGCCTGCCGGAACGTCTTCGTGACCTTGCCGCTGCACTGGCATCCGGCCTCAAGTTAGATCGCGCAGGCGTTACCGATGCAACCCTCAAGGCTCTTCCCGAGCTCGATGCTCAGACATTAGTGAGCCACCTCGGCCGGCGCACCCGTGATCAGCCCAGCATTCAGAAATTCACCGTAGAGAGTCTCCTTCGTATATCACACGAACACCCTGTCACCCTGCCGAACGTCATTGCTGCACTCAAGGGATTGCCTGCTGTCGACGTAGAGCCTGCAACCATCGTTAAGCTGCGGCCACTCGAAGCTGCATCATTCCAACCTTTACTCGACATCTGGAAGACATCAACTGAAGACGAGCAGCTGCAGGCGGCAATCAGAGTTGTTGAGGGAGGATGGAGCAAAATCAATGGGAACTAGCGGCTCATTTGGGGGAAGCGGCGGCAAAGACGCTAATGACCTGCGCGACAACATCGCCGACTGGCTCGATGGGCCTGGGCTACCTGGAGCACCAGATGGCGCCGAACCCGGCAGCCCTGAACCCGGCAATCCTGGCGAAGCTTCGCCTTCCGGTACTCCTGCTCAGGGGCCTCAGATAGACCTGGGACCAGCACTGCGTATCCTGCTGCGGTCACGTGGAAGCGGCGGTGGTGACGGTCCTGGTTCCGGCGGTGGCGGTGGCCTTGGAGGAGGCGGAGGTCGATCCTCCGGCGGTGCAACACGCTCTGTTGGACGAGTGTCGAGAGCTGCCGGACGCGCTGGTCGCCTCGCCCTGGCGTACTCCGGCGGCAATCGGGAGGCTCTCCGAGAGGCCGGGCTCAACTACGACGACCTGCAAGCACTCGGTGACCCCGTCGCGATTGGCATCAAGATCATTGAAGCTGCCTTCGGAGCTCCCGCAGATAGCACCATAGCTGATGCTGAGGAGCGTTGCATCGTAGCCGATGTCGTGACATGGATCCTTGAGCAGCCAGTGGATCAACCGCCAACGCCTGAAGAAGTTGTACGGAAGTCGATCGAGACAACCATTGCCGAGACTGCGTTGACGGAAGTTTCATCCACCATCTATAGCAAGGATGTTAGCTACGAAAAGCGCATCGGTGTCGAGCGACAGATCCGGGATGTCGCCGCCGAGTATGCGGCGCAGGCATCTCTCACCCCCACCGGGGCCACGGAGCAAGAGATGGCACGAGCCATTGAGACTGGAATCCGGGACATCGGAACGATCTTCGGGGTGCAGTCATGACACGGATACTCCTGACCATCGCTGACGCAGCCGCTAACGCAGCTCTGCAAAGCGGCAGCTATGACGAAACGTTCTTATGGACCCGTGACGGACGATCGACCTTTGTGGGCGCCGTTGATCCTCATCTGGGCGGACTCGGTGCGGTTAACCCACTGAACGTCGATCTCGTGCGGATAGCGCTGGCTGTTTTCAGTGCCGACCGATCAGTGCTCCGTGAGGGTCGCGGATCGAGCTGGAACGCACGCAACTTCGACATCAGCATCGAAGTGAATGATCCCGCCATATGGACCGCGCACACACAACAGCTCAGTCAACTCGTTGGCTTCCTCTCGGGAGACCACTGGGATTTTCAATTCACACAAGCTGCCGCCCCTGAAGTGGGAGTGCTGCCCCTTGAGGAACAACAGTTCGACCGTACGGTCTTATTGAGCGGTGGCGCCGATTCTGCGGCGGGCGCGTTGCTGTCAGCAATAGAACTAGGTGCAGGGAAATCTCATGCGCTAGTCTCCCAGTTCAGTTCGACGGCACTCTCGCCTATCCAGCAGAACATCGTGTCTGCTATCGCAAGGCTCGCGCCGGGAGTGCAGCAGGTGCACCGCCAATTCAGACTCCACCGTGGCTCGAAGCGACTGGATGGGACACGGTTCAAAGATGAACCCTCGAGTCGCTCACGCTCGTTACTGTTCTTGGCCCTTGGACTGGCCGTCGCTGAGCGAGCCAAATCGAAGCTGTGGATACCTGAAAACGGCTTCGCTTCGCTAAACCCGCCTCTTGGCGCTGATCGCCGTGGAAGCTTGTCTACGCACACCACCCACCCACGATTCCTTCGAGAACTGAGCGACCTGATGCGAAGTGTCGGTGGCCACGGAGAGATAGAGAACCCCTTCGAAGGCCTCACCAAAGGTGAGATGTTTCAGCGGGTGACGGCTGCAGTGGGCACCGACGCGGCATCGGCGTACCTGTCCGCGACGAACTCGTGTTCACATACGGATGCTCGCTATAGCGGTGCGCCAGCAGGCGCCTCTTGCGGGGTGTGTTTCGGGTGCCTTATAAGAAAGTCGTCGTTCAATGCCTCAGGAGTGCCGGATAAAACGAGCTACCTCGTGGACGATGCTAGTGGCCGCTTCAGCGCCTTCGTAAAGCAGAAATCGATCGTAGAACCTATGCGGGACTTTGCCCGTCGCGGCATCCATCCACGCGACGTGATGACGATGTCACTCCCCCAGGACTATGCCGCCAAGGATGCACTCACGCTTTGCGAGCGAGGCATCGAGGAACTTCGGAGCTTGCTCGGATGACCAGACAACTCCCGCCGCTTGATTTTCATGCGCATGTTGACCCAAAGACGAGCGCCGCCGACATGGAGCGACTAGGTGCCGTAGTTTTTGCCGCCACCAGGACCCTCGACGAATACAAGAGCGTCAGGGGACGGGACGATCAAGTCACTATCTGGGGCGTGGGATGCCACCCCAGTCTCGCCGAAGCGCAAAACGGCTTTGACCGAGATATTTTCGCCGAACTCATCTTCTCAAGCGCGTTCGTCAGCGAAGTTGGACTTGATGGTCGATCCAAAGTGCCGATGACTCAACAGCGCGAGGTCTTCCGGTCGATCCTTGCAGAGCTACGGAAGACGCCCCGCATCCTCTCCATCCACAGCTCAGGCGCTACAGCAGGGACACTTGAAGCCCTGGAGGCAGTACAAGTGAAGGGCGCGGTGCTGCACTGGTGGCGCGGCACTGAAGCGCAGACGCAGCGAGCGCTGGACCTCGGTTGCCGATTTTCCGTCAACGCGGCAAACATGAAGGCGGCTAGCGATCTGGCGATGATTCCTCTGGATCGTCTCCTCATTGAGACCGATCATCCGTCGGGAGATCGCAACTCCCCCGCCCCTAGGCAGCCAGGTGCCATAGCGGATGTCGAAGAATCACTCGCCAAATTGCATGGAACAACAACTGTAGAAATCCGCCGCCAAACTTGGGTCAACTTCTCCAACCTTGTTGATGAGGTTGGCGTGAATGCGCTGCTCCCGCACCCTATTCAACGAATGCTGACCGCCGTACGAAAGTAGCCTGCACCCCTCATACTGATAAACCTGCCTTGCGACACTATCGCGAGTCCTAGCTGCCCCAGGCGAGAGTCGTGGTCCGGTTAGCCGGGAGACATGCCCTTTCACCTACGTGAAATGAAATGCCGCGCACGCCACATAGCTCAGTCTCCAGGCCAATCGTCCATAGCCGGATAGTGCCGATAACGGCGCCTATGACATGACCATCACATCCGGCTCGACAGTCTCTCCAGGCGGCGACGCGCGCCGAGGAATGCTGGTCCCCGGCGGAACGAGGCCCCCTATTGTGCTGCGTCGAACCCCGCGAGCAGACGTCTTGATGCCGTAGCCATGTGGGATCGCATGGTGTCGGAGACGGCAGCTGCGTCACGTGCCTTCAGCGCGTCAAAAATGGCAGTGTGTTCGCGGAGCGCAGCCTCGGCGTGGCCTTCGTCGGTGAGGGCACGGTCCACCCAGATCCGCAGCAGCGAGCGGATGCTCTGCAGGAGTTCCTCCAGGACCAAGTTGCCTGAAGCAGCCGCAATCTCACGATGGAAGGCGGCATCTGCCTCAACGAAGGCAGCCAAATCATCGAGGTTCTTCTCCATAGCGTCCAAGTCGGCCCGCATTCGCTCCAGGGCTTCGTCGGTTACCCTGAGTGCGGCCAGCTCGACGGCCTGAACTTCAAGGCCGCTGCGCAATTCAACCAGTTCGCGGGTCCTGGGCTCGCCCAGCATCAGTCCCCAGCTGAGCGTTCGCGGCAATAGCTCGGAGACGCCGTCGCGCAGGTAGGTCCCGGAACCGGGCCGCACGACGACAATTCCAAGGATCTCCAAGGCAGCGAGAGCCTCTCGAATAGCCGAACGCCCAACCCCCAACGAGGCGGCCAAATTTCGTTCCGCCGGCAGGCGGGTGCCAGGCGCGATGTCGCCACTGGTGAAGTAGGCGAGGAGTCTTTCCGCTACTTCGGACACAACGGAGCCTTGTTCCATGGGGGCTAGTGCCGCCGTCATGTGGGCCGCTGCCGCGGCGGTGTTCGCTGACATGAACTCAGCGTAGCAACCGGATGACCAATCCAGCTGACGCGGTTCGTTCCAGAAGAAAACAAATACGTCAACCGGTTGACCAATTTGAGGTCAACGCCCTATGGTTTAAATCACAAGCTTCGCCATCGCCGGATCCCCGCCGGCAAGGTCACGAGTCAGCCCGGCGCATCCAGTGCAGGATCCGCAGGGACACCAACATCTAGGAGTCAATGTGGACACCACACAATCGGTGGTCGAAAAATCCGCAATTAAGAAGGTGGCAATCCGGCTGGTGCCGTTCGTCGCCCTGATGTTCTTCATCAACTATCTGGACCGCACGGCCATCTCGTTCGCCGGCCCCAACGGCATGAACACCGACCTCGCCCTGTCCGCAGCGCAGTTCGGCTTCGCCTCCGGCGTCTTCTTTATCGGCTACATCCTGTTGGAGATCCCCAGCAACCTGGCGCTCCACAAGTTCGGCGCCCGCCGCTGGCTGGCACGCATCATGGTCAGCTGGGGCATCGTGTCTTTGCTCTTCACCTGGGTAGGTAACGTTGAGCAGCTCTACATCCTCCGTTTCATTCTGGGTGTGGCAGAAGCGGGCTTCTTCCCCGGAGCCATCCTCTTCCTGAGCCTGTGGGTGCCGTCCAAGCACCGCAGCAAGATCCTGGCCCTCTTCTACTTGGCACAGCCACTCACCACAGTGATCGGCGCTCCCCTCGCCGGAGCTTTGATCCAGCAGCACGGCGTGTTCTTCGGCCTTGAAGGCTGGCGTTTCATGTTCTTCGGCGTCGCAATCCCCGCGATCATCGTGGGCATCGTCGCCTGGTTCTACCTGGCGGATTCCCCTGCCAAAGCCAAGTGGCTCACCACCAAGGAAAAGACCTGGCTGACCGGCGCCTTGGAAAAGGAAAAGAAGGAAACAGCCGCCAGCAACAAGCACGTCAGCGTTCGCACGGTTTTCGGTAACGGCCGGGTATGGATGCTCTCCATGATCTACTTCGGCTTCATCTACGGCCTCTACGCCCTTGGCTTCTTCCTGCCAACCATCATCGCCGGATTCGAAGGCCTCTACGGCACCAAGTTCGATGTGTTCCAGAAGGGACTCATCACGGCCATTCCGTACCTCCCGGCAGCATTCGCCCTGTACTTCTGGTCCAAGGACGCAACCAAGCGCGGCGTGAAGACCTGGCACATCGCCCTTCCGGCCCTCATCGGCGGCATCAGCATCCCGCTGGCGCTGTTCGCCGGATCCCCCGCCGCAACCATCGCAGTCATCACCATCACGGCCATGTCCATCTTCGCGGCCCTGCCGAACTTCTGGACCGTCCCCACCCAGTTCCTCACGGGTGCGGCAGCAGCGGCCGGCATCGCGTTGATCAACACGGTGGGCAATCTGGCAGGCTTCAGCGCCGGCTACATCACCGGCTGGCTCAAGGATCTGACAGGCGGATACACGGTCCCCATGTTCGTCGTCGGCGGCTTCATGTTGCTCTCCTCCATCCTCATGGTGACCCTCAGCAAGCAGGGCAAGGCCGCCACAGGCACCCCGGCCGAGGCCCTGGACCCACAAGGGGCCGGGCAGCACGCGGAACCGTAGAACACCACCAGCAGGTTGTGCCCTTCCAGCGGGGAGGGCACAACCACCACCTCACACTTTCAGTACAGCCCAGGAGATACCCCATGACCCGCCTCTACAACGAGCCCTCAGCCTTCGCTGACGAAATGATCGAAGGCTTCGTCGCATCGCACAGCCGGTGGGTCCGGCGCGTCTCGGGTGGTGTTGCCCGCAGCACGCGTTCGACGCCGGACTCGGTCGCCTTGGTGATTGGCGGCGGCTCCGGCCACTACCCCGCCTTCGCCGGCCTGGTGGGTCAGGGCCTGGCGCACGGCGCAGCGATGGGCAACCTGTTCGCTTCCCCCTCTGCACAGCAGGTCTACAACGTGGCCAAAGCTGCGGACAACGGCGGCGGCGTGCTTCTGGGTTACGGCAACTACGCTGGCGATGTCCTGCACTTCACCCAGGCCCAGGACAAGCTCCGTGCCGAGGGCATCGACTGCAGAAGCATCGCCGTCACGGACGACATCTCCTCCGCTCCCCTGGCCGAGAAACACAAGCGCCGCGGGATTGCCGGTGACCTGACCGTCTTCAAAGTTGTCGCTGCTGCCGCCGAGGCCGGCTACCCCATGGATACCGTGATGGAAATCGCCGAACGCGCCAACGAGCGTACGCGATCCTTCGGCGTCGCGTTCACCGGCTGCACCCTACCGGGCGCGGACCATCCACTCTTCTCAGTTCCCCAGGGGCGCATGGCCGTTGGCATGGGCATCCACGGCGAACCCGGCATTGGCGAGACAGATATTCCGACAGCGGATGAACTCGCCGAGCTGCTGGTCAAGGACCTCCTCGCCGAGATCCCTGACGGACTCTCCACCCACGGCGCACGGGTGGTCCCGATCCTCAACGGCTTGGGCAGCGTCAAGTACGAGGAACTCTTTGTGGTCTACCGCCGCGTGGCCCAACTCCTGGCTGAGGCAGGCATCGAGGCCGTGGACCCGCAAGTGGGCGAGCTCGTGACCAGCTTCGACATGGCAGGCACCTCCCTGACGCTGTTCTGGCTGGACTCCGAGCTGGAAGAACTCTGGCTGGCCCCCGCCGATGCCCCGGCTTTCCGCCGCGGTGCGGTCAGCGCCGAAGCGCTCGACGCCGGGCAACTCACCATGGGCGCCGAACAGCAGTCCGTGATCCCGGACGCCAGCGAAGAATCCAAAACGGCAGCCCCCACGATCCTTGCGGCCCTCAACGCCGCCAAAGCCGCGGTGGACGCCAACGTGGAAGAACTCGGCCGGATCGACGCGATCGCCGGCGACGGTGACCACGGGATCGGCATGGAACGCGGAATCCACGCCGCCGTCGCTGCTGCGGCAGACGCCGTCGAACGCGGTGCAGGTGCCGGGACCGCCCTGAACCTGGCCGCCGATGCCTGGGCGGACAAAGCCGGTGGCACCTCAGGAGCGCTGTGGGGCATGGCCCTGCGCGCCGTCGGACAATCCGTGGGTGACAGTGAACGCCCGAACGCGGCAGCCGTAGCCGCAGGCGTGGCCGAAGCGAAGCGTTCCATCATGGACTTCGGCAAGGCCAAGGTAGGCGACAAAACCCTGGTGGACGTGCTGGCCCCATTCAGCGAAGCCCTCACGGCCGCTGTTCAGGTCGGCGCAACGCTCAGGGAAGCATGGGGCGCCGCTGCCAACATCGCCGAACAATCAGCCGAAGCGACCGCGAGCCTGCTGCCCCTCATGGGCCGCGCCCGCCCGCACGCCGAAAAAAGCTTGGGAACGCCCGACGCCGGAGCCGTCTCCATGGCCCTGATCGTCAGGGCCATCCACAACACCCTCGCCGGGAACACCGCCGGGAAGATCTCAGTAAAGGAAACAGCATGAGCACCAAACTGCGCCTGGTCGTTGGATCGGACGATGCCGGATTCGAGTACAAGGAGGCCTTGAAAGCCGATCTGGAAGCGAGCGGCTTGGTCGAATCAGTGACCGACGTCGGGGTGGACGCCTCGAGCCACACTCCGTACCCCTCTGTTGCCATCGCCGCCGCTGAACTGATCGCCGCCGGCAAGGCGGACCGGGCACTCCTGGTCTGCGGCACCGGATTGGGCGTTGCGATCGCTGCGAACAAGGTTCCCGGCATCCGCGCCGTCACCGCCCACGATTCCTTCTCCGTGGAGCGCTCGGTCCTGAGCAACAACGCCCAGGTCCTCACGTTCGGCCAGCGCGTGGTGGGGCTGGAGCTCGCCCGCCGCCTGGCCAAGGAATGGCTCACGTACACCTTCGACGAAACCTCCGCCTCGGCCGAGAAGGTCACACTGATTAAGGACTACGAGGGTGTCACTTCCTGCTAAGACCCCTGGCGCGGCATCCCGGCAACCACGTGCGGTGATCGGCGTGAGCCTGAAGATGTACTTCGGCTACCAGCGTTCCGTGGACTACTGCCGCGACATCGCCACCATCGCCCTCGAGCACCCGGCAGTGGTGAGCGGCGACATCGAAGTGTTCGTGCTCCCCACCCTCCCGGTACTGCCGGAAGCTGCACGGATCCTGGGCTCTGCCAATGTTGGAACCGGAGCGCAGGACATCTTCTGGGAAGACGAAGGCGCGTACACCGGCGAAGTTGGCGGCAAAACCGTTGCCGAGCTCGGTGGACGGTATGTGGAGGTGGGGCACGCGGAGCGCCGCCGGATCTTCGGCGAAGACCACCGGATCATCGGACTCAAGACGGCCGCGGCCTACCGCAACGGTCTGACCCCGGTGCTGTGCGTTGGCGAACTGAACGTCGGCTCCCCCGAGGAAGCCATCGCCCAATGCACAGCCGACATTGACGCCGCCCTCAACCTTGCCGGAACGCACGGTCCCACAGCCCGGACCATCGTGGCCTACGAGCCCCAATGGGCCATTGGCGCCCCGGAACCGGCAACCCCGGAATACATCCGCGCCGTGGTCCACGGCCTGGACGAGCACCTCCGTACGTTGCCGGGCCAGGAAGAGAGCAGGGTCATTTACGGCGGCAGCGCCGGACCGGGCCTCATCACGGAACTGGACACCGCCGTCGCAGGCTTGTTCCTGGGCCGCTTCGCGCACGACCCCGCAGCGCTGAAAACCATTCTGGACGAAACCGCTGCACGCCTCACCGCGAAGGCGGTGCGAGCATGAGCAGCAAAATCGGCCTCAGCAGCTACGCGTTCTTCTGGCAGCTCTCGGACCAGGTCAGCAAACCGCTTACCATCCATGACGCCCTCCGTAAAACCGCGGATCTGGGCGTGGACCTCTTCCAGATCTGCGACTACGCGCCGCTGGAAACCATGAACGACGACGACCTGGCCGCCGTCCGCCGCACAGCAGACGAACTGGGGATCTCCCTGGAAGTGGGGACGAAGGGTATCCGCCCGGAACACCTGCGCACGTTCCTGCACATCGCCCAGGTGCTGGGCTCGGACGTGCTGCGGACAATGTTCAACGTCCCCGGCCACACGCCGGACAACGAGGAAGCCGTCACGATCTTCACCGAGGTCTTGCCGGAATTCGAGGCAGCTGGGGTGAGGATCGCCGTCGAAACCTACGAACAAGTCCCCACGGAACGGATCCTGGACGTGGTCCGCCGCATCAACAGCCCGTACCTCGGAATCTGCAGCGACCCCGCCAACACCGTGGCCGCGCTGGAGATGCCGCAGCAGGTGATTGACGCCGTCGAGCCTTATGTCCTGAACATGCACATCAAAGACTTTGCGTTCAGCCGCAAACAGGGATGGGTCGGGTTCACGTACTCGGGCGCACCCCTCGGCGAAGGCCTTCTCGACTACGACTACATGGTCGAAAAGATCCAGCCCAAAGAAAGACACATCAACCAAATCGTCGAACACTGGCTGCCGTGGCAGGACTCCGAAGCGGAGACCATCCGCCTCGAAAACCAGTGGACACAACAAAGCCTCGATTTCCTAAGGAGCAAGTGAAATGACAGCAGAAACTTTGACCGTCGCCGTTGTCGGAGCCGGTGGCAAAATGGGGATGCGCGTTTCCCGCAACCTCCAGAAGTCCACCCACAACGTCTTCTACAGCGAGAACTCCCCCGCAGGCCAGGAACGCGTCCGCGCCGAAGGCCGTGAGATCACCGCCACCGATGAGGCCGTTCCCACGGCCGACGTCGTCATCCTTGCCGTGCCGGACACCGTACTTGGTATCGTCTCCGAGGGCGTGGTCCCGCAGATGAAGTCCGGCGCCATCCTCCTCACCCTCGATCCCGCCGCCGCCTACGCAGGCCTGCTGGCCAAGCGCGACGACGTTGTCCAGGCCGTTGCCCACCCGTGCCACCCGTCCGTGTTCCTGGAGCGCACCACCAAGGAAGAATGGGCCGATACCTTCGGCGGCCAGGGCGCCCCGCAGAACGTGGTCTCCGCGATTGACGACGACGCACCCGCCGCGACCCGCGACGTAGCCGAAGCCGTCATCCGCACCATTTACGCACCCGTGATCGATGTTCACTGGGTCACGGTCAAGCAGCTCGCCATCCTGGAGCCCACCCTGGTGGAAACCGTGGCCTGCATGATCGGCACCCTCCTTAACGAGGCACTCCACGAGACGGTCCACACCGCCGGCGTCCCCGAGGAAGCAGCCAAGGCCATGCTGTTCGGCCACGTCCAGATCGCCCTCACCAACGCCCTGCGCGGATCCAACCCGTTCTCCGAAGCCTGCGAAATCGCCATCCAGTACGGCAAGGACACCATCATCAAGGACGACTGGAAGAAGATCTTCGACGATTCCGAGCTGGACGGGGTGATCGCCAAGATGCTCAAGCTGGACGCCGTCAAGCGCTAAAGCCTTACGCGAAGGTGCGGTGGCCTTTACGCCCCGCACCTTGGCGTGACGGGCAATATAGAAGCCGGCAAGGCCTCCATTGCCTTCCGCTGACTGAATCTATAGCATGGCGTATAACGTTGCACGCAAGCGCGGCGTTTCACTTAGAAGTCCGGCGCCCTGTCGTCCGGCGCGGCGGGGAAGCCCCGCCGTCCGGCTGGGCTCCCAAAGTTCCCCAGCTACTTCAACGACTGGTGGATCGAGGACTTCCATGAGTGCAACCAGCCCAACATCCTGGCTGAACAGCGACCTTTCTCCCTCGCAGCGTGCGGACCTTCTACTTCAGCAACTGAGTCTCGACGAGAAGCTGGCTCAAGTTTCCTGCTACTTCCCGACTGACATCACCAAGACCGGCGACTTTGCGGAGCGTTTTCCCTTCGGAATAGGTGAAGTCTCGTGCCTTGAGGCCCGTTCAGCACTTTCACTGGATGAGGTCACCGCGTTCCAGCGGCGGGTACAGGCAGAGGCGCTGAAGCATTCACGGCATGGCATCCCCGCAATCTTTCATATGGAGGGCTTATGTGGCGCCTACCTGCCCGGCGCCACAAGCTTTCCATCCGGCCTGGCACGCGCTGCAGGCTGGAACGCTGCCTTGGAACGCAAGGTCGGAGAAATCGTAGGCAAACAGGAACGCGCTGTGGGCATTACCCACACCCTGGCACCCGTACTGGACATCTCACGCGACCCGCGCATGGGCCGGCACGGCGAAACCTACGGTGAAGACCCCGCCCTTGCCTCCGCACTCGGCGTCGCTTACACACAAGGACTACAGAGCCAAGACCACGACGGCCGGCGTACCGAGGCAGTCGCAAAGCACTTTGTCGGTTCGCATCACACCGAGGGCGGGATCCACGGCGCGCACTGCAATGTACCGGACCGCACCCTCATGGAGATCTACGCTAAGCCCTTCCAGGCCGCTATTTCAGAAGCTGGACTGAGGGGCGTGATGCCTTCGTACAACTCAGTGGGTGGGGAACCAGTCACGGCGTCCGTCCGGCTCCTGCAGACAGTGCTGAGGGATCACATGGGTTTCGACGGGCTGGTGGTGTCCGACTATGGGGCGATAGGCAATCTTCACTCCGTGCAGCACGTCGCGCAGTCCGCGGCCGAGGCAGGGCTGGCGGCCCTGCGCGCCGGCCTCGACGTTGAGCTCCACGTACCCCAAGGATTCGGCCCGGAACTCAGGGCGTGGTTTGCAGAGGGGCGTGCTGACATTGCGCTGCTGGACCGCGCCGTAGAGCACGTACTTCAGGCAAAGTTCCGTATGGGACTTTTCGAGAATCCGTTTGCTCCCGAGCCGACGGAGAGGGACACCTCTTTCAGGCTGCCTGCCGACACGGCAGTTTCGATTCAATCAGCCCGCGAGTCGCTGGTCTTGCTCACTAACGACGGAGCCCTTCCCCTGCGGTCGGGGATCAGGAAACTCGCAGTCATCGGCTGCCACGCCACTACCGCAAGGTTCTTCTTTGGCGGTTACACACACTATTCGATGGCGGAAGGAAAGCTGGCCGCCAACGCCTCGATGGCCGGACTGACTGCGTCCAGCGACGCCGTTCAGGCTCTGACCAACACCATCCCGGGCACAACAATAGAAGCTTCGGACGGCGCAGCATTCGAGGAGTTGCTCCAGCAGCAAAAGCCTGGAGTCCGCAGTCTTCTTGAAGTGCTCGTTGAGCGGATGCCCAGGACAGAGGTGGAGTGGGCCTACGGGTACCCCATCGCAGGTACTGACGAATCCAGGCACGAGGAGGCCTTGGACTTGGCCGCGGAAGCCGACGTCATACTTCTGACCCTCGGCGGCAAACATGGCACGGCCTCCATAGCTTCAACGGGCGAAGGAATTGACGCCACGGATATCAACCTTCCGGCTTGCCAGGAACAGCTCATTGTTAAGTTGGCGCAGTTGGGCAAACCAATGATCGGGATTCACCTGGACGGCCGCCCGGTGTCCAGCGACGCAGCGGACCAATACCTGTCTGCGCTTCTGGAAGCATGGAGCCCCGCCGAGGGCGGCGCGGAAGCCATAATTGACGTCTTGCTTGGCGCCCATTCTCCCAGTGGCCGACTGCCAGTCAGCATTGCCCGGAACGCCGGCCAGGTCCCGGTCTACTACAACCATCCACACGGCTCCTCCTGGCACCAAGGAGAAAGCATTGGATTTCCCGATTACGTCGACTCACCGCACACTCCCCGGTACTTTTTTGGACACGGATTGTCTTACACGACCTTCGACTACACGGGACTTTCAGTGTCGAAAGAGCAGGTCGTGGCCGATGAAGGATTCAATGTCTCCTTTGCCATCACCAACACAGGTGAGCGAGCCGGGACCGAAGTCGTTCAACTCTATGCGAGTGACAGATACGCGTCCGTCTCCCGACCTGTAGTGGAACTCATCGGCTTCCGCCGGGTGACGCTGGAACCGGGGCAGAACACCCGCGTGGACTTCCACATTGAGACGTCCCAGCTGGCCTTCCTGGACGCTGAGATGCAGTGGAAAGTCGAAGCGGGTGATGTGGACATCCTCGTCGGCGCCTCGTCCGCTGACATCCGGCTGAAGGCCTCGATAAACATAAGTTCGGATGCGCTTATCGACGGTAAAAGCCGATCCTTCTACGCCCGCTAGCGCCAGCCCGCATGCGCCGTTTCCCAGCCCTCACAGACAAGGCGAGACTCCCGTGACCCACAGCATCCGCCCCGGCGAGATCATGTTCGACGCACAAGGCAAACGAATCCATATACATGGCGGCTCCATTCTCACGCTGGACGGACTGTACTACTGGTACGGTGAGGACAAATCCCAGTCCACGCCAGCCACCGGACGTTGGCACAGCGGTGTCAGGGCTTACAGGTCCTCCGATCTGTTGACCTGGCAGGACATGGGCACCATCATCCCAGCGGAGCCGGATGTTCCTGATTCGCCACTGCATCCCGGGGCCATGATGGACCGGCCCCACATCGTGCGTCACCCAACGACGGGCAAATTCGTTTGCTGGATGAAAGTAATGCATGCTGACGGCAAGCAGCGCTCCTGGGTTTACCAGGCTGAGCGATTCGAGGGACCCTACGAACTAATGCGACCAGGATTTGAACCGTTAGGGATGAGTGCCGGCGACTTTGACCTGGTGGTAGATCCTGACACCGGTCGAGGCTACTACTTCTTTGAGCGGGTTCACTCCGAACTGATATGCGCAGACCTGACGGAGGATCTTACGGACGTGACGGGTACTTTCAGCTCCCATTTCCCACGCCCGCATCCTCCTTTCGTTCGCGAAGCGCCAGCCTATTTCCGCCATGAAGGCCGTCATTACCTCATCACCTCGGGCACCAGCTGGTACTTCCCCAACCGCTCCGAAGTAGCAGTGGCCGACGATTACCACGGACCTTGGACCGTTCTGGGGGACCCACACAGAAACGACGCCACAGGCACCTCTTTCCACTCGCAAATATCCTCGGTTCTCACCCTCGAAAGTGGACGTCACATCGCACTTGCCGATCGATGGCTTCCTGACATGCCTGACGACATGATCCGGCGCTCGTGGGCGGCAACAGAAGCTCAATTCACCGGCGGAACACCCGACCCCGAGATTGATGCGATAGTTCAGGCCGGAGCTCCCGACACATCGTCGGCCCGCCACGTCTGGCTCGAAGTTCGATTCGAAGACGGCCGTCCCGTCATCGAATGGCAGGACGCCTGGAGTCCCGAAAGCAACACCCGCTAGAGGCCAGCGCGCCGCAGATATATCCCTATCGAACCTCTCATGTCAACCGGTTGACCGATTGACGGGAGAGCGGTAGTCTCCTCTGAAACGTTCCACTGAGTGCGTTTTCCCCACACACCCGCCGCAGACAAAGACCGTCTGCCAGCGCCCTGGGGCCCCCAATGAAGGAGGACCATGACCATAAATTCCACACTTGTCCGTCACGGCGGGATCTGTATCCTGACAGCATCGCTGCTGCTGGGATCCGGCCTCGGAAGCGCAGTCCCGGCATTGGCAGCCGCGCCTGAGTGCGTTGCCATTGCCGGTGCCATGCAGATCAATGCCGACTGCATCGATCCTCAATTCGCTCAACCCGTTATCGACAGCGAAACGGACGAAACATCTCCCGTCGCCCACCACCGGATCCGCGCGCATTTCGAGGGCACCAACATCCAATTCAACGTCTACTTCCACGCCAAACAGGACCTCGGCAAATGGGAAGGGCGCTTCTTCCAGTACACCTATCCCACGGCCTTCACTCCCGAGGAGGACACCTCCCGAGCCGACGACCGCGCCATAGGCTTCGCGCTTTCCAGCGGTGGATATGCAGTTCAGGCGGGCAACAAATCCGTGGCACTGGGGTACCGGCACACCGCCGCAGCCGCTAAGTTCGCCGAAACATTGGCGGCAAGATACTACGGAAGCAACCGGAAGATTTCGGGATATCTCTACGGCCCGAGTGGCGGCTCCTACCAGACGATCGGCGCAACCGAGAACAGCACCGGCGTATGGCAGGGTTTTGTACCGATGGTCCAAGGAGTCCCCCAACCCACCAGCTACAACTTCCTGGGCCGCTCAGCCGCTGAACTGATTCTTGGCGACAAAGCCGAGCAGATCCGCAACGCACTTCTCCCAGGTGGCAGCGGAAACCCCTATGCCGGCCTCGATACCGCCGAGCAGGCCATGCTGAGAGAAGTCCACGCACTTGGGGTTCCATGGAAGGGCTGGCAGTTCCCCGACTACCTCCTCGGACGCTCCGGTCAGTATCCCAATGGCCTGGACTCCAGCGCTCCTTTGTCATTCGACCCGAGCTACGCCAAAGACTTCTGGAACGCCCCGGGGTACCTGGGCACTGAGACCTCCCCGTTGGGAGAACGGGTCCGGACTGAACTCGCGAAGATGGGCGACACAGTCGACAACCGCTGGAACATCGCAAACCGCTTCTACTACCGCTACCAAACCCCTCCCGCTAGCGAAGGCTGGGTCGGACTGCAGCAGTTCCTCAAAGCTGACGGCACCCCTCTGTATCCTCAGCGGCCCGTGAAGGATCCCGGCTTCTACGGCTTCGTCTCGGGCAACACAGCCTTCGATGGATCAATCAACGGAAAAGTCATCGTGGTGGACAATCTTTACGACACCGACGCCCTGCCTCTGCACGCAGACTGGTACAGGAAACGCGTCGAGGCCAGCCTCGGCGACGCCGCGTCTGATAGCTACCGGATCTACTATAACGACCACGCAGACCACCAGGACGCACCCGTCTCGGGGGAACGAGCCAAGCACTTGGTCAACTGGTACGGCATGGCCGAACAAGCCCTCCGTGATGTCGCCGCATGGGCCGAAAACGGGGTAAAACCGCCGGCATCCACCAAATACCAGATCTCGGATGCCCAGGTTGTGGTGCCTGATAACGCAGCGGCCCGGCGCGGTATCCAGCCCACGGTTGACCTGACAGTCCAGGGTAAGGAATCGGCCACTGTAAAGCCCGGTCAATCAGTCAAGCTCAAGGCCAAGGCTCAGGTGCCTCCAGGGGCTGGTGAGGTAGTCAAAGCCGAATGGGATCTTGACGGCGACGGCATATATGAGGACGCGCCGCTGACCCGCATCGGGAACGTCGTCACGTTGCAAACCAGCGCGGTGTTCGATAAGCCCGGCACGTACCTGGTTGCGCTTCGTGTGACCTCTGAGCGTTCCGGAGACCCGTCAGCCACGTTTGCCTTGGCGCAAAACCTCGACCGCGTCCAGGTCCTCGTGACGCCGGGTGGGTAAAGAACCCACCCTGACTCGAAAAAGACGCCTGAACAAAGCAGAAGGCCCCCGCCAAAGGATTGACGGGGGCCTTCTCGCAAATATGAAGGGAACGAATCAGAGGGCGGTCAACCCGCCGTCGACCGTGAAGATGCCCCCGGTTGCGTACGCTGAATCGTCGCTGCCCAAGTAGACCATGATGCCTTCTACGTCAGCGGCGCGGCCGGCCCTTCCGAGCATGGTGGCATTCACCAACCCGGCTCGACTTTCGGGGTCATCAGCGATGGTTCGTACGAGCGGCGTCTCGGTGTATCCGGGGACCACGATGTTGACCCGTATGCCGGAGGCTGCGTAGTCCGCGGCGACCACGCGGGCCAGCCCATGAACTCCGGCTTTGGAGCTGGTGTATGCCGTGAACGTCTGACCGCAAGCCACAACCGCCGTCGGACTTCCGGTAACAATGATTGATCCTCCCCGGCTCTCCATGGCGCGAACAGCGTGCTTCAGTGTCAGAAAGGCGCCGCGCTGGTTGACTGCGACGGTGCGCTCCCAGACATCAAGGTCCAAATCGCCCACCTTTGCGTCCTGCCCGAACAGTTGGACTCCGGCGTTGGCTACGACGATGTCCAGGGCCTGGCCCCTGTTTGCAACGCTGAACGCTTCAGAGACACTGGCTTCATCCGAGACGTCGATGTGTACCGGTACTGCACCGACGGTGCCGGTACCGGCCGCTGCCTTGGTGGCCGCTTCAACGTTGATGTCCGCGAAAAACACCTTCGCACCTTCAGCTGCGAATCGTTGGGCGACCGCCAGTCCGATGCCCGACCCCGCCCCTGTGACAAGTGCCGTCTTCCCGAAGAGTCGATTGCTGGTCATGAGGACCTTCTTTCCGCTGGAGTGTGCTGGTGGGTCGCTGTCCACGGTTCGAGGACCAGGTTCTTTGTATTACCGTCGGGCAGCTGGACAGTCTCTGTCATACGTTCCGCCGTCAGGTTGGCCGCGTAGATTTCAATTCCGTCCTCCGACTGGACCGGGTAAAGCACCAAACCACGCCGACTTCCCCTGGTTTTGAAGATACTGCGACCACGTAGCGCGGCAATGGAATTCAGAATCCTCCCAGCAGGTGTCAGGCCCGTCGGGGAACTGATGCCCCGCGGCCCTGCCACTTCAAAGTAACTGAGGCTTTGGACTCCGGGAATGCTGAGGGCTGCGATACTGCCCAGCACCCAGGCCGCCGCGAACTCATCTGTCTGGAGCGAATCGGTGGGGGCTTCATCCGGGGTTTCGTCCGTGGCTGTGGTCGTGGATACGGCGTTGAACCGCGGTTTGAGCGTCACCGGGCCCACGTGAAGCGGACGTCCTCCCGAGATTCGCAGGGCGTTCCGAGCCGTCAGCCGTTGCATCGGAAGGCTTTCCACCAGATGGGGTATCTCCGTGGCGTGCATTTGGGGAGTGATGCTATAGACCAGTGCCTCGGCATCAGCCGGCACCATGTGGGCGTTGCGGTTGAGCTCCGTGAAATGAGACCGGGCACCTGCGACGAGCGAGGCGGTCAAACCTGCATCGTCCGCAGCGGATTTCAGGCCGTCCCACAGGTCGGGTTCCGTTATGTGGCGGGTTGAATGGAAAACACCGAGCCTTGCAATGTTCCGGGTGGGAACAAGCTTCAGTATTGCCGCTACTTCATCGGGTGTTTCGGTGCTGAGGCGGACATCCAAGGGCAGGTGAAGGGACTCAGCCAGTTCGCTGGCATGCTTGGCAAGCTCCGCCAGTCCTGGCGCTCCGGCGACGAGTTCAACCAGCAATGACTCGGCACCTTCAAGAGTCTTGTTTTCTGACTGCACATCAGAAATGAAGACAATGGGCAAGGACAACGCCGGGACAACGGACGCGACTTCTGGGGTGATGACCAGGTCCTCAACGCCGGTTGTTTCAGGTGTGGGACTATCACCAGTCGATGCGGTGAGCCTCACGCTCTGGTGCAGCCGGCTTCCTGCCGGTATATCCATAGGGAATGGCAGAGCCAGCGGCCGGCTGTACGTTTTGAAGGACGCATCAGTCCAGTTGCGTTGGTCCTCCGTTTCGAAAACATCGCCGGTAAATGACAGGTTGAAGTCCACCACGTCCCGCCGCCAGCTCATGGAGGCGATTTCCCGGAAAGGCTGGTGTGGACTGATGTCCACCGGGAACCTCGACGGCGTCTGGCCGCCGGCGTTCCCCCCGATGAGTACTTCCCTTCCTGCGTCATCGGGCCTGTGAAGCACAACCAACCCAATGCGGTTGCTCTGGAAATCGGCGGGCGATTCGCCGTCGAAAATCACCTCGAGGGAATCGGCGGAAAAGGCGATTCCCAGTGTCCCGGAATAGCGGCAGCCGAACCCGTCAAATTCAAGATCCAGGAGCAACGAAGTGCCCTCCGTGGCCGGAATCCGCTCAATGCCCCGGACCACCGGGGCCAGCGTTTGCCAGTCCTGGTCCCGGACTACCGCGCGAATTCCCCGCAGCACTGGAACGCCCCGATAGCTGATGTCAGCTATCTCATCGTTGCGTAATTCCGCCCGCCAAGCACCTGCCTCAAGCACTTCGGATGCTGCGAAGAGCCGTTCACGGTAACTGTTCATGACGGTGCCTGGTTCACGCGAACGCGAACAGCAATGTAGGGACGGACGGGCAGCTCAACACGAGCCCGGCCTGAGAAGGTTCCAGGCAGCGTCTCAATGGTCATGGCCCAAGTGTCGATAATGTCGATGACGGCGTCGCGTCCTTCAGGGATTCCCACTGTGAGATACCGGTACTGGCTGTAGCCGTTGTAGTGGAGTTCGTACTCCCCTGCGACGCCGCCAGCAGGAGTGGGCGCGGTAAGGCGCAGCGGCTCGAGGCGTCCGCTCGGGGACTCGGCGACGAGCTTGTCGAGGAAAGCGATCCTGTCTGCGCTTTGGCCGAGCAATTCGCCGCCTTTTGCCCACCAGAGTTCATCGTCGGGGTGATAGTAGGTTTCCCCGTGGGTGTAGTAGCCGCCGCGCAGATTTGTTTCCCAGACACGTCGAACAACTTCCTGGGCCGACAGACTCCCCCATTCGTATTCGAGATCGCCTTCATAGCCGATTTCATCCATGATGACCGGCTTGCCCCACTTTTCGCGCAGATCCTCCACCAGCTCAGCCGTCTTGTAGTAGTCCACCTTCTGCAGACTGCAGTGGGTGGCCCACTGCACGGAGAAGTCGTAGATCCGAGTGCCGTTGTGAATGGACAGAAGGTGGTTGGCGTGATCTTCCTCAGTGACGATATTCGCGAAACGCTGCCAGTCTTCGGGTGTTTTTGTGGTGACAAAATCGTATTCGTTGGCCAGGGACCACCAAACATTGGGAATGGCTGCCAGGCGGCGCACTATATAGCGAAGGTACCTGTCGTCAGCTGCGGCTCCTAAATCCTGGAAACCCCAACGGTCGTAGGGGTGGAAGAGGATGACGTCCGCTTCAATGCCCAGCTTGCCAAGGTCTCGGATGCGGTTTTCGAAGTGCTGGAAGAATGCCGGGTCAAAACGGGTCGTGTCCCAGGTTTCGCCCTCGCGTTCGAAGGGGTAGAGACCGGGATCGTTGTCATTGAAGATGAACCCCTTGGGAAAGACGCACATCCGGACTTTGGTGAAGGGGCTGGTGGACAGCGTGTCCAGGGTCTTCTTTTCCAGCTCAGGACTTTGGTGGGTCCAGGCGTACAGGGTGGTGCCCACCGGCCGGTACACCCCGCCGTCGGCGTAGGAAAAGTGGAAGGTCTCGGCAACGCGGACAACTCCCCGGGCGGCTCCGGTTTCAACAACTATGGATCCGGTGTGCCCGCTAAGGGACCGGGCGGTTGACTCCGTCCTGAATTTCCATTGACCTGCCGTCTCGGGAAGGAATCGGATAACGTACCGGCCGTTGCCGTCGTAGAAGCCTCCTGCCCGGATTTCTTTGCCGTTCAGGGAGAAGTACGCATGCAGTTCAACGTCCGTGAACGGGTTGCCGTGCGAGGGCCCGTCCAAAGCGATTTCCACCGTCTCATTGACGTGTCCCGTCTCCGGTGCGATGAGTGTCGCGGACGCTTGGGGAACTTCGGCGTCCTCATATTCGGGATTGGGTTCGATCGCCGGCTCCTGTACCCGGTCCGGGACTTCGATGACGGACAGTTGCGACCACAGTCGCTGCTGCGCTGCTTCTTTCACGCGGAAAACAGTCGCCAGAGCCCCAATGGGCAGGTCCAATGCACCGCCGAACTGGTCCGGATTGCGGACCACTTCCGGCAACGCTTCGGACAAAGCGGCCCTTCCCGCTTCATAGTCAAGAATCAATCGGGCCTGTGTGTGTTCACCCATAAACGCCATGGTTTACTACTTTCTCTTTTGGTGGCCCGTCATTTCGGCGCCTTCTAATGTAAATCTCCCAGATGCCCGCAGCCGCAAGGGCTACGAACATGCAGATGGCGGCCCCGAACGGCAGAACGTCCAATGAGATCCGGTCAATCACTACGCCGCCCATGAAAGCTCCTCCGCCGATCCCGACGTTGATGGCAGTTGTTTGCAAAGCAGCGGCTACGTTGCGCATCCGTGGGGATGCCGAGATCATCATGCGCGTTTGCAGCATGACCGGCACGCCACCGAATACAGCCCCCAGCAAACCCGACAACACCCACACGGCTGGCTCGGACCCAGACACGGCTGGCAGGGAGCCAAGAAGCCCCACAAGGACGGCGAGGGAACCGAGGAAGAGCCGAATGGGGAACTTGTTGTAGAGGACCCCGGTCAGGGCCACTCCTACGGCGCTGGCAACGCCACCGAGGAAGAGCATTACTGGAACGGCCGCAGGTGCCACGTGGACTACATCCAGCAACCACACGACGTTGAATGTTCCAAAGCTGTTTTGGGCGCCGACCACAAGGATGATGAGCAGGCACACGATCAGGATCGCCGGAAGCGACGCATCCCTACGCGCGCCAGGAGGTTTCTTTGGGGAGTGTTTCAAGCTGCTTCGAACGGCGACAGATGGCAGCTTCCAGGCCATCAGCAATCCAGTCAGCACAACAAGCGCTGCCAGCACCCCGAATGAGACGCGCCATCCGAAGGCCTGCCCCAAAGCGTTTCCCAGAGGTATTCCCACAACTCCTGCGACTGATCCGCCTGCAGCCGTGAGTGCGGTTGCCTTGGCAAGCTGAGTGGGACGAACCAGATGGGCCGGGTAGGCGGCGACCACGGACCAGAACGCCCCGTGTGCCAAGGCTCCCAGAACGCGCGACGCCAGCAGTAATTCAAACGACGGCGCCAGGACAGTGGCGATGTTGCCAACCCCAATAAGGGCGAAGGCAATCAGGATCAAAGCCTTCCTCGGGACCCGGCGGGTGAGAACGGCTACAGGGGCTGCCGTCAGGATGACGGTTAGAGCGAAAACCGTGATGAGGTTGCCAACTTCGCCGGCTGAGCGGTCCAAGTCAGCAGCGATCTGCGGGATCAGCCCGCCCGGCAGAAACTCGGTGGCCATCGAAATAAAGATTGCTGCTGACAGCGCGAGAAGTCCGTAAAGAGGGAAACTTTCGGTAGATGCGCCAACGGCTTGTTGCCCTGAACGGTCCGGTTTCACGGAAGAAGTCATCCTGTTCCTCACAAGATTGATGTTTCCTGCCGCGAAGACTGCGGATCAGTGGCCGTCTCGGCCTGTGGGTTAGTTGGTAGTTGTGACGCGCCGGACCCGGATAGCCATGTATTCGCGGCCGGGCAACTGCACGATGACCCGACCCTCAACCGGTTCCGGCAGCGTCGTTATCGTCATGTTCCACGTATCGATCACATCCACGTACCAGGAAGCGCCGGGCGGAACCAATACCGAACGGAAACGTGGCCGCCCGATCCCCAGGTATATGACCCGGTGGTCCTGGTCGCCTCCGGTGCGCGAATCCCAGTCGCCCGGGAGCGGATCCCATCGCGCGCTGGGAGCCTCAGCCACCAGCCGCCGGAGAAACCCGATTCGCTCGGGTGATTGACCCCTGAGGCTGCCTCCCTTGGCCCACCAAATGACGTCGTCATCGTCGAGGTACGTCTCCCCGTGAGAGACGTAGCCGCCCCGCACTGCGCCCTCCCAGCAGCGACGCACCATTTCCTGGGAGCTAAGGTTGCCCCAACCTTCAGCGACATCACCTTCATAGCCAACCTCATCGACAATCACGGGTTTACCCCAGCGTTCGCGCCACGCGTCGGTGTTCTCGGCGGACAAGTAGTTGTCAGTGCGCTGGACGCTGCAGTGGGTCACCCAAGGCTGTGAATAGTCGTAGAAGGAAACTCCGTTATGGATAGAAATGAGGTGCCCCACGTGGTCTTCCTCTCCGACGATGGCGGCGAACCGCTCCCAATCCTGCTCGTTCTTCGATTGCATGAAGTCGTACTCGTTGGCCAGGGACCACCAGACATTGCGGTCGGCACCGAGCCTGCGGACGATGTACCGCAAGTAGAGGTCTTCCGCCCACTCCGGCATGGCGGAAAAACCCCATCGGTCGTAGGGGTGAAACAGGATCAGGTCCGCCTCGATCCCCAGTTCTCGGAGCCCGTCAATCCGTTGTTCGAGGTTGCGGAAAAAGGCGGGGTTGAACCGGCTGAAATCCCAGCTGCCATCAGGGTTCTGCTCAAACGCGAAGCTTTCGGGCTCATTCGCGTTGTAGGAGTAGGACTTAGGGAACACGCACATCCGGATCTTCGTAAAGGGGCTTTCAGCCAGGGTATGCAGCGTCTGTTCCTGCAGTTCGGCGCTTTGGTTGGTCCAGGCGTAGGCGGTGGTTCCGAACGGCAGGTAGGGAGTTCCGTCGGCATATGCGAAGTGGAAGGTGTCACGAACACCTACAGGACCACGATTGCCCTTTGCGGGCGCTGTGGCCTCGACGGAGCCCGCGGCTCCGTCGAGGTCATCGGAATTCGAATTCACCACGAACTGCCAGGTTCCGGCCCGCGGTGGCATAAACCGAATACGGTACGTGCCTTCGCCGTCGTAAAAGCCGCCTACGCGCACCGTTTCGCTGCCGGATTGGAATGTCGCTTCGAGTTCAATTTCCGTGAACGGATTCCCGGCTGACGGGCCGGCCAACACAACTTCGGCCACGCCCCACTGTTGGGAAGGGATCGCTGGGCCTTGCGCAGAAGGCTGCACCACGCCGCTGACTACCGGGTCTCCCCAAATGGCGGGCTTCGGGGCATCATCTGCCGTAACTACAATGGGGGACGACTCGACAGCAGCCATATCCCGCCAAAGTGCATTAAGGTCCGGCGCCTGCGCACCAACGCCACGCGCCCAGTGTGATACTTCGTCCAGGGTAGCCAGGGGCGCCAGGGTCCAGTCATTCCACGTGGCGAACCCGGGAATGTGCAGCTCCAGAACCCGGGAAGCGGCAGGGTCTGCCAGGATGTCCCTGACTAGAGCATTCTTCGTGAAAGGCAATGGAATTTCCTAGATGTGAGGGGTGTAATTGACTGACACTATTGACCCGCTGGCTTCGGCGCCTTCGAGGGTCAACATGCGCCCTGTAAAACCGGAGGCAACCTCCGTGGACAGATGCCGCCCATCCAGGCGGCCCAGCTGTACTATTCCCGTCCGCTGAACGACAGAGAGCACAATGTCATCCGGCCCGCCGTGGCCCAAGGGGACTGTCGGAGAGTCGGCGGAGACGCTTTCAATCTGCAAGATGGTGGTTGCCTCAGCAGGGGACGAACCGAGGTCGACCGTTAGCCCACCGATACGGGCCCAGGCCTGAACGACGTCGTTCCGAACGGTGATCCCGTAAGAGTACCTGTCGTCCATGCGCAGCAGGAAGCTGCCCTGTCCCTGGATGGTCGCTGTTGCTGTCCACCTTAAATCCTTCACACGGGTGCACAGCATTCCCGGTGAACCGTCCGGCATTGGTAGGAGCGTCAAGCCACCCTGTGGGTTGCGCTGGGCGACGTTCTCCGGCTCCCCCGCCGGTACCACCCATCGAGAGTTCAGATCAGGGGCGGAAAAGTCGTCCGCAAATGCGGTGTCTGCTATCGGGACGCGAAAGCGGTCCTCGTCAAAGACCGGCCAGCCGTCCACCCAGTCGATGCCCGCAAGAAAAGTCTCGCGGCCAAGAACATGGAATCCAGGCGTGGATCCCTTGGGGCGGACTCCCAGATACACGGCCGCCCATCCGCCGTCGGGTGCCTGGACAAGGTCGGCGTGCCCAACGTTCTGGACGGGATGGATCGAACTGCGGTGGGTGAACACCGGGTTGCTGGGACAGGGTTCAAACGGCCCCGATGGATGCGTGCTGCGGGCAGCGGTCACGCAGTGGCCGCGTTCCGTACCGCCCTCCGCCAGCAGAAGGTACCAGTACTCCCCGATGCGGTACAGATGGGGTGCCTCCACCGCGCCCATTCCGCTGCCCTGCCAGATCGGATACGGCGCTTCGCGAAGCATTCCGGTGCTGGTATCAAGGCGGGCCTGAAGGATCCCGGTTTCACCTTCGGAAAAGTTCATGGCCTTCCAGCTCAGGTAGCAGTCGCCGCTGTCGTCCCAGCACAGATCAGGGTCGATGCCTATGGCGTCCCCGATGAACACCGGCTCGCTCCACGGTCCGGCCGGATCGCTTGCCCGGACCAGCACTTGCCCAGCACCGAAGTCACTGACGTTGGTGGTAATGAACCAAAAGGTCCCGTCGTGCTCGCGGAGCGTGGAACCATAAATCCCGGTCGACGGCAGGGGGTTGCCCAGCCGGAACTGGGTCCGCCGGTCCAAAACGTGGCCGATCTGTGTCCAATTCACCAGATCAGTGCTGTGGAAGATGGGTGCACCCGGGAAGTACTCGAAGCTGGAGGTGGACAGGTAATAGTCCTCCCCTGCCCTGCAGATGGTGGGGTCAGGATAGAAACCGGAAAGGATCGGCTGGACGGCAGAGCTCGCCGGCAGCGCACGGTCCGCAGTGAAGTACGTTGAGGTCGCTGTCATTCTTGGGAGCCTTTCAGTATTCGGGCAACCTTCTCCCGCAGAGGAACGTTCCGGTTTATCCATGGTTCGGGAACCAAGGCGTATCCCAGACTGCCGACAGGCTGGTCCAAATATCTGGCTAGTTTGTCCGCGGTCTGCGCCTCACCTTCGGGTGCAATGCCGGTTTCGACGGCGGCGTCCACCACTGCTGACCAAGTGAGAGGCTGGCGGTCCAAGAGTTCGCGGATCGTCAGGGCATTACTCTCCCCGGTGTTCGGAGTGGGATCGGCAATGGTCCACGTGTGGGTTCCGTGCGACACCATTTCCGGTTCCCTCGCGCCAGGGACGTGAACGGTGGCACTGGCGCCAACCGGGACGGTAACGTCGAGGGTCAGCTGTCCCCCCGCCCGCCGCCACTGAACCGAGGCTTCACCGTAAGGTGTCAGGTGACGTGCAGCAGCATGGGTGAGCGCCGCCGTCGGCCGCGGTTGGACGGTGATCGTCCTGTACCCGGGTGACGCCGGCGCCAGGCCGGCGACAGTCCGGTGCAGCCAGTCCGCCACGGCGCCTAAGGCGTAATGGTTGAACGAGGTCATACCGCCAGGGTTCACACTGCCGTCCGGCCGCAGGCTGTCCCATCGCTCCCAGACCGTGGTGGCACCCATGGTGACGGGGTAGAGCCAAGAGGGGCACCCGGTTTGGAGGAGCAGACGGTAGGCGACGTCGACTTCGCCGGCGGCAGTCAGAGCATCGCAAACGAGCGGTGTGCCAACAAAACCGGTGCTGATCCGGAAACCGCTGACGCGAACCAGATCAGCGAGCCGTCGCCCCGCCTCCTGGCGCTGGTCTTCGCTGGGCAGGAGCGCCCACTCCAGTGCCATTGCATACGCTGTTTGGGTGTCGGAAAGAATCCGACCCGAGGGGGTCACATAGGAACGGGCAAATGCGGCGCGCACCTCTGCGGAGAGCTTGTGGTACGTAGCTGCGTCCTCATCGTGGCCGAGTATGGCGGCGGTATGGGCCAGAACCTCGGCAGAACGCGCCAAATGCGCGGTAGCGACGACGTCGGGGTCCGTTTTGGCCCTGGCAGCGTCTTCCGGCGGGGCGCTGGGGTCCAACCAGTCCCCGTACTGGAACCCGCCAGTCCACAACATGTCGTCGCCGGCCAGTGAGGCCACCTTGGCAAGGTACTTGCACGCGCTTGGGTACTGCTGTTCCAGGATCTGGCGGTTTCCCGTCCTTTGATACAACGTCCACGGGATAAGGACAGCTGCATCACCCCATGCAGCCGTAGGGGTGTTGGTGAACTCCGAGTGGATGACGTCCGGAACCACGTGCGGTACAGACCCGTCGGGAAGCTGCTCGGCGGCCACGTCGCGGAGCCAGGAACCAAGGAACCCGCCAATGTCGTAGAGGAATGAAGCTGTGGGGGCGAAGATCTGGATGTCTCCGGTCCATCCGAGTCTTTCGTCGCGCTGCGGGCAGTCAGTTGGCACATCGACAAAGTTTCCGCGGATGCTCCAGTTAACGTTCTCGTGGAACCGGTTCAGCAGCTCATTCGACGATGAAAACCATCCAGTACGCTTCAGGTCCGAACCAATGACGACAGCCTCAATATCCTCGGCCTTCAGGTCCGGAACACCAGTGACTTCGGCGTACCGGAAACCGTGCAGTGTCAAGGACGGCTCCAGGGTTTCCTCCCAGGCCCCGGCCACGACGAAAGTGTCAGTAGCCTTCGCGGACCGCAAAGGCTCGGTGCAGAGTTCATCGTTTTCAAGGACTTCGGCATGCTGAATAACCACTTCGGCGCCCGACGGAAGACCGTGCGTCCGAAGGCGGACCCAGCCCACGAGGTTTTGTCCAAAGTCGACCAGCGTCTTCCCGGCAGGAGAAGTAAAGACAGACGCCGCCGGGAGTACATCGGTTGGACGGATGGCTGGGCCTTCCGGGGCCACTAGCAGTGAATGATCCGCGGGAATGATTTCTACAGCACTGGAGGGAGAATCAGTGATGCCGGCCTTCTTGCGAAGGTCGGTACTCTGGCCGTCGTAGAGGTCGTCGGCAACAATGTGGCTGTTGCGGGCGGTCCAGGAATCATCGGACAGGAGAACGTGGACGGAACCGTCCACCGTGGTGACTTCAAGTTGCGCCAAAACGGCCAGGCGGTCTCCGTAGATGGCACGCTTGTTTTCGAAGCCCAGACGCCCTCGGTACCAGCCGTTACCCAGCAGCATCTCCAGGTGGTTCGCACCCTGCCGCAGCAACGACGTGACGTCATAGGTCTGGTAGCGAAGACGGTTCTCGTACGAGGTCCAGCCCGGTGCCAGCACGGTGTCGTCGATGCGCTGGCCGTTAATGGTGGGGACATAGATGCCGTGCGCTGTGGCGTAGAGCCGGGCTTTGATGATGTCTCCAGGCAGGTCCAGGATCCCGGAGAGGATGGGAGCCGGCATGCCGGCTCCACCTATCTCGGCAGGGCTAACAAAATCGGCTACCCAGTCCGATGCATTGAGGAGGCCGGCTTCGACAGTTGAGGCTTCGCTCCAGTCACTCCAATCTGCACCATCTGTGACACGAACCCGTACTGCGGCGGACTCCCTGGAACTCAGCTCAGGCGCGGGCCACGGGACCAGCACCTGATCGTTGCTTTCGACCCGGTAGACCTTAACTGCTTCACCGCGTGTGACCTCAATGTCGTAGGCAGATTGGGTGTAGCCGGCATCAGCGGCCGGCACAAACCATGAGAGCCTCGGCGTTGGGTTACCCAGCCCAATAACTGGTGAAGAGTCGGTTCGTTGATCAAAGCGTAGGCCTTGGGGAGCGGCAACATGTGCCATGAATGTCTCCAGACGGTGTTGTAACAGTTGTCTGCCCGGTCAGGGAGGGCAGCTGGTTAAGCGGGACGGTCAGAGCTTGGCGGGGGCACCTTGGTGTACATCGGCGGCCTTTTCGGCGGCCAGGAGCTGCAGCCGGGCGGCTCTGCGTTCACGTTGCTTTTTCGGATCTGCCACGGGCGCTGCCATCTGAAGGCGGCGAGTGTAGTCATGACGTGGTGCACGGGCTACCTGATCAGCCTCCCCAATTTCAACAACTGAGCCTTGATACAGCACGGCGATGCGGTCACTGATGGAGTTCACAACGCCCAGGTCGTGGCTGATGAACAAGTACGCGACGCCGGTTTGTTCCTGCAGTTCCTTGAACAGGGTCAGGACACGGGCCTGAGTGGTAACGTCCAGTGCGCTGGTCGGCTCGTCGCAGATGATGACGGACGGATCAAGAGCAAGCGCGCGGGCGATCGCGATGCGCTGGCGTTGCCCGCCCGAAAACTCTTTCGGGTATCTGCTGCCCGAATCGCTGGGCAAGCCGACCGAATCGAGCAGCTCCCTCACGCGCTGACGACCTCCCGGCGCACCAGCGGCGGCCATGGGTTCCACCAGAATGTCTTCAACCGTCATGGAGGGGTTTAGCGACGAGTAGGGGTCTTGGAAGACCACCTGGATGCCTCGAGCCACCTTCCGCCGCTGAGAGCGGGAGATGTTGCTGATGGTCTCACCGCGGAACTTAATGCAACCTTCGGTGACGGGTGCGAGTCCAAGGATTGCCCGGCCGATGGTCGTCTTGCCAGACCCGGATTCACCCACCAGGCTCAGGGTTTCGCCAGCCTTCAGGTCAAGGCTGACGTTGTCTATGACCTTCTTCGAAAGCCCGTGCCGCCCGGTATAGGTCACTACGAGGTTTTCGACTTGGAGTATGGGAGAAGTCACCGTTACGCCTCCATCAGTTCTACGCTGCGCGAGGATTCCAGCAGCGTTTTCGTATAATCCTGCTCGGGACTGCTGAACAGCGATTCGACATCGTTTCGTTCCACAATCCGGCCGTTCTTCATGACGCTCACCGTGTCGCATAGATCTGCGACGACGCCCAGGTTGTGGGTAACGAGGATCATGGCCAGACCGCGTTCGGTGCTGAGCTCACGCAGCAGCTCAAGTACTTCAGCCTGCACCGTGACGTCCAGGGCGGTGGTTGGTTCATCGGCGACGATCAGGTCCGGGTCGCCGGCGACGGCACCGCAGATCAGGACCCTTTGGGCCATACCTCCGGATATTTCGTGTGGGTAAAGGCGCATGACACCTTCGGGGTTGCGGATGCCAACGCGTGTCAGCAGTGCGATCAGTTGTTCTTTGGCCTCTTTTTCACTGATCTTCTTGACGGCCCGGAGGCCGTAGACGAGTTGCGCACCGATGGTAAATGAGGGATCCAGGTTGGACATGGGCTCCTGCGGGATGTAGCCGATGCGTCGGCCGCGGGCGTTCTTGAGTGCCTTGTCGTCCGCCAACAGGTCTTGGCCGTCCAGGTAGATGCTGCCACCGAGGATGAGGGCTTCCTTAGGGAGGATGCCCAGCGTTGAAAACGCCATCTGGGATTTTCCGGATCCGGATTCACCCACAAGACCGTGGATTTCACCGCGGCGGACGTCCAAGTCGACGCCGTGCACCACCGTGCGGACACGATCGGGGCCGTCCGGATAGCCGACTTTCAGACCGCGGATGGACAACAGGGCGTCATCGGATCCTGACGGCGTAGACGCGGTCCGAGCATTCTGGGCTTCGGTGAGCATCGCGCGTCGGCGCGATTTTTTCAATGTCTTGTTGTGAGCCGAGGATTGCAGGACATCACGGAGGACGTTCCCCAACAGGATGAGGGCAAGAATGGTGAGGCTGATCAGGAGCGCCGGCCAGAGCACTCCGAACCGGTTGTTATAGATGTTGCTGTTCGCGTTCTGGAGTATTCCGCCCCACGACGGTTGTTCAGGATCCCCGAGGCCAAGAAACTCCACACCAGCCTGGATGGCAATGCCCGATGCTGCGACAAAGGAGCTCTGAATAACCACGGGGGCCCTGACAGCCCAAAGCACGTGCCTGCCAATGATGCGCTGGTCTGAAAGGCCCACAACTTTAGCTGCGTCGATGTACAGCTCCGTCCGCACCCCCAGAACGACCGAGCGCACAAGCCGGTAATAGGTTGGGGCGACCAGCACGCCGAAGACTGCCATGGCGACCATGACGTTCGGTCCGGTGAGAGCAAACAGAGCAATCAGCAGAACAATGCTCGGCAAAGACATGATGAGGTCGGTGACGAAACCGGCGATGGCTTCGAACCTGCCTCGGTAGAAACCGGAGAGGAGTCCGGTGGTGACACCGAGCAGGACCGCGATCACCAACACCAGCAACGAGCCAATGAGAGTGCCATTTGTACCCCACATCAGCTGTGAGAGGATGTCGCGACCGGCACGGTCGGCGCCGAAGAGATGGCCTTCGGAGAAGGGTTGTGCGTTCACCGAGTTCAGGTCCGCCTCATTGGGCTGGAAGGGGGCCAGCCAAGGGCTAAGAACCCCGAACAGGATCACCAACAGCAGGAACACGATGCAGATCATGCCCTGTGGGTTTGTCAACAGGCGCCGCAATACGGAACGGCCGGCTGCAGGGACCTCGGCTTCAGTCTCAATCATGCTTGCTTCAGCGCTCATCGGGTCCTCGCTTTCGGGTTCAAGACGGAATTGGCAAGGTCGCCTAGGAAGTTCACACACAGCACGATGATGATGGTCACCACGACAGTTCCCATCACCATGGGTACGTCGCCTTGCTGGGCGGATTGGTTTGCCATTTGTCCCATCCCGGGAAGTGCCATGACTTGTTCAACGAAGATGGCACCGCCGAGCAGCCCCAGGGTTTGGAGGCTGAGAACCGTCAAGCCGGGGCCGCCTGCATTCCGGAGCACATGTCTGAAAATAACGTGCGACTCCTTGAGCCCCCTGGCCCGCAGGGTCCGGACAAAGTCCTTGGAGAGCGCGTCCAGGACAGCTCCGCGGAACTGGCTGGCTGCGCTGGCCACTGAGCCGATAAGCAATGCTATGACCGGCAGGGTGACGGAGAGAATCCAGCCACTGAAGCTCCGGTCGGGGGAAACATACCCTGTAGCCGGGAACATCCGGACGGATATGGCGAAGATGAAAACCAAGGCGATGGCGATGATAAAAGGAGGAACGGCGGCTCCCAGAACTGAAATGAACTGGAGCACCTTGTCGAGCCAACCGCCGTAGACGGCCGCTGCCACGCCGAGGAGGACACTGAGAATCAAAGTAAAGATCAATGTGAGGATGACCAAGGTCAGGGTCACCGGCACCCTGGTCGAAAGAGCCGACGTCACGGTTTGTCCCGTAAAGAAGGATTCGCCGAGGTTGCCGGTGACCGCGTTGACCAGCCAGTCGCCGAATTGCACAAGCAATGGACGATCGAGGCCCAGATCGACCACTTTGCGTTGAACATCAGCCTCTGTCGCCTGGTAGCCCAGGATGGCCCTGGCAATTCCCGTTCCGTTGCCAAACATGAGACAGAACGTTGCAAAGCTGACAAGAAGGAGTATGGCCGCGGAGCGGAGAAGGCTTTTGAGGAGAGATAACATCACTGTGGTCGCTGGGTCTCTTGTGTTCGTTTACTTGAAGTCGCGCAGGAGCGGGTGCAGACCGGAGAAGTCGCTGGATTCCTGGACATCAACCTTGGGGTTGGATGCGTAGAAGCGGTCCATGTAGGCCATCGGAACAAACCAGGCCTGCTCGGTGACGTACTTGTTCAGGTCCTGCTGTGCCTGCTTGCGCTCGGTATCCGATCCTGACAATACCGTGGCCCACAAAGCGTCAACCTTGGCGTCCGGCTGATGGGAGACATTCCAAATGCCGTCCTTGAGAACGTAGTCACTGATGTCCTGCAAGGATTCGCCGTAGTTGCCCAGCTGCCACAGCGGCACCGGGAACTTTCCGCTGAGAAGCTCGGAGATAGCGTTCGGTCCGGACAGGGCAACCTGCTCGACCTTGATGTTGATCTGGGCCAGCTGCTGGGTGATGTACGGCATCAGCGTTTCGTGATTCTGGCCGGTCATCGTCGGAATCTGCAAGGTGAATCCGTCAGAGTATCCGGCCTTTTCCATCAGCTTCTTGGCTTCGTCGACGTTGAAGGGGTATGGGTCTTTCATGTCCGGGATGTAGGCATCGCTTCCTTCACGGAAGATCTGATACGCCGGTGATGCGTGGCCCTGGTACAGCTTCTCGGACATCGCGTTGCGGTCAAAGACCATGTTCATGGCTCTGCGGACATCGAGGTTACCCAGGGCTGGGACCTTCTCGCCCAGGTGGTCGGTGATCAGCAGGCGCGTGGTGCTGCTGCCCTTGAGAGTCTGGATGTTCTCGCCTGCACCCTTGGCTTCCTCAAGGGTGGCCGAGGAAACGATCGTGCCGTCGATCTGCTCTGTTTTCAGGGCGTTGACCGCTGCTGTCTCGTCTTCGAGAACCTTCAGGACAAGCTTCTTGTACGGAAAGCGGCTGCTGTCCCAGAACGAGTCGTTCTTAGTGAACGTGTAGACCGAGCCGCGGGTGGTGTTCGCGACGTCCAGAGTGTAAGGGCCGGAGCCGACCGGCACATCAAACTTCTTGCCCTGGATGGATGCAGGTGTGGCGATCTTGGACTCGCACATGCGCAATGCAAGCAGCGGGTTCGGCGCGGGCCAGGAGATGACTACGGTCTGGGTGTCAGGGGTCGTGACGGTGATTCCTGCCCAACGGCTGGAAGCTCCGCCGGCAGTTGCATAGTATTCAGCGTTGGTCTTCACCGCAGCAGCATCCACGGGGGTGCCGTCCGAGAACTTTACGCCCTCGCGCAGGTGGAGGGTAGCCGTCTTCTGATCGGCGCTGAACTCCCATTTGTCGGCCAGAGATGCCTCCGGCTTACCGTTTTTGTCGCATCGCAGCAGGGAATCCCATACCGCGTCGGCGCTCCAGCCCTGGTAGCTGGGCTGAACACCCGGGTCCCAGCCTTGAATGTCAGCGGTCATGCCGATGGTCAGGATTTCTTTGCTCGATGAGCTTCCGCTCGTGTCGCCCGTCTGGCCACCGCTCGTGCAGCCTGTTAAGGCTGCAAGCCCAACGGCCAAGGGGGCCGCAAGGGCGACTAGGGCACGTCGTCGTGTGCGTCGCATGAATAACTCCTTTGTTGTTGAGGGCAGGAACGCTGCCAGCAACGGCCGCCGATTTTCGAGTCAAAGACGTCGAATCCGGAACGTGCAACGTTGTCCAAAAGAACACTAGGCTAGAGCATCAGCGCCGTCAAGAGATTTTTGTTGCCCATCTCACGCTGCCAGCCAGATAGCCTTTTGATGTAGGCATTTTTGACGGGTGTATAGATTTATTGAGGTCCATTTCTACCGAAAGTTCTGATACTAGTGGTGCAACGTTGTCCATCGCGATACACTGAGCTGGCCATCAAATCACAAAGAAGGGGTCGTCGGTGACACCCAACCGAACCACAGCTACGGACAAACCAAAGCGGGCAACTCTTCAGGACGTTGCCAGCGAAGCGGGCGTGTCGTTCTCTGCGGTGTCAAAGGTCATCAGGGGGGCCTCGGGCGTTAGCCCGCAAATGCGGGAGCGTGTCACAGCCGCCATCGAAAAACTGGGGTACCGGCCGCACGCAGGCGCCAGGGCAATGCGTGGAAAGTCTTACACAATCGGGGTCATGATTGTGGAGATGAGTTCGCCATTCCAACCCGAAGTGGTTCAGGGAGTCACCGATGCACTTGAAGGTACGCCCTACCAAGAGGTCCTCATCACAGGCGGAGTATCGCCCGCCCGTCAGAAGAGAAGTATTGAGGCCCTGATGGACCGTCAGGTCGACGGCCTCATTCTCGTCGCACCCTGGATGGAAGCGGAGTGGCTCGAAGAGTTGGGCAGAAAGATCCCCACAGTGGTTGTCGCCCGACATGGTGCCGCCGCCAACTTTGACACGGTGGTCGACGACGAGTACCAAGGTGCCCGCCTGATGGTTGACTACCTGGTCTCGCTCGGCCATGATCGGATCGTCCATACCAGCATGCCATCCGGCGGGCTTGAGCCTTTCGTCCTCTCGCACACGGCACGCCGGTACGGCTATGAGCAAGCAATGACGCGCCACGGACTCGTCCCGGAAATTGTGGAAACTGCGTATTCAGAAATCGGCGGCTACGACGCCGCGATCCAGACTTTCTCCGGAGATGATCCACCCACCGCTATTTTTGCGGGAGCGGACATCGCCGCACTCGGCGTCCTTCGTGCCGCTGAAGAACGTGGACTCCGTGTTCCTGAAGACCTTTCCGTTGCTGGCTATGACAACATCTATGTGTCAGCCATCGGCCGGATCTCGCTCACGACAGTTGACCAATCAGGCCAGCTCACCGGAGCCAACAGCACCCGCCTGCTGCTCGAACGCATCGAGGGCCGGACCCAACCAGCACATTACGTGATCGCACCGCAGCTGGTACCGAGAAACACCAGCGCCGCGCCCGCGAGGCAGTCCGTAGCCCTTCACATCAATCGTTAGAACTACCCAGAGGAAGTTCGAGAGGCCCACATGCGCATGGACGGCTTCGCGTCACCCAACGGAGCCGGAACGCAACAAGAGCGCCCTTGGTCATTACCGGTTCCGTTGGCTATTGGGAGCTAGGCCGGGAGCCTAGATGGTGAGGGCCGAATTCACGCGGGCGGCAAGTGCCGGCGCTGACTGGACCAGGCGTTCCAGCGGGTACCTGAAGCGCAGAGCACTAACACTGATTGCTCCTGCGGGCATCACCGAAGAGGTGCCGAAGACAGGGACAGCGATGCAATTGATACCGAGCTCGTTCTCCTGGTCGTCAATGCCGTAACCGCGCGAGCGGGTTGCCTGCAATTCGGCCAGGAGAGCGGCCGGGTCCGTGAGTGTCCACTCCGTCTTTGCTTCGAGTTCACCACCGTCCAGCCACGCGGCGAGCTCCGACTCAGTATTCACGATGTAGGACAGAAGCAGCTTCCCGACGCCGGTCCGGTAGGCCGGATTACGACCGCCGACGTACGAAGTCAACTTTACCGAGCCATGGGCCGGGTCAACCTTGGCGCGGTACACAACGTCCTTGCCATCGAGCACCGCGTAGTGCACGGTCTCACCGTATTCACCAGCCAGTGAAGTTAGAAACGGTTGAAGCCGCTCGGTGTCCGGACGGGCGGCATGGTTGCTGAACGCAAGCCTGAAAAACTCATCTCCCACTGAGTAGACCCCACGTGCGGTCAGTTCTGCCAGTGATGCCTTCCGAAGAGAGGCAAGGGCCCGGTGCACCGTGGACTTGGGGCTGTCGAGGGCTGCTGCGAGTTCCTCCAGCGTCGCCCCCCTTGGGCGCTTTGCGAGTTCGATCAGGACGGCGAGAACGCGGTCGGAGCCCACAAGGCGTTCTCCGTGGCCTTGGGCTGAATTCTGTGACATAATTCCATATAATACTACTAAATTCTAATTAATGGAAAAGGTCACTGTGGATCATCTACGGAGCGCCGACTGGTACGACGGTTCGGACCGGAATGCGTATATTCATCGGGCGTGGATGCGCCGAGGTCTCCCAGAGGACGCTTTGGAGTCCGTAAAGCCCCAGATCGCCATCGCCAATACCGCCTCTGACCTGACTCCGTGCAACATGCACCTAAACGAAGTCGCTGACGCGGTCAAGCAGGGGGTGTGGGCGGCAGGCGGCGTTCCGCTTAACCTTCCCGTCGTCTCCCTGGGTGAGACCCAGGTCAAGCCCACTGCCATGCTGTGGCGGAATATGGCCGCGATGGCGATGGAGGAGATGTTCCGGGCCAACCCCATCGATGGGTTGGTGCTGCTGGGCGGTTGCGACAAAACCATCCCGGCGCTGTTAATGGCTGCGGCATCGGTCAATATCCCTGCGGTTGTCGTGCCAGGCGGACCAATGATCACGGGCCACTTCCGCGGCAAAGCCCTGGGCTGCGGCACCGACGTCTGGCGCCTCAGCGAAGAGGCCAGAGCCGGCACGATTACCGATGGTCAGTTCATCCAATCAGAGCAATCGATGATCCGCAGCAAGGGGCACTGCAACACGATGGGGACCGCCTCGACGATGGCGGTGGTCGCTGAAGCCCTGGGGATGACAATCCCCGGTTTCGCTGGAATCCCGGCTCCGGACGCCCGACTACTCTCCATGTCCCATGACACCGGCAGGCTCATCGTCGACATGGTAGCGAAGGGACGTCGCCCGAGCGATGTCATGACAAGAGAGTCCTTTCTGAACGCGATCATCGCGGTTGCTGCCGTGGGCGGATCGACCAACTCCGTCGTGCACCTGCTGGCAATCGCCGGTCGTCTCGGAATCGATCTGACCCTCGAAGACTTTGACGCGGCCGGCGCCGGGGTGCCAGTCATGGCGAACCTGCAGCCCTCAGGGACGTTCCTCATGGATGATCTGTACCGCGCCGGCGGCGTCTTGGCGCTCCTGTCCCAGGTGAAGGATCTCCTGCATCCGGAGCCCATCACGGTGACGGGGACCCCGCTCGTGGAGTACCTCGATGACCAGCCTGTCTACGATGAGACCGTTATTTTCCCGCGCGAGGCTCCCTTGATGGAGGACGCGGGCATTGCGGTGCTGCGCGGCAACCTCGCGCCACGCGGAGCCATCATCAAACCCGCCGCCGCGACGGCCGCCCTGCTACAGCACACAGGCCCGGCCGTTGTCTTCGACAGCATTGAGGACATGCGTGAACGGATCGACGATCCTGACCTTGAGGTCAGTGCCGACTCGGTTCTGGTGCTAAGGGGGTGTGGGCCGCGTGGTTATCCGGGGTTCCCCGAGGTAGGCAATATGCCCCTGCCCCAAAAACTTCTGGAACAGGGAGTTCGGGACATGGTGCGTATCAGTGACGCCCGGATGAGTGGTACTGCCTACGGCACAGTCATCTTGCATGTGGCCCCTGAAGCAGCAGCCGGAGGGCCTCTGGCGTTCGTCCGCACTGGCGACATCATCACTCTCGACGTCGAAAACCGCACTCTGACGATGGATGTCTCTGATGAGGAGTTGCATGCCCGCTCTCAGAGCCCGGCCAGCGAGGCCGGGTATGCCGCCCCGGCCCGTGGCTGGGCCAAGCTTTACGTCGACCACGTCATGCAGGCCGACCAAGGCGCTGACCTGGACTTCCTTGTAGGATCCAGTGGGGAGGCCGTGGGCCGTGAAAGCCACTAGCCTAGCCTCGCGCTCAGCGCTCACTGCCGCGGAGCCGGGCCTTGCCGGCGGGCTCAGCGATGCTCTCCCCCGGCCGGATGCAGTGTCGACTAGTGTGTTCGACCGGGTGCTGGCAGCTGTCGATGCTTCCCACTACCTGCTCACTCCTCGCGCGGTCGTGACCCCGAAAAACGCGGAGGAAGTCGCCGCACTGTTTGCCCATGCGACAGCGGCGGGTGAGACTCTGACGTTCCGGTCCGGTGGCACAAGCCTGTCTGGCCAAGCGTCCTCTAACGGCATCCTTGTCGACACACGCAAGTTCTTCCGTTCCATTTCCGTCGAAAACGACGGTCTGATTGTCCGGGCCGGCCCCGGCTCCACAGTTCGCCAGGTCAATGCCCGTCTCCTGCGCCACGGCCGCAGACTCGGGCCGGACCCTGCCAGCGAAATCGCCTGCACCATCGGCGGTGTCGTCGCCAACAACTCCAGTGGTATGGCCTGCGGCATCCATCAGAACACCTATCAGACCTTACGCTCAGCGGTCATTGTCCTTCCGAGCGGCACCGTTGTCGACACCAGCGCCGAAGACGCAGACGACAGGCTTCGCACCAATGATGCCGAGCTCTGGCACGCCCTGATGGCTCTTCGGGAAGAGATTCTCGCTGATCCGGAGCTGGGCCTTGAGATTACACGGCAATTCAGCATGAAAAACACCATGGGTTACGGGCTCAACTCCCTCGTGGACCACCACACCGCCGTGCAGATCCTCGCGCACCTCATGATAGGCAGTGAAGGAACCCTGGGCTTTGTTGCCGAGGCGACCTTTAATACCGTGCCGCTTCTCCCGTTCGCGGCTACCACGTTGCTGGTGTTCGACACCCTGGGCCAAGCAACGGACACACTCGTGGAGCTCATCTCCACCGGCCCGGCAACGATCGAGCTTATGGACGCCGCTTCCCTCCGCGCAGCCCGCATAGATCCGGCGTCCCGGTCCGCTCTCCCCCCGTTCGAGCCTGTCAGCCATTGTGCACTGCTCGTGGAGTACCAAGCGGAAACGTCCGCTGCGCTCCGTGAGGTCACCCGCAACGCTGAGTCACTTTTCGCCCGCCTGCCGCTCGCCGCTGCCCCTGTGTTGTCCCAGGACGGAAACACACGGGCCTCCCTCTGGCGCATTCGGAAAGGCCTGTACGCAACAATTGCCGGCTCCCGACCCTCGGGCACGACCGCGCTCCTCGAGGACATTGCGGTTCCGGTCGCAGCGCTCTCTGAGACTTGTGAAGGTCTCACCCGCCTGTTCGAGGTCCACGGGTATCACGACGCAGTCATCTTCGGCCACGCCAAAGACGGCAACGTGCATTTCCTTATCAACGAGAACTTCGATGACAAGTCAAATCTCGCCCGGTATGCAGCGTTCACCGAAGACATGGTCGACCTGGTGCTCGGTGCCGGCGGCACCCTCAAAGCCGAACACGGCACCGGCCGCATCATGGCGCCCTACGTTGCACGTCAATACGGCCCTACGCTCTACGCGATCATGCTGAAGATCAAGGAGGCGTTCGACCCGGCAGGCATCTTGAACCCGGATTCCGTGCTCACTGCGGACCCCAACCTGCATCTCAAAGACCTCAAATCCACCCCCACCGTCGATGGCGAAGTCGACCGTTGCGTCGAATGCGGCTACTGCGAGCCGGTCTGCCCGAGCAAAGACCTGACAACCACACCCCGCCAGCGAATCGTCATTCAACGCGCCATTGCGGAGGCAGAATTACGCGGTGACTCATCCTTGGCCAGGGAACTGCGCCGGGAGCAGGAGTACCAGGTCGTCGACACATGCGCCGTCGACGGCATGTGCCAGACGGCCTGTCCCGTGCTCATCAACACCGGTGACTTGGTGCGACGTCTCAGGTCCGAAAAGGTTGGAGCGGTTGAGTCCGCGGCTTGGATAGCCGCGGGCAAGGCCTGGAAGCCCGTCACACAAGCTGCTTCCGCAGCGCTCACGCTCGCGGCCGCTGTGCCGGCATCCCTGATCACCGGTCCGAACGTGGCGGCAAGATCACTGGTAGGACCAGACACCCTCCCACTGTGGTCCAAGGACCTGCCAAAGGGCGGGAGCAGGCGCCGTTCGGGGTCGGACCTCAACGTCGACGCCGTCTACTTCCAAGCCTGTGTCGGGACCATGTTCGGCCCGGCCGAAGGCGGCGAGGGTGTCGCCGTGGCCTTCGAATCCCTCGCCGCCAAGGCCGGTATCGGCCTCGTACGTCCGGACGCGATTGGCAGTTTGTGCTGCGGTACACCGTGGAAGTCAAAGGGAATCCTTGGCGGCTACCACCACATGGTTGAGCGAACCGCTGACGCGTTGTGGGAGGCCTCCAATCACGGCCAGCTGCCCGTCGTCTGCGATAACTCCTCATGTTCTGAGGGACTGGTGCTTGCACTTGAAAAGGCGGTCAGCAAACACCCGGAGTTCAAGGCACTGCGCATCATCGATGCCGTCGATTACACTGCCGAAAACATACTCCCCCGTCTCGACATCGGGACCGCCGTTCAGAGCGTCGCGCTCCATCCCACGTGCTCAAGTACCCGGGCAGGGTCCAACCCGAACCTCATGAAGCTGGCATCGGCCGTGGCATCAGAGGTGACAGTCCCGGAAGACTGGGGATGTTGTGCCTTTGCCGGTGACCGCGGCATGCTGCATCCCGAGCTCACAGCCAGCGCAACTGAACGAGAATCGGCCGAAATAGGTTCAGGCGGATTCGACGCCTACGTTTCGTGCAACCGCACCTGTGAAATAGGCATGACCAGGGCCACGGGTCAATCGTACGTTCACGTTCTTGAGGTACTTGATCGCGCTGCGGCTCCACGATCAGCTGCAGGAAAATCGTGAGCGAGATGATGCACCTGAAGGGGAAGGCAGCCACGGCCGCAGAATTCAACCTTGCCGAAGGCGTGCTTTGGGATGACCGGGCCGGTCTCGTACGGTGGGTCGACGTCTGGGAGGGCCGCGTTCTTTCCGGGGCGCTGCACAACGGGCGTATCACCGACATCCTAGAGGTCAGCCTTGGCCAAACAGCGGGCGCCGTCGCACTCGCTGAAGACGGCGGACTGGTGGTAGCCGCCGCTCGGGGTCTGGCGACAGTTTCACCCACGGGAGACGTCTCACGGGGTCCCGATCTGCTCGGTCAACGAACCGATGTGAGATTCAATGACGGCACCGTAGATCCTCACGGAGCCTTCGTCGTTGGCACCCTCTCCCTCACAGATCGCACCGACGAAGAGCAACTCCTGCGAATTTGGCCTGACGGTCGCATTGAGACGTTACGCGAAGGCATCGGCCTATCCAACGGTGTAGCATTTTCGCCCGACGGTTCGACGATTTACCACGTCGACACCCTCGCTGGCACCGTTTCACGCCACTCCTACGGTCCCACGCCACTCGACCCGGACGAATCCTGGACCACCGTTCTTGACAGTCTGCCTGCCTACCCGGACGGACTGACCGTTGATGCCGAAGGTGCACTCTGGGTGGCGCAGTGGGGCGGAGCGAGTGTGGAGCGCCACGCACCAACAGGTGAGCTCCTCGCGGTCGTAAAAGTGAACGCCGCCCAGGCATCATGCCCTGGTTTCGTCGGATCGAACCTCAACATCTTGGCTATCACCACCGCCCAGGAAGGGCTTGACACCTTCACTGACGAGGCAGGAGCCATTTTCCTTGCCGACGTCGGAGTTTCAGGCCTGTCCCCGCATCTGTGGGCAGGCAGCACAACCAACCCATATTGGAGAAAAGAAGACACATGAGACTTGTAAGAGTTGGAGCCGCCGGCTCCGAAACCCCTGGTGCACTGATTGATGACGACACCTTCATTGACCTCTCAGATGTTGTGAGCGACTTCAATGAGGCGTTTTTCGCTTCCGGTTCGATCTCTAGCCTGCCCGACATTATCTCTGCGCGGAATGCAGATGGGCGAGCTGAGCCGCTTGGAACACGCAGACTGGGTGCGCCCATCGCCCGTCCCCACCAGATTCTCTGCATTGGCTTGAATTACAGTGACCACGCAGCAGAGACGGGACAGGCCGTACCGACGGAGCCCATCCTCTTCACGAAGTCACCCAACACCCTCACCGGTCCGAATGACGACGTGCTCATCCCCCGCAATTCGGAGAAGACCGACTGGGAGGTCGAACTCGGCATCGTCATCGGACAGCGGGCCTCCTACCTTGCGGACGAAGCAGAAGCCGCTGTGTCCATCGCCGGGTACGTCCTCGTCAACGACGTGAGCGAGCGCGCCTGGCAGCTGGAACGAAACGGCCAATGGTCAAAAGGCAAATCCTCCCCCACTTTCAACCCCGCAGGGCCGTACCTCGTAACACCTGACGAGATCGGCGACGTACTGGACCTTGACATGTGGCTCGACATCGACGGAGTTCGTCGGCAGACCGGCTCCACTTCCACGATGATTTTCAGCCCGACCTTCATCGTCCATTACCTCAGCCAATTCCTGACGCTCGAGCCTGGAGACCTAATTAACACCGGAACTCCCCCCGGAGTCGGCATGGGCATGTCACCCCAGATCTTCCTGCGCGGCGGCGAAACAATGACTCTCGGCATCTCTCGGCTGGGAAGCCAAACGCAGCGAGTGATTGGCAACTGATGCGTGCACTTGTAGTCACCGGGCCGCGTCAGGCCCAAGTGCAAGACGTTCCCGACCCCGTAGTCGGACCCGGGCAACTCCTCGTGGATGTGGAACGAGTCGGTATCTGCGGCACGGACGTTGAGCTCTACACCGGGGAGATGACCTACATAGGTCAAGGATTCACGCACTTTCCGTTACGGCTCGGACATGAATGGAGCGGCCGGGTGACGGCCGCAGGTTCACCAGAAGACAAAAACTGGATCGGCAAACGCGTCACTGGCGACACCATGCTCGGCTGCGGGGACTGCCAATACTGCAAGTCAGGGAACCACCACGTCTGCCCTAACCGGTTCGAAGTCGGAGTCCGAGACGGCTGGGACGGGGCACTTGCCGAACGCATGCTCGTGCCCAGCAAATTCGCCCACGAAATCCCCGAGAATGTCAGTGTCACCTCCGCAACTCTTGTCGAACCTGCAGGGAACTCCCTCCGCGCTGTGCGTGCCGCAAATTTACGTCCTGGTCAGAAGCTTCTTATCCTCGGCTCCGGCACCATTGGGCTGCTGGCTGCGCAGTTCGCACTCGCGGACGGTATCGAGGTCCACGTGGGCGGCGTACGCGAAGGATCGTTGTCCCTCGCGCGCTCACTTGGGGTGCAGCATACGTGGCGTCTCGATGAGCTCGCGGACAACCGTACGGACGAATTCGATGCTGTCATCGAGGCGACGAGCATAGACGACATGCCGGCGCTGTCCGTCCGCCTCGCGAAACCGGCCGGGCGTGTCGTCTACATCGGCTTGTCCTCCAGCCCCAGCCAAGTTGACACCCGCGAAATCGCGCTCAAGGACATCACGGCAGTCGGGATCCTTTCAGCATCCCCGGGCCTGTCCGGAGCGATCTCCGGATTCGCAAGTGGAGCGGTCGACCCTGACGCAATAGTTAGCGAAGTGATCTCGCTCGAAGAAGTTCCAAGCCGGTTGGAAGGCCTGCGCGGCACGAACGCCGGTCCCGGACCCAAAGTCCACGTAGACCCCCGCCTCACACAGGAGAATCCATGAAAACAGCACTTGTCACTGGAGGCGCCAGAGGTTTGGGCGCTGCAGTTGCAGAACGACTGCGAGCCGAAGGAATCAGGGTTATAACTCTCGATATCGCCGGCGATGTTGACGTCGTTGTGGACATCACGGACGAGGATGCGTTCACTGAAGCAGCCGCGGCGATCGGTCCTGTAGACATCCTCATCAATTCTGCGGGAATCGTGGGTCCTGGCATTCCACTCGTTAAGACAACCTCCAACGACTGGCGCGCAGTTCTTGATGTAAATGTGCTCGGCGTCGTCGCCACAATGCGTGCGTTCGTGCCAGGAATGGTCGAACGCGGGTGGGGTCGAGTGATCAATTTCGCCAGCATGGCCGGCAAGGACGGAAACCCCAACCTGTCGATCTACTCGGCATCTAAAGCAGCGGTCATTGCTCTCACAAAGTCATCCGGGAAAGAACTCGCCACCACCGGTGTCCTTGTCAACGCCATCGCGCCCGCGGTGATTTCAACCCCCATGAACGACAACACTGCTCCAGAGGTACTGGCCCACATCACCAGCCTCATCCCCATGAAACGCGTTGGCAAGGCGGAGGAAGTCGCCGAGCTTGTCGCCTGGCTCTCATCCGAAAAGGTGAGCTTCTCCACGGGTGCGGTCTACGACATCAGCGGTGGACGCGCCACATACTAATTCAACCCGCACCTTCGCAGCATCTTCCGATCAGCGAACAGGGACCTGACCGAAGGAAATCGGCAATCCAGCACCACGCTGAAGACCGAGTCGGCGCTCATCAACATAGGTCAGCTCAAACAGGGGCCTCTCGCTGCCCTCCCCGGGAGCACCGTTAGGGGGTGGAGGACGCGTGTCCGTGTCCGGCAGCGGCGAGGGAGCCGTATAGAGGGATGTCGACACGAACCACTCCTGTCAGGCCGTGTGCCTTGTCGAGGTGTCGGGTGAAGGTTGCGGCTGCCCGCATCGGTCCCTCGGTATGGGAGCTTGATGGGCCGACGCCTATGCTGAACAGGTCGAAGATGCTGGCCGTCATTTTTTAGCCTTTCGTTGCAGTGCACCGGGTGACGTCGGACTTGGAGTCCTACATGAATAAGGCACCGGTCAGCAGAGTGCTGACCGGTGCCTTGAGTGACTACTTTTTCGAACTGTAAGGCAGCCGAAGTGCCTGCTGCGCGAGCAGCTCGGCGCGCACGAGTGGGTTGCTTGCGGCGTCGATAACTGTCAGGGACAGTGCCTTGGCTGCATCGAGGGCGGCTTGATCACCTGCTTCTGAGGAGGCTTCAGCTGCGAAACCCACGGTATGGGGAGGATTGACAGCGCCCAGGACAGCAATTCCCGGGTGTACAGAGGGAACATACTGGGACACGTTCCCCATGTCCGTGGACCCACCGCCGGGGTTATCGACGGTAATCAGTTCACGTCCGAGACGGCGCAGGTTGTCGTTCCAGAACCGGGCAAGGTCCTGGTGCTGGATGAGGTTTTCGTAGCGTGGCTGGATCTGTTCGTGGTCCCAGGTACAGCCGGCTGCGATGGCGCCGGCTTCGAAACAGGCAAGCATGCGCTGCTTGGCATCTTCGAGCGTGTCGAGATCGAATGCCCTGACCTCTGCTTCCACTGTCGTGTGGTCAGGGATGATGTTGGTGACCGCGCCCCCATGGGTCACGATGGCTGCCATTCGCACTTGTTCGGCCAGCTGCTGGCGAAGGAGCCCGATGCCCACTGTGGCGACAGTGGCGGCATCTGCGGCATTGATTCCAGCGTGGGGCGCCGCGGCAGCATGGGCTGCTTTGCCCTTATAGGTGACGCGTATCCGGTCAACGGCCTGACTGGTGAACCCGTCGCAGTAGATATCCTTGCCCGGCATGGGGTGCACCATGACAGACAGGGCGGCGTCGTCCCACGCCCCCGCTTCGAGCTGGAGGGCTTTTCCCCCGCCGTGTTCCTCAGCCGGGGTTCCGAGCAGTACGACCGTGAGCCCGAGTTCGTCTGCGACTTCGGCCAAGCCGAGAGCGGCGCCGACACCTGCGGCTGCAATGATGTTGTGGCCACATGCATGGCCGATACCGGGCAGGGCGTCGTACTCTGCGCAGACGACGACGCGCAGCTCGCCAGTTCCGAAGGTAGCTTCTACCGCCGTTTCGAGTCCATAGGCGCCGACGGTAACATCGAACCCGGCCTGGCGCAGGACCTCTGCGACGTTGGCTGCGGCGCGGTGTTCTTCGAAGGCGATTTCCGGGTCGTCGTGCAGTTTGTGGCTTAGTTCCACCAGGGTGGCTGAGACTGCTTCGATTCGCTCGACGGCTGCCGCTGCAGGGCCTGTCAGCGGTGACGCGTCGACGGCGGCGGTTGTGGTGATGCTCATATTGCTTCCTTAAGGGTGTTGTCTACAGCATTGGGTTCGTTGGTAGTGGGGTCAGCTGCCGCTTTAGGTGTGGTCGTATGGACGGCGCCGATTCGGGTAGCCAATAAGAGGATGGCCACGCAGAGAGCCGCCGAGATCAGCCAGACTGCGACGTAGGCCGGCTCGCCCGAGACGGAACGGGTTGCCGAGCCTGACCCGACGGTCACGAGGAACATGCTCATGACAAGGGTGAAGACCGCTCCTGCTACGGCTCCTGCCGCAGTGCGCGAGGTGTTGTAGAGCGCTGATGCGATGCCGACGGAGTCGCTCGGTGCCCGAAGCACCACAATGGTTGGAAGCACGGAGGCGACCAGACCGTTTCCGAATCCGGATACGAAGAGGGCGACGGCAACAGCTGTGGTTGTGTCATGGACAAAAGCAAGGATGCCGTAAGCGGCGGCGGCCAACGCGCTGCCCAGGATGATCGTGTTGCGGTGGCCCAAGAACCCAACAATACGGTCGCCAAGGCTGGCGCCGAGGAACATGGCCACGGAGGCGGCCATGAACAGCAGCCCGGAGCCCATAGGTGTCAGGCCAAGCCCGAACCCTGCTTCCGCGGGGTTACTGAGCGCAAATACCGCGATGGGTGTCTGGGAGCCGAAGAGCTGGGCGCCAAAGAGGAAAGCGGCCACCAGCGGGACGGTGATCTTTGTAGCCGCGATGGCGTGCAGGTCCACAAGGGGGCTGGCGACGCGCCGTTCAACAACGACCCAGACGGCCAGGATGACGACGCCGCCGATAAGGGTTCCAAGGGTGAGCAAGCTACCCCATCCCCAAGTGTTCGCATTGCTAATTCCTGCCAGGAGGACGATCAGGCCGATGGAAAGCAAGGCGGCTCCAAGCCAGTCGATGGAGCCGGAGACACGTTCCGTTGTCTCCGGGACCAGGAAGATGACGATAGGAATGCAGAGCGTCATCAAGACGGCGGGCACCCACAGAACCCCCTGAAGCGGCATGACCTGCGCAAGGCCGCCGGAGAGGAGAAGTCCGAGGGTGGCGCCGAAGGTGAGGGCGCCGACGAGTAGGCCTATTCCCTTGCCCGCTTTTTCTCCTCCGCGGCTACGGACAATGGCGAATTCAAGAGGGAGGAAGCATGCCAAGGGTGCCTGGATCGCCCGACCCAGAAGCAAGACGAAGAAGTTGGGGGCAATGGCCACGACAATGGAGCCAATCGCTACAGCGGCAACTGCCGCTACAAGTACGCGCTTGTGTCCGAACCGGTCCCCGAGCTTGGCGATGACGGGGACGCACACGACGGAGACTAAAAGGTAAACGAGGTTGATCCAGTTCAGGGAAGCAGGAGACACCTCAAAACGCTGGGCGATCTGGCCCAGCAGCGGGTTGAACCAGCCCTGGAGAAGGCCGCTGCTGAGTTCCAGAACGACCATGAACCCAACCACCGAGGCGATGGTGAGCGACTTGGCACCCTGGGGTGGGCTGTCCGTTGCGCTGGGAGAGTGAGACATGAATAGCTCCAAAATGAATAGTGTGAGGGGGAACACATGTGTTGCTTCAAGGGTAGGAATATCTGCGCTCAGAGCATGTATATTTTCAAGAAAGTGACTAAATTCTGATGAGGAATGCAGGAAATGGACTTTGACGAGTTGGATTTACAGCTGATTAACGCCCTCCAGATCCAGCCGCGCGTACCGTGGACAAGGTTGGGGAAGATCCTTTCAGTTGATCCGGTCACTTTGTCCCGCAGGTGGGAACGACTTGAAGCAGAGGGACTGGCATGGGTGACCGCATACCCATCGCCCGACACAGCTGCAGTCACTGCCGCTGCCATTGTCGAAATTGAAGCCAGAGCAGGCGGCCTCCAGGACCTGACGCGCGTGCTGGGCCAGGATGCCGAAGCTGTCAGTATCGATGTCACAGCCGGCGGGCGGGATCTTGTGGTAACCGTGGGCGCTTCGAGTGATCAAGCGCTGTACCGGTATTTGCTGGATCGTGTGGAAACCCTGGAACTGGTCTCGCGGGTTCATTCGCACCCGGTCTCCCGCCTGTTGGCCGAAGCCAGCCAGTGGCGGCTGCGAGCTCTAGACACGAGCCAAGTGCAAGCGTTGAAGAGCAGCGATGCCGTAACTTCGACGGCCCGTAAGCCGAGCCCGGTGGATCTGCCCATCGCACTGGAGTTGGCCCGCGATGGTCGGGCAGGTGTATCGGAGATTTCGGAGCGGCTTTCGCTGAACCCGCGCAGAGTGCGCGAATCGATTGCTGCGCAGATTTCCTCCGGGCGGCTGCGGATCCGAACGGATATCGTCCGTTCGCATTCGGGGTGGCCTGTCTCCGCGTGGTACTTCTTGTCGGCGCCGGCGGGTCAAACAGAGCAGATGGGCTCCAGGCTGGGACGGCTGGACGAAGTCCGTGCCGTGATGTCGGTTGTGGGCCGCTACAACATTGCCGTGGCCGTGTGGATGCGGACCCTGGATGATGTCTCCCGATTGGAGGCCGCCATCGAGAAGCAGCTGCCGGATGTGCGGATCGTGGACCGGTCCGTTGTGATGCGCAGTACTAAACAGGTGGGGAACCTGCTCGATAATGATGGCCGGAGGTGGGGATACGTTCCGACGACCTCGTTTCCCGTTACGGGCACGTGAGTCGGTTCTGTCGCTGAACAGAGCAGGGCCGGGACACCCGCGTCCCGGCCCTGCTCATTGATTGGCTGCTTATTGACTGATTTCCAGCAGTGAGCGGTCTTTCGTGCGGACCCCGAGCCGGATCAGAAGGGTTGCTAGCAGGAGCATGCCGATCATGGCCACGCCGGCTGGGATTGCTCCTGCCTGGATAAGGATGGGAAGAACGATGAAGGGAGCGACCGCGCCGCCAAGGTGGCCGATTCCGTCACAAATTGATGCGGCTGTTCCCCGTGAAGTGGTGGGGAAGACTTCTGCGGTGTAGGTGTAGGCAGGTGTGGCCATGAAGGTGATGCCGGCGGTGGCCAGCAGCGAACCTACGGTGGCTGCGAGCTGTCCCCATCCCGAGATCATGACCGCGATACCGACGGCGAAGGCCAACGTTCCAATGATGATCATGGTGCGCCGTTCCCACTTTTCGATGAGCGCGACGACCGTGAAGCCGATGATCAGTGGAGCGGCACGGGTCAGGACGGTCACCAGCAGCGCATCAGAAGTGGATACTCCGACGCCCTTCAGGAGTAGGGGCAGATAACTGGAGAAGCCATACATGGCGATGTAGAAGATAAACCAAAAACCCAGGACTGTAAGCAAACGTCCAAGCAGGGGGCGCTTGAGCAGGGCCCTGATGGGGCTTTGTTGAGGAACGTTGAGGTCAGGGGTTTCCGCAACGTGAAGCAGTGCCTGGTCATTTTCCGGTTCCAATCCCGCATTTCGCTCCATCTTTCGTGTTATGGCCGTCGCTTCCTCTACCCGGCCTTGAGAGATCAGCCAGCGCGGGGACTCCATCAGGTCCCGCTTGTTGACGAACGGCAGTATCAGCAGTACCAAAGCGCCGATTCCCATCAGGACCCGCCATCCCTCGGAGGGCATCGCCATGAGGATGGACAGGGAGGCGAAACCGATGACCAGGTTCAGGACTCCACCGATGACATAGAGAAAGGACAGGTACTTGCCGCGCTGATTCTTGGGTGCCATTTCGCCGATGTACGCCGAGCACAGCGCCAGCACGGCCCCCATCCCTCCGCCGGTCAGCAAACGGAAGAAGGACAGCGAGGCGACGTCCCAGGAAAGAGCGGTCAGTGCCCCGCCCACCCCCAGCAGGGCGATGGTCAGGAACAGTCCGATCTGCCGGCCGCGCTTATCGGAGATGTGCCCAAAGGCGTAGGCGCCTATGGCATAACCGGCCAGGTTGGCGGTCACGGGCCAGGACAGTTCGGCTGTGGTGATGTGGATTCCGGCCATCATCGAAGGGATCGATACGGCGAAGACGCCGATATCGTAGTTAGCGAAGAAGAAGGCCAGCATCAATGCTGTCCACGCGGCTCTGCTCAATCCCACGCGGGGCATTCGATCAATTGCTTCTTCCACGGTACGCCCGACCCGCCCCGCCGGCAGCGGCTCAACAGTGAGCCCACGCACTGCATTGCTTATATCTTCAGACATCTTTGTCCCTTTTCTCGCGGCCAGCAGGCCGCTGGCTATTGTTTGATGAAAACTGGGATGCTTTCGTCTCCCGGACCCGGGCCGGAACGCTCGAAGGCAAGGCGGACGGTTGCGCCGGCGAGGTCCTCGTCGGGGTCGAAGCCGCGAATTTCCGTCCACCACCACGGTCCTTCGTGGAGCTGGACGATCCCGACGACTGTACGGAGGGTCTCCCCGTCAGGTGTTCTCGAGTGCGGAACAGACCAGGACACGACCGTGGCCCGTCCCGATGCGGGCACGTGCTCGTACCGGCTACGGTCCGAGGAGGTGTCATGGCGCGGATCCAGTAATTCTCCGGTCGTGAGATCCCTGATGAGCAGGAATTGACCTCGGCTGGTCCCGTCAAAAAATGCCGCGGTTTCGTTGTCCCGCCGCACTGGCATGATGGCCATGCGTGTCTCCTTTCTAGACCGTGCCGAGCACGAGGGTTGCGTGATGGTCGAGTGTCCCGCCGTTGCCGGAGACAAGGACCCGGTCATGCCTGCTGACCTGCCGCTCCCCTGCTTGTCCGCGGGCCTGGATGACGGCCTCGGACAGCGGCGTCATTCCCCACAGGTAGTAGGAGGAAAGCTGTCCGCCGCCGGTATTGACCGCAAGTGAGCCGCCCGGGCCGAGGACTCCGGGCTGTGCCAGGAAGGGACCGCCTTCGCCCTTGTCGCAGAAACCATAGTCTTCGAGGGTCACTAGGGCCGTGTAGCTGTAGCAGTCGTACACTTCCACGAGGTCAATCTCGTCCAGTGACGTGTCCGCCATTTTGAGGGCAGCCGGGCCGGCTGTCGCCGCGCCGGAGGTGAGGCCGAAGTCGTCATTGCGCACGCCCGTGCGGCCCGGGTGGGCCTGCGCCCATCCCAGCACCTCCACCGGAGGTTGAGGGAGCAGGCGTGCCCGCTCCAGTGAGGTGATCACCAGAGCTATTCCGCCGTTGGAGACGAGGCAGCAGTCGAAGAGGTGGAAAGGTTCGGAGATGTACCGCGACGCGTGGTAGTCCTCCAGCGTCAGCGGAGTTCGTAGTTGTGCGAGGGGGTTCATCATGGCCCATTTCCTTTGGGCGACGGCGATGGCTCCGAGGTGGTCGCTGGTCGTGCCGTACTTACGCATATGGCGGCGGGCTGCCAAAGCATAATAGGTGTTGGCGCTGTAAATGCCGGAGGAGGCGAGCAGGCCGCGCCACCCGGTGCTGCCTTCAGAGGCTGACTTATAGGCGGCGCTGCCACCTCGGTTTTCTTTGAGTGGGTCATCAGCCCACACGATGGCGATGGTCTCTGCCATTCCTGACTGAACGGCCATGGAGGCGTACTGCACCATTTGAGCCGCTGTTGAGCCGTAACCCTGCATGTGCGTCAGCAGGTTGAGGTCTGTCACCCCCAAGGCGCCCTGGAGGTTGAGCCCGAGACCTTGGCTCAGCCCTCCGGACATGATGAGCCCGTCAACGTCTCCGAGGCTTATGCCGGCGTCTGCTACCGCATTTCGGACGGCGATCGCGGCGAACTCTGTGGCGGAGTAGCTGTAAACCTTTCCAATGTCGCTGAGCCCCAGTCCGGCGATGGCGGTGCGTTTCTGCCCCATGGTCAGCGGCCCTGCCACTGCGGTGCACGCTTTTGGGCAAAGGCTGTCATGCCCTCGCGGGCGTCTTCTGTCGCCATCAATCGAAGGCCTTCGTCGGCTCCGCGTTCCCAGTCGGCGGCTTCGTCAGGCACCTGCCCGTCTGTGATGCCCTGAGCTATTCGTTTGCTGGCCTGGACAGCCAAGGGTGCGTTGGCGAGAATCTCATCGGCCAAGGCGAAGGCGGCGGGGAGGAGACTGTGTGCGTCCACGACCCGGTTGATCAGGCCGAGTTCCAGGGCACGCTGCGCTGTGATGGGTTTGCCGGTGAGGATGGCTTCCATCGCTACCTTGTGTGGTATCTGCCGGGGAAGGCGGAACGCTCCCCCGGCCCCGGCGTAGATCCCACGTTTGACTTCCGGCAGGCCAAATGTTGCTGTGTCCGCGGCAACGGCGAGGTCGCTGGCGAGGGTGATCTCCGTCCCGCCTCCGAGTGCGAAGCCGTTGACGGCTGCAATGGTTGGCTTGGAGATGTGGTGCGTGACGTAGCCGGCGAAGCCCCACCCGCGGACGGTTTCGTCGTCGGATGAGAGTTCACCTGCCGCGGCGGCTTTGAGGTCCGCACCTGCGCAGAAGGCACGGTCCCCGGCCCCGGTAATGATGACGCACCAAACATCCGGGGTGTTCTCGGCGTAGTCCAGGGCGTCGCCCACCCCTTGGGTGAGGTGTTTGTTGACAGCGTTTCTTGCCTCTGGCCTGTTCAGGGTGATGAGCAGTACGTGGCCGCGCCGTTCGGCAAGGACGGCGCTCTCGCCGCCAACGGTGACCGGTACGGGTGCGAGGTTGATGGTGGCGGAAGTTTCAGTGATCTGGGTGGTCATGGGTTTTCCGTTCTGTTGTGCACGGGTCAGGCAACGGGGAGGCTTCGGGCGGCCGGGTTTTCTTCCAGGGCTCCCTGGCCCAGGAGACGGTCGACTTCCGCGTCGTCAAGGTCGAGAGTGTCGATGAGGACTTCGCGGGTGTGCTCGCCCATCAACGGAGCGGAAGTGAGGAGGGGGTCGGGCAGGACCTGGCTTCGTGTTTCGCCCAGGTTGGTGATGAGGGGTTCATCGAGCTGGGGTTGGATCAGTTCGCCGAAGACTCTCCTGCCGCGCAGGTGCGGGTCGGTTTGCAGATCCTTTGCCCGGAGCATGGCGCCGGCTGGAACTCCTGCCGCTTGCAGGAAGGCCGCGGCGGAGTGGGGATTTCGCGACTGGGTCCATTGGGCCAGCAAGTGGCGCAATTCGTTCCGTCGGGCCCATCTGCGGGCGGGTGTTGAAAACGCCGGGTCTCGTGCAAGGTCGGGACGGCCGATGGTGATAGCTGCGGCCCGGAAACGCTCATCCGTGTCGGCATCGATGACGATCCATTCATCATCACCCTTGGCAGGGAATACGCCTCGGAAGGCGTCAAAGGGGCGGTCGTTCCCGGCCGTCTGCAGGCCTCCACTGCCGGGGGCCAAGGATTCAGCCAGCAGCGCGTCGGCGAGCCCGCCGAAGATCGCGTCTACCTGAGCGGTGCTGACCTGTCCGCCGAATCCCGTGCGGTCCCTGCGTACGAGCAGCGCAACAATGGCCGCCGCGTTCAGGCGGGCTACCACGTGGTCCGGGAAAATGGTGATCGCGTCGCTGAAGCCGTCCTGCTCGTCGGGATAGGACCAAAGTGAGGAGAGCCCTGCGCTTGCACGGACAAGTGGCCCGTAGCCCAGGCGCCGGCTCCAGGATCCGTGGTTCCCGAAGGCGCTTGATTCGGAAAGAATGACCCTTGGATTGAGACGTCGCAGTGTTTCCATGTCGAACCCGAGCGATGCGAGGGTTCCGGGTTTAAAGTTGGTAAGGATGACGTCTGAAACCTTGACCAGTTCGGCGAAGATTTGCTTTCCTTCATCGCTGCGGAGGTTCAGTCCAAGGCTGCGCTTGTTCCGCATCCCCCACGAGGCGCTTTCGGTGATGGGCTCGCCGTTGGGTGATTGGCGGGATCCGTCGGGGAACGAGGAGGATTCCACCTTGATGACGTCGGCACCATAGTCGGCGAAGAGCCGACCCAGCTCAGATCCGACTACGATGACGCCAAGGTCCAGCACGCGCAGTCCCTCGAAAGGCAACTTCCCTGGTCGCGCACCCGGCAGTGGAACCAGTCCGGTGATGAGCGATGACGGGGTTGCCTGGCCAAGCCGGGGTCCGGGGCCTTGGGCGGGAACCCGGACGCCATCAATTTCGTACCAGCCGGAGTGCACGGCGGCGAGGTGTCCTGCTATGGAGGTCGACAGGAAAGAACCGTTTTCACGGAAAGCGTCTTCGGCGAGTACCTCGCGGGGACCAGCCATGGCTGCTGTGGGAACACCGAGTTTTTGGCCTTGCTCCACGGCCTCTTCCATGGTCAGCGTTTCGAACAGCTGACCAATCAGCGGGTACAGCTGCGGTGCTGCGGCGAAGCGGGCATTCGTGCTGTCGAATTTCGGATCAGCGAAGTCTGCCGGGCGGTCGAGCCATTCGAACATGCCCTGCCATTGCCGCTTGGAAAGGACGCAGATGCGCACCCATCCGTTGGCGGCACGGAAGATGGGATACAGGTGCCGGGCATCGGGCCGCCCCCGTGGAAGATCCCTCAGAGGGACACCCACGCGGGCGCTGCCTCCGATCCCGAACACAGGATCCAGGATTTGGATCAACGCCTCTTGAACCGAGAAATCTGCCATGTCTCCGTTTCCGGTTGCCCGCACGTTGGCCAGTTCAAGCATGACGGCCCACACAGCCTGGACAGCCGCCGATTCGTACATGAGGAACTCCGGCGGCAGCAGCGGCTCCACCACCTCGGGCAACCCCGAACGGGACAGGACCGTGCTTAGTGCGGCATGGACGTCGGCGGTTCCCGTCCATGCCGCCCGGTCGCCAAAGGAACCGAAGTCACTGAGTTCCATGACAACAAGGCGTTGGTTGGAAATCCTCAAAGTTTCCGCATCCAGACCCTTCTGCGCCCATTGACGAACGGAACCGTCACGGATGACTACGCTGGCTCCCTGGGCGAGGTCCAGAAATTCCTGGCGCCCGGCATCTGTATCGGTATCAACGACCAGGCTTTGCTTCCCCGCGTTTCGTACCTCAAAGGTGAGGCTCACGTCCTTAAACATCACGCCACTCCGCCTCGCCTGCGCTCCCCCAGGTGGCTCCACCCGGATGACCTCGGCGCCGAGGTCGGACAGAATCCGCCCCACTGTCTGCAGTGGTCCGTCAACAACATCGATGACCCGGATGCCGGTTAGAGGCCTGTTGGCTGAGGCGGCAAAGTCCTTCATATGACACTCCCTTGTGCTTCAGAGGATCCGAACGCCTCTGTTGCCAAGAACTCTCCCGCTTCGGCTCCCAATGGCCCAGCGCAATTATCGAGCGGTGCCGTCATCATGTGACGCAGGTAACACCGGACCATTTGTGCATCGTCTACCGGTCCACTCAGGACATGGATTCGCGGGAGAGAAGGAACTACAGTGACCGGGTGGAGCTCTCACAACTGAATGCGTACGTTGCGGTTTCGCGATGGGGTACCATCGCTGCTGCCGCAAATGCCTTGCACGTCACCCCATCGCCACTGAGCCGGACAATCAAGGAACTCGAACGCCGGCTGGGTCAGGATCTGTTCGAGCGCTCCTATCATCAATTTCATCTCACGGATTTTGGCGCCCAGTTCCTGCCCAAGGCCGTGGAGATCCTGGCCCAAGCAGACGAGGCAGAGCGTTTTGCCCGCGGTGAGGCAGCTCCGTTCAGGATGGGCGGAACGCCCTGGACATCTTCGATGCTGACCCGGCGCCTGACCGAAGCAGCCAACACGTATGCCACCGTGGTAGACCAGTTCCAGTCCGATCTTTCGTCAGTGCTCCTGAGAGCCATGCAGCACGGCGACCTTGATCTGGCTCTCGTGCATCTTCCCGTGGAGGAACCGGGCATATCGACCTCCGCGCTGATCAGATACCGCTACGCGGTCGCTGCCGTAGGGGAACCTGGTTTACCGACGGACCGCCCCCTGCGTCTTGGAGACCTCCGCGGGCGCAGCGTCCTGTCCTTCCCGCTCATCATGCAACCGGCCCCCATGCAGGCCTTCAGGGATACCCTCCTGAACGCCGGCGTGGAATCCATCCACGAGATCGACCTGCGTGAGCTGATAGGACTGCAGGCACGCATGGGCCGCACGGACGAGCTCATGCTGGTCACCCCGGGCAAAGACCTGCCTTCGGGAAGGTTCCTGGACCTCGACCAGATGCAGCTGTATCCGTTGGCCGATGACGAACTGGAAATGGAGGTCGGACTCGCTTGGCGATCACGTGACAGCGTCCACGGCGACACGATCAGGTCCATCGTGGAGAACCTGCACCCGTCCGGGGATGACCTCCCCTTTTTGGACTGAGGGAACACCAGAATGTCGTCACTTGATCTGCAGCGGCTCCGTTGCTTTCTCGCTGTGGTGGAGGAGAAAAACTTTGGCCGGGCAGCCCAGCGCCTGAACATCACCGCCGCCCCGTTGAGCAGGCAGATCAGGCGGCTCGAGAACGAACTGGGCGGGGACTTGTTTGTCCGGGCCTACCACGACGTCGAACTCACGTCACTCGGGTCCTCACTATTGGGCCCGATCCGCGCCACCGTTGCAGCCGCCGACGCCGTATGGGCCGCTGCCGAACAATTGCGCACAACCGGAGCGCCGCTAAGGGTAGGGGCAACACCATATGCACCCAGCCCCTTACTCGATTCGTTCCTTGAGGTCCTGAAACAAGGGAACTTTCCGATAGAGAACGAAGTCCTCATCGGTCCAGGCAGCAACGAACTGGCCAGGCAGCTTAAGACAGGGGCCCTCGACCTCGCGCTGGTTCACCTTCCTGCCGCCGAAGGCCTCGATGCCTTGCAATGGACAAGTTACAAACTATCAATAGCGGTCCGCAGCGATGACGAGCTAGCAATACGCAACTCGCTGACACTGTCAGACCTCTCCGGACGACGAATCATCCATCCCCTCGCCAGGCTTCTGCCCAAAGTGTGGGAAGAACACAAAGTACAGCTGCGTTCCGCAGGCGTGACCAACATTGACAACTCCGAAGTCCTGGGCATCGCAGAGATTGCTACCCATGTCTGGTCACGCCGGCTGGTCTCTTTCGTTCCCGATGTTCCCGGGTCGGTGCTGAGCAGGGTGTTCGCCGCCCCGCAATTCACCGTCATCCCCGTCACCGGGGAAACCCTGATCATGAAAACCGGCATCCTGTGGTCCCCAAGCCAAGCCCAGAGGTCCCCGCTCCTGCAACGCGCCCTAATGGCCCTGCGCGACGTCGACCTTCAAGTCTGAAACCCAAACCAGCCCCGCCGCCACACATCGCTCTTTAAGCAATGTGCTCGTGGCTACATTGGCGATTCACATCCACCCCGCCTGATGGAAGGCTCTTTCTAACACCCGGGGTGCCACGGCCCTGCGTGACAGAGCTATGAAAGTAGGACGCAGCATGCCTGAGCTTGATCCCCGAACACCTGTCCTGATCGGAGTAGGCCAAATCATCGATCGCTTCGGCGAGGAAGGCTACGAAGGTCTCTCCGCAGTGGATCTGGCTGCCCGGGCCGCTTCCCGCGCGCTTGACGATGCAGAAGCCGATACCCGCGGTATCGCCCAGGCGATCGACACCGTGGCGGGCATCCGCCAGTTTGAAATCTCAACCCCTGGCGCTCCTGCCCCGCTTGGAAAGTCAAACAACTATCCCCGGTCGGTAGCCCAGCGCCTGGGAGCTGATCCGCGCCGGGCGGTCCTGGAAGTCGGAGGTGGCCAAGGCCCGCAGCACCTCGTCACTGAACTGGCAGGCAACATTGCTGCCGGCCGCAGCCGGGTGGCCCTGATCTTTGGATCCGAAGCGATTTCGACAGCGCGGGCCCTGGCCCAATCACCGCAGAAGCCGGACTTCTCAGAGACCGTCGATGGCAGCCTGGAAGACCGCGGGTTCGGCCTGAAAGGCCTGATTTCCATGGAGTTGGCCAACCACGGGCTGACAGATGCCCCAAGCCAGTACGCTCTCCTGGAAAACGCCCGCAGACAACGGCTCGGGCTGACCAAAACCGAGTATGCACAGCAGATCGGTCAATTGTTCGCCCCGTTCACCGCCGTGGCAGCTGGGAACCCTTACGCTTCCGCGCCGGTCAAACGTTCCGCTGACGAGCTCACCACGCCCACAGAGACCAACCGGCCCATTGCGGAACCGTACGGCCGGTACGTCGTCGCACGTGACCAGGTGAACCAAGGCGCAGCAGTGCTGCTGGCGTCTGTTGAAGCAGCCCGTGAACTTGGTGTCCCCGAAAGCAAATGGGTCTTTGTACACGGTCACGCCGACGTCCGGGAGCGGAACCTGTTGGACCGCCCTGACCTCTCGGCCAGCCCGGCAGCGCAACTGGCCTCGAAAGCAGCCCTGGACATGGCCGGCATCACCACCTACAACGTCTCCACATGGGACTTCTACAGCTGCTTTCCCATCCCGGTCTTCAATGCCGCCATCGACGGATTGGAACTGTCCGCGTCGGACCCGCGCCGCCTGACGCTCACGGGAGGGCTGCCGTTCTTCGGTGGCGCGGGAAACAACTACTCCATGCACGCCATCGCCGAAACGGTTCAGCGAGCCCGTAAGGAACCTGGTAGTTTCGGCTTCGTCGGGGCCAACGGCGGAATCATGAGCAAGTATTCAACGGCCGTCTACTCCACGACGCCGAAGCAGTGGCAGCAAGACCTGTCCCACCACGTCCAAGAGTTAGTGGATGCCCCGGCTGCCGTCCCGCAGGTCAGCCGGGCCAACGGATGGGCCACCATCGAAACGTACACCGTCAAGCATGACCGGGAAGGGCGTAAAGTCGGCATCGTCATCGGCCGCTTGGAAAACACCGGGGAACGATTCGTCGCCATGGGCCTGGAGAATGACCAGGAGATCCTGACACTGCTGAACTCCGATGAACCGATCGGGCAGCGCGTTTGGGCAGTTTCCACCGGTCCGGGCAACCGCGTAACCACCACCGCCGAGCGGGCACAAGCACTGCTCCCGGCGAAACCTTTGGCCATCCGCGGCGACTATGAGTACATCACTGCCGAGCGTGAAGGTCACCTACTGACTGTCACCATTAATCGTCCGGAGGCCCGGAACTCCTTGTTCCCGCCCGCGCATGAGGAACTGGCCGAAGTCTTCGATGCCTTCTTCGCAGATCGTGACCTGTGGGTGGCCATCGTTACCGGCGCCGGAGACAAAGCCTTCTCCGCAGGCAACGACCTGGTCTACTCGGCCTCGGGAAAGCCGAACTACATTCCCGAGTCAGGGTTCGCTGGCCTGACCAGCCGCCGGGGAATGACCAAACCAGTCATCGCCGCGGTCAATGGTTTCGCCATGGGAGGCGGCTTCGAAACAGCGCTGGCCTGCCACCTGGTCGTCGCAGACGCGACGGCCCAATTCGCGCTCAGCGAAGTCAAGGTTGGTCTGGTCGCCGGAGCAGGCGGAGTGGTCCGCCTCCCCCGGGCCATCCCCGAGAAAGTTGCCTACGAACTCGTTCTCACCGGACGCCGGATTGGCGCCCAGGAAGCCAAGGACCTGGGCATCGTCAACCGCACCGCTCCGGCGGGACAGGCACTCGCCGCGGCCAAGGAACTGGCCGCGGAAATCATGGAAAACTCACCCACCTCTGTCCGGGTGTCCTTGGAAGTGATGGAGGCAACACGGGGCATCGCGGACGTGGTTGACGCCGTCACGGCTAGGACCTCAGCCTTCGATGACCTGATGTCCAGCGCCGACGCGATCGAAGGACTCACCGCCTTCGCCACAAAGCGCGCCCCGCAATGGAAAAACCAATAACCACCCTCAAAGGAAAGATGACGACGATGTCAGAAATTACCCCGGAACGGCTTAAGAGCCTTTTCCGTCCCCGCAGTGTTGCCCTGGTCGGGGCTAGTGACAAATCCCAGTTCTCCCATATTGCCTATAACAACCTCACCCAGTTTGGATTCGGGGAACACACCCATCTGGTAAACCCCCGCAACTCCGTGGTCCACGGTCGCAGCGCGGTTCCCCGGCTTGCCGACATCGACGAACCCGTTGACGTCGCGTTTCTCATGGTCCCCCAAGCCATTACCCTCCAAACCACGAGCGAAGCTGCCGCAGCCGGTATCCGCAACGCCGTGATCCTCTCATCCGGCTACGGCGAAGCAGGCGCAGCCGGACGCAAGGCAGAGGATGACCTTATCGCCCATGCCGAGGAACTGGGCATGCTGCTTCTTGGCCCCAACCACCTGGGCTTCGCCAACTTCGTTGACCAGATCCCCGTGACCGCAATCCCCGGATTGCCCCGCAAATCCGGCCCCATCGCTCTGCTATCCCAAAGCGGAGCCAGCTCCTCGGCCATGCTCGATTTCGCCACAATGTCAGGTAACGAGCTCAGCTACATGGTTACGCTCGGCAACGAGGCCATGATCACCGCAGGCCACGCTCTGGACTTCTTCGTCGAAGACGAGGACACAAAAGCCATCGCTATCTTCCTCGAGACGGTACGGGAACCGGAAGTCTTCCGCCGGGCGGCACTGAAGGCGCTTCATGCAGGAAAGGCTGTGGTCGCGCTGAAGGCCGGATCCAGCCAGCTGGCCGCCAGAACAGCCGCGGCACACACCGGCGCGCTCGTCGGGGATGACCGCACTGTCGATGCGATCTTCCGGGACCTCGGTGTCATCCGGGTCGACACCATCGAGGACATGATGATCACCGCAGGCCTTGCCGCCCACACCGGTCCGCTTGGCCCGGGCGGGCTGGGGGTGGTGTCAATCTCCGGCGGGGCGTGCGACATCGTTGCTGACAGGGCCGAAGATGCCGGACTTGAGCTCCCGGAAATCACTGACGCCACCCATGCACGCCTGACAGAGATCATGCCTGAGTACGGAACCATCCAGAACCCGCTCGACGTCACAGGTGCCGCGGTCATCGACCGATCCATCTTTACCCACGGCATCACAGCCATGGCGGCTGACCCGGGCATTGCAGCAGTGGCAGTGGTCAACTCACTGCCCTGGGCCGGCGAAGGACCGTGGATGGGCATGCCGATTACTGACGCGATCGGGGCGGGCATCAACGGGGCCCGGAAACCGGCAGTTCTGGTCAACCAGGTTCTCCAGCCACTGACCCAATACTCGCGCGATATCCTCGACCACGCCGGCCTGGTCACTGCCATAGGTGGCCTCGGCGAAGCCGTGACGGCTTTCGGCGGTGTCATGAGATGGTCCGAACGTCGGAGGGAAGTGCTGGCCGAGTCGGACAATTCAACCCAAGCAGCCCCCAAACTGGACCTGCCGGCCGCCCCGGAAGGCTCCTGGTCCGAACACATCTCCAGGGAACTCCTGGCAAACGCTGGAATTCCCGTCGTTCCCGCGTTCCTCGCCCGCTCGGAAGAGGAAGCCGTGGCCGCAGCACGCCGACTGAATTCGCCGGTCGCTCTCAAAGTCGCTTCCCCCGACATTGCCCACAAGAGCGACATCGGCGGTGTCCGGCTCGGTGTTGAGGGCGAATCCGCAGTGCGGGAGGCCTATCAGATTGTCCGCGCTGCAGGAGAAACGGTCGAGGGGGCCTGGATTGACGGCGTCCTGGTTTCACCGATGCGCTCCGGAGGCACCGAACTGCTGGTCGGAGCGGTCCAGGACCCAACGTGGGGACCAATGCTGGCCATCGCACTGGGCGGAGTCTTCGTCGAAGTGTTCCAGGATTCGGTTCTGACCCAGGTCCCGGTCTCCCCGGAACGGGCGAAGAAACTCCTCAAGGGACTGAAAGCCGCACCGCTGCTCGACGGTGTACGAGGAAACAAGCCCGCTGACCTCGACAAGCTTGCACAAGTTATTTCAAGCATCGGCGACCTTGTCCATGCTTTGGGAGACAACCTCGAATCACTGGAGGTCAACCCCCTGCGCGTGGACGGGGACCAGATCGAAGCGCTGGACGCCCTGATTACCTGGCGTCCAACCATGGCGCCCATCCACTAGAGAGACGGATCAGGGGCCTCTATACCGAAAAGGCGCTGCTCTTCACATAGGAGCAGCGCCTTTTCGTTAACCTGCTGCTGTATCCGCGGCAAAGCCAGACGTTCATCAGCGCAGAATCTCACATAATCTGAGGCCCTACTTTCGGTCCTAAAACCTTCAAGACCACCGTAGGCGTGGCAAAGCGCCGCCGGCTTTCAACCTTAACCTATGGGCCCTTATCGCCATGTTTGCCCGTTTCACCTCGCTCAGCCGTCAAGCGCATGATGCGGCAAACCTTCATTTGCAGTACCGCTATGACTACACGAACATAACCACTTCATGGCACTCGATGGGCTTAGCGACTGAACTCTCACGTCAGAGTGACCCCGCAGGTCATGTCGCTATGGCCACTCACAGGAGATGAATAGGGGTAGGGCGAAGGAGGGACAGGCCATAGGGAGTGTGGACAATGTCCACACTCCCTATGGCCTGACAAAGCAGCGGACACCCTGGCACACGACGTCAGCAACGAGCCAAACCCAAGATCTTTAATGCAGGACCGCCAAGTCATGTCGCATTCAGTCCTCCTACCCATGAACGGATGCAGGCAAATCACGATCTACCGGACGAAGCAGGAAAGGAACGTATAACCGCAGATCAAAGCCAGCGGAGGGCCGACCAGCCAGGACGATGAACCCTCTCCCCCACAACCAAACAGACGAACCGCGGCGCCAGGCATACCCCGCGACTAGTGCCAGAGGGATCTGACCAACCCGAATGTACACACGTTAAAGCAAAAACCCCTCTGTCGAGGGGGTATGCGGACTCTGTCGCAGAATCCGAATACACCGAAGCCACGCCGCTCCCTAAGACGCCGGGTGTGCGAGCGGCGGGTGGGACGGCAGGCTCAAGCGTCTTCCCGTCGTGCGCTTTGGTTCCTCTTAGATCGCTCTTCCTTGAAACCGCTAGTTGACGGTCATGGCGCCGGTCCATCGAGTACCCATGGATGACTGACAGTCGCGGGATGCCGGGCCAGTCAACATGAGGAGACAAAAGACATTCGAACGCACGAGGAGATCGTAGACATGAACGCGTTAACCATCAGGGACCCAGCAGATCTCCTCAGCTTTATCGGCCATACCCTCGGTTTCTGGCCCCAGGAAAGCCTGGTCTGCATCACCCTGAACCGCGACAACGTCGGAGCAACTCTGCGCATCGACCTCCCCCGTGAACCAGGGCATGAACGCCTCTTCGCCCGCACAGTCGTCAGCTACCTAACCAACGACGCCAACGCCTCCAGCATCGTCTTCGCCCTCTACACCTCAGCCACAACAGAGCCTGGTCAACCGAAACCGCACACCGCAACCATCGCAGCCCTCAGCGGGGTCCTCGCAGAAAACAACATCACTATTCGCGACGGTATCTTCGTCGGGAACGACACCTACTCCCCTTACGACAGCGAACCCGGCCAAAACATCACTCTGCCCCTCAGCACCACCGAGTACAGCCACGTGAACGCCGAGTTCATCTACCGCGGCAGCACCATCGCAGCCACCAACCAGATCACTCTGCCGCGACGAAGACACCAAGCCTACGACGCAATGGCGGTCAATGAACAAAAGACAACCATTGGAGCCATGCACCCAGAAGAAGCCTTCGAACACGCCCACCGGCTCTGGACCGATCTACTGGACGCCAAGGAATACCCCGCCGATGAAGACACCCTGACACTGATCGCTTATTTCCAGATCCCCACATCCGCAACCAACTCATGGCGGACATCCCAGGCATAGACGAACCGCCACAGCACGTGCTCTTCGCACAAACCCAGAGCGCACCAAAGTGGTCTCGTATTGAATGGGGCCAACAGCTACTCCTCCATGCCTACACACGGACTAGCCCTGAGAACGCAGCTCCTATCCTCACGACCATTGGCTACATTAATTGGTGGGAAGGCAGAGGCTCCAAAGCACACCAATTCATGCAGCTCGCCCTCGACACAGACCCCAGCTACCGTTTCGCGAGGCTTAGCGACCAGATGCTCGGGGCAGGCATCATCGCAGGCTGGAACAAAAACCGAGATACCGCCTATAGGACACAATTGGACATGCCCTAAATCCCAGCGGCCCTAAGCCAGGCGGCAAACCGCGCGAGAAATCCTCTGCCTGCAACTTCCACCGTCAAACTCAGCATGGCAAATATCCGACATCTGCTTTTTCGTGGACAAGATGTGGCTGAATTTCCCGGTTCGGTCAGGCTGCCGTGCACCCTAGGCATGCAGATGCACATCAAACGTCGTAGGCCCGGACGCGCGCCATCAGATGCCCGGTGTCTGCAGCCCGCCCGAGGCTCTTGCCCGGATGGCAGGACGGTGGCTGGTTGAAGGGACGACAAAGCCCAGAAAGCGACCCCGTCTGCCCGCTGGCGACCACTTCTCCACGCCCGCGAACGCCTCCGGAGGAGTCGCACGGTCCTTCACTCCGGGCAGACCAACGCCAGCCAGCAGTTCGGAGGCTTGGCTGGCTCAACCGAGGACCCCAACCGCAACACGAGCAGAAACGCCTAGGCGGCCAGTACCCACGTCACTGCCCAATCAGATTGGTCACGCCGCCGGGCAGATCGCCACCCGGCGCCATCGAGCGGACGTTCCCGCGGCTTTACGAGAGATCCATTATCGGCGCAACTTGTCCTCTTCCAAGGCAAGGACGGCAGAAGCGATCCGGTGCGCGTCCGGGGGATCCGACTTCCCAACCCAGCGACGCGGCAAGGCATCCATACGAGCAGCCTCGGCGACCTGGTAACCGGCAGCTGCGACAGCCCCGGCCAGCACAGCACCGCAGGAAGCGGCCCCCTCGATCACCCACAAAGTCGCTAGATCTGCTTCGGTGCCGCGGGCGACTCAAGCAATAGCGCGATTGATGCCTACACCGGTCGCCGGGAAATCCCGACTATCAATCCGTTCGCCGCTGGGCACTGCGATGATGGCGAAGACGTGCTTCCGGGCGTGGGTATCGACCCCCACGACAAACGGGTAGGAATAGGAAACGATAGTCATAGCGGTTCTGGCACCTTCCTCATTCAGCGGACATGGTCGGGGCCGGTACCAGTCCGGGTAGATGTCACTTCGGAACAGCACGGTGACAAGCCACGCCTCGCACCGAGGCTGACAATCTTCTCATCAAGTCACCGAGGAGGGCCAGGGCAGGTGCCGGACGCCCACCCAGCAGACGGACATGTCGATAATAGGACGCCCGGGGCACGGGGCCAACCTTTTAGTGAGTCACGACCGCAGGATGGAACGGCCTGCACTTACTCTCCAGCCAGTCCCAGACCAGCCACCGCAATCCTCACCTGCGTTTGATTTGCCGTGACCCCATGCTTCGCGTTGGCCGCGTTTGCGGACGTACAGCTGTGTGGGACCAAGAGCCCCACTCATGCTTGATTAGAGGACATCCCGGACGTGTCCTCGCGGTGGCACTTCATGCGACGGTCAGGGCAGATCATCGTTCGTAAGGTCTTTGCCTGGGTTCAGAAGCATTCTGGGATCGAGAAGTGCGGGCGGTTTCTGTGCGTTGGACTTCATCGCCACAGTTGGTGACTCCCGGTATGGTGAGTGCAGCCCGTGCGAGCTGGGGCGGATGCGTTCTCGGGACCGCCGAGGCAGAGAGAGTTACAGACCATGACACGAGTGTTGGAGCATTGATGCAAGAATTCGCCGGGCGCATCACCGCCCTTGACCCTGATGCGGGCGAATCGCTTAAAGTAATTGCGTTTTTTGACGCCCTGGTCGCAGGTGGTGCGGGTGTTGAATCGATTGTGCGCGGTATGGTGATGATCGGTGGCGCGGCGGCGGGAGCTGTGATACGCGATCGGATTGTTCGAATTGATGCGGATGGTGGGCGTGCCACGGTGACCGAGATAGGTGAATGGCCTTCCGCGGTGGCGGGAGATGCGATCCGGGTATGGATTGAACGGGATGCGGAGGTTCCGCATGTCAACGATGCCATGATTCTCGACCGTGCGGCATTGGCTCTCGCGATCGTGGAGAGTCGACGGGCGCCGGGGAGCAGTTCGGTAGACATTTTGTTGAATGCGGAATCCACTCCGCGTGAACGTATCGCCGCGGCTCACCAACTCCGAATGGCGGTGGGCCCAGTGCGCGTGATCGCCACCCCCACTGATCGAGCTGCGGGCGCTAGCCCCACGGCCGTTTTGGCAACGCCTGAGGGCTTGGTCAGGGCATCGCTTGGCGGACCATTTCCCGTGGTTGGACCCGCAGGCGTCGCGCTTGCTGACAGCTTCGATAAGCTTCCACAGGCTTGGATCGACGCACGTACCGCTTTGCGTTTAACGAACGAGCGGCATCCGGTTATCGATGCCGATTCCCTCGGCGTCATTATCAGACTTGTGAGCGCTCCCGACATGACTCTTTGCACTCATCGGGACGTCATCATTGTGGGACAACTGGATGAGCGCTCATTGATGCTTCTCGACGTCATCGCGGAGAGCGAGAGCATTCGTGCTGCGGCTGCAGCCCTTGGTTTGCACCACAGCAGCGTCCAATCCCGTCACACTTCACTATCCCAGCGTCTGGGGTTTGATCCACTCAGTCCCCGCGGTCGGACGCGGTATCAAACGGCCCGCATGATCGCTCGCCTTACGGCCCGTGGAGACGCCGCGGCTATGTGAGCACCGCGGCGGACTCGGGGGCATACCCATCGCGCAGAGAACCCGCGCAGGGCCGGCAGGCCGTAGACCCGCCATTCGGCTGTCGACCGGTGGACTTTCCGGCCGCCCTGGCGGTTCCTCTTTGTGATGTCTGGCGTGATGATAAGACATCCGCCGAACAGTGGCGATAAAACAAAGGAGTTTCACATGACCGACACGACCAAGCTGAGGCGACCGCCCCTAGATCCCGAACTGGCGGCGGTCGTAGACGTTTACCAGCTACCCACAGTCAGCGCCGAGGTGATCCCAGCGATGCGGCAGGCCGTTTGGCCTGGGCCCACAGTGTCTGAGATCTTGGAGCAGGCAAATCTTGAGGTCCGTGACCTTGTCATCCCAGGATACGGCGGCGAGGAGATCACAGTCAGCGTCATCCAGGCCAAGGGCCGCATCGGCAGAGGGCCCGTTTTTTACCACACCCATGGTGGCGGCATGGTCATGGGGGACCGCTTCGTTTCACTTTCCTACTTCACTGAGTGGCTTCATCGCTACGACGCAGTACTTGTTACCGTCGAGTATCGACTTGCACCAGAATTTCCAGATCCCGTACCGGTAGAAGACTGTTATGCGGGCTTGGTGTGGATGGTCGAGCACGCTGATGAGCTAGGCATCGACAACGACCGGGTCATCATCGTTGGGGGAAGTGCAGGGGGAGGCCTCGCCGCTGGCACCGCCCTTCTCGCACGCGACCGCAACGGCCCGAAGCTGTTCGCGCAGCTGCTGATGTGCCCGATGCTCGACGATCGCGACCAAACTCTATCGACCCGTCAGATGGACGGCGTGGGAGGCTGGGACCGCGCCAGCAATATCACCGGATGGACGGCGCTTCTTGGAGATCGCAAGGGCACCCAAGACGTGTCTATGTATGCAGCGCCCGCGCGGGCTACAGACCTTCAAGGTCTGCCTCAAACATTCGTCGACGTTGGAACGGCCGAGGTGTTCCGGGACGAAGCCATTGCCTTCGCATCCGCTCTCTGGGAAGCGGGGGGCCAGGCCGAGCTCCATGTCTGGCCCGGGGGGTTCCACGGGTACGAGGCGTATGCTCCACAGGCGGCGATCTCCAGGGACACCATGGCTGCACGCGACAATTGGATTCGCCGGATACTGGGATAGAGGCTACGGCTGGAGCCGACAGGCCACACAGCTCTGGTTTCCCTCTCCTTTGGCGGAACCTCGAAGCCATCGGACCGGGAGGGCAAGTGTAATATGGGTGCCGCGAATGTCCTGAAATCAGGTACTGGCGTTGAACGCGTCGCGTTGGCCAGTAACAAAGCCCTCAACGCCGCCCGCATCAGCCTGTGCGGAGACGGCATCCACCACGTCTTCCTCGATAACGCCATCAAAACCATGGGCGAAATCGGCGCAGGCGGCCTCGCGGTCAACGTCATTGCCTGCTGGGAGGCTTCGCTGAACGAATGGATTTCACTATCGGAAAAGCGGCGGCCAGGCTCGATTTCCCCGGTCCCTGACGGGCTATAGTCTCAAGCCTTTCAGGGGATTTGACCACAACCAAACCCGACGAATGTGGGCGACAGATGCCTTTACTTCCTCTCCATCATGGGTCGTTAGAACTCAACCCGACAGCATGAGGTTGGTTCTCCGGTAGCCCACCAACTGGCCACGCAGCTCTGGATTCCCTCTCCCCTGGCGAAACCTCGCAGCCATCGACCGGAAGGGCAACCAAGTTATACGCGCCGCGGATGTCCTGAAGTCAGCTATAGGGCCGCTGTGGATCCATCAAAATGTGGCAATCGCCATAGGCGGTGCTCACATCGCTCGCATTTTCCGGGGCGGCGTCGCCCAGGGGCTTTCTGAACGGGAAACCGCGAAACGACGCGCACGTACGCTCACAATCACTGGTCGGGTGCGTCTTGTTGCCTTGCAACGCACATCGGCCCACACATCTAAAAACACTAGGAGGACCCTTGAGAATTGAACAAGGACAGGTGGCGGTCGTCACCGGAGGAGCGTCAGGAATTGGATTCGCTCTGGGGGCTGCACTGAACTCCCGGGGCATCACGGTCGTCCTTGCTGACATCGAGGCGCAGGCACTGGCAGCGGCAGAGAAACGCATGGAGTCGACCAATACCGTCAGCACGGCCGTGTGCGACGTAAGCGATCCCGACTCGGTGAAGGCCCTTCGGCAGACGGTGTTGGAGCGGCACGGACGAATTGATTGGGTGTTCAACAACGCAGGCGTTGTTCTCCCCTTCAAACCGATGTGGGAGCACACCCAGACGGACTGGGAATGGATCATGGGCGTGAATCTATGGGGCGTCATCAACGGGATCCGGGAGTTCGTGCCGGGTTTCGTTCAGCAGGGCACCGGTCATATCGTCAACACTGCATCGATGGCAGGTGTCGCCGTCGTCCCGTTCAACGGAGCCTATAATGCCACCAAGCACGCGGTCGTATCACTGACGGAAACACTCGCTGTCGAGCTCGCGCAAACAGCACCTGGCGTCCGCACGTCCGTCATCTGCCCGGGCCTCGTCCCCACGCAAATCGGCCAGGCAGCACGGAACCGGCCCGGGGGCGAGCAGCCGGAGCCACCGGAGCCCTCAAATGTCGTTGACGATCACTCCCATGCCAACGTCATCACGGCCGAGTTACTGGCAGCTCGCGTCCTTAAAGCGCTGGAGGTTGACCGGCTTTATATCTTCCCCAACCCTGGTTCTGACGCCCCCGTCGAGGCAAGACTCGACCGGCTGCGTCAAGAGCTTGCAACCTCGGGCTTGGAAGCCGCACGCGCCTGATCGGCCGTACCGCATCCATGCACCGGTGGGCCAACCCGGGGGTCCAAGGAAAGCTTTTATGTACCTTCGTCGTGGCGTCACGGAAGGGTCGTCGCCGGCGCTGTCCCCACCTGCAGACTGATCTCCCTTCCAAGAGATGGCGTTGGACCTGTTCCCGTCCGCCCAACCCGGGCGTTCCGTGGTGGTTCTCCGGAGCCACACGGAACGCCCGGATCCAGGAAACCGGGCCGTGCAAACACAGAGGTACTCGCTCATATAGGTCACAGCCGACCGTGATAGCCCGGGCACCTGTTCCTTCCTGGGAGCAGACCATCATCGGTTCCATTGAAGTCCATAAACCCAGCTCCTGCCGCCCCCGGCACCGGCCGGCATCAGCGGAAGGAAGAGTTCATGCCGAACCTGTATCCGGCACTGAGCACTGACGACTGGCACATCCTTAACACAGGGGACCGTGTGGTGGCCCAGCGGCCAAACGTGAGCCCCTGCCTTGGCACCATCGGCGATGTCTCAGAGGATGCATCCATCATCTGGGTATGGCTCGATGGACAAGGACGGATTCGCGTAATCGAGAACCATGAAGTGACTTTTCCGGTGGGCATCATGGCCAGGCGCACATACCAAGTTGGCGAGGACAACTATCCCCCCGTCCGCACGAACCGTCCGCTGGATGTCGTTGGAGGATTCCTGCTGGCAGGCGCACATAATTGACCGAAGCTCCGTTCAACCGCTATTTGGCTGGTGCTTCGCCACCACGCCGGTGTCCGCGCAGAGTCCCCAGCCGCGTCAGGTGACGATGGGCTGCTGTGTTCAGTTAAGTCCTGAAAGGCATGCCAGGATCGTCGCCAGAGGGCCTTCGGGGAGCCCCCTCGGCCTTGGCTTTACGGAAGTCCATTATCGGCGTTCAAACTACGGGAGTTGATGTAGTTGCGAGAACTCCCGTGCAGCAACAATCCGACGTTTCCGCAGGTCAAGCTGGCCGCTTTACCCGTTTGGGCTGCCCGCACCGAAAAGCGTGAGGCAATTGGCGCGGTTTCTGTAGGAGGCCTAGTGCTCACTGCGTTGACTTTATGGCCCGCTGCCGCTCTGCTGTGTTCACAGAACGAAGTTCTGGCCTGGTCCCTCACTTTCGTACACCCAGCGTTTCGAGAAACTAAGGCTATGTGACATCCCGGTGGGTTCAGAGAGGGAGCCGGAGACCGCGGGGCGGGATCGCCCATCGGATCAGCTGGTCATTTGAAGGACTTGAACACGATTGAGTCGAAGACATTGCGCGCCTCTCTCATCAGCTCCGGATTGATCGATTCGTCGATATAACCCATCGCGACGACAGCCCGCCGGCCCTCCACGTCGACCACCCGGTAGGTCTCGTGTTCATTCTGAGTCGAGTACCAGTGCGTGCAGTGGTACATCATTTCTGAGTGGATGCAGAACTTGCCGGTGTCGCAGGCTGTGGTGTCCACTTCGCCCTCGACGGAGTGGTCGAACTCGAAGCCTGAGTAGTCGCCCACCATGACCTTGACGGGAGGAGTGCTTGCCGTTGACGACTGCGCCGCCATTGCCCTAATGAAGGCCTCGGCCGCAGGACCGACATCGGCAAGGGCTCCTCTCCAGTTGCATGCGTCCTGCGACACATAGAACGCGGGCCCAAGAGTCAGGTAGACGGCCCATTCAGCCGGGTGATCCGGGTCATCCTTGCCCAGGCTATTGCCGTCGAGAGCAGACCAGCCGCCTGGGACGGTGATCTCGAAAGGCTCCTTGTAGCCGGTGACGGGGACTAGATATGTGCCGGCGTCGATATCACCGCTCTCCGGCAGCGGTGGCACCGTGCGAGTGCCGCGGCTCTCCGGCAGCGGTGAGACCGTGGGAGCCTCCGAAACCGGAGAACTGGGAGACGGGAGGGAGGCGTCGTCCGACTCATACTCGCACCCGCCGAGACACCCAATCAGTGCGATCGTCACCAAGGGCAAGAGATGGCGCGACCGCTGAGCGGGCTTTTCGAGGGGTGTCACAGAAGTCATTGATCCACCAGAGCGCTACAAGGTGCTGTGAGGCCCCGCAGCCTGCTGGCCCCGCGGGCGGCACATTGGACGCCGTCGCATCAAGTCTCCTCCGGTAGAAAACCCGTGACAATGAAGACTTGGACGGAACTGTGCCGAATGTCATCCCCGTGACAGCACACTGTTGCTTCCGACGCCCGTTGTGGCGCAAGGACCGTAGTCCTACAATCGGTTTTTGTCACGGGAGGTGAGTGATGCTCGAAGAAGCGGGCCTGTTGCAGGCCCTGCGGCGTCACTCGGAGTACGCAAGCACAGACGAACTCTAACGTCGCCGTGGCCCTGCAGTTGTCGCGCTTGCGAAAAGGCGTCATGTCGCTCGGGCTCTTACACGCGATGGGTAGATGCAGGTCCAATAAGGGCAGGCAATGGCTGTGATCAGTCGTTCATGAGACGGGTCAGGTGTGGACAATATCCACACGTCGTTTGGCCTGACACAGCCGCAGCCAACTAAGTGTCCTCACCCACTACGAGCCGACATCAAGCTTTCCGACGAACGATTCCGAAAGTCATGTTGTGCTCAGCACCCCTACCAATGAAGAGGCGTAGGACAACCCCAACCTACCGGACGTACAAAGAGAGGAACGCATAGTCCGAGTACAAAGCAAGCGGAGGGCCGACCAGCCGCGACCCTGAACCCGTTCCCAATAACTGAACAGGCCAACCGGCGGCCAGGCATCAGCCGGCACCACACATCAGAGCCTCGTGTCCACATTCACACACGTTAAAGCAAAAACCCCCTCTGACGAGGGGGTATGCCGTGCCCGAGGTGGGACTCGAACGGGATTCCAGGCCCTGCAAACACTGGGAAGTGGCGGAAACATAAGGAATCCTGGCAAGTCCGGGGCCCGTACGGGCCAATCCGAGATGGAAAGTGTGGACAATGTCCACACTTCTTTTGCGTCTATAGGGCGGCCCTCGGGGCCTGGGACGCTCAGCCATACCCTGGACGTTCTTGAACAGCCAGCGCCGCTCCATACCCGCCCACGGCGGGCTTCCTGGACCTGCTTCTTTACGGGCGGCCAGAGTGCATCTGCCCGCCCGTCCCGATACTGGCCTTAACAACTAGGACGACGCACAGGCTCTACCTTGAGAACCCTGCCGCGTCGCCTGTTGTAGAGCGCGTTAACCGATCCTCTATAGAGACAGGTGGCGGTGGAATGCCGGCCGGATCTCCGCCATGGTTCCGGTAGCGATTAGCTCAGGCATGAGCGCGTGATGACTCACGCTGCTCGGCGTTGGGTAGGCCTGCTTGAGATTCGTCATGCAGATCAGAGATTCGGTAGCCAGCGTTGTGTAAGCACGCAGAAGCCGCGAGTTTCCGGGTGCCGAAACGAGGGCCGTGTGGAAGGCCAGGTCCAATTTCTGAACTCGGTTCCAGTCATCGACCTCAGCGGCAGCTGAAAGTTTGGCCGCGATGGCCAGCAGCTTGTCGGCCACCTGCCTCCGCCTCGCTGCTGGCCGAGAGGTCATGAGTTCAGCGGCGCCCAACTCCAGAATTTCCCGAACACCGTAGATCTCATCGACGTCCTCGCTGGTCAGTTCCACGACGAAAACGCCCCGATTGGGCTTGCTGACCAGCAGACCTTCCTGGCTCAGCCGCTGCAGCGCCTCACGAAGAGGCCCGCGGGAGAGGTTAAGTTGGCTTGAGACATGGGTTTCGTTGATCTGCTGACCAGGAACGAAGAATCCTTCGACGATTTTCTCGCGTAATTGCTCGGCGATTTTGATCGACGTTGACTGCGGCGTCATGGCGGTCAGACCTGCTTGATCCTTCATTCCATCAGCTTTCTCTCGGCATGATCCACAGAATAACACTCATTGCAGAATGTAGACAATCTACTTTCCGACAATCTATAGTAGTTTCGGTATAGCTGTTATACAGTTCTGGTGTGACCATCGACACAGTAACCGTTGCAGACGCAGTCCGCTCCCGTCTGGAACGCAGCCTTTTAGCCGGCGACTACCCCGCCGGCGCGGAAGTTCGGGACACCCACGTCGCTCAGCAGCTTGGGGTCGCCCGGCCAACGGCGAGAGTGGCCGTACAGGCATTGATAGCCGACGGGTTCCTGGTCCGCGAAAGCGGAAGGAGTGCCCGGGTCCGTCAGTTTTCCGGGGATGATGTCACGGACATTTTCCGCGTGCGGAGGCTCATCGAGTTCGAGGCCGTCGCCAGCGTTTGCAGGGGTGGGAGCACTGCCGGGGTCGCTGCCTCACTCAACAAGTTTGCCGACGTGAAAGATGACCGGGACTGGGAGTCAGCAGCGCAGGCAGACATGGCCTTCCACTCGGCAGTGGTGGCAGCTGCAGACTCACCCCGCCTCAGCAGTCTGTTCCAAACCATTTCAACGGAGATTCGCCTTCTGATGGCGTTGCTCCGGGCCCACTACCCCCGGATTTCGACTCTCAGGGACGAACACCTGGAACTTCTCAATGCTCTCGATGCGCGGGATGCGGATTTAGCCCTACGCCTATGGACCGTCCATCTGGAAGACGCTGAGACCTTCCTCGGCCAGCGCATCGGCGGAGGCGCCCCCACGATCTAACCAACGCCGCAAGGGCACATCACCTCCAGGTCTCCCACGGCAGATGTCCAATCCCATGCGGAGATCCTCCACACCCCATTGATGGACACCACCTGCCCTAGCACTGCGCGCCCAAAAACTGGGCCAGTTGTCCACATCAAAGACTTTGGCATCTCCCCTGAATCTGAGATCCCGTCGTCCGCCCACGCGCACCCCCTTTCAATGAGCTGCCCATGAGGCCGTCCGGCTATGCCGTGCTGCCCTTTCATATCTCTTCTTCTCACCGTTCGATCAACACAACCGGAAGGTAATCATGAAACCCACCACCCAAGCGACCCGCCGTACTGTCCTGTCAGCGGCCGCGATTGCTGCAGCGCTGGCGCTGTCATCCTGCTCGGGTGCCTCCACGGCTGCTCCGGCCGGAGGCAAAAAGACAATCACCATCGGTATCGGAGAGGAGGCACCCTTTGCGTTCACGGACCCTGCCACCAGCAAACTCGCGGGACTTGACGGCGAAATGCTTCGTGCTGTTGCTGAGTCCAAAGGCTGGGAAATCAAGACCTTCGTTACCGACTTCGCGACGTTGATCCCCGCCCTCAACGCCAAGAAGGCAGACATCATCGTCGACGGCATGTTCATCACTGACAAGCGCAAAGAGCAAGTCAACTTCACCGACACCCTGTACATGCAGCCGGAGGGAATGATCGTCCCTGCGGGCTCCACCCTGGCCTCCAAGGAAGACGTCAAAGACAAGGTCATCGGCGCTCAAACCGGCACCGTCTACGGAGAATGGGTCAAGACCCTGGGCGGCAGCGACGTGAAGTTCGTCGACACGCAGGCAGCTCTTATCACTGCCGTCGAAAACGGCCAGGTCGACGCCGCCTTCACTGACGCCGCAGTCATCGGCTACAGCCTGGTTCAGAAGCCGAACTCGAAGATCAAGCTTGTCACTCCCTACGAGCCTCATTTCCAAGGCAACATCGGCGCCGGTGTCCGTAAAGAGGACACCCAGTTGCTGGCAGACCTCAACGCCGGGCTCTCTGAGCTGAAGAAGACCCCGCAGTACCTCGAGATCCTCAAAAAGTACGGTCTCGGCGAAGCGAACGCAGCCAAGTAGACCAACCGTGGTGGCCGGCAATGATGCCGGCCACCACACCCCGAACAGATCTGGAATATCCAATGGATTTCATAACCCGCACGATCTCCGTGTTTCCGCAGCTGCTTTCGGCCGTTCCGGTCGTCCTGCAACTGGCCTTCGGCGCAATGGCCTTGGCTCTGGTCCTCGGGCTGCTGATCGCCCTCGCCCGGCTCTCCAACTCAAACCTCCTCAAGACCGTCGCCACCGCGTTCGTTGAAGTCATGAGGGGCACCCCGCTGCTCGTGCAGCTCGTCTACATCTTCTTCGTCCTGCCCAGCATCGGCATAGCGATCGAACCTGTCCCCGCCGGTATTCTGGGCCTCGGCCTGAACTACGCGGCCTACCTTTCCGAGGTGTTCCGCTCGGCCATACTTTCGGTCGAACGCGGCCAGACCGAAGCGGCCCTATCGCTCGGTTACACGCCCACCAGCACGCTGTGGAAAGTCGTCATCCCCCAGTCCTTCGTTGTCTCCATGGCGCCTATCGGCAATTACTTCATCTCCTTGGTCAAGGACACCGCCCTGACGTCCGTGATCGCGGTCTCGGAGATCTTGAAGACCGCAAACATGGTCAACAGCCAGACGTTCCAAACAACCGAGATCTACACGGCAGCAGCTCTTATGTACCTGATCATCAGCCTCCCCCTTTCCCGGGCCGTGATCCTACTCGAAAGGAAGGTTCGCGCCAATGCCTGAATCGACAGTCATCAGCATTCAAGACGTGCATAAAACCTACGTCATGGGTTCCAAAGCAAGCCTCTGGCAGAAGTTGACGTCCAGGCGCCCCGCCGAAATGCGGCTCGAAGTCCTCAAAGGCGTCGATCTGGACATCGTGCGCGGTGAAACCGTCGTGATCCTGGGTTCCAGCGGGTCCGGAAAAAGCACTCTGCTCCGTTGCATCAACAAGCTCGAGACGATCGAGGGCGGCCGCATCCACGTCAACGGGCACATGATCGGCTATGAAGAACGCGGCGGAAAACTCGTCAGCGAAAAGCCGTCCATTACCGCCAAGAAACGCACTGACGTCGGCATGGTGTTCCAACACTTCAACTTATTCCTGAACAAGACCGCCCTCGGAAACGTCATGGCACCTCTGCGCGACGTGAAGGGGATGTCGGCCAAGCAGGCCCGGGAGGTCGCCCTCCCCCAGCTTCAACTGGTCGGTCTTGCTGACCGGGCAGACAACTTTCCCAGCAGGCTCTCCGGCGGGCAGAAGCAGCGGGTCGCGATCGCCCGGGCTCTGGCCATGGAACCGAGCGTGATGCTCTTCGATGAGCCGACATCCGCGTTGGATCCCGAACTGGTCGGGGAAGTCCTCAACGTCATCAGGAAAATCGCGGAGCAGGGTACGACCATGGTGATCGTCACCCACGAAATGCAGTTCGCCCGCGACATCGCCGACCGCATTGTCGTGATGGACGAAGGCGTCATTGTCGAGCAAGGACCGCCCGAAGTGATCTTCACCCATCCAAAGCACTCCAAAACCAAGGCGCTGCTCAGCCGCTCGGGCGTGCTTCCCAACCCGGCCCTCTAACGATCCCGCTCCCCAGGAAGGACCTGACATGGACAACTCGCCGCTGCTACGTTCCCTCGAAGTCACCGTGGAAACCCGGCAGGACCTCGACTCAATCCTCGACGCCGCCGTGGCGCAGCTGATGCCCGCCGCCATGGCCGAATCTTCCGGGATCCAGATCGCCCGCTCGGGCGTCGGCCAGTACACAGCGTCGGTCAGACACGACATACCGTCCGGCACGACCGTCGAATCCTGGGACCGCTGAGGCCCGGCGCGTACCGGAGCGCCACCAAAGCGGTCCGGCCTCCCGCCGCGGCCGCCCCCGCGAACAAAACTGTCCCCGCAGACATTGAGATGACCCAGTATCTGCGGGGACAGTTTTCCCTTTATGCCCGCCGGTGCCGGAATGCGGGCGTCTAGTAGAGCTGACCGCCGGTGGGCACGGCTTTGTCCGGCACGACGAGAACGCATTCACCGTCGGCGTCGGGCACGCCGAGGGTGAGCACTTCGGACATGACGGGGCCGATGCGGCGTGGCGGGAGGTTGACGACGCACATCACTCGGGTTCCGGTCAGGTCCTCCAGCCGGTAGTTGGCCGGCAACTGGGCGCTGGAGCGCTTGACCCCGATTTCCGGGCCGAGGTCGATCCAGAGCTTGTACGCGGGCTTGCGAGCTTCAGGGAACTCTTCGGCCTTGACGATTTCGCCCACGCGGATCTCGACTTTTTGAAAGTCGGGAAATTCAATCACGATTCTTCTCCTGTTTAGTCATAGACGGCGGGCAGTCCCGCCGTCGGGGCTTCGGTGGTTGCCTTAGGCCGCGGTGTAGCCACCATCGACGGCTATGGAGGCTCCGGTGAGATATGCCGCTCGATCGGAGGCAAGGAAGAGGACAGCGTTGGCGACGTCCTCTGGTTCGGCAACGCGGCCCAGCGGTATACCGGAGGCCACGCTGCGTGCGGCCGCTTCGGGGTCGGGTTGCGCGGCTACCCACTCGTCGAACAAGGCTGTTCGGGTCATGCCCGGCGCAACGGCGTTTACCCGGATGTTGTGTGGGGCGAGTTCGACCGCCGCGGATCTCGTCAAAGCCAGGACGGCGCCTTTGGATGCTGCGTACACGGACATCGTCGGGACGCCGATGGAGGCCAGTCGCGAGGTGACGTTGACAATGGATCCTCCCCGAGGATTTTCATGACCTTGCCAGCTGCCTGAAGCATCGCCATGGTTCCAAACGTGTTCGTTTCGAACACCGCACGGATCTCCTCCATCGGCGCGGTGAGGATGTCGCCAGTGTGGTCGATGCCGGCATTGTTGACCAGGACATCGAGTCTGCCGGCGAAGGCCAAGGCCGCTTCGGCCACGCGGGTAGCAGCATCGGATTCCGTGAGGTCCTCCGGGTAGAAGTGAGCACCGGATCCAAGCTCCCGTGCAAGCGCTTCGCCCCTGCTTTGGGACCGACCCGTCAGCAATACTCTGTAACCCTCTGCGTGGAGGGCCCGGGTTGTTGCTTCGCCTATTCCGGAGGTGGCGCCCGTGACTATAGCTGCCCGGGGGCTGCTTGTCTGCGCTGTCGTTGTCATCCGACCGGTCCTGTCGTCGCTGGTTCTATGGGTGTTGCTTCCCGTGCAGCCTCGGTCTTTTGACGGCGCTTTGGACTGACGTTGACCAGGACCAGACCTGCGATCACCAGCGGAAATCCGATCCACCCTTCGGGCCGGAACGTTTCCCGGAGGATCAGGACGGCCAAGATGGTGGCGACTACGGGTTCGAGGACGGTGTAAAGGGTCGCTGTGGACGCTTTCATGCGACCCAGACCGAAGGCGAACAGGGTGTGGCCCAATGCTGTGGGAATGACCGCCAGATAAACCAGGATGGGCCAGGCAGTTTCGCCGAAGGCACCCTCGCCGGTGAAAGCCAGCAGCCCGAGCATAGGCAGGGCGGCGGTGCCTTGAATGGCCGCGACGACGGTACGGTGCGCCATGCCGTCTGGTCGCATCCCGCAGGGTTGGATCAACCTGCCGGTGGCGAAGGCGTAGAGTGCGTACGTCACTCCTGCGACGAGTCCGGCCACAACACCGGGAATGAGGCCGGCGGCGTCTCCGGAGCCGTGGTCTTCGCGGGCGGCCAATAGAAGTCCGGCCCCGGCCACCGTGACGAGCATCGCCACCGTCCACACGGCGGTGACACGCTTCTCGTCAACGATCCATTCCAGGATGCCGGCGAAGAGCGGGCCGGAGCCGATCGAAATAATGGTTCCCAGGGCTGCCCCGGTCAGGGATACGGAGACGTAGAACAGGGGCATGTACAGCATCAGGCCAAGGGTGCCGAGCACGATGTAACGGGTGGCTCCAGGTGTTTTGAAGGATTTCAGGACGGCTTTGAGAGAGATCAACCCCAGAATCAGTCCGCCGATGCCGACACTCGCGGCGCCTACAGCGATGGGGTTTACCTGCGGGATGAGGACTGAGGCCACCCCCGTTGTTCCCCAGAGCGTTGCCGTGGTGATGACAGCCGGGGCGCCCCATCGGGTCGAGTTGTTGGCCGTCACAGTGCCAATACCAACTGACGGGCCATCCCGCGGGCTTCGGTCAGGCAGGTGTCGTTACCCTCCAGACCTGCACGGGCCATGGCTCCTTCAAGGAGGAAGGACAGCTGCTTGGCTGTTGACGCGTTGGGGGCGGTCCGTCTGGGGGCGATCTCCTGCAGATGCTCTGCGAGGAGGCGTTCGACTTCTTCCTTATGCAGCTTTACGATGTCCCGGCCTGGATCCCCGACCGGGAGCTCGGCTGCGGCGTTCAGCAGCCCGCAGCCTCGGAAACCACGCTCGTATTCGAAGTGGGCGTGGTCGCTGTACGCGTCGAAGACGGCAAGAAGACGGTCCGCCGGCTCGGCGGCTTGGTCGAGTCTGCGGTGGTACAGACCAAGCCACTCCTGGTGGCGCGCGTTCAGGTAGGCCGTGACCAGCTCGGACTTGGAAGCGAAGTTGTTGCAGAGGCTCATTTTGGCCACCCCGGCATCAGCTGTAACGGCGTCGATGCCTGTGGAGGCCAAGCCGTCGGCGTAGAACAGCTTGGATGCCGACGCGAGCAGCTTCTCCCGGGCAGGACGTTTCAGTTCCTTCTGGCCGGTGTTGCCGGCAGCCACCTTGGTCATCGGTCCTCAATTCTGAAGTCACAAGCTGTTATCCCTATCCAGTTCGCCGTCTTCCAGACCTTGCAGCCCTCCTCCTCGTGCACGGCGGTGCGGCCACCGCCGTCGTCCATCCAGAGCCAGAAGACCGAAGCATCGTGGGCGACCGCATCGATAAGTCCCGCGAAGACCCGCCCGTCGGACAGCTGCACGACGACGCGATCCCCGGCATTCAGGAAGACCCAGTCATGCAAGCGCATCGGCGCCTCAGAAGGTGTTTCCATGACCGCAGGCAGCACGGGTGCCGCGTCAAATGAGCAGCACCTGCGGTTCTCGACGACCGACATATCGGTCGACTTGATGTCGGTCACGAGACTTACCAGCCGCGTTCTGCGAGGCGGTGGGGCTGCGGGATGTCGTCGACGTTGATGCCGACCATGGCTTCGCCCAGGCCGCGGGAGACTTTTGCGATCACGTCAGGATCGTCGTAGTAGGCAGTAGCGTTTACGACGGCGGCCGCGCGCTCTGCGGGGTTGCCGGACTTGAAGATACCGGAGCCAACGAACACACCGTCGGCGCCGAGCTGCATCATCATCGCCGCATCAGCCGGGGTGGCGATGCCACCGGCAGTGAACAGCACTACCGGGAGCTTGCCGGTCGCGGCAATTTCCTTGACCAGTTCGTATGGGGCCTGCAGTTCCTTGGCCGCGACGTAGAGCTCGTCCTCGGGGAGGGCGGCGAGCTTGGCGATCTCGGCACGGATCTTGCGCATGTGGCCGGTGGCGTTGGAAACATCGCCGGTGCCGGCTTCGCCCTTGGAGCGGATCATGGCTGCGCCCTCGTTGATGCGGCGCAGCGCCTCGCCAAGGTTGGTGGCGCCACAGACGAAGGGGACGGTGAAGTTCCACTTGTCGATGTGGTTGACGTAGTCGGCCGGGGTCAGGACCTCGGACTCGTCGATGTAGTCAACACCGAGGGACTGCAGGACCTGGGCTTCGACGAAGTGGCCGATGCGGGCCTTGGCCATCACCGGGATGGACACAGCGGCGATGATCTGATCGATCATGTCCGGATCGGACATGCGGGACACGCCACCCTGGGCGCGGATGTCGGCCGGGACGCGCTCGAGGGCCATGACGGCAACGGCGCCGGCCTCCTCGGCGATGCGGGCCTGCTCGACGTTAACGACGTCCATGATGACGCCGCCCTTGAGCATCTCAGCCATGCCCCGCTTAACGGGATTGGAGCCGGTGGTTGGTGCGGTTTCAGTCATGGGGGTACCTTCTTCTGCGTTGGGAGTGGAAGGCGGTGGGCTGGGGCAGGAACCGCCACTGAACGGCAGCACCGTTCAGTGGCGGCATCAGGTCACCGCGTTGAAGCGTGATGCGCTCCGCCGGGTCCTGGTTTGATTCCCAGATTCCGGAAGTGGGACAGTGGCTGCCAGTACCGGCGACCCTGTCTTCGCGCCGCATCATGCGCGCTCCGCCGCGCGGCCTGAGTTCCTGCAGGTTCTCAGCCAACTTCTTGCCGTTCGCGGAGGGCCAGCCGGCGGGGGCTGTTGGGGTTGAGCATGGAGTTCTTGCGTCCGTAGAACCAGTAGACGATAAGGCCGATGATGAGCCACCCGCCAAAGCGGACCCAGGTGTCCCAGTGGAGCTGAAGCATCAGGAAGCCGGAGGCGAGGAGTCCGAAGATCGGGACGACGGGCATGAAGGGAATACGGAAGGTCCGGGGTGTGTCTGGGCGGGTCTTGCGCAGGACGATGACGGCGGCACATACGACGACGAATGCGGCGAGGATGCCGATGTTGGTCAGGTCGGCGACCAGGCGGATGGGGAACACACCGGCGAGCAAAGCCGAGGCGATGCCGGCGATCCAGGTCACGCGCAGCGGTACACCGCGCTTGCGGTCGGTCTTGGCGAACCAAGCCGGGAGCAGGCCGTCGCGGCTCATGGAGAACCAGACGCGGGTGACGCCGAGCATGAACGTGAGCATGACGGTGAGGATCGAGACAACAGCGAAGGCGGAAATGATGGTGGCGATGGTGGGCATGCCGACCGAGTCAAACGCTGAAGCGAAGGCGCTTTGCGGGTTGATTTCGGTGTACTTCTGCATGCCGGTCAGCACCAACGTCGCCAGAACATACAGTGCCATGGCGATGGCCAGGGAGAGCAGGATGGCCTTAGGCATGTGCTTCTTGCCATCGACTGCTTCTTCGGCGGCGGTGCTCATGGCGTCATAGCCGAAGACGGCGAAGAACACGGTGGCTGCCCCGGCCATGGCCGGTTCGAAGCCATTGGGCATGAAGGGGACGAAGTTTTCGGTGTGGATGTGGAAGACGCCGATGCCGATGATGGCCAGAACCACCAGGATCTTCAGGCCGACTGCGACCAGCTCAAAGCGCCCGAAGCTCTTGGAGCCGCGGCTAAGGATCCAGGTAACCAGCAGACAGGTCAGGATCGCGGGGAGGTTGATGATCCCGTCGGGTGTTTCGGGGGTATGGGCGTAGGCGAGGGCTGCTGGCAGTTCGATGCCGATGCCGCCCAGGAAGGCCGAGAAGTACCCCGAGATTCCGATCGCGACGACGGAGACGATCGCGGTGTATTCAAGCAGGAGGTCCCAGCCGATGAACCAGCCGACGATTTCGCCCAGTGCGACGTAACCGTAGGTGTATGCGGATCCGGCGCGCGGAATCATGCCGGCGAATTCGGCGTAAGACAGTGCGGCGGCGGCGCTGGCAAGTCCTGCGATCAGGAAAGATATGACAACGGCCGGGCCCACTGCAGGGTTGACGGCATCACCGCGGGCCACAACACCGGCGAGGGTGAAGATGCCGACGCCGATGATGCCACCAACGCCGATGGCGGTGAGCTGCCAAAGACCCAGGGACTTCTTGAGTCCGGAGCCGTGTCCGTCATCCTCTCTGACTTCGTCGATGGGTTTGCGGCTGAGCACGGAATAGCGCGCAGGACTGGACATGTAGCTCCTGTAGTAGTGGGTAGCCGCTCTTGGGCACTTCTGTGGGCACCAGAGCTGACGGTGACGTGGGTAACAAGAGTCTGATCCACAAAACGTAGGATTGTCAACAATAGGTGAATTGCCTCTAGCCTGTATCGGTCGAAAGAAGTATGATTGTTGACAATCATCCGATCATTCGATACGTGAGGAACACATGAAACCCACCGAGGGCTTCCAGCCCATCAGCCAGGAGTCCACCCCGGCGCTCATTGCCGCGCAGCTCCGCAGCCTTATCAGCAAAGGCTCCATGGCCCCGGGTGCCCAGCTGGTCGAAATGGACATCGCCGGCGCGCTTGGTGTCAGCCGCGGTCCCATCCGCGAAGCCATCCAGCGGCTGACACAGGAAGGCCTGCTGGTCAGCATCCGCAACAGGGGTGTCTTCGTCGCGGAATTTGGCGAGGCGGACATCCGTGACATCTATGAGGCACGCACGGCAGTCGAGAAAGCCGCAGCAGGGCTGCTCGTTGCAGGAGACCACTCAGGTGCCGGCCTTGAGCTCCTCGCCAAAGTCGACGACATGGAAGCGGCCCGGGCGAAAAGCAACTCAAAAGCAATGTCCGAAGCCGATGTTGCCTTCCACGAACGCCTCGTCGCCATGGCGGCGAGCCCCCGCCTGTCCCGCATGCATGGAACACTCCTGACCGAAACCCGCATGTGCCTGAACCGGCTCGAAGGCCGCTACCCGGACGAATCGGTCCGCGTGGCTGAACACCGCCACATCGCCGAGGCGCTGAAAGACGGCAAGACAGAACTACTCATGAAGCTGCTGGACGCCCACAAAGACGATGCCCTCGCCCGGCTCTTGACCGAGAAGCCTTCAGCAGCGACTTTGCAGACGGCCTAAGACAAGGATCGGCCTGTGATGCACTTTGTTTGATGACCTGCAACGACGGGTCAACGAAATCGCCCGCCAAGTGGGCCTTCCCGTCTCCCTGACAACTCCGGACCTGGATTCCATCGTTTTCAGCCCGCATTCCGGGCTCATCATCGATGCCGTGCGGTCCAAGTCGCTGCTGAGCCGCGGCACCGAAGAATGGGTGGTGCGCTGGTTCCGGAAAGCGGGAGTCGGAAGTTCCCTGGATCCGACCTTCGTTCCCGGAATTCCCGACAAGGAGGCGATGTCCCGGTGGGTTGTTCCGGTTCACTCCGGCGGACTAATTCTCGGGTACCTGTCCATCCTCGATCCGGACGCCACGTGCGAGCCCGCAACACTCGAATCGGTGGCCGGGCAGGCTTCGGACATCGGCCGCATCATGCTGGACTCCGAAGAGTCAGCGCGTCTGGCGAGGGATCGACTGCGCCGTGCCCTAACGAGCCTTGGTGCCGACCAGACCGTGGCCGTAAAGGAACTGTGGGACCAGCTGGGCACCCGCATCCAGGAGTGGGTCATCGCCGTCGGTACATCCGTCGAGTCGACGTCCGGTGCTGGGCCCCATGAGACCAAGTCTGCAGCCGCTCGTCCCGGGAGGGCACGAAATCCGGGGGCGCTCCGCGTCGAGTGCAAATTCGAGGACCATCACGCGTTCCTTCTGGCTGGCGACGCGGATGTCGACCCGGCGATCCTTGCAGATCTCGCCCCCTGCTGTCCTACGCTCGTGGTGGGCGCAGGCAACCCGGTCGAGGACCCACGGCATTTGCCTCGCTCCTACCAACAGGCCCTGGGGGCTCTGCGGACGGCCACGGCAACCGGCCGCGGCACCACGCGGTGGTCCGAACTGACCCCGATTAAGATCCTTTCCCTCCAGGACCCCGACGTCCTCGCCGACACGGTTCCTGGCCCTATCGCGTCCCTTGGTCGCGACAGTGAACTCCTGGAAACCGTCGACCATTACCTGGACCACGGCCGCAAACCCGACCTGGTTGCCGACAGCCTCCACATCCACCGAGGCACGCTGTATTACCGGCTCCGCAAATTCGAGGATGCCACCGGCTTGGATCTCGAGTCAGGCAAAGACCGCCTGACCATCCAGCTTTCCTTGGAAGCTCTCAAACTCCTGAGAGCACCGAAATGGCATCACGCTGAGTAAACCTGAAACCCGAAAGAAGAACATGCTCCGCACATACCTGCTCCTCCGCCCTGCCCCGGGCTCACTCGAGGCGCTCGTCTCGTACTACCGCGACAACGACGTCATCGGCGCCGCCGTGCCCTATGGGCTGCAGGTCGGCGAACTGGCCCACCCCGCGGAGAACGCCAATACCGTTGCCGTCGTTTCCGTGTGGCCTTCGCAGGAGGCGTACCAAAGCTGGCTGACCGCGCCGGAACGCAAATCCCTCATCGCCGAAATAATGCCCCTCCTGGACGGCGGGGACTCCATTTCCGGCTGGACCAAGGAAACCGACGCTGCCACAGCCACCGACTTTTCAGTGCTGTTCGGCGACCGGCCGATCAGCATCCGGATCCGCTGCGAGGACAGGACCGGCCAGCGCCCCGACATCGACACTTCAGTAGAGGAAAATCCTTCCGACCAGCAGTACCGGCAATAGACCGGCCTTCAAACAGGACTTGAACGGCAGTTGAATCAGCGGCGAAGAACACTGACCTCCCGTCCATAGTCCAGAAGTGACCCCGGTCATAGGCTTTAGTCAACAATCCGACAAAAAGCCTGAAAGCGACCGACAATGTCAACTTCACTTATCCTGGCCAATGCCACAGTCATCACCGCCGATGGAACCGACCCCATCGAAAATGCCTTCATCCGCGTTGATGGTTCCCGGATCTCCCGTATCTCCCGCACCGCCATCCAGAGCACCGACGCCAACGTCATCGACTGCACCGGCATGACCGTGACGCCGGGCCTAATCGATGCCCACACCCACATTTCCGCCGGTGACTACCTGAACAAGGTCCACCTCCTGCCGACGGCGGTGAACGCCGCCCGCGGCTTCCGGGCGCTGAGCGATTGCCTGGACTACGGCATCACCACCATCCGCGACGCAGGCTTCACCGACTACGGCTTCAAGCAGGCTGTCCTGGAAGGCAGCGCCGAAGGGCCCAGGATGCACCTGGCCATCGCCCCGCTCAGCCAGACCGGCGGGCACAGCGACTTCCGCACCCGCGAAGAAGACGACTACCGCCAGGCCGACGGGATCTACCACCCGGGCATGGTCGCCGACGGCCCGGACGCCTGCCGCCGGGCAGCCCGTGAAGTCCTGCGCCGCGGAGCGGACCAGATCAAGATCATGGCCAGCGGTGGCTGCACCTCCCCGACCGACAGCGTGGACCACACCCAGTTCACCGACGAGGAAATGCGGGCCATCGTCTACGAGGCACGGGCTCAGGAAAAATACGTCATGGCCCACGCCTACACCCCGCAGTCCATCCTTGCCTGCGTTGCAGCGGGCATCCGCAGTATCGAACACGGCAACGGTGTAGACGAAGAAGCGGCCGACGCGATGCGCGAATCGGGTACCTTTGCCGTTCCGACGGTCGCCACCTACGAGCTGCTGCTTCGTGACGGACTGGCCGGCGGCATGCCCGAAGACCAGGTCACGATGGTCAAGAAGGTTCTCGGGACCGCCTACGAGGCACTCGAAATCCTCAAAGACCGGGGCGTCAAAATCGCCTCCGGTTCAGACGTCCTCGGACCCCACCAGGGCTACAAGACCTACGAACTCGAACTCAAGGCCCGGGTCCTCGGGGCACTGGGCGCCCTCGAGGCAAGCACCCGCACCAACGCCGAACTAATCGGCATGGATCAGGACCTCGGCACCATCACCGAAGGCAAACTCGCCGACCTCGTGGTCCTCTCCCGCGACCCCCTGGCCGACATCACCGCCCTGCAGGACAAGAGCACCTTCCAGCTCGTCCTCAGCGAAGGCCGCATCCTCCGCGACCGCCGCAACGCCTAAGATCACTCCCCCAACAACAAGGAGCACTGACATGCAAAGCCAAAGCACCGTCGTCTCGCCACCAGATGCGAACGAACAAAGCCAAGCTAAGAAGGCCTATGTAGCCGCCGGCATCGGTTGGGGCCTGGACGGCCTGACCTGGACCATCTACGGTTTCGCTCTCACCGCCGTAGGACCCGTCCTCGGATTCACCTCCTCCACAGCAGGCTGGATCACCGCCATCAGCATCGTCGCCTCCGCAGTCGGCGGCGCCCTCGGCGGCGTCCTGGCCGACAGGTTCGGCCGCGTCCGCACACTGACCTGGGTCATCCTCGGATACTGTCTCTTCACCGGCCTGACCGCCACGTCCCAGGACGTCACCCAGTTCGCCATCTGGCGCGTCCTTGAAGGCCTCGCCTTCGGCGCCGAATGGGCCGTGGGCGCCGCGCTGGTCTCCGAATACGCCCCCGCCCACAAGCGCGGCCGCATCCTCTCCGCCATCCACAGCTGCTACGCCGTCGGCTGGGCACTGTCCACCGCCATCTACCTGTGGGTTTTCTCCATCGCCGATCCCGCCGTCGGCTGGCGCTACCTGTTCTTCATCGGCGTGATCCCCGCCATCGTTGCCTTCTGGATCCGCCGCACCGTCAAGGACAAGGTTCCGGTCACCAAGAAGGTCAAGGGTGCCAAGCTCCCACTCACCATGCTCTTCAGCCGGTCCCAAATCCGCACCACGCTCCTAGCGACACTGCTTGGCATGGGCGTTCAAGGCATCTACTACTCCGTCTTCGTCTTCCTCCCCTCCTTCCTTAAGACAGAACGCGGCATGAGCGTTGTCGGCACCGCAGGTTACACCTGGGTTGTCATCGCCGGGTCCTTCCTGGGCTACGTAGTCTCCGGCCACATCCATGACAAGTTCGGCCGCCGCCCCACCTTCGCCTTCTTCTTCCTGGCCTCCATCGCTTCCATCGTCCTGTTCATCCTGACCCCCGCTGCCCAGCCGGCGATCGCCCTGCCGATCTGCTTCCTGCTCGGATTCTTCGCCTCCGGCCAAGCCGGTGGACTGGGTGCATACTTGTCCGAACTGTTCCCAACGGAGATGCGCGCCACAGGCCAAGGCTTCGCCTACAACGTCGGTCGCGGCGTCGCCGCCTTCGGTCCGCTCTCCATCGGCCTGTTCACGGCCACGCTCGGCCTGGGCAACTCCATCATGATCGTCGGAGCTGTCGGCGCCACCCTAGCCCTGATCGCGGTCTGGGCGCTGCCCGAAACGCGGAACAAGGACATCCTTACGGACCACCAAATATTTTTTCGTAGGATTGTTGACAATCATCTTGCAGACGATCATGATTAGTGCAGGTGGTCAGGTGGTCAGCACCACATCCTGACCCGGCGGGACTCTTCCCCACCAACGGTAAGAACCGGCCAACGCCCCATCCGGGGCCATCAACGACAAACCAAAGGGAAAGAACATGTTCGAAGAATTCGACGCCCTTAGCTTCGACTGCTACGGCACACTGATTGACTGGGAAGCCGGCATCGCCGCCGTTCTCGGACCGTGGGGCCGCGCCGCACGTCCCGAACTGACCGACGAAGACCTTCTGCTCGCTTACGCGGACGAAGAAGCCCGCATCGAAAAGGAACACCCGACCACCCTGTACCCGCAGGTCCTGGCCGAAGCGTTCCGGGCCACCGGCAAGAAGCTCGGCATCCCGGTCTCCGATGCTGACGCTGAGAAGCTGGGATCCTCCGTTCCGGAATGGCCCGCATTCGACGACTCGGTCGAGGCACTGCGCAAGCTCAAGACCCGATTCAAGCTGATCATCCTCTCCAACATCGACAAGAAGAGCTTCGAAGGCAGCAACGCCCGCCTCGGTGTCGAATTCGACCGCATCATCACCGCAGAAGAAGTTGGCAGCTACAAGCCGAACCAGAAGAACTTCGGTGCACTGAACGCGTACGTCGACGCTGAGGGCCTGAAAGTTCTCCACGTGGCTCAGAGCTTGTTCCACGATCACGTTCCTGGCCGCGCAGCCGGTCTGAAGGGCGTCTGGATCAACCGCCGCCACAACCGTCCGGGCTGGGGCGCAACCCCCGACCCCGGCGCGGAGGTCCAGCCTGACTGGACGTTCACCTCCATGGCCGAATTCGCTGACGCAGCTGTCCCGCAGACGGTCGCCTCAAACTAAGCTCCGGCTTACCCGATCCGCGGCCAGCACCTCGAGAACCCCTTGCGGCGGTACCCGGAGTGCTGGCCGCACCACTATCCAACGATTGGTAAATCCGATGACTTCCCTTAGCCCCATCCTCAAGCAAGCCACCCCCGTCGTGGTGGACCACGCGCTCGGCTCCTGGATCTACGGCACCGACGGCCGCGAATACCTGGACTTCACCACCGGCATCGGCGTCACCAGCACCGGCCACTGCCACCCGAAGGTCGTCGCCGCCGCCCGCGAGCAGGTCGGCAAGATCATCCACGCCCAGTACACCACCGTGATGCACAAGCCCCTGCTGGAACTGACCGAGAAACTCGGCGACGTTCTGCCCATCGGCCTGGACTCCGTCTTCTACGCAAACTCCGGCTCCGAAGCCGTCGAAGCTGCCATCCGCCTGGCCCGCATGGCCACCGGACGACCCAACATCGTCGTCTTCCAGGGCGGCTTCCACGGACGCACCGTAGCCGCCGCCTCCCTGACCACCGCCGGTACCAAGTTCTCCGCCGGATACTCCCCGCTGATGGCCGGTGTGCACATGTCGGCCTTCCCGTACGCGTACCGCTACGGCTGGGACGAAGCAACCGCCGTCGAGTTCGCCCTCCAGGAACTGGACTACTTGCTCAAGACCCGCACTGCCCCCAACGACACCGCAGCATTCCTGATCGAACCGGCACTGGGTGACGGCGGCTACTTGCCTACCCCTCCGGCGTTCATGGAAGGTTTGCGCGAACGCGCCGACCTGCATGGCATCAAGCTGATCTTCGACGAGGTCCAGGCAGGTGTAGGCCGTACCGGTAAGTTCTGGGGCCACCAGTACTCCACCGCGACACCGGACATCATCATCACCGCCAAGGGCATCGCCTCCGGCTTCCCGATCTCCGCGATCGCCGCCTCCACTGGGACCATGTCCAAGGCCTGGCCCGGTTCCCAGGGTGGAACCTACGGCGGCAACGCCGTTTCCGCCGCCGCCGGCGTGGCAACCCTCGGTGTCGTCGAAGAAGAAGGCCTCGTGGAGAACTCCCGCGTCCGTGGCCTGCAGCTACAGGCTGGCCTGAAAGCCATCCAGTCCCGGTTCCCCGTGATCGGCAACGTCCGCGGCCTGGGCCTGATGCAGGGCATCGAATTCACCACCCCCGAGGGCACCCCGGACGCGGCAACGGCCGCCGCCGTGCAGCAGGCCACCACCGACCAGGACCTGCTGACCCTGACCTGCGGACCAGAAGGAAACGTGGTCCGCCTCATCCCAGCCCTCATCGTCACCGAAAGCGAAATCGAAGCCGGACTCCAGCGCTTCGAAGCAGCAGTCGGAGCCGTCGTCGGCGCTGTACCGGCAACCGCCGGAGTCTAGGCACGTCATGACCCACGATGTTCTCTCCGCCCCGGAGCACGCTCCGATCCTCGCCAGGCTTGAAGCCTCAGGCGTACCCGTGGACTCCTCAGGCCACCGGGTGGCCGCGTACTCCTACGACGCGTCCAACTACCGGGTACCGCCGATCGCCGTCGTCTTTCCACGCACCGTGGACGACGTCGTCGAGGTTGTCAACGCCTGCCGTGAAACGGCAACGCCGCTGATCAGCAGGGGCGGAGGAACATCGATGGCCGGCAACGCCATCGGACCCGGCATCGTGTTGGACTTTTCCCGGCACATGGACCGGATCCTGTCCATTGACGAAACCGCAGGGACCGCCGACGTCGAAGCGGGCGTCATCCTTTCCCACCTGACCCGGGAGACGGAAAAGGCGACCGGCGGAAAGCTAACCTTCGCCCCCGACCCGTCCTCGAAGAACCGCGCCACCATTGGCGGATCCATCGGCAACGACGCCTGCGGCAACCACTCCGTACGGTACGGGCGCACCTCCGACCACGTCGAACAGATTGACGTCATCACAACCGACGGTGCCCGGCTCACCGCGACCTCCACCGGCCTGCGCGCCACAGACACCGCCGACGCCCACTCGGTCTCACGCGCCTTCGAACTCGGTGAAGAGCTCAAGCAGCTCGCCCAGGACCACCTGGCAGCCTTCCGTGTCGAACTTGGCCGGATCCAGCGCCAGGTCTCCGGCTACCATCTGGCGAACCTGCTGCCCGAAAACGGCCTGAACGTCGCCCGCGCACTGGTCGGCACCGAAGGAACCTGCGCCATCGTCGTCCGCGCCAGGATGCAACTCGTCCCCAAGGCCCCCAGCGCCCTGCTGGTCTGCCTCGGCTACGCGGACGTCGTGGACGCCGCCAAAGACATCGAAACGATCCTCGAATTCTCCCCAGCCGCTGTCGAAGGCATCGACGAAGCCATCGTGGACACCATGCGGGTACGCCGCGGCGCCGACTCCGTACTCGGACTCCCCCAAGGCAAAGCCTTCCTCTACGTCGACCTGGACGGAGACAACGCAGAAGACGTTGCCGCCGAAGCGGACCGCCTCATCGAACGGCTCGCCGCCAACGGACGACTGGTCGACGGCCGTGCCGTACCGGACTCCACCGAACGCGCCACCCTGTGGCGTGTCCGCGAAGACGGCGCCGGCTTGTCCTCACGTCCCGCCAGCGGCGGTGAATCGATGCCCGGCTGGGAAGACTCCGCCGTCGCCCCGAAAAACCTTGCCGCCTACTTGGCAGATTTCCGGCTCCTGCTGGACGAGTACGGGCTGACGGGCATCATGTACGGTCACTTCGGTGCCGGCTGCATGCACATCCGCATCACCTACGACCTGCGCAGCGACGAAGGCCGGACCGTGTTCAGCAAATTCAGCCAGGCAGCCGCCGAACTCGTAGTCCGCCACGGCGGCTCCCTCTCCGGCGAACACGGCGACGGACGCGCCCGCTCGGCACTCCTGCCCGTCATGTACTCCCCCGAAATGATCGCCGCGTTCTCCACCTACCGGAAACTGTGGGACAAAGCCGACATCCTGAACCCGGGATCCATCACCGACCCCGATCCCATCGAAGACAACCTCGCCCTCCAAGGAATCCCGGACCGCGAGTGGCGAACCCACTTCGAACTCCGCCCCGTCGAAGGCGCCGCTGCCGGCGCCGATCCCTGGGTACACGCCGTCCAAGCCTGCATCGGTGTGGGACGTTGCCGTTCAGACGCCGGCGGTGTCATGTGCCCCAGCTACCGGGCCACCGGCGACGAAAAGGACTCCACCCGGGGTCGTTCCCGCGTGCTCCAGGACATGGTCCGAGGCGCCCGGACCATCGACGAAGGCTGGAAATCCGAGGACGTCCGCGAAGCACTGGACCTGTGCCTGGCCTGCAAAGCGTGCTCCAACGACTGCCCCGCCGGCGTGGACATGGCCACCTACAAGTCGGAATTCTTCTCGCATTACTACGAGGGAAAACTCCGGCCCATGTCGCACTTCTCCCTCGGCTGGCTGCCGCGCTGGCTCAAACTGACCACCCTGATCAGCCCGCTGGTCAACCTGGTTCTGGCGAGCCCGCTCGGGAAAGTCGTCGCAGCCGCTGGCGGTTTGACCACGCAGCGGAAGATGCCCAAGTTCGCCTCCCGGAAGACGCTCCGTGATGCCTTGGCTCCGTACAGCAACCCCTCCACTCCCGCCGATGCTGTGTTGTTCGTCGACTCCTTCACCAAGGGTTTCAGGCCCGAAGTGGCGGGGGCTGCCGCCCGGGTCGTGGAAAGCACCGGCCGTACCGTCGGCTGCGAATCCGATGCCTGCTGCGGCCTGACCTGGATTTCCACCGGCCAACTGGACACTGCCAAAAAGCTGATGGGCAAGGCAGTAGCCAAGCTCGATGACGGAACCGACGCGCCGATCGTCGTCATCGAACCGAGCTGCGCAGCGGCGTTGAAGAAGGACGCACCCGAACTACTCGGCACCGAAGCGGCCGAACGTGTCTCCCACAGGATCCGCAGCTTCGCCGAAGCGGTAAAGGAATGGGTCGACGGCGGATGGACACCCCCCGCCATGCCGACCGATGTGACCGTTCAAACCCACTGCCACGAGTACTCCACCTTCGGAGCCACCGTCCAACGGAAGGCCCTGGCAGCCCTTGGCGTCGCCAACGTCAACGAAGCCACCGGTTGCTGCGGCGTCGCCGGGAACTTCGGATTCGAAGCCAACCACTACGACATCTCCATGAAGGTCGCCGAACAAGCCCTGGCACCAGCCTTGGCACAGACGGCCGCCGACGTTCCCGTTCTTGCCGACGGATTCAGTTGCGCCATGCAGGTCAAGCAACTCGAACCCGAACGCAAGAGCCTGCACCTTGCCGAACTTCTCGACCCCCAGACCACCCACAAGACTGAAGGATGACCATGACCACCACCGCGCAGGCCCCCGTGGGACTGAAGACCGAACTGTTCATCAACGGACGCTGGGAAGACCTTCCCGACCGTCCCCGCATCCAGGTGCACAACCCCGCGACCGGCGAGCTCATCGCCGAAATCCCCGATGCCAGCCCCGAAGACGGACGCCGTGCAGTTGACGCCGCCAACGCTGCACAGGCGGCCTTCGCGGGCATGTCTTCCCGTGCCCGGGCCGACATTCTGCTTGCAGCCCACAAACTGCTGCTGGAATCCAAAGAAGAGCTCGCCGCGATCATGACCGCCGAGATGGGCAAACCCCTGGCCGAAGCCCGCGGCGAGATCGAATACTCCGCCGGATACCTGCAGTGGTACGCCCAGGAAGGCGTCCGGGTCCAAGGCTCACATGCCGAATCCCCCAGCGGCCGCGGACAGATCGTCCTGTCCCGCGAACCGATTGGCGTCTCACTCCTGATCACCCCGTGGAACTTCCCGTTGGCTATGGGAGCCCGCAAGATCGCACCAGCCATTGCCACCGGTTGCGCCGTCGTCGTCAAGCCTGCCGAGAAGACCCCTCTGACCATGTTGTTCCTGGCAAAAATCTTTGAGGAAGCCGGAGTACCTGCCGGAACGGTCAACGTGGTCACTACCTCCAGCTCGAGCGCACTGGTCGCTCCGCTGCTCAGCGAAGGGCTCGTACGCCACCTCTCCTTCACCGGGTCCACCTTTGTCGGCAGCAAACTGCACGGCCAGTGCTCCGATCACATGATCCGAACCTCGCTGGAACTGGGCGGCAACGCCCCGTTCATCGTCTTTGAGGACGTCGACCTGGATAAGGCCGTCACTGAAATCACCGCCGCCAAAATGCGCAACATGGGCGAGGCCTGCACCGCAGCCAACCGCGTCCTCGTTCACGAGAGCATCGCCGAGGAACTCACCGCCAAGCTGACCGAGCGCTTCGCTTCCTTCCGAGTCGGCAACGGCTTGGAAGAAGGCACGGAGATCGGCCCCATGATCGATGACGCCAGCGTCCAACGCATTCAGTCACTCGTGGACGACGCCGTCGCCGGCGGAGCTGAAGTCCGCGTCGGTGGGATCATCCCGGAAGGTGCCGGGTCCTTCTACCCGCCCACCGTCCTGGCCAACGTCTCCCGCGACGCCCGGCTGACCCAAGAGGAGATCTTCGGTCCGGTAGCTCCGATCATCACCTTTACCGACGAAGACGACGCCGTCGCCCTCGCCAACGATACCGCCTACGGTCTCGCCGGATACCTCATGACCAACGACCTCGGCCGCGCCCACCGCGTCGCCCGCCACTTGGAAGTGGGCATGGTCGGCATCAACTCCGGCATCATCTCCGACGTCGCCGCACCCTTGGGAGGCGTGAAAGCCTCCGGCATCGGACGTGAAGGCGGCGTACTCGGCATCGACGAGTTCCTCGAATACAAGTACACCTTCATCCCATACCAGTAACCACGCGCCCAGCGGCAACCGTCGCTGCTGCAAGGGCTAAGGCCCATCGCGAGCCCGCACTCAGGGCCGCCAACAGACCGCGGACCGTACCGATTGCACATGGCACTGTGTTCAATCGGTGCGGTCCGCACCCATCAAACAGGAAGGACGATCCAATGACCGCCCCCGCCGGGATTACCTTCCTCCCCGCACGCCCCGGGAACCTCCTCATAAGGGTCGGTCACCAGTCCGGGTCCGGCAGATACCTCCTGGCCTTGCGGGACATGGTCGAATCCCTCAACCTCTTGGGAGTCACGCGAATGCGTGCGCTCAAAGACGGGCTCCACATCGCATATGACGTCAGAATCGTGGACACCGAAGACCTGGAGGACATGCTCACCGCAGCCGACGCCGCAGTCCGCTTCGCCCGAGGTGACCATACGGCCCGCATCCACACCCTATCCGTATCCTTTGACGGCCCCGGCAGCATCGATCTGCCTGTGGCGAGTTTGCTGCTGGGCACCTCAGAAACCGGGCTGATTCGCCGTCTGTGCCGAACGGGGCATGTCGTAGCCGCACTCACAGCTCCAGCTGCGGCCCCAGTGGTCGACGTCACCGCAACCAAAGCCATGTCGGCCTCCTCTCAAGCTTGCCGGTCACGTAAAGCAGTGTTGCACGGAACGCTTCTGCTTTCTGATGCCGGCATCACCATCGCCGCGCTCGGAGGCTTCAGCAACGAATACCAGGTTGGGCGAGTGGTGCAACGAGGGACCACCCCGCCGCAACGACTCCACATCGGAGACTTCGTCAGATTCCAACACGCGTCCCCTCAGAAACCCAACGAATCCATCCCCCAGGAATGCACGAGATGAAAAAGAGAAACCAAGGTTCCGATCTGTACGCACCAGCCCAACACGGGCAGTTCGTCCCCATGATCCCTTCGACGACGAAGAGCCGACCAAGGGCTTCCGGCAGAGTTGCCGGCACCAACCCGGCTGTTGGTCATCGTTACGAGCGGCCGCCGGAGGCACTTGCTGCCTCCCAGTACCGGCCCAACCCGGAAACTACATCATCTGTGGCGGGGAACAACGTCCGCTGAAAGGAGCGTCATCATGCCCGAACCAGTACAGTTATTCCACGATCCTCTGGCTGAAGTACCGCTTCCTAGCGACCCTGTTTCCGTACCACAGCAGCCCAGGCGGCCCCGCACGACACGAGGGGGCACCAGACGGTACGCGAATACCACGGCATCCCGGGCTGCTTCGTCGGAAGCTGTCGTCCGTGACCTCCGGAGATTGGAACGCAGAACCGCCAGCCGAGGGACGGAAGGATACAAGCCTGTGATTGCGCCGGTGCATCCCCGGTAACCACAGGCCAGTACTTTGCGTCCGACGCAGAGCTGCTTTGCTGACCCGAGACCGAGAGCGGCAACCATGGAAAGGAAACGTAAGGCCGGTAATGAGCACCAAGAGATTTCTGGCCGCATCCGTCCCTCCCCGCCTGGCCATGGCAGGTTCCGCCGTTGCTCTGCCCATTCTTGCCATCGAACAGACCGGTGACATCGGGATTGCCGGCGCTCTGGTCGCAGCTTCGCTCGCCCCCAGTGTCATAGCCGCTCCCTTGGTCGGCGCCGCGTTGGACCGTACGCGGCGCCCCGGGGTGATGATCGCCTTCTCGTGCTTGCTGACCGCCGCCGTCACCGCTGCCATGACGTTACTCGGTGCCATCCCGCTGGTAGTAATCTTCATTCTTCTGATCTTGGCCGGGGCGGTCTCACCTTTTTACATGGGTGGTCTCTCCAGCTTTGTTGCGGACGTGATGCCTCATAGTCGTCGTGGATTCGCCATTGACGCACTCTCGTATAACATCTCAGCCGTAGGCGGCCCCGCAGCCGTCGCCCTGCTCACGCTGTTCGCGCCCGTCCAGATAGCAGTTCTGGCACTCACTGCCAGCGCGGCGCTGGGAGCCATGGGGGTCTTCAGGATGGGGCTGCCCTCCCACGCCGGGACCAGCAAATCCGTCCTGAGCGCCATCACCGGCGGAGTGAAATGGATGCTCGGCCATCGCCCACTGGCGCTATTGACGGCAGCGTCAACACTTAGTCAGGTTGGTCAAGGCGGGCTCGCCGTCGCAGCCATCGCATTCTCCCTGGAACGAGTAGGCTCCCCCGATCAAGCCGCCTTCGTCGTGACCGCCTTCGCTGTGGGAGCACTGGCCGGATCACTTTATGAAACGCTGCGCCCAACACGATCGCGTCCCCAAAAGGTCATGATGCTCGGCTTCCTGATGACAGGTCTCCTGACAATCGGCGCCACGATCGACTTGGGAATTGTATGGACCGTGGTATTCATCGGGCTGTCAGGTTTTTTCACTGCTTCCCCTGTAGCAGCCATGCTGTCCCTCAGAAATCAGCTCAGCCCGACACATCTGAAGGCTCAGGTCTTCACCGTAGGAGCCGGCCTCCGCGCAACAGCCTTCGCCGCCGGCGCGGCCCTCGCCGGGACCGCTGCTGCCACCGGAGCAGGAGGGGCAATTCCCATAGCTGGGGTCGGCCTGGTGTGGGTAGCCTCGGCAGCTCTGATGGCCGCTTATCCACGGGATCACACCCAGCTCCCACCCGGCATGTGAACGCGTAAGCGCCCTTACTCCGGGTGGTACTTCCGGCCGCCCTTACACCGGTCCACGGATAGTCCTTGCCAGTCTTTGAGTGGTCCTTCCGGCGGTCCAAGGATGGTCCTTGCGGTAATCCGTTTCGGGCATCGATGGGGGTCAAGGCCAGCAGCCACACCAATGTTGGCCAGCTTGGACATAGGGTCGGTCCTGATGGTTCACGCAAAAGGACGGCTTTCCGGGCCATCAAAGGACAATGGAGGGACCAGTAAAGGACAATGGAGGGACCAGTAAAGGACCAGCTAGCAGACCGTCAACGGACCATCTCAGTCCGCCAAGAATTGGCTGGCTTCAAGGGGGCAGATTGCGGGTACTTTACCCGCCTGCCGAAGGTGAAAGGGTTTCAAGGGTCGGGATCTGGTTTTCACCATCGGAAGCACCCGAACCCTGACGTCAATGGCAGGCCCTATTGCCGACTCTTTACTGGATCAGGACATGCTGGGCTCGGTTCGACACAATGCGACCGAGCCCAGCAAGCGTCGAGCCTACGGCACCCGCCATGGCTGCGACGATTAGAGGTCGTCAGGGCTGACACGAGGCGGCCCAGCTCCAGCGCTCACCGTCTGGTGAGGGCCTTGTCCTGGATTTCTGTGATTGTGATGTCTTCCAAGGACCGTCCCTTTGTGCGCACTGCGAAGATCAACGTGCAGATCACCCCCACAGCAAGTACTGCGGTGGTCACGCCGAACACCCCGACGAAACCCCACTGAGCCGCAAAGACGCCGATCAGTAGCGGCGCCGTGATAGAGCCAATCCGTCCGAAGGACGAGCTGAGGCCGACCCCGGTTGCACGAAGCCATGTTGGGTAAACCTCCGGAGTGTAGGCGTAGAGGCCCGCGTAGGTTCCGTTGAGGAAGAAGGACAGAGCGATACCCGCGGCAGTTATCCAGGTCGGATCGGTCATGGCGCTCAACCAGAACGCGCTCAGGGCCGAACCAATCAAGTAGATGGCGATGGTGTATTTACGGTCGAGTTTCTCGTTGACCCAGGCTGCACTGAAGTAGCCAGGTATCTGTGCGAGATAGATGTACAACGAGAAGGTGAAGCTCGTCGTGACGGTGAGACCCTTACTAATCAGAAGTGTCGGTATCCAGGAGAAGAAGCCGTAGTAAGAGAAGGTGATGACAAACCAGATCAGCCATGTCACGGAGGTAATCCGGCGCATCTTCGGACCCCACAAGAATTTGATGGCTTTACCCAGGGAGAACTTCTCCGGTTCCGGTTCCTCGGCGTGGTTGGGGTCGACCGGAGGCAACGCCTTGCCCGTGGAGGCCAACACCTTTTCTTCGAAAGAAACAACTACCTTCTCGGCCTCAACAAATTTTCCTGCATTCATGAGGAACCTCGGAGATTCGGGAAGAGCGCGGCGCCACCACAACAGCATGACGACGGGCAGGAAGGTAAGCACCTGCGCCCACCGCCAGCCGTCGGGAAACGCGGGGACGACGAAACGGCCGATCACTGCAGCGGCGACAAAACCAAAGGAGAAGAACCCTGCCAAAGCCCCGAGGAACCACCCCCGCTTGTGGCTGGGCACAAACTCCGAAAGGAACGGGGCGATGATGGCGCTTTCAGCCCCAGCACCCAACCCGGCAAGTATCCGCATGACCAGGAATAGCTCGAAATTCCAGGAAACTGCGGCAACCAACGAGGCCACTGCATACAAGGTCAGAGAATACATCATCACCCTTTTTCGGCCCAGCTTGTCGCCCAGGTACCCGGCGAGGAAGGCGCCGAACAGGTAACCGAAGGGGGCGGCCGAGGCCACCAGGCCAAGCTGGGGCGAGGAGAGCCCGAAGGCTGCCTTGACGTCGGGCAGCAGGAAGGCAACAACGGCGTTGTCCATCCCGTCGAATGTATAACCAAGCCCTCCGATCAACAGGAGGGCATAATGTGGCTTGCTCAATGGCAAGCGGTCTAGCCGGGCAGATAGGGACACATGGGCTCCTTTGAAAGCAGCATGTAGACAGACATCGTCGGTGGTCGACTGAAACTCTATGACTAGCGTCACCTCACGCCTATGGACGGGAGATCAGGGATTTTCACCGCCTGTTCAACGCGCGTTCAGCTCCGGCCTTCGGACCATAGGCTCGGGCCCGGTAACGCTGCAGCGCACTGTGCGCCGCATGTCGACGGGCCTGAGTCTGTTCTGGAGGACATCACGGAGGCTCAGGTCGGGCTAAGCGAGAGCCTGACGTGTAGCCCTGCGACTTCGCCAGACTGCGACGACCGATTTTCAAGCATGCGGAGATGGTGCCGGCCCGCATGCGGACCCTTATCGGCAAACTGGCCGGCTTCGAATGCCCAGTCGTCGACCGGTTAAGTTGCCGATGCTCCGGAGAGCACGCTAAGGACTAGCGGTCCATTCCGTGACGGCGCGCCCGTTCAGTCTTAGCGTCACGTCGACAACGTGCACGAAACCACCCAAAATGACAGGTCGCGAGTAGTGGCTGAACTCCAATATCGGAACGGCCCTTTAATTGGAGCGCTTCCGGATTCCGCGTCATGTCGCTGCGGCCACTCACATGGATGAGTAGATGATGGCCCAATGAGGGACGAGCTAGTGGCCGCGTGCAGTCACCATAAAGACGATTTAAGTGTGGACAATATACACACCCCCTTTGGCCTGACAAAGCACCGCCCGCCCCTGGCGCACGACATCAGCAACGAGTAAAAACCAAGAAATTTGACGCAGAATCGCGAAGTCATGTTGTGCTCAGCACCCCTACCCATGAAGAGGTGTAGGCCAACCACGACCTACCGGACGAGCCACGAGAGGAACGCATAACCCCAGTTCACAGAAAGCGGAGGGCCCACCAGCCACGACCCTGAACCCGCTCCCCCACAACCAAACAGGCGACCCGCGGCGCCAGGCACACCCCGCGGCCTGTGTCAGAGGGACCTGACCACCCAGAATGTACACACGTTAAAGCAAAAACCCCCTCTGACGAGGGGGTATGCCGTGCCCGAGGTGGGACTCGAACCCACACACCTTTCGATACTGCATTTTGAGTGCAGCGCGTCTGCCAATTCCGCCACTCGGGCGCGGATTACCGGGACGTTAAATCTCGCTGACCGCTCTCATTTCTGTGAGCAACGCGATCCTTTCCCAGCACGCGAAACTACTCTACATGCAGATAGGCTGATTCAAAGAACCGGGCGCGCTGATGCAACAAAAACCAGCCATCAAAGAGTCCGCACTAAGATGGACATGAACCCGCCGAACCTTTTCAAGGAGATCCCGTGACCGAACAGACGGAGTCCACACCCACAGCCCAGCCGGCCCGACGCGTTGTCGTAGCCGAGGATGAGACCCTCATCCGCTTGGACATTATCGAGATCCTGAAGGGCGAAGGGTACGACGTCGTCGGCGAGGCAGACAACGGCGAGAAGGCCGTGCAACTGGCCGAGGAACTGAAGCCCGACCTTGTCCTCATGGACGTCAAGATGCCCGTCATGGACGGCATTTCAGCGGCCGAGAAGATCGTCAAGGCCCGCATCGCCCCTGTTGTCCTGCTGACCGCTTTCAGCCAGAAGGAACTGGTGGAGCGGGCACGCGATGCCGGCGCCATGGCATACGTCGTGAAGCCGTTCTCCCCCGCGGATCTCATTCCGGCCATTGAGATCGCTCTCTCCCGCCACGAGGAAATCAAGGCGCTCGAGAACGAGGTGTCCGACCTCCAGGAGCAGTTCGCCACGCGCAAGCTCGTAGAACGCGCCAAGAGCCTCCTGACCACCAAGATGGGCCTGACGGAGCCGGAGGCTTTCCGCTGGATCCAGAAGACCTCCATGGACCGTCGCCTCAGCATGCGTGAGGTTGCCGAAACCATCATCAACCAGGTCAATTAACGCAAGAACCAAAACAACGACGGCGGCCGCTCACCTCGCGAGGTGGGCGGCCGCCGTCGTACTCACCAACACAGCCAATTCAAAACAATAAAGCGGACCCCGCCATATGGCGGGGTCCGCTTTCACAACCGAGGAACTATGCCTTGGTCTTGGACTTCTTTTCGGGCCACGGGCCAACAGGTTCCTTGCGCGAACCGTCGTCGGTCTTGGAGGTGTCGGCGAGGTCGCCTACCTTGTGGACCTTCAGCGAGTTCGTGGAACCGGCCTGCCCTGGAGGGGAACCGGCAGCGATGACAACCAGGTCGCCTTCCTCCACGAGATCCATTTCCAGGAGGCTCTTGTCCACCTGGGCGGTCATCTCGTCGGTGTGGCCCACGGAGGGAACCAAAACCGGCTGGATGCCCCAGGTGAGGGCGAGCTGGTTCCAGACGTGTTCTACCGGAGTAAAGGCGAAGACCGGCTTGACGGGGCGCAGGCGCGAGAGGCGTCGTGCCGAGTCACCGGACTGGGTGAACGTACAGATGTACTTTGCATCCAGCTGGTCCGCGATTTCGACGGCGGCACGGGTGATGGCGCCACCGCGGGTCTTGGGCTTGGTGCCCAGCGGGGGTACGCGCTCAAGACCGTGGACTTCGGTGGACTCGATGATCCGTGCCATGACCTTGACGGTTTCGATGGGGTACTGCCCCACGGAAGTTTCGCCGGAAAGCATCACTGCATCGGCGCCGTCGAGGACTGCGTTGGCGCAGTCGGAAGCCTCGGCGCGCGTCGGACGCGGGTTGTCGATCATGGACTCCAGGACCTGGGTAGCCACGATGACCGGCTTGGCCCAGCGACGTGCCAGTTCAATGGCGCGCTTCTGGACGATCGGCACCTCTTCGAGGGGCAGTTCGACGCCGAGATCGCCACGGGCAACCATGATGGCGTCGAACGCGTCGATGATTTCGTGGAGTTGCTCCACGGCCTGCGGCTTTTCGATCTTGGCGATCACCGGTACGCGTCGGCCTTCTTCATCCATGATCTCGTGGACGCGGGTGATGTCTGAGGCATCACGGACGAACGAGAGGGCGATGAGGTCGGCACCACGCTTGAGTGCCCAACGGAGGTCGTCCTCGTCCTTTTCGCTCAAGGCGGGGACGTTGACGGCAACACCGGGCAGGTTGATGCCCTTGTTGTTGGAAACCTTGCCGCCGACAGTCACGGTGGCAACAACCTTGACGTCGTCCACCTCGATGGCACGCAGGGCCACCTTTCCGTCGTCGATCAACAGGGCGTCGCCCACGTTGACGTCATCGGTGAGGCTCTTGAGCGTGGTGGAGCAGATGTCCTTGGTTCCCGGGACGTCTTCGGTGGTGATGGTGAAGGTGTCGCCGACGGCCAGCTCATGGGGCCCGTCAACAAAACGGCCAAGACGGATCTTGGGGCCCTGGAGGTCAGCCATGATCGCAACCGGCTTACCCAGTTGGGCTGCAGCCTTGCGGACATTCTCGTAGGTGTTGTCGTGCACGGAGTAGTCGCCGTGGCTCATGTTCATGCGAGCAACGTCGACGCCGGCTTCCAGCACCGCAAGGGTGTTGTCGAAGCTGGAGATAGCCGGGCCGAAAGTTGCCACAATTTTCGCGCGTCTCATATACCTACCTTAAGTAGTTCATGCTGATTGAGTAAAAGTTTGTTCCTGCCGGCGCTATAAGACCGCTATCGCCCGGTCGGTGGGGGCGACCGGTGCCGGGAGAATGGTGCTTCCCATCAGGAACTTGTCCACTGCTGCCGCACATGCACGGCCTTCCGCAATGGCCCACACAATCAGTGACTGGCCACGTCCGGCATCGCCGGCAACGAACACACCCTCGGTGTTCGTCATGTAGTAGCCGTCGCGGGCAACGTTGCCCCGACCGTCGAACTCTGCGCTGACCTGCTCCGTGATGCCCGCCGGCTCAGCACCGGTAAAGCCAAGGCTCAGGAAGACAAGGTCAGCTGGGATGATTCGTTCTGTACCGGCTTTGGGCAGGCGCCTGCCGTCCACGAACTCGGTTTCAGCAACTTTGACGCCGGTGAGTTTGCCGTTTTCTCCTACGAACTCAACGGTTGAAGCAAGGTATGTCCGCTCGCCGCCTTCTTCGTGGGCGCTGGCGACCTCGAACAAGGTGGGGAACGTCGGCCACGGCTGGTGGGCGGCACGTTCGGCGGGCGGCTGCTTGCCGATCGCGAGCGTGGTCACCGAGGCAGCCTGGTGGCGGTGGGCGGTACCGATGCAGTCCGCGCCGGTATCGCCACCACCGAGGATGACGACGTGCTTGCCGCGGGCATCGATGTGGTTCTCGGGGCTCTCCCCCGCCACGACGCGGTTCGACGGCACCAGGTAGTCCATGGCGAAGTGGACACCGTCAAGGTCACGGCCCGGAATGGGCAGGTCGCGCGGAACCGTGGCGCCGGTGGCAACAACCACGGCGTCATACCGGCGGCGCAGCTGCTCCCAGGTCACGTCAGTACCAACAGCGACACCGGTGCGGAAGCGGGTGCCTTCGGCCTTCATCTGCTCCAAGCGGCGGTCAACCTGTTCCTTCTCCATCTTGAAGTCGGGGATGCCGTAGCGGAGCAGGCCGCCGATCTTGTCGTCGCGTTCGTACACGGCAACGGTGTGGCCGACGCGGGTCAGCTGCTGTGCCACGGCCAGGCCGGCAGGACCGGAACCGACGACGGCCACGGTCTTGCCGGTGAGGCGCGTTGGCGGCAGGGGCTGGACCCAGTCGTTATCGAAGGCCTGGTCGATGATCGAGACCTCAACCTGCTTGATGGTGACCGCAGGCTGGTTGATCCCGAGGACGCACGACGCCTCACAGGGTGCAGGACACAGTCGACCCGTGAACTCCGGGAAGTTGTTCGTGGCGTGAAGACGCTCGATCGCCTCTTCACCCTTATCGCGCCAGACGAGGTCGTTCCACTCAGGAATCAGGTTGCCCAGCGGGCAGCCCTGGTGGCAGAACGGTACGCCACAATCCATGCAGCGGCCGGCCTGGCTTTTCAGGACGCCCTTTTCCTGTGCTTCGTACACTTCTTTCCAGTCCATGATGCGGACCGGAACGGGACGGCGTGGCTGCGTCTCGCGCTGCCGGACTTTCAAAAATCCGCGTGGATCAGCCACCGGTTACCTCCAGGATTCGAGACCATACTTCTTCGCCGTCGGGGTCAAGGCCCTCTTCAATGGCGTCGAGACGGGTTTGCAGGACTGCGGCGTAGTCGCGGGGCAGTACTTTGGTGATGCGGGCGGCGGTGTCGTCGAAGTTCTCGAGCAGACGGCCGGCCAGGACGGATTCGGTTTCCTCGACGTGCTTGGTGAGCAGCCCGTGAACGATGTCGCGGTCCTCTGCGTCGAGCTCCAGGAGCTGGAGTTCGCCGGTATCGAGGGCCATCTTGTTGACACGCTCAGGCTGCAGGTCCAGCACGTAGGCGGTGCCACCGGACATGCCGGCGCCGAAGTTGCGGCCGGTGCGGCCAATGATCAGTGTCTGTCCACCGGTCATGTACTCACACCCGTGATCGCCAATGCCTTCGACGACGGCGGTCGCACCCGAGTTGCGGACCAGGAAGCGTTCTCCCACCTGGCCGCGCAGGAACATTTCACCACTGGTGGCACCGTAGCCGATCACGTTGCCGGCAATGACGTTGCGTTCTGCCTGGAACACGTTGGTGCGGTCCGGACGGACGATGATGCGTCCACCGGAAAGGCCCTTGCCAACGTAGTCATTGGAATCGCCGAACATGCGCAGCGTGATGCCGGCAGGCAGAAACGCGCCGAGGGACTGGCCCGCGGTGCCGTTGAGCGTGACGTCGATGGTGTCGGTCGCCAGGACATCGATGCCGAACGTCTTGGTCACCACGTGGCCGAGCATCGTACCCACGGAACGGTCCGTGTTGATGACGTCCAGGGTGATCTTGACGGGCATGCGGTCGCTGAGTGCTTCCTGCGCCATGGTGATGAGCCGCTGGTCGAAGTGCTTGTCCAGCTCGTGGTTCTGGCCGGTCATGTTGCGCAGCGGCACGTCGTCGTCGAACTCCAGCCCGTGCAGGATCGGGTCCAGGTCCAGCCCTTCGGCCTTCCAGTGGTTGATCGCTTCACGGGTGTCGAGGACTTCGGCGTGGCCGATGGCCTCCTCCAGGCTGCGGAAACCAAGCTCGGCAAGGATTTCACGGACTTCTTCTGCGAGGAACTCGAAGAAGTTGACCACGAACTCGGGCTTGCCGTTGAACCGCGAACGAAGCTCGGGGTTCTGCGTGGCAACACCGACAGGACAGGTGTCCAGGTGGCAGACGCGCATCATGATGCAGCCTGAAACCACCAGCGGAGCGGTTGCGAAGCCGTACTCCTCGCCACCCAGCAGGGCAGCAATGACAACGTCGCGGCCGGTCTTGAGCTGCCCATCAACCTGAACCACCACGCGGTCGCGGAGACCGTTGAGCATGAGGGTCTGCTGGGTTTCGGCAAGGCCGAGTTCCCACGGCACGCCTGCGTGCTTGAGCGAGTTCAGCGGCGAGGCGCCGGTACCGCCGTCGTGACCTGAAACAAGCACGACGTCGGCCTTCGCCTTGGTGACGCCGGACGCCACCGTGCCGATCCCGACTTCCGAAACCAGCTTCACGTGGACACGGGCCGAAGGGTTGGCGCGCTTGGCATCGTAGATGAGCTGCGCGAGGTCCTCGATCGAGTAGATATCGTGGTGCGGGGGCGGGGAAATGAGTCCGACGCCGGGAGTCGAGTGACGTGTCCGGGCTACCCAGGGGTAGACCTTCTGCGCCATCAGCTGGCCGCCTTCGCCGGGCTTGGCGCCCTGTGCCATCTTGATCTGGATGTCATCGGCGTTGGTCAGGTAGAGGCTGGTGACACCGAAACGGCCGGAAGCGATCTGCTTGATGGCGGAGCGGCGCTCCGGATCCAGGAGGCGGTCAACGTCCTCGCCACCTTCACCAGTGTTGGACTTGGCGCCCAACCGGTTCATGGCGATGGCCAGGGTCTCGTGGGCTTCCTTGGAGATGGAGCCGTAACTCATGGCGCCGGTGGAGAACCGCTTGACGATGCTGGAGACGGGCTCCACTTCCTCAAGCGGAACCGCAGGGCGCACGCCGTCCTTGAACTTCAGGAGCCCACGCAGGGTCATGAGGTTCTCGGACTGGTCATCAATCCCCTTGGTGTAGGACTTGAAGATGTCGTACCGGCGTTCGCGGGTGGCGTGCTGCAGGCGGAACACCGTCTCCGGGTTGAAGAGGTGCGGTTCGCCGTCACGGCGCCACTGGTACTCGCCGCCGCCGAGAAGCGGCTGGTGCGGGTGCTCGATGCCGCCTTCGGGGTAGGCCATCTGGTGGCGTGCCGAAACTTCGGCAGCGATAACGTCCAGGCCGACGCCACCCAACTGGGAGTGCGTGCCGGAGAAGAATTCGTCCACGAGTTCCTGGGACAGGCCCAGAGCCTCAAAGGTCTGGGCGCCCGTGTAGGAAGCCACAGTGGAAATGCCCATTTTGGACATGATCTTCAGGACACCCTTGCCGAGGCCCTTGATGAGGTTGTAGACGCCGTCTTCGGCAGTAACGCCTGTGACGTCACCATTGGAGATCAGCTGTTCCACCGATTCCATGGCCAGGTACGGGTTGACTGCGGATGCACCGTAGCCAATGAGCACGGCGACGTGGTGCGTCTCGCGGACGTCACCGGCCTCGACCACGAGTGCGGTCTTGGTGCGGTTGGCGCTGCGGAGCAAGTGATGGTGGACTGCGCTGACCAGCAGCAGCGACGGAATCGGCGCCCACTGCGCGTTCGAGTCACGGTCGGACAGCACCACGTACTGGACACCGCGGTTGATCGCACCGGAAACCTGCTCGCAGATTTCCGTCAGGCGGGCACGCAGGGCCGCTTCTCCGCCTTCGGGGCGGTAAAGGCCGCGGACCTTCATGGCGATGCGGTCGCCGTCGGGCGTTTCAATGTTCGCGATCTTGGCGAGCTGGTCGTTGTTGATCACCGGGAACGGCAGGGAGATCTGCGGCTGGCGAACCTGCTTGCCGTCCAGGAGGTTGCCGTTGGGGCCGATGGCACACTTCAGTGAAGTGACCAGTTCCTCGCGGATGGCGTCCAGTGGCGGGTTGGTGACCTGGGCGAACGACTGCACAAAGTAGTCGAACAACAGGCGTGGGCGCTTGGAAAGCACGGCAACAGGAGTATCCGAACCCATGGCACCCAAAGGCTCGGCACCCGTGCGGGCCATCGGGCCGAGCAGGATCTTGAGCTCTTCGGTGGTGTACCCGAAGGTGCGCTGGCGGATGTTGACCGACGCCGCGGTGTGGACCACGTGCTCGCGCTCAGGGAGCTCGTTGATGTCGATCAGGTTGTCCTTGAGCCATTCGGCCCACGGGTTGGCAGCAGCAACCTCGGCCTTGACCTCGGCGTCGTCGATGATGCGGCCGGCTTCGGTGTCCACCAGGAACATCTTGCCCGGGGCAACGCGCCCCTTCTTAACCACGTTGGAAGGCTCTACTTCGATCACGCCAACTTCGGACGCGAAGATGATCAGTCCGTCTTCGGTGATCCAGTAGCGTCCCGGACGCAGGCCATTACGGTCCAGCGTTGCGCCAACGAGGTTTCCGTCGGTGAACGAAACTGCGGCAGGACCGTCCCACGGCTCCATGAGCAGGGAGTGGTACTCGTAGAAAGCACGGCGTGCGGGGTCCATGGTGGCGTGGTTCTCCCACGCCTCCGGGATCATCATCATGATGGAATGCGTGATCGGACGGCCGGACAGCCAAAGGAGCTCGGCTACCTCGTCGAAGGATGCGGAGTCCGAGGCACCCGGGGTGCAGATCGGGTACAGCTCTTCGGGGACGGAGCCCAGAAGGGGGCTGGCCAGCTGCGATTGGCGCGCACGCATCCAGTTGCGGTTGCCCTTGACGGTGTTGATCTCACCGTTGTGGGCGATGGTGCGGAAAGGCTGCGCCAAAGGCCAGGACGGGAACGTGTTGGTGGAAAAGCGCGAGTGGACGATCGCGAGCTTGGTCTTGAAGCGCTTGTCCGAGAGGTCCGGGTAGAAGGGCTCCAGCTGGGCAGTGGTGAGCATGCCCTTGTACACGATGGTGCGGGAGGACAGCGACGGGAAGTACACGCCGAATTTGTTCTGCGCACGCTTGCGGATACGCCAAGCACGGGAGTCGAGCTCGTTATGTTCGAGCTGCTCGCCGGTAGCGGAGGCAAAGAAGGGCTGGGAGAAGTAGGGCATACACGCCCGGGCCATGGCACCGACGAGGTCAGCGACCACGGGAACCTCGCGCCAGCCGAGGACTGTCAGGCCCTCGTCAGCTGCAAGGGCTTCAATGCCGGCCTTGGCGGTGTCCGATTCGCGGGACTCAGCAGGAAGGAAGGCGGTGCCCACCACGTACTGGCCGGGAGCAGGCAGTTCGAATTCTGTGACGGCCCTGAAGAACTCGTCCGGAACCTGCATGAGCAGACCCGCACCATCACCAGTACCTTCGTCGGCGCCCACGGCGCCGCGGTGTTCGAGATTGCGGAGGGCGGTCAGTGCCGCTTCCACGATGTCGTATCCCGGTTCCCCGCGGAGCGTGGCAATAATGGCCAAGCCGCAGGCGTCCTTCTCCTTATCAGGGTTGTAAAGACCCTGGGCCTCCGGGAGCGCGGCAAAGCGCTTGAACGGAGACATGGCACCCTGAGGTTCGATATTTTCGGACCAGCCGGGGTTATGAAGATGGGTCATGGGAGACGTCCTTCCTCGAGATCGTGCGTATGGAAGGGACAACGTTGGCCCCACCTTGCCTGCCCTGTGACGGGCACAACAAAGCGCTAGTAATTGGAATTGTAGGCCAGCCGATCCAGCGCAACGAACAGTTACGCAGACCTCTGGCCCCGGCTTGACCAGTGAACATCGGTGTGCTGCGGTCCGGTTTCCGGGGTGCCACGACGCTGTGGACTGGGCCCTACGAGCGGTGACTCTGTTGCCCCTTGAGCGGATACGGCTACTTGGTGTCGCCGGTATCCGGAGTGGATCCGGGGGCCTTCCTTGCGGCAGTTGCAGCAGGTGTGGATTCCGTGGAGGACGTGGCGTCCTTTTCCGGTTTGCCTGCTGTTTCCTGCGGCTCGTCAACGTGGCCCGAATCGCTTTGGTTATCAGGGAGATTACCACGCGAACCAGTATCTGAGACAGATGCGTCCACATCATGACTGGTGACGCTCGTCACCGCCGCGGGCTCATTTTCCTTCTCCGGTTCCGGCTCCCGCCCCGGCAAATAAGGGGTGTCGGGAACCGGGCGGCCACGCCTGCCAAGGATGAAGAAGATGGCCAGGGCTGCAATGAGGACAAAGATGCTGGTCCACACGTTGAGCCTGGTGGTGATGCCGAAGAGATTGATCTGTTCGGCATCGTCAATGCGCAGGGCCTCAATCCACACCCGGCCCAGCGTGTAGTACACGGCGTAAAGCCAGAAGAGCCGTCCCCACCGGAAGGTGAATTTCTTGTCCAGCAGCAACAGGATGGCAACGCCTGCGAGGTTCCACAGCATCTCGTAGAGGAACGTCGGGTGGAAGAGCGTACCCGCTGCCATATCCGCAGGGAAGTTGGCGTTTGCCGGGTCAATCTCCAGGCCCCACGGAAGCGTGGTGGGCGCACCGAAGAGTTCCTGGTTGAACCAGTTGCCCAAGCGGCCAATGGCCTGCGCCAGCAGCAGCCCGGGAGCGGCTGCGTCCAGGAAGGCCGTCAGTTTCACCCCGGCCCGCCGGCAGCCGATCCAGGCACCCACCGCGCCAAGGAGTACGGCACCCCAGATGCCCAAACCGCCACGTTGGATCTGCGGAATCAAGGAAAGGTCCCCGGTTCCATCAAAGCCCGGACCGAAGTAAGCATCAGGCGACGAGAACACGTGGTACAGACGGCCACCAATGATGCCGAACGGAATCGCCCAGATGGCGATGTCCCACAGGCTGCCCTCAGGTGCGCCCCGGCGCTTCCACCGGGCTGATGTCAGCCAAAGGCCAACGATGATGCCCGCCAGGATGCAGAGGGCGTAAGCGTGGATACGCAGCGTCCCCCACGGCAGCGGAATGTCGAAACCGGACCACGAAGGGCTCGGGATACTCATGGGGACCATTGCCGCTGCGTGGAGGACGGTCTGCATTCGCTTCGCTGTTTCCTTTTCTAGGCTTCTGCAGCTGCGCGGCCAAGGCCGGCGCTGAGGTTCTTGGTAAGTTGCCCGACGGCGTCCACGCCGCCATCGCGGAGGGCCGCCACCAGGGCGGTTCCCACGATCACGCCGTCAGCGTAGGCGGCAATCTCCCGGACGTGGTCCGGGTTGGACACGCCCAGACCGACGCACACTCGCTCTGCGCCGGCTGCGTGTGCGTGGGCAACGACGTCTTCCGCGCTGCTGCTGACGGACTGACGGGTCCCCGTGACGCCCATGATGGAGACAGCGTAGACGAATCCACGGCTGGCCTTCACTGTCATGTCGAGGCGTTCCGGAGTGGATGAAGGAGCCACGAGGAACACGCGGTCGAGGCCATATTTGTCGGAAGCTGCGAACCATTCGGACGCTTCGTCCGGGATGAGGTCCGGGGTGATGAGGCCCGCTCCCCCGGCTTCGGCGAGGCGTCGGGAGAATTCGTCGACGCCCATGCGCATTACCGGGTTCCAGTAGGTCATGACCAGCACGGCAGCGTCGGTGGCGTCGGTAATGCCGGCAACGACGTCGAAGACGTTCGCGACACGGAACCCGTTGGCAATGGCCTCCGTGGTGGCGGCCTGGATGACCGGTCCGTCCATCACGGGATCGGAGTACGGGATTCCGATTTCGATCAGGTCAGCGCCGTTGCGGGCCAAAGCGATTCCCGCTTCGATGCTTTCCTGGACGGTGGGGTATCCCGCAGGGAGGTAGCCCACCAGGGCGGCGCGGCCTTCTGCTTTGGCGCGATCGATGGCCGCAGCGGATTTGCTGGCGAATTCTTCAGTCATCAGTTCTGGTCCTCGTTGACATCCACGGCGGCTTCGGACGTGCGCTCTGTGGGGCCCTTGGGCTTTCGTGTGGAGAGCGTGGTGCCCTTGACGTGCCCTTCCTCATCCAACATGTTGAACCAGGCTGCGGCAGTTTCGACGTCCTTGTCCCCACGACCGGACAGGTTAACGATCACCGTGACGTCGGAAGGGTTCTCCTTGCCCTCGGTGAGGCGCTGGCCGATCTTGATGGCACCCGCCAGAGCGTGGGAGGACTCGATGGCAGGAATGATCCCCTCGGTCCGGCACAGGAGGCTGAATGCGTCCATGGCTTCGGTGTCGGTGACGGCCTCATACGTTACCCGACCAATGTCGGCCAGGTAGGAGTGCTCCGGGCCTACGCTCGGGTAGTCCAAGCCGGCCGAAATGGAGTGCGATTCAATGGTCTGGCCGTCTTCGTCCTGCATGAGGTAAGAACGGGCGCCGTGCAGTACGCCGGGACGGCCGAGGGAGATGGCCGCAGCGTGGCGACCGGTTTCAACGCCCTCGCCGCCGGCTTCGAAGCCGTAGATCTTCACGGATGCATCATCCAGGAAGGCGTGGAACAACCCGATGGCGTTGGAGCCGCCACCGATACACGCACAGATGGCGTCGGGGAGCTTGCCGGTCTGTTCCAAAATCTGGCTGCGGGCTTCCTCGCCGATGACTTCATGGAAGTAGCGGACCATCGCGGGGAACGGGTGGGCCCCGGCTGCGGTTCCCAGCAGGTAGTGGGTATGCTCCACGTTCGAAACCCAATCACGCAGGGCGTCGTTGATGGCATCCTTGAGGGTCTGCGAGCCGTTGGTGACGGGGACAACAGTGGCACCGAGCAGTTGCATGCGGGCCACGTTCAGCGCCTGCCGCCGGCAATCCTCGGCGCCCATGTACACCACGCATTCCAGGCCCAGCAGGGCTGCGGCCGTGGCACTGGCAACGCCGTGCTGCCCGGCCCCTGTTTCCGCGATCACACGGGTCTTGCCCATGCGCTTGGCAAGGAGGGCCTGGCCCAGGACGTTGTTGATCTTGTGGGAGCCCGTGTGGTTCAGGTCTTCACGCTTGAGGAAGATACGCGCTCCGCCGGCATGCTCGGAGAAGCGCTTGGCTTCGGTGAGCAAGGAAGGCCTGCCGGAGTAGTTCTTGTTGAGGTCCTTGAGCTGTGCGATGAAATCGGGGTCAGCCTTGGCCTTCTCGAACGTGTCCTGGACTTCGTCGAGGGCGGCGATGAGGGATTCGGGCATCCAGCGTCCGCCGTAATTGCCGAAGTAGGGCCCGGAGGCGTTGCGCAGCGAAGGGCCACCTTGCAGGAATGCGTCGGCCGCATTCTCTTCTGAGCCGGTTGTTGGCGCGTCGACCATCAGTCTCACCGTCCTGTTCCAGTTAGTTCATTGGGTAGTTCCACGTGCCACAAGGCAGCCACAGGCACAAGCCCGGGCTGCCTTGCGGCTGTTCGCCGTGATTCAGTGACTGCCTCAGTTCCTGACGGCGATGGCGGCAGCTCCAGCTGCCTTGAATTCGGTGATGCGTTCGCGCGGGGTGGAGTCGCTGACGAGCGCCTCCCCCACCAGGATGGCGTTGGCGCCGCCCGATGCGTAGTGGGACACGTCGTCGGCGCCCCTGACGCCGGACTCGGCAACAATGACGGACCCGGCCGGAATCAAACCGGCCAGGGAGCCGAAGACCGAGCGGTCGACGTCGAGCGTCTTGAGGTTGCGGACATTGATGCCGATGATTTTCGCCTGCGCCGCAACGGCGCGTTCGATTTCTTCCTCGGTGTGGGTCTCCACCAAAACGTTCATGCCGAGCTCATGGCTCAGGGCACTGAACTCCGCAAGCTCCGTGTCTGACAATGCCGCGACGATGAGCAGGACCAGGTCGGCTCCGTGGGCACGGGCTTCCCAGATCTGGTACTCGTCAACCGTGAAGTCCTTGCGGAGCAAGGGAATGTCGACGGCGGCACGAACGGCATCGAGGTCGGCCAACGAACCGCCGAAACGGCGCTGTTCAGTCAGGACGCTGATAACGGAAGCTCCGCCGTCGGCGTACTGCACCGCGAGGGAGGCCGGATCCGCGATCGGTGCGAGGTCGCCCTTCGAGGGGCTGCGGCGCTTGATTTCTGCGATGACCTTGAGGTCGTTGCGGACGGACGAAGGACCGCCCAAGGCTGCCCATGCATCGCGGGCCGGGTCGGCACCTGCGGCGCGGTCCTTCAGCTCCGCAAGGGATACGAGGCGGCTGCGCGCCTCCATCTCCTCCTTGACGCCAACGATGATGTCATCAAGAACGGTCACGACTAGTGGCCGTTGTTCTGCAGCTTGCTGCCGCCCACTCCGTAGCCCGCCTTGCGCATGACGCCACCAACGATGAGGCCAATAACCATGACAACCAGGCCGCCAACGAAGATCGGGGTGCTGGCGATGACGAAAGCAATGGAGGAAATCAGCGCACCGACCAGCATCACAAGTACGCAGGTCCAGGCAGCCGGGCTGTTTCCGTGGCCGATGGCGTCAGCGTGGCTGGCCATGGTGGATTCAGTTTGGTTTGCGGACACTGTGGTTTTGCTCATGTGAAATCTCCTCAGGATGAATACTGCTTACATTCTGCCATTTATTGACGGCGTCCGGGACATCGTCCGACGTCAGGGAAGGCGTGTGCGCTTTTGTTGCGCGGAACCTGCCGGAAAGCCCTGCTCAGCTGCCTACGTGGGGTCTTCACCTCGTGACAGGCTGTCCCAGCTGTCAATCTCGTCCACCGGTTCGTTGCTGCCCTTCCGGCTCCGCGTCCCGGCGTCGTACTTGGTCCGCGAGGTCCAATGGCGTCCGGCCAGCGGCAAGGCCACCGCGCAGACAGCCAGCAGGGATCCGGCGACGATGGCCAGGACCGGGAACGCTGTTGCCGCAGCGTTGGCCTGCCCACCCGAGACGCCCGTTGCAGCTGCGATCGCCCCTTGGGCGGCACCCAGCGGGTCAAGCAAAACGGTGACTGCGGCCAGGATGATCCCCGCCGCCGACAGGACGATGAGGACCGCAATGATCCAGCGGGCGATTTTTCCGGCAATGGAAGCCGCGAGGCCGCCAGCCAGTGCGACGACGGCCAGGGCCGTCACAGCAGTGGCCGCTTTGCTTCCTTGAACGTGCAGATCGCTGTTGGATGCTCCGGTGGGATCCAACTGCACCTCGATCCACGTCTGCGTCGTGGCCCCGAACACGGCCAGAGCAAGGATCGTGGTGGCGAGGACCAGCGTGGATTTGCGTGCCCAGCGCGGAGGTTGCTTTACGGGAGACGCTGACGATGCCGTGCTCATGGGGCGGAAGTCCCGTCGTCGAGGACGTTTGGATTCCCGACCGTATCAGCGGAAATGTTCTGCAGCGATCCCGCGGTGTGGACGGCCCGAAGGGGCGCTGCCGCCTTGTTCACCGTCTCCAGCGCCTCGGAAGGCTTGTGGGAATCGGCCACGATTCCGCCGCCGGCCTGAACATAGGCGCGGCCTCCACGGAGCAGCGCCGACCGGATGGCAATGGCCATATCCATGTCACCGGCAAAATCCAGGTAGCCCACCACGCCGCCGTAGATGCCACGGCGGTGCGGTTCGAGTTCATCGAGCAAGCGCAGCGCACGCGGTTTGGGAGCACCGGACAGCGTGCCTGCCGGGAAGGTCGCTTTGAGGACGTCGTAGGCCTTGGCGCGAGGAGAAAGCTCCCCCACGACGGTGGACACGAGGTGCATGATGTGGCTGAACCGCTCCACTTCCATGAACTGCGTGACGTCGACCGTCCCGGCAACACAGACCTTGGAAAGATCATTGCGGGAGAGGTCCACCAACATCAGGTGCTCGGCCCGCTCTTTCTGGTCTGCCAGCAACTCCGTGGCGAGGGCCTTGTCCGCCTCCACCGTCTTCCCACGGGGGCGGGAGCCGGCGATGGGGTGGGTAATGACTTCCTGGCCGGTCACCGTGACCAAAGCCTCCGGCGATGAGCCCACGATCGAGTACTCACGCCCGTCCGCATCCTCCAGGCTAAACAGGTACATGTACGGACTGGGATTGGTATTGCGCAGCACGCGGTAAACATCCAGGGGGTCCGCGGGGCACTCCATCTCGAAGCGACGGGAGATCACTACCTGGAAAACTTCGCCGTCAACAATGGCTTCCTTGCCCCGGTCGATAGCCTCAAGGTACTTGGCTTCGTCCCAGCGCTCCTGCACGCTGGAGGCAAAGTCCAAGGCCGCGGTTTCCAGCACGGAAACCGGCTGGGCAACGGGAGTGCTGATCTGCTCCAGCAATCCTTTCACCCTGGCCACCGCATCATGCCAGGCGTCGTCAACGCGTTCGGAGCTGTCATCAAAGTTGATGGCGTTGGCGATCAGCAGGACCGTACCGTCCGTGTTGTCGTGAACAGCCATGTCGGTGACCAGGTTCAACGCCATTTCCGGCAGCTGCAGGTCGTCCTCCGGCGGAGAAGTCAGGCGCTCCCAGTGACGGACGGCTTCCCAGCCGAGGAAGCCAACCAGACCGGACGTGAAGGGCGGCAATCCTTCGAAACGGTCGGTCTGCAGCGCAGCTATGGTGTCGCGGACCGCGTCGACGGGGTTCCCGGACACGGGAACTCCAACCGGCGGCTCGCCGATCCAGTGGGCCTGGCCGTCCTTGGTTGTCAGCGTGGCCCGCGATGCGGATCCAATAAAGGAGTACCGGGACCAGGTGCCGCCGACTGCCGCGGACTCCAGGAGGAATGTTCCGGGCTGGCCCTTGGCCAGCTTCCGGTACAAACCAATGGGTGTTTCGGCGTCCGCCAGGACCTTGAGGCGGACGGGGATGACACGGCTGTGGACGGCGAGTTCGCGGAACTCTTCCAGGCCCGGGCTGATGATTCCAAGGTCCTGCATGGCTATTTTCTCCGCCTTTTGTCTGAGGTGGTGCGTCAGTGGAAAGTAGTGGGTGCCTTAGTCGCGGTGGCCCGTAACGACTGTGAAGTCGCGACCATCGAAGCAGGTCCGGGTTCCGGTGTGGCATGCTGCGCCGATCTGGTCCACGCGGACCAGGAGGGCGTCGCCGTCGCAGTCAAGGGCGACAGACTTCACGAACTGTACGTGTCCGGAGGTGTCGCCCTTGCGCCAGTACTCCTGGCGGGAGCGCGAATAGAACGTCACGCGGCCTGTGGTCATGGTGCGGTGGAGAGCCTCGTCATCCATCCAGCCGAGCATGAGGACCTCGTTGGTATCGTGCTGCTGCACGATCGCGGCCACGAGACCCGACGGGTCACGTTTGAGGGCGCTGGCGATCTCCTGTGGCAGGGGACTCGACGGGTCGCTGGAAAGCTCCGCGGCGGGAGAGGGGCTGGGGGCGGACTGCTCTGACATCAGATCAAGTCTAGTGCCTTTGGCCGCAGCCCGGTTCTGCGGCGGTTCCACTGCGCAAGACCGCTCCGATCGTGCTAGTTTCACAAGTGATGCATTTCGTCGATCCTTCCCGAGAAGTACTGGCCGAAACCCTGCTGGCGGCCGGACCTGACTCCCCCACGCTCTGCGAAGGGTGGCAGACCCGGGACTTGGCCGCGCATTTGTTCCTGCGCGAACGGAAAATCGCCGTAGGTCTCGGCCTGCTGATACCAAGCCTGGGCAAGGCATCCGAAAAGGCCACCTCCAAACTCGCGGCCAAACTCAAGAGCCCGGACGCCTATGCGGACCTCGTTAAGACCTTTCGCGCCGGCCCTCCTGCTTTGTCCCCGTTGAAAATCAAGGCCCTGGACGAGACGTCCAATCTCATCGAGTACTTTGTGCACACCGAAGACATCCGCCGGGCAGGCGACCGATGGGCGCCCCGCGCCCTCGATGAAGCATATTCGGACGCCCTCTGGGATGAACTGATCAAACGGGCCGCCTTCCTGTACCGCGGTGTCGACCTTGGCATCGTGCTGGTGCGCCCCACCGGCCCGCGCCATGTAGCCAAGCGCGCGCCCGTGTCCGTCGCCATCGTGGGCGAACCTGGCGAGCTGCTGATGCATGCCCACGGCCGCACCAGCCAGGCCCTCGTCACCTTCGAAGGCCAGCCGGACGCCGTCGCGCTTCTGCAGTCCGCGGACATCGGCCTCTAAACAGACAACGCGGGGTCACTTACGGCTCATCCTGCAAGGGATGATGGGCCGTAAGTGACCCCGCGTTGGCGTTGTTGCCTGAAGCTAGCGGACCTCGAAGCCGGCCTCGCGGATAGCCGCCTTGACCTGGGCAATCATGTCGTCCGGCCCAAAGTGGAACACCGAAGCCGCCAGCACGGCATCCGCGCCGGCTTCCACGGCAGGCGGGAAGTGTGCTGGCTCCCCGGCGCCACCGGAGGCAATGATCGGGATGTTCACCGCAGCACGCACCAGGCGGATCAACTCGAGATCGAAACCGTCCTTGGTGCCGTCGGCGTCGATCGAGTTGAGCAGGATTTCTCCCACGCCCCGGTCCGCTGCTTCCTTGGCCCAGGCGACGGCGTCGATACCGGTTCCGGTGCGGCCACCGTGGGTGGTCACTTCAAAACCGGACGACGTCGGGACGTCACCATCGCGGGTACGGCGGGCATCCACAGAGAGCACCAGGACCTGCGAACCGAAGTGGCGGGTAATCTCATCGATGACCTCGGGGCGGGCAACAGCTGCAGTATTGATGGAGGCCTTGTCCGCACCGAAGCGCAGGAGCTTGTCCACCTCCGCGACGCCACGGACGCCACCGCCCACGGTGAGGGGGATGAAGACTTCCTCTGCCGTGCGGCGGACGACGTCGAACGTCGTTTCACGGTTCCCGGACGAGGCAGTGACATCGAGGAACGTCAGTTCGTCGGCCCCGCCATTGTCGTACCGGTGCGCCAGTTCCACCGGATCGCCGGCGTCGCGGAGGCCCTCAAAGTTGATGCCTTTGACGACGCGGCCTGCGTCGACATCCAGGCAGGGAATGACGCGTACGGCTACAGCCATGTGCTGCTCCTAAATTCTGCTTGGCTCTGCTCTGCTGAAGTGATGTGCGACCCGATGACGCGGATCAGATGCGGCAGGCGTGGATGCTGCTGACCAGGATGGCGCGCGCTCCAAGGTCGTAGAGCTCATCCATGATCCGGTTGGTTTCCTTCTTCGGAACCATGGACCGCACGGCAACCCATTCGGAGTCGCGCAGCGGGGAGACCGTGGGCGACTCAAGGCCCGGGGTCAACGCAGCGGCGTCCTCCACCAGGTCCTTGCGGATGTCGTAATCCATCAGGACGTACTGGCGTGCCACGAGGACGCCTTGGAGCCGCCGGATCAGGGTGTCGATTTCCTTGGCGGTTCCATTGGCCGAACCACCCGAGTTGGAGCGGCGGATCAGCACGGCCTCGGACTTCAGGATGGGATCGCCAAAGATCTCCATGCCCGCGGCCTTAAGGGTGTTGCCGGTTTCAACGACGTCGGCAATGGCATCCGCGACACCGAGGCGAACCGATGATTCCACGGCTCCGTCCAAACGAACCACAGTGGCGTTCACGCCGCGGTCCGCCAGGTAGTCGCGCAGGAGGCCGTCGTAGCTGGTGGCCAGACGCTTGCCTTCAAGCTGTTCGACGCCGGCGAAGTCACCGACGGGACCGGCGAAACGGAAGGTTGACGGGGCAAAGCCCAGGGGAAGTATTTCCTCAGCTTCAACCTTCGCGTCCAGCAGGAGGTCCCGGCCGGTGATGCCGACGTCGAGCGTGCCTTGGCCTACATAGACCGCGATGTCACGTGGACGGAGGAAAAAGAATTCAATGTCATTGTCGGGATCAACCATCACCAGCTCGCGGGAATCGCGGCGCTGGCGGTAGCCGGCCTCTGACAACATTGCCGAGGCGGCTTCGGACAGGGATCCCTTGTTGGGGACTGCTACACGGAGCATTGGGAGACTTTCTTGTTGGAAGGGAGGTTTTCAGGCACCTTGGCCACGCAGGGGGCTCCGCCGCAGGACAGCGGAGTGGCGTGGCTAGAGATGCTTGTAAACGTCCTCCAGGGTGAGGCCTTTGGCGAGCATGAGGACCTGCAGGTGGTACAGCAACTGGGAAATTTCCTCAGCGGCAGCTTCGTCTGATTCGTACTCCGCGGCCATCCAGACTTCAGCGGCCTCTTCGACCACCTTCTTGCCGATGCCGTGGATTCCGGAGTCCAGTTCGGCAACCGTGCGCGAGCCTGCCGGGCGGGTCGCTGCTTTCTCACTCAGTTCTGCGAACAGCGTCTCGAAATTCTTCACGCCCTCCAGACTACTTGCTCGGGGGCGGCCACCGCTTGTTGGGGCGTTGCATGACGAAGGGGATGTGAGTGAAGACACACACATCCCCTTCGATGGCCGGCGCTGCTAGGTGTACTGCTTCAGTGTCACCGCGGTGGCGAGGGCTGCAGTCACAGCTTCGTGGCCCTTGTCTTCCTTGGAACCGGGAAGGCCTGCGCGGTCCAGGCCCTGCTGCTCCGTATCGCAGGTGAGGACGCCGAAGCCCACCGGCACGCCGGTGCGGACACTGACGTCAGTGAGTCCCGACGTCGCGGCTTGGCAAACATAGTCGAAGTGGGGAGTTCCGCCACGGATCACCACGCCCAGTGCCACTACTGCGTCAAAGTGCGGTGCAAGCCTGGCGGCAGCGACCGGGAGCTCGAAGCTGCCCGGCACCCGCAGGAGCGTTGGCTCCGCGATCCCGGCTTCCTTGGCGGCGCGAAGTGCTCCGTCCACCAGGCCGTCCATGATCTGGGTGTGCCAGCTTGCCGCCACGATGGCCAGCTTAAGCTGCGAGGTTTCCTCAGGGTTGAGGGTGGTGAGGTCGATGGTGGGCGCGCCGTGTCCGCTCATGGTGTGGTGTGGATCCGTTCAGTCTGAGGTGTTGTCAAAGGTGTGGTTTGAAGGTGTCTTGCCATTGCTGACCGGCTCGACATCGAGCGTCAGCCGGTGGTCCATCCGGTCCTTCTTGGTCTGCAGGTAGCGCAGGTTCTGTTCGCGGGACGGCACCTCGGTAGGCACCATCTCCACCACCGTCACTCCGGCCTTGTCGAGACGGTGCTGCTTGTCGGGATTGTTGCTCAGCAACCGGACCTCATGGAGACCCATTTCGGCCAGGATCTGTCCAGCCGCACTGTAGGAGCGTGCGTCGACGGGCAAGCCCAATTGTTCGTTGGCCTCCACGGTGTCGAACCCGGCTTCCTGCAGGGCGTAGGCCTTGATCTTGTTGGCCAGCCCGATGCCGCGGCCTTCCTGCCCACGCAGGTACAGCAGCGTTCCGCCTTCGGCATGGATGAGTTCCAAAGCAAAGGCAAGCTGTTCTCCGCAGTCGCAGCGGTAGGAACCGAAAACATCGCCGGTGAGGCATTCGGAATGCAGCCGGACCAGTGGCGCACGGCCGTCCTTGGGTGGATTGGGTGAGCTTACGGCGAGGTGTTCAATGCCGGTGACATGGTCCGTCCAGGCTTGTGCAACAAAGTTTCCAAACGCCGTGGGCAGTTGCACCACGGGGCCACCGCTGACGGGGTGCGGCGCCGGGCCGGAATGGTCACTGCTGCGCGTGGTCGATGCGGTCATCGCTTCTCCTCGTCCTCCTGTGAAATACGTGCCGTCTGGGACTCTACCGCTTCAACATATGACACCAGGTCCTCTATGGAGATGAGGGGGCATCCATGGTCGGCGGCGAAGTCGCGCAGGCTGTCCAAGCGCATCATTTCACCATCATCATGTACCAACTCTGCGATCACACCCACCGGGGCGAGCCCGGCCAGTCGACACAGGTCCACGGCAGCTTCCGTGTGACCCGGACGTTCACGCACTCCCCCGTTAACTGCGCGCAGCGGGAAAATATGCCCGGGGCGGGTGATCGAGGCCGGAGTGCTGCTCGGATCTGCCAGGATCCGGGCCGTCAGGGCGCGGTCCGTGGCGGAAATGCCGGTGCTGACACCGATCGCAGCGTCGCAGGAAACGGTGTAGGCAGTCCCCTTGGCGTCCTCATTGATTTCCACCATGGGAGGCAGCACCAGGGCATCCGCACGATCTCCGTCCAAGGGGACGCAGATGACGCCGGATGAATACCGGATGGTCCATCCCATGAGGGCCGGGGTGGCGTGCTGGGCGGCAAAGATGATGTCGCCTTCGTTCTCCCGGTCTTCGTTGTCCACGACGATCACGGCCCGGCCCGCTGCCATCGCTGCGATCGCATCTTCGACAGGATCCAGTCCGGTACGCGGCGTTCCGCCGGTCGATGTCTTGGCGGGGGCGCTCATCGCGTACCCCCTTGCTGCGGCGCGAAGGACAACAGGCGCTCGGTGTACTTGGCCAACACATCCACCTCGAGGTTCACGCGGCCCCCGACAGGCTTGGCGCCCAAGCCGGTTTCTTCCAGCGTGGTCGGGATCAGCCCCACCTCAAACCACGGAGCGGGTTCGGCTGCGGCACTGACGGCGGTCACCGTCAGCGAGACACCGTCGACGGCGATCGAACCTTTTTCGGCGATATAGCGTGCCAGCGGGGCCGGCACGCCAAAACGCAGGCGGTCCCAGTTCCCCAGTGGCTCGCGCTCCAGCAATTCGCCCACGCCGTCGACGTGCCCCTGGACCACATGTCCGTCGAGGCGACCGCCTGCCGGCACACAGCGCTCGAGGTTCACTGTGTCCCCCGGGGCCAGCCCGCCGATGGTGGTCCGGACGAGGGTTTCGCCCATGACATCGACGCTGAAGTCCTGGCCATCGATCTGCGTGGCCGTCAGGCACACACCGTTGACGGCGATGGACCCGCCCAAGGCCAAACCTTCGGTGGTTGTGGGAGCACTCAGCCGCAGCGTGGCGCTGGCGTCACCATCATGCTCAATTCCCACCACAGTGCCTTGCTCGGCAACGATTCCCGTAAACATCAGTGTCCTCCCGTGACATATTCCGCAGCTTCACTGTTCGAAGCCACACTCTCTTGCGGAATCGAATTCTTGTTGGTTCCGGCGGTACTCCGTGGTGACCGCAGGTGCAGCCGAAGGTCGTTGCCGAGCGTCCGGACCGCTCCGCCCCCGGCGTCGTCCCAGGACCAGTGCTGGGCATCCGCCAGCGTGGTGATCCCCAGGTCGTTCAATGCAGGCGTTCCGGACCCCAGCAACGTCGGCGCCAGGTAGACGATCAGTTCGTCCACCAGGTGTGCGCCGAGGAAGGTGCTGAGGATCGACGAGCCGCCTTCCACCATGACGTGCCGCACTCCCTGGTCGAACAACGCAGCCAGGGCCACTGCCGGATCCCGTGTTGGCAAGTGGACAAAGCGCCCGTCGGTTCCCCGGACGGCCGCATCTTCAGGGACGTCCCGCAATCCCATCACCGCGCGGATCGGCTGCCGGGCGGCGAGTTCTCCGTCCGCGGTCCTGGCCGTCAACCGGGGGTTGTCGATCAGGACGGTCCCGGTCCCCACCAGGATGGCGTCGATGCGTCGCCGCAGCCCATGGTTGTCCGCGAGGGACTCCGGGGAGGAAATCCATTGGCTGGTGCCGTCCGTGGCGGCAATGCGGCTGTCCAGCGTCTGGGCGATGTGCAAGGTGACGAACGGACGCTTGGCCGCAACGGCGTCGAACCAGTCGCGGTTAAGGTCCAGGGCCCTGTCCATGGCCAGGCCGGAACGGACCTCGACTCCTGCGGAACGGAGCGTTCGGGCCCCGCCTGCGGCGGGATCGTGGGGATCGTCGACGGCGTAAATCACCTTCGAGATTCCCGCCGCCATGATTGCCTGGGCGCACGGTCCGGTGCGGCCTACGTGGTTGCACGGCTCGAGCGTAACGACCATGGTGGTTCCCACGATGTCAATGCCCTGCCGGCGGGCTTCGGAAATCGCGTCCGCTTCAGCATGGGCCGTGCCGGCACCCCGGTGGTACCCCGTCGACAGTTGTTCGCCTTCCGGACTGAGGATCACTGCACCAACCAGCGGATTGGCTCCGCGCGGTCCGGCGAGGGCTGCGATGAGCGCGGCATCCATGGCCGCGCACTCTGCCGGGGTGTACAGGGTTTCATCTGCGGTCACTGGGCAGCTCCCGCGGATACTGCCACGCCTGCGCTGCTGTCATCGCGCCCGGCCCGTTCGCGCTTTTCTGCGCGCCACCAGACGAAGAAGCCGGTGAGGGTGAAGAAGCCGTAGAACAGATACATGACCGCGCTGGCATAGTAGCCGGCGCTGAACAACAGTGGCACGCCCACGATGTCCACGGCCACCCAGATCAGCCAAAATTCAGTCCAGCCACGGGCCATGCCATACGTGGCCAGCAGTGAGCCCATGAAGGTCCAGGCGTCTGCCCAGACCGGCGGATAGGAGCCGAGGGCATCGAAGAGAGGCGTCAAGGCTGCTGTGCCTGCCACCATCGCGCCGACCAGCGCGAAGCGGACTTTGTTGCTGGCCCAACCCGGAACGATGGCGCGTCCCTGGTTACTCGAGTGCCGGCCCTGCTGCCACCGGTACCACCCATAAACGGCGACGGCGATGAACATGATTTGACGTGCGGCCTGTCCCCATAAGGTAGCCGGCGCTGCTGCGCCGAACACATTGCCCAGGAAGACCGTGAGCAGGAGGATGTTGCCGATGATGCCGATTGGCCACGCCCAGACTTTACGGCGCATGCCGCCAAGGGCGCTGAGCAACCCAAAGATGTTTCCAAGCACTTCGCGTAAGACAAGAGCAGATCCCCCAACGGGGATCTGTGCTTCGAAGAGCCATCGCAGAAAGTCCATGCCGTTCCTTCCCAGTAAGCCGCGATGACTCCGGGGGTGTACGACAGCGCAATGCCGGGCGTCGCTAAAGGAACGCCCACGGCATGACTGTACGTGCTTCTCCCATCCAGACTTTAACTGTCGGTACCGGAATTCCACCGGTTCAACCGTCTGCCATCGAACATCCAAGGACTTGGAATCCGATGGCTCGCGGGTCGCGGACTATAACCGCCGGTTCGGACTTACACCGACCCCGGAGCACGTATGTGTGTTGTTATTCTGCCACAACTACAAAGATGACCGGGCTATTCCCCGGCCATCTTCGTAACATGTGGTGACGGTCGTCAGGCAAATGTGGCCGTGGCAGCCTGGCCCGCTGCACGGAGCCGATCGATGGCAGCGGCGGGGTCCTGGTGGCCATAGACTGCCGACCCTGCCACGAACACGTTGGCGCCGGCTTCGGCAGCCCTGGTAATGGTCTCCTCGGTGATGCCTCCATCCACTTGGATAGCGACGCCGACTCCGGAACCCTCGATGGCTGCCCGGGCACGCCGGATCTTCGGAAGGGTGATATCCAGGAAGGACTGCCCGCCGAATCCTGGCTCCACCGTCATGATCAGCAGCATGTCCAACTCGCTGAGCATGTCCAGGTAGGGCTCAACCGGAGTAGCCGGCCGCAGGGCCATTCCGGCCTTGGATCCGCGCGCACGCAGTTCCCGGGCCAGTTTGACCGGCGCCATCGCTGCCTCTGCATGGAAGGTCACCGAAGCGACGCCGGCGTCCGCGTAGGCAGGCGCCCAACGGTCGGCGTCGGAAATCATCAGGTGGGCGTCCAGCGGCACAGGACTGACCGCCTGGATCCTTTGCACTACCGGCAGGCCGAGCGTCAGGTTCGGCACGAAGTGGTTGTCCATGACGTCAACGTGGACGGCGTCGGCATTGCTGATCCGTTGCAGTTCCGCCTCAAGGTTGACGAAATCCGCTGACAGGATGCTCGGGTTGATACAGCACTGAGACAAGGCAGCCCCTCTGGGTCGGTGGTGATGGAAGGTCGGATTCCGACCGTTACGGCTTTTTGCGGATGAGTGCCATGAACATGGCATCCGTTTGGTGGACGTGGGGCCACAACTGCGCCGTCAGCTCATGACCGGCGCCCAAACTGCCGGTGAGGCTGACATCGTCAAGCGCCTGTCCGGCGTCGAGCAGTTCCAGGTCCCCACGCTTGGCCAGGACGTCGCTGACAACCGCAGTTGTTTCTGCCGGGTGCGGCGAACATGTCACGTAGGCCACCACGCCGCCGGGCTTGACGGCGTCTATCGCAGCCTTCAACAGGTCACGCTGCAGGGGGCCGAGGTCCCCAATGTCCTTGGGTGAGCGCCGCCACCGCGACTCGGGTCGCCTGCGCAACGCTCCCAAGCCACTGCAGGGAACGTCTACCAGAACGCGATCGAAGGATTCCGCCTGTTCCGAGCCAACTTCGCGTCCGTCGCCGGTCCGGACCGACCACGTGTCCGCCGGGACAGCCGAAAGCGCCTGTTGGACGAGCTTCGCCCTGTGGGGCGCGGGCTCGTTGGCAAGAAGCGTGGCGCCATCCCTCTGCGCCAAGGCGGCCAGGAGAGCAGCCTTTCCGCCGGGGCCTGCACACAAATCAAGCCAGCGTTCGCTTCGGGGGGAGGCGCCGCCGAGATCCACGCCGGCCAAAGCGCGGGCCACCAGCTGGGATCCCACGTCCTGGACCCGGGTGGTTCCACGCCGGACCGATTCCAGGCGGCCGAGATCCCCGCCGGCGGACAGGGCGGAACCTTCCACCAGCTCGCCGGCGGTGGCACCATTCTCGAAAGCCTCGTCAAGGTTTCCCAAGCCTGGCAGCGCCACGAGATTGACCACTGGAGCGGCGTTGTCAGCCTCCAGCAAGTCATCAATTTCGGACTTTGGACGTCCATGGTTCACCAAGGACTGACGCAGCGCGCGCACAATCCATTCAGGATGGGCATGCCGGAGCGCCGCAACCTTGGTTTCGTCGGTTTCGTTGGCCAAGAGGATATCCAGCCATTCGCCCATGCTGTGGGCCGTAACTTTTCGCAGGACAGCATTGATCAGGGCTGATGGACCGGCCCCGATCACGGCGCGTGCCAGGCCAACAGTCTGGTCCAGCGCAGCATGTGCCGGAACTCGCATCGACAGTAATTGATGGGCGCCTATCCGCAGGGCATCCAGGATCGCAGGATCCAATTGTTCCAAGGGGCGGTCCACGCACCGGGCCAAGATGGCATCGTACGTACCTTGGCCACGCAGGGCGCCGTAACTCAGCTCCGTGGCGAATCCGGCATCCCGCCGATCAAGCCGGTGCTCCCTGATGCGTGCCGGAAGCACGAGGTTTGCGTAAGCATCCTCGGCAGCAACAGCACGAAGCACCTCGAAAGCAACCAAACGCGCGGGGTCGGCCCTGCGTGTCCGCTGCGACGGAGCGTTGTTGGTGAACCCCCGCTGCGGTCCCCTGTTCCGCTCCCTGCCTTGGGCGTTGCGTCTGCTCTCGCCGCGGGCACCACGGTTGCCTTGTCCGCCGCCGTCCCGGCTCCCGCTGTTATTGGGGCCTCGCCGGCCGGACTCGCTCATTCGAATACCACTCTCTCGGGTGTAGCCAAGCCGCGGGCCCAATCGGCCGACGACATCATCTTCTTGCCGGCCGGCTGGATCCGGCCCAGCTCTACAGCATGGGAACCAGTACCCACCAGGACGGATTTGCCTTCTACCCGGATGCTCCCGGGCGCCAGATCGGTGACCTCGGGCCGGAGACCCACTGGCTCAAGTTTGACCCGCTGGCCCTCCAAGGTTGTCCAGGCTCCGGGTTCCGGAGTAACACCACGCGCCCGGCGGTTCACGGCAAGGGCAGGCTGCCGCCAGTCCAGGCGCCCGTCGTCGAGCGTCAGCTTGGGCGCGAGGGAGACCTCCCCGTCTTGGGGCTGCGGAGCAGCCTGCCCCGCATCGATTGCCGAAAGGGTCTGGCTCAGGAGTACTGCGCCGCTGATGGACAGGCGCCCAAGGAGGTCGCCGGCCGTGTCCTCAGGGCGAACTGATTCCGTCAGGGTACCGAACACCGGTCCGGTATCGAGGCCCTCTTCGAGTTGGAACGTCACGGCGCCCGTAACGTCGTCTCCCGCGATGAGGGAGCGTTGGACCGGGGCAGCTCCCCGCCATGCCGGGAGGAGGGAGAAATGCAGATTGACCCATCCATGCTTCGGAACACTCAAAGCGGGTTTGGGAACGATGCCGCCATAGGCAACAATGGCGGCGACGTCAGGGGCGAACCCAGCGATCCTGGCTGTGGTGTCTGCATCAACCTTGGCAGCCCGGATGACGTCGATGCCCAATTCCATCGCCCGTACGGCGACGGGCGAAGGGGTCAGGATGCGCTTCCGGCCCACAGGTGCGTCCGGGCGGGTCAGGACAGCGACGACATCGAAGCCAGCCTTCACCAGGGCATCCAACGACGGAACGGCGACGCCGGGAGTTCCTGCAAAGAGGACCCTCACTCCGGTGCCCCGAAACTGCCGCCACCAAAACTGGAACCTACGCTGGTAGCGCGCTGGGACGTGGTCTTCTCCGTGATGGCATGGTAATTGGCGTTGCGGATGGCGCGAAGGGCTGCCTTCCGGTCTTCACCTTCCAACCGGTCCGTGTACAAGATGCCGTCAAGGTGGTCCGTTTCGTGCTGGAAGCACCGGGCAAGCATGCCCTCGGCCTCCACAGACACCGGGTTGCCGTTCAGATCAACGCCGGTTGCCCGGGTAGCCCGGTAGCGGCGGACAGGAAAGCCCAGCCCGGGAATCGAGAGGCAACCTTCTACCTCGTCCGGTTGGAAGTCCTCGCTGTTCTCCAGGACCGGGTTGATGATGTGGCCTTCCACTCCCCCGATGCGGTAGGTGAAGACCCGCTGGCTGACGCCGATCTGGGGTGCAGCCAGGCCTGCGCCCTCTACATCCTCCATGGTTTCGGTCATGTCAGCTACCAGTTTGGCGAGCTCCGGACCGAAATCGGTGACGGGATCCGCTACGGTGCGCAACACCGGATCCCCGATGATTCGGATACTCAAAATTGCCATGTGCCGTCAGTCCTCACGATCGTCAAACTCGGGTCCGGGTGTTGCGGAGCCTATGACAGTTTAGTTGAGGTCATCGCCGCTGCCGCTGTTTGCTCCTGGTGCACCAACCGCAGCGAAGACAGGCGGCGCAATGGGCAGCAGGGCTTGTCCGGCCGCGGTGACGTCAGCCGACATTTCCCACACACGCCGGAGGGCGCAAAACTTCCACCAATGGTGCTTGAGAATTTCCGGGTTGGCCCGCATCGGCCTGACTTCAGTTTCCCCGATGGCCACAGCGAGCAGCATGGGGTTGTCTCCGTACTTCCACGGCTCCCATTCACCGGCGACCGGATCAACCAGGCTCTCCTCAGCCTTCATCCCGGCGGCGAGCTGCATCACGACCTTGTCATCCAGCGCTTTGACCGTCCCGTCCCGCGTGGTGCCTTTGGTCTTGTAGTCGATCAGGCAGATACGTCCATTGATCCGGGCAACGAGGTCCAGCGTCCCGGCATACCCCACCGTCTTGTTCCACACAGTGATCTCCGGAGCCAATGGCTCCACGCGGTAAAGCTCCCACCACTCGTCAAAACGGGCGGCAAAGGCCTGCTCGCCATGCGCTGCGAGGTCATCCCGGCATTCCTGCATGCGGTGTGGTCGTCCCAGAGCACGCAACGCGACCTGCTCGCAATACGTATGAACCCTGTCACCGCGCGCGGCCGCCGCGTCCCTGTAGACCTCAGCGGCTTTGGAGGCCTTATTAATGGCCTGGCGGGTTTTTGCCGGGCTTCCAAGAATCGCCGGAAGCTCAGGATCCGCAGCCAGGCTGCTCGCGCCCATATAACTGAACCACCCGTCCAAGGCGTGGGCTTGTTGCCCAATCACCGTGGTGATGGACGGCACGGAGAATTGCTCCGTGGTGGAGCGGGCGTACATCCGGCCGTAGTCAGTTGCGTGGGCAAGCAGTGGAGCAGTCATATAAAGACTTTGTCATAGAGGACCGACAGAATTCTCCGGAGGGAAGATCATTGCGAGCTGCTCCGGGGACAGTCGGGCCAGCTTCCCGGCAAGGACCGGGGCAGTCAAGGCAAGATCCGCGAAAGGCGGAAAGTGCTCCGTGGCAGCTGGAGGCACATCTGATTCTTCTTGTTCGTGCACCTTGATTGGGTGTGGCATCCACCCGGTTCGTGACGCAGAAACGCACAATCCGCCGGAAAACTGCGGGGAAGCAAAAAAGAAACCCCGTCCGGACCGACTTAGTCAGTCCAAACAGGGTTCCCCATGGTGGGCGATACTGGGTTCGAACCAGTGACCTCTTCGGTGTGAACGAAGCGCGCTACCACTGCGCCAATCGCCCGCTGCATAGAAAACACTAACGGACCGTCGCCGGAATGCAAAACGGATCGGCCCTTCACCCCGGGACTCGAACTACACACGTGGAATTACAGTCGTGAAACTCTCTCAAATCCCCGCAAATTCAAGGATCGAGCCGCCTTCGCCACCGAAACGAAGCTGCCGATTTGGAGTTTGCAGCAACCTCCTATAGAGTTTTTACTCGTCGGAAAGCGACGGAATGCCTGCAGGGCTGCCCGTCAAAACGACACTGCGGACGTAGCTCAGCTGGTAGAGCACCACCTTGCCAAGGTGGATGTCGCGAGTTCGAATCTCGTCGTCCGCTCGCAAGGCACTGTCAAGGCAAGAATTCCCCGGAATCCTGCTTACACGGTGGGTTGGCCGAGAGGCGAGGCAGCGGCCTGCAAAGCCGTATACACGGGTTCGAATCCCGTACCCACCTCGGTGAAAACCATGTCTTCCAGCTTTTGCTGGTTGCATGGGCGATTGGCGCAGCGGTAGCGCGCTTCCCTGACACGGAAGAGGTCACTGGTTCGATCCCAGTATCGCCCACCAGAACAAGGAAACTTGTTTGTTGTTGAACGCCAGGCATCAGCCCGGCAGGCAACATGTGCGGACGTAGCTCAGCTGGTAGAGCACCACCTTGCCAAGGTGGATGTCGCGAGTTCGAATCTCGTCGTCCGCTCTCCTTTGAAAAGGACCCGGTAACGGGCGATTGGCGCAGCGGTAGCGCGCTTCCCTGACACGGAAGAGGTCACTGGTTCGATCCCAGTATCGCCCACCAGAACAAGGAAACTTGTTTGT